>NZ_JABFNS010000172.1 GCF_013116825.1 Myxococcus xanthus
GTGGGGGAGGGCGGGCTGAGCGGCGCGCAGTTCGCGGTGGGCGCCAACCTGGCCCGGGGGCCGGTGACGGGCGCCCAGTTCTCCGTGGGCGCGAACGTGGCCGGCGCGGACCTGCTGGGCCTCCAGTCCACGGTGGGCGTCAACGTGGTGCGCGGGAGCGCGGAAGGCGCGCAGCTCGCGGTGGGGGGCAACATCGCTTCGGGCGAGGTGAATGGCACGCAGATGGCCGTGGCCGTCAACGTCGCGGGGAAGGGCCTGCTGGGCGCGCAGCTCGGCGTGGGCGCCAACGTGTCGGGCGGCCCGATGCGCGGGCTCCAGGCCGCGGTGGGCGCCAACATCGCGGCAGGGCGGGTCCACGGGCTCCAGGCCACCGCGGGCCTCAACGTGGCGGGGCAGATGACGGGGCTCCAGATGTCCTCGGGTGTCAGCTACGCGCGGAATCTCTCCGGCGCCCAGCTCTCCATCATCAACGTGGGCGGTGAGGTGGATGGCGCGCAGGTGGGCATCGTCAACATCGCCAGCAACGTGTCGGGCGCGCAGGTGGGCATCCTCAACGTGGCCCGCGAACTGGACGGCGAGGCGGTGGGCCTCCTCAGCTTCGTCGGCGGCGGGCAGGCGCATGTGCAGGTCTGGGCCAGTGACGTGGCGCTCACCAACGTGGGCGTGAAGCTGGGCGGCCGTCACATCTACTCGCTGTTCACGGTGGGCTACAGCCCCTCCATCGACGAGGACCGCCGCCGCTATGTCATGGGCGCGGGCCTGGGCGGCCACATCCCCGCGGGCCGCTTCTTCTTCGACATCGACGCGGTGAGCAGCACCGTCCACACGAAGCGGCTCTTCGACGACACGAACCATGTCCTGGCGCAGCTCCGGTTGACGGCGGGCTGGCAGGTGGCGCGGCACTTCGCGGTGTTCGGTGGCGTCAGCGCCAACACGCTCGTCACCTGGGATGACAGCGACCCGTGGAAGGAGCTGGGCATCGGGCCGCAGTGGCGCCACGTCGCGGACGAGGGCCGCACCACCGTGCGCATGTGGCCGGGCCTGCTCGCGGGCGTGCAGATTTGAGGAGCCCCTCCCATCTTCCTCTCGGGTGCGCCGCGCTGGAGCGCGCGGCGCCAGGGGGTGAAGCATGGAAGGAAGCATGCGCGCGATGGTGCTGCGCGAGGTCGGGCAGCCCCTGTATGAGACGCGGCTTCCCATTCCTCGCCCCGGCCCGGAGGAGCTGTTGCTCCGCGTGCGCGCCTGCGCGGTCTGCCGCACCGACCTGCACGTCGTGGACGGTGAGCTCCCGAAGCCCAAGCTGCCGCTGGTGCCTGGACATGAAATCGTGGCCACGGTGGAGGCGGCGGGCGAGCGGGCGACGGCCATTCCCGTGGGCACGCGAGTGGGCGTCCCCTGGCTCGGCTGGAGCTGTGGCCACTGCCGCTTCTGTCTGTCCGGCCAGGAGAACCTCTGCGAGCAGGCGCGCTTCACGGGGTACCAGCTTGATGGTGGCTACGCGGAGTTCACGGTGGCCCACCAGCGCTTCTGCTTCCCCCTGCCGCCCGAGTACTCCGACGTCCACGCCGCGCCATTGATGTGCGCGGGCCTCATCGGCTTTCGCAGTCTCCGCATGGCGGGGAGGGAGCGCCGTCTGCTGGGTTTCTACGGCTTCGGCGCCGCGGCGCACCTGCTCATCCAGGTCGCGCGCCACCAAGGCCGGCGCGTCTTCGCCTTCACCCGGCCGGGGGACGTGGAGGGCCAACGGTTCGCGCGGGAGCTGGGCGCGGAGTGGGCCGGGGGTTCGGACACCGTGCCTCCGGAGCGGCTGGACGCGGCCATCCTCTTCGCGCCCGTGGGCGCGCTGGTGCCCGCCGCGCTCCGGGCGGTGGACAAGGCCGGCGTGGTGGTGTGCGGCGGCATCCACATGAGCGACATCCCCGCGTTCCCCTACGCGCTGCTGTGGGAGGAGCGGGTGGTGCGCTCGGTGGCGAACCTCACCCGGGCGGATGCGCTGGACTTCCTCGCGCTCGCGCCCAAGGTGCCGGTGCGCACATGGGTGCAGACCTTCCCACTGTCCGCCGCCAACGATGCCCTCACCGCGCTGAGGCGAGGCCAGGTGCACGGCGCGGCGGTGCTGGAGGTGGCGGCCCTGGGTTGAGCGCGGAGCCGGGCGGGCCCACGTCCGCCGCTCAGGGCGGGTGGGGCAAATCGCCCCGCAGAGACTGCGCGGTGTCCCATTTCGCCGCAAACGCAGCGTGTGGTTTGCGTGGCGTTTGATGGAATTTCGCGGACCTGGCGCGCTGGCCGCGCAAATGCATCGGGAAGGGAATGCAACCCGATGCCTCCTTCCCGGGGGCACCACCACGCGAGGCGGACGATGAACCGAGCGCTGCAAATCACCTATCGGGGCATGGAGACGAGCGAGGCCCTGAGCGAGCACATCCGCGACCACGCCGGCAAGCTGGAGCAGTTCTACGACGGCATCGTGGGGTGCCACGTGGTGGTGGAGGAGCCGCACCGGCACAAGCAGCACGGCAGGCATTTCCACGTGCGCGTGGATGTGAGTGTGCCAGGAAGGAACATCGTCGCCAGCCGGGATCCGCAGGCGCGCACCGGGCACGAGGATGCCTATCAAGCGGTGACGGACGCGTTCGACGCCGCCAGGCGCCAGCTTCAACACTACGCGGACGGGCTCAACACGCACCACGGGTGACGGTGTCGCTCGCGCGGCGCTTCATTCCCATTACAGACATCCAACTGGGCGGTCGCGCGGCGCACATTCCGAACATTTGCCATTCAAACCCCTGACAGACCTGGGGTGCTGGGCGCTATCGTGTGGCTTGTCACGCCATGAAAGCCCAGCGCCTCCAGGTGCTGCGGGTCGACGCCGAGGCTCCCCACCTCGTCACCACCGCCGCCGTCCACTCGACAGCCTCATTTGCCAAGTCCGCCACGGCTCCGTGCGCGGGACGCCTGCATGGGTCGTGCGCGAACCCGGGGGGTGAGCGATGAGGCGCCCCGGGGGCAAGCGTGGGTGGTGGGTGGTGACCGGCGTCGTCTGGCTCGTCGGCATCGTGGCGGGTTCGCTCGCCATGGCTCGCTATTCCCTCACGCCCGGCGAGTCCCTGGCGGCACCCGCGCGCTGGCCCGGGGACTCCACCGTGCCACGCGTGGAGGGCCGTCCCACGCTGGTGATGCTGGCGCACCCGCTCTGTCCCTGCACGCGCGCGAGCATGGGCGAGCTCTCGTTGGTGATGGCGAAGGCACAGGGGCGGCTCGACGCCTTCGTGCTCTTCCTCAAGCCCGAGGGCACCGGCAAGGATTGGGAGCAGGGCGAGCTGTGGCGCTCCGCGGCGGCGATTCCGGGCGTCACCGCCCTGCGCGACGAGGGCGGCGTCCAGGCGGAGCGCTTCGGCGCCGTCACCTCCGGTCAGGTGCTCTTCTACGACGCGGGTGGGGCGCTGCGCTTCAGCGGCGGCATCACCACGGCCCGGGGCCACGTGGGCGACAACGCCGGGCGCGCCGCGGTGGAGGCGCTGCTGGGGGACGCGCCGCCGGAGGCGTTGGTCGGGCACGCCGTCTACGGCTGTGAGCTGGAAGATCCCCGGGGGAGCGTGCCATGAGCCCAGCGCGCGACGAGACGTCCAGTCCGCCCACCCCGCCCATGGCGCTCAAGGAGCGCGCCGCGCGGTTGTTCCGCGAGCACCTGTCCGCGGTGCGGGTCCGCACGGACCGGCTCTTCGCGGGGCTGATGCTGGGCCAGTGGGCGGTGGGCATCGTCATCGCGCTGTTCGGTCCGCGGGGCAGCGGCGCGCAGCTCCAGGCGGCCGTGCTGGTGGGGACGCTGCTCAGCGCCTTCCCCATGGTGATGGCCCGCTGGCGCCCGGGCTCCACGCCCACGCGTCACGTGGTGGCCGTGTGTCAGGCGCTCTGGTCCTCGCTGCTCATCTACCTGACGGACGGCCGGGTGGAGACGCACTTCCACATCTTCGGCTCGCTGGCCTTCCTGGCGCTGTACCGCGACCCGTGGGTGCTGCTCACCGCGAGCATCACCACCGTCGTGGACCACGTGATGCGCGGCACCATGTGGTCACACTCGCTCTACGGTGGGCTTCCGCCGGAGCTGTGGCGGTTCGTGGAGCACGCCTTCTGGGTGGCCTTCATCGACGTGGTGCTGGTGTATTCGTGCCGGGGCATGTTGCGCGAGCTGCGCGAGGTGGCGGTGCGCCGGGCGGAGCTGGAGCTGGCCCGCGAACGGGAGCACGCGAAGGCGCGCGAGCTGGACCGCGCCCTGCGCGAGCTCAGCGGCTTCCAGGAGCACCTCATCCGCGTGGAGAAGCTGGCCGCGGTGGGGCAGCTGGCCGCCAGCGTGGGGCACGAGCTGCGAAACCCGCTGGCCGCCGTGCGCAACTCCCACGCCTATCTCTCCCGGAAGCTCACGAGGGACCCAGCAGGGGCCGCGGATGACCCACGGGTCCCCCAGTTCCTGGGGCTGATGGAGCGCGAGCTGAACGCCTGCGCGAAAATCATCTCCGACCTGCTCGACTTCGCCCGCGAGCGCCCGCCCGCGCTCCAGCCGTGTCCGCTGCGCCCGTTGGTGGACGAGGCCATTGGCGTGGTGCCGCAGCGGGAAGGCGTGCGAATCGTCAATGACGTGCCGGAGTCGTTGCCGGTGCCGCACCTGGACAAGGAGCAGTTCCGTCAGGTCCTGGTGAATCTGGTGCAGAACGCGGTGGAGGCCATGCCCGTGGGGCGCAATGGAGTGGTTTCAGTCGTAGCGGAAGGTGGAGACGCGAGTCCCTGGCGCATCCGGGTCATGGATGACGGCGCGGGGATTCCTCCGGAGGTGTTGCCCAAGATTTTCGAACCGCTCTTCACCACGAAGACGCGTGGCACCGGCTTGGGACTGGCCATTGTCGCCAACATGGTGCAACGTCATGGCGGCACAATCTCTGTGCGCAGCGAAGCGGAGCGGGGTAGTGAGTTCCTCATCGAGCTCCCCGCGGCAGCGGCGGCCCAGGCCGCATGATGGAGGACGTCGCAGTGGCCCCCGCGCGCATCCTGCTGGTCGACGACGAGGAGTCGCTTCGCATCACCTTGGCCGCGAACCTGGAGCTGGAGGGCCACACGGTCCTCGAGGCGGCCAATGGTGAGGAGGCCTTGCGCCTCCTGGAGAAGCAATCCGTGGACGTGGTGCTCACGGACATCCGCATGCCCGGCCTGCACGGCGTGGAGCTCTTGCGCCGCATCAAGCAGGAGCGCCCCGACATGCCGGTGGTGCTGATGACGGCCTTCACGGCGGAGGAGCTGGTGGATGACGCGCTCGCCGAGGGCGCCTTCACCGTGCTGCCCAAGCCCTTCGACGTGGCGCACGCGCTGGACACGGTGCTGCGCGCGGCGGCGGCGCCGCAGGTCCTGGTGGTGGACGACACCGAACAGGTGGCGCGCGGCATGGTGCGCGCCCTGAGCACGGTGGGGTTGCGCGCGCGCGCCGTGTACAGCGGCGAGGAGGCGTTGTCCTCGTTGCGTTCGGGGGAGTACGACGTCTGCGTGCTGGACCTGGTGATGCCGGAGATGAGCGGGCCGGAGCTGGTGTCCAAGGTGCGCGCGGCGAATCTGTCCGTCGCCATCATCGCCGTGTCCGGCCACGTGGTGCCGGAGATGCTCCGCAGGGTGGCGGCGCAAGGCGCGGTGGTGTGCATGACCAAGCCGGTACCATTGCGCGAGCTGGTGCAGGCGATTGCAAGGGTCCGAGGCCGGCCTCAACAAGGGCTGCAAGGCGCGAGGATTTGACCCATGGCAGGCAGAGACCTCCAGGCGCGTGAGCGGGCGGCGGTGGCGGACGTGGTCGCCTCCACCCTGCGGCACGACCTGCGCAACAAGCTGGCCAGCATCCGCAACGCCTCGTTCTACTTGATGCGGCAGGTGAAGAAGACGGACCTCTGGAGCGCGGACCCGCGCGTGGAGACCTTCTTCCAGCTCATCGAAAAGGAGCTGACGTCCGCCGAGGACGTGCTCTCCAAGCGCGCGCCGCCGCCCACCGGCGGCACGCGTCCCCGGTGCAGCGCTCGCGATGGCGTGGAGCGCGCGCTGGCCGAGGCCCAGGTGCCGCCGTCGGTGGAGGTGGTGCGCGACCTGAAGGAGCAGGGCGGCGTCCCGTTGGAGGTGGAGGACCTGGCGCTGCTGGTGCGCTGCCTCGTGGACAACGCGCTGGAGGCCATGCCGCGCGGCGGGACGCTCACGGTGCGCACGCACGACGCCGAAAGCGGCGTGTGCCTGCGCGTGGAGGACACCGGAGAGGGCCTGGCGGCGGAGGCGTACTCGCGCGCCCTGGAGCCCTTCTTCACCACGCGGCCCCACCACGCGGGGCTGGGGCTGAGCATCGTCCACCGGACGGCCGTGCGGCATGGCTGGCAACTGGACCTGGGCGCGGGCCCCTCCGGGGGCACCTACGTGGAAATCCAATTCACGGGCCCGGAGGCGGGGGCCCATGACCGGAATGACGTGACTCGGGGGAGCAAGTGATGGAGACGAACTGGACGTTCGGGCGTTGCCTGCTGCTCGTGGAAGACGACCCTTCCAACCGGATGACGCTGTCCGCGCTCTTGGAGGATGCGGGCTTCGCGGTCGTCACCGCTGGCTCCTATTCGGAGGCCGCGGGATTATTGAACCGGCCTCGCGCGTATGACGCCGTGCTGTTGGACCAGAGCCTGGGTGATGGCTTTGGGACGGGGCTGATTCCGCTGGTGCGCCACCACATGCCGAAGACCAAGGTCGTCTTCGTCACCGGTCATGACGGGAAGATCGACATGCCGGTGGACGCCGTCTTCCGGAAGGGCGGCCACTTCGACGACCTGCTGGCCTTCCTTTTCAAGCTGTTGCCCCAGCGCCCGCTGGGTGCCTGAACGCGAGGTTCCAGAATGCTGCTCCCTTCCGTTTCCGAGCGCTCTGCTCTCACCCGACGGCGGGAGCAGCTGGCGAAAGCCCTGGGGGGCACAGCCGCGCTGCTGGCGTCGAGCCGTCCCCGCCCGCGCAACTACGCCGCCGACCAGTTCCCCTTTCGGGCGTCGAGCCACTTCCTCTACCTCTTCGGGCTCGCGGCGCCGGACGGCGTGGGCCTGTATGACGGCCAGGGCTGGACGCTGTACCTGCCCGAGCCCGGCCCCGACGACGCGCTGTGGGACGGCGCGGTGCCCGGCTTCGCTGAAATCGCGGAGCGGACGGGGTGCACCGTGCGCTCGCGCGCCGAGTTGCCCGCGGCGCTGAAGGGCCGCGACGTGGCGACGCTGCCCACGCCGGACCTGGAGACGTGCCTGGACGTGGCCGCGTTGCTGGGCCGCGAGGTGCGTCCCGGCCACCTGGCGGCGGTGGACGTGCCGCTGGCGGACGCGATGATTGCGCTGCGGCTTCGCCACGACGATGCCGCGCAGGCGCAGCTGCGTCAGGCCGCGGAAGTCACGGTGCTGGCCCACATGGCGGGCATGCGCGCCACGCGGCCGGGCATCCTGGAGGCCGCGGTGCGCGCCGCGATGGAGGCGGAGTTCGTCTCGCGCGACGCGCGACCGGCGTATCAGCCCATCGTCACCGTGCACGGCGAGGTGCTGCACAACCTGCGCTATGACCACACGCTGCGCGAGGGGGACCTGCTGCTGGCCGACGTGGGAGGAGAGAGTCCCGCAGGCTTCGCCTGTGACGTGACGCGCACGTGGCCGGTGACGGGGCGCTTCAGCACGACGCAGCGCGAGCTGTACGACGTCGTGCTGCGCATGCAGAAGGCCAGCATCGCCGCGGTCCAGCCGGGGACGCGCTACCGCGACGTGCACCTGGCCGCGCACCGGGAGATGGCGCGTGGCCTGGTGGCGCTGGGCATCCTCCGTGGGGACCCGGAGGAGCTGGTGGTGGACGGCGTCACCGCGCTCTTCTTCCCGCACGGCGTGGGCCACCTGCTGGGGCTGGACGTGCATGACATGGAGGACCTGGGAGACCGGGCGGGCTACGCGCCGGGCCGCACGCGCTCGCAGGAGTTCGGGCACCGCTCGCTGCGGCTGGACCGGGATTTGGAGCCCGGCATGGCGGTGACGATTGAGCCCGGCATGTACCAGGTGCCCGCCATCCTGTCGGACGCGCGGCTCATGGCGCGCGCGAAGGACAGGCTCCAGCGAGACGTGCTGGCGCGCTACGCTGACGTGCGCGGCATCCGCATCGAGGACGACGTGCTCGTCACTCCGGATGGCAACGAGGTGCTCACCGCCGCCATCCCCAAGGAGGCCTCGGACATCGAGGCCGTCATGACCAGCTCTGCCCGTCCAGCTCCGGGAAGGTGACCTGGCACTGGCCGGGATTCACGCCGTCCACGCGCGCGTAGCCATTCTTGTTGAGGGTGCCCTCGCGCGTGCTCCCATCCGGGAGCGTCACCCGGTAGCGCGCGTGGGGGATGGGGTTGCCCTCCTCGTCCTTCAGCTCGATGGCCAGCCACGTCTGTTCCTCGACGGGGGCTTCCTCGGACGTCAGCGGCGGTGATTCCGGCCAGGGCGTGGGCAGCAGCACCGGCCGCGCCATGGGGAGCGCCACCAACTCCCCATGCACGAAGGCCTCGGTGAGCCGCTGCTGAAGGCGCTGCTCGTACCGGCCACGCTCCAGGCCGGACAGCCCCAGCGGGCGGCTGCCTCCGAGCGCTTCGTACATCGCATATAGCGTGTGCGCGGCGGAGGTGGCCAGCCAGCGCTTCAAGGCGGAGCTGACGAAGACGTCGGGGACCGGAGTCTGCGGGTGCTTCAGCCGCTCCAGGTCGACGGACGGTACGATGAGCCAGTCTTCCCCCTGGGCAGGCAGGCGCCACCGGCGCTCACCGTGCAAGAGCTGCATCATGACGGCCTCCCTGTCTCGGAGTGTATCAGGATGCGCGCTCCGCGTAGGAGGCGCTGCGATGTGGGGTGCGCGGCGCCTGACGCCGCGCATCGGGGTGTGGGTTGCGCAACGTCCTCGTGGGACGCCAGGGCAGAGGTTACTGCTGCTGCGGTGCGCCTTCGGGCGCCTGCTGTGTCTCGGTGGGCGCGGCCGGGCTGCTGTGCGCGAATACCATGCGCCACGTTCCGTCGCGGCGCTGCCACACGTCGGTGAAGTACACGGCGTCGGTGACCTCGCTGCCGTCCGTCATGCGCAGCTGTGAGCGCTGGATGCCGGCCAGCACGCCCGTGTCACCGAAGACGTGGGACTTCATTTTTTCGGCTTCGACGGACGTGATGTCACCGGGGATTTCGGCGATGCCCACGATGAACGCGTCACGGTTCATCTCCGCGCCGTCCGCGCCGCGATAGATGAAGTCCTCGGTCGTGAGCGACTTGATGGCCTCCAGGTCCTTCGTCTGGATGGCGCGCATGACGCGGCCTTCGAGCTCCGTCAGCGTGCGGATGTCGTCGGTGGAAGTCGTGCTCATGGGTGACTGACTCCGGGTGGAAACATGGCCGCACGCAGAGGCGGCCAGCGGGGTGGATGCAGGAGTGATTGATACATGAGGTGTCGTGAGTACGGCGCGGATGCACGCGTGCGGAATGAATTTCCAGAGCGCGAAGTTGCGGGGCCGCGTGCGCCATCCGCCGTGAGTTGACCCGGTGAAGCAGTGGACAGGCGCGGTGCCTCCAGGGGGCACAGCGTTCTAGGACGAACAGTGGGGGGTGGCGCGACGAGGACTGGTTCCTACGTTGCACGCCTTGTCGAAGTCAGGGCCGGTGAGTGCAGCGCGGGCGAGGGAGGGCGTGTGGACGAGCTTCTTTCCGGAGCTGAAGGGCAGTTCCGTACTCAGGGCAAAGGCACTCCGGGTGCGCTGGAGCCGCGCTGCACGGTGAGCGTGAGCGAGGCGCTCGAGGGAGACCTCGACGCGTATCTCGACCGTGAGCTTCTCGAGGCGTGTGAAGACGACGTGGCCGTGGAAGACCCTGCGCCCGTGACGGATGTTTCCGCGAGCATGCGCGCGCTGCTCGCACTCGCGGAGGAGGAGACGGAGTGGCTGGAACGCCTGCCGTCGTCCACCTCGCACACGCTGGACGTGTTGCCCGAGCCCACGGTGGAGATTCCCGAGTGGATGCGCACGTCGCCTGGAGCGAAGAAGGTGACGTCCCTGGGCGCCTTGTTGCCGCCGCGTGCGGAGAATGTGCTGGCGCGTGCGCCGGATGCGCCCATGTGGGGTGATGCGCCGCCGCATGCGCACCTGGAATCCACGCGGTGGCGCGGTGCGAGCGCGACCGAGACAGGCCGTGTCCTGGGACTTCGTCCTGGGGAGTTGATGGGCGCGGCGGCCGTGGGCGCGCTGGCGGCGGGCCTGATGCTGATCGCGGGACTCTACGTGCGTGGTGACTTCACGGGGACGCAGGTGCGCGTCGATGATGCCATCCGGCGCACGGCGCACGGCGCTGTCCTTGGTGCGAGCGGTGACGCCCAGGCGGACCTGTCCTCGGCTGGCGCCGGCGTCGCGATGAGCGCCGCCGCTCCGTCCGGGCACACCATTGGAGCGAGCACGTCCACGCAGGCCGCCGTGAGCGGTTCATCGCCGGACGCGGCGCTCGCTGCCGCGTCGTCCGTGGCTGTCTCCAGCACGCAGCCGGGCATTGGTTCGGCGCTTCTTCAGGACGCGGCGAAGGGACTGCGCGCCTTCGTGCCTGCCTCGGCGCCGGCGCGAAACCCGGGCACGCCCGTGGCGGAGTCGCTCGCGGTGGTGAGCCCCGCGCCCATCAAGCGCAAGGCCCCCGCGAAGCCAGACGAGGCGGCGGCCCTGCCGCCCGCGCCCGTCGAGCTCGACTTCGGAGACACGGGGGCGGAAGGCGCCGCGTCTCAAGACGCCATCGCGACTTCACCGGGTGATGTTGTCGCCGAGGCCGTGGAGGAGGACACGTCGGAGAAGGGGCCGTACGCGGACCTCGATGAGACCTTCGCGCGCGAGCTGGGCTTCACGGAAGACGCGGAGGTCTCGAAGGCGGAGGAGCCCGCGCGCACCGTCTACGTGCCGCCCGCGGTGGACGTGAAGGAGCACCTCACGCCGGAGGACGTGAAGCAGGTGGTGCTGACGAACCAGCCCGCCATCACCGCATGCCTGCGTTCACACGCGCAGGGCACGCCGATGGAGGCCGGTGGCCGCTTCATGGTGCAGTGGTCGGTACTCCCCAGCGGTGAGACGCTCAACGTGTCCATGGACACCGCCGCGCTGCGCGCCACGCCGCTGTCGCGCTGCATCGAGGACGTGGTGCGCCGCTGGAAGTTCCCGGTGCATCAGGTGCGGATGCAGGAGCCCATCCGCTTCCCCTTCATCTTCTGAGGTGCGGGCGGACCTCTTGCTTCTATGCTCCCGCCTGGAATGTCAGCGTTCGAGCCCTCAGAGCCCACGGAGTTGCACGTCTGTCACTGTTGCCTCATGCGGCTGGATACCAGCGCCGGTGGCGTGGACCTGCCGAACCGGCTGCGGGAGGCTCTGGCGGGACGGGGGCTCGCGGAGCGGACGCGGATGGTGGAGTCGGGCTGCCTGGGGGAGTGCCCCGAAGGCCGCGTGACGGTGATGGTGGTCCCGGCTGGTGACGCCGAGGCGCACGTCCAGCTCATCGACCCGGCGAAGGACGGCGCGGACCTGGCCGAGCACGTCGGCCGGTTGCCTGGTGTGAAAGACGGGCCCCCGCGAGCTGGGCGGCCTTGAGCAGCGCTTCCACCATGGGCACGCAGCTCGCCTCACCCTTGCCGGCGATGGCGTAGGCCGTGCCGTGGTCGGGAGACGTGCGCGGCACGGGCAGGCCCAGCGTCACGTTCACCGTGCGCTCGAAGTCCAGGGCCTTGGCCGGGATGAGCCCCTGGTCGTGGTACATGGCCAGCACCGCGTCGTAGCGCGCGCCCACCTCGTCGGGCTTCGCGAAGAGCCCGTCCGCGGGGATGGGCCCGTGCGCGTCCACCCGGGCCGCGCGGGCCTTGCGGATGGCGGGGCCAATCACCTCCACCTCTTCGCGCCCCAAGAGGCCACCTTCGCCCGCGTGTGGGTTGAGCCCCAGCACGGCGATGCGCGGCTTGTGGCCCACCACCGGCTCCAGGCTGCGCGACAGCAGCTTGAGCTGCGCGGTCAGTCCGTCCACGGTGAGCAGGCGCGGAAGGTCCGCCAGGGGAACGTGGTTGGTGGCGAGCGCCACGCGCACGCGAGGCCCATCCATCAACATCATCACGTCCACGCCGAAGGCCTCCGCCAGCACCTCGGTGTGACCCATGAAGGGGATGCCCGCGCGGGAAATCTGCTCCTTCGACACGGGCGCGGTGCACAGCGCGTCCACGTGTCCAGCCCGCATCGCGTCGATGGCCGCCGTCACGAAGGCGTACTGCGCGCGGCCGCCCTCGCGCGAGGGCTTTCCGGGCACGCGGTCCTTCTCCGCCAGCCGCGTCACCTCCACCACGGTGGGGCCTTCCACGCGGCCCAGGGCGGAGGGCTCCACGCGGGCATGGCGGCGGAAGGCGGGGAAGCGCGCCAGCGTGGGCCCGTCCCCGAAGATGACGGGGATGAGCGCCTTGCGCACGGAGGGCTTCGTCAGGGCCGCGGCCGTCACCTCCGGCCCGATGCCCGACACGTCCCCCAGGGAGATTCCGACGAGCGGAAGGCCCACGGCGGCTACAGCTTCACGTCGACGTTGGCCTTCTGCCGCAGTTCCTGCACGTACTGGTCGAGGAACTTCTCCGTCTTCTCCTGGAGCAGCTTGCCCTCCAGCTTGGGGCGCATCTCCTCGTAGGACGCGGCGGCCACCGTGCGGCGCTCCTCCACCTTCAGCACGTGCCAGCCGAAGTTGGTGCGCACCGGCTCACTGACGCCGCCCTCGGGGAGGCCGAACGCGGCCTTCTCGAAGGCTGGAACCATGACGCCCCGCTTGAACCAGCCCAGGTCACCGCCGTCCGCGGCGCTGGGGCCTTCGCTGCGGGCGCGGGCCAGCGAGGCGAAGTCCATGCCCGGCCGGCGCGCTTCCGTGGCGATGGCCTCCGCCCGCTTCTTGGCGGCCTCCACCTGCTCCGCCGTGGCCTTGGCGTCCACCTGCACCAGGATGTGGCGCGCGTGGACCTCCGAGTCTCCGCTCTCCATGCGCGTGTACTGCGTGTACGCGGCCTTGAGGTCCTCCTCGGTGATTTTCACCTGGGGGCCCACCTTCATGCGCAGCAGCCGGTCACGCATGATGCGCTTGCGCATCATGTCCCGGTAGGTGGCCATGGTGAGGCCTTCACCCAGCAGGAGCTGCTCGAACTGCGCGGGGTCGGTGATGTTGTTCTGCTGGCGCACGTCCGCCACCAGCTCATCCACCTCCGCCTCGCTGGCGGTGATGCCCAGCTGCGCGATTTCGGCCTCCATCAGCTTCTCGCCGATGAGTGTGTCCAGGGCCGTCTTCATCAGCTGCAGCCGCTGCTCGCCGCGCTTGCGCGGATCCGGGTCGTTGACGCGGGCCATCTCCGGCGCCGCGCGCTGCTGCACCTCGGACAGCGCGATGACGTCGCGGTTCACCACCGCGGCCACCTTGTCCACCAGCTCCGCGTGCGCCGCGCCGCCGCTCCCCAGGAGCGCCACCGCCGCGATTGCCGCCACCAGCTTCTTCATTCCCGCCATCCTTCCGTACCACCCCGGGCGCGTCCAACCGCCGCCCCGGTCTTCGATTCCGTCGTCACTCCGCCGTCGCCTGCTGAGGCGCCGGACGCCCGCGGATGGCCTGCAACGTGGCCTCGTTCACCTGGACCTGCGCCTTCTGCCGCAGCTCCTGTTCGAACGTCTCCTGCGCCTGCGACCGCTTCTGCTCCAGCAGCTTGCCCTCCACCAGCGAACGGACTTCCACGAACTCCCGCTTGCGCGCTGGCTTGCGCTCCAGCACGCGGAACAGGTGGAAGCCGTACTCGGTGGACACCACGTCCGAAACCTGCCCCACCCCCAGCTTGAATACCACCTCGTCGAAGGCGGGCGGCATCTGCCCCCGCGGGAAGAACCCCAGGTCGCCTCCCACCTTGGCGTCCGCGCTGAGCGAATACCTGCGCGCCAGGTCCGCGAACTTCTTGCCGGACTTGAGCTGGGTTTGCAGCCGCCGTGCCTCGTCCAGGCCCTTCACCACGATTTGCGCGGCGTGGACCTGCTCGGGCTCGTGGAAGTCCTTCTCGTGCGCGCCGTACCAGGCCCGCAGTTCTTCTTCCGTCACCGCCACGCGCGAATAGACGTGGCTGGCGAACAGCTTCTCGATGGTCAGCCGGCTTGCTTCCCGCGAGCGCAGCTCCGCCATGGAGAGCTGCCCCTGGGCCAGGACCTCGTTGAAGTTGCCCGCCGGATAGTCCCCGGACAGCCGCAGCACCCCCCGGTCCACCTCCTCCGGGGTGACGGTGATGTTGTGCTTGCGAGCCTCCTGCAGCAGCAGCATCCGGTGGATGTACGTGTCGAGGAGCGCGCGCTTGAAGGGCTCCACGTCCTCCAAGGTGCGCTGGGACACGTCCGTCAGCGCCAGCTCGCGCCACAGCTCCTGTTCGAAGTCCGCCCGGCTGAGCACCTCGCCGTTGACGCTGGCGACCACCAGGGCCTCCGGCGTCTCCATCACGGGCTTGGTGCAGGCGGGCATACCCACCCCCGCGGCCAGGGCGATGGCGAGTGGGACCAGGAAGGCGCGGGTGGGAGAAAAGCGCATGCGCGGGGCCTCGTGAGGGGGAGGGCTCCAGATTGGCAAGCCGTCAGTCATGGCGCGAGGCCCGTTCCGGTAGCACGCCGGGCAGGGCCGGACAACCTCACCGGGCCTACGGCTGCGTCGCGTGTGCGGAGAGGAACGCCTCCACCAGGGGGAAGATTTCGTCCGGGGCCCGGCGGCCCAGGACCAGGTCCGCGTGCCCGTAGTCCGCCCCGAAGCCGTGGGCCTTGCCGGCGACCAGGACCTTCACCGGCCCGCCCAGGTACTCCTTGGCGCGCGCCACCGCCATGGGGGGGGCCAGCAGGTCCTTGCTGCCCGCCAGCAGCAGGAAGGGGATGGTCACCCGGGACAGGGACTCGCGGTAGTCGAACTCGCCGTTGTAGGACGTGAAGCGATTGGTGGTGATCCACCGCGCGAACTGGCGCCCCACGCCGCCGGCGATGTCGGCGGGCACGTTGGCCAGCGCGCGCCGCACCACCTCCGTCTCCATGTTCTCCGCCAGCATCATGTAGCGGCTCATGGGCCCCGGCGGCGCGCCGAACAGGGCGATGCTGGTGACGCGGCTGGTGGGGATGACCCGCAGCTTCAGCACCGGCTCCACCTTCTGGATGAAGGTGCGCAGGCCCGGCTGCACCGCGAAGGTGAAGGGGCTGCCCAGGGCGACGGCCGCCCGCACGGGCGCCTGCGGCGTCTTCGCCAGGTGGGCGTAGAGCATCAGCCCGCCCTTGGAGTGACCTACCCAGAGCACTTCCTTCGCACCTGTGGACAAGACGGTCCGCACCGCGGTGCGCACGTCGTGCTCGGCCTGGTCATCGAAGTTGAAATCCGGGCAGTCGCCCGCCAGCCCCCGGCCCCGCAGCTCCAGCACCCATGTCTCGAAGCCGGACCGGGCCAGGTAGCGGGCCAGGCTGTACTGCTCGTCGAAGTCCATGTGGAAGCGGTTGGCCCCCAACCCGTGGCAGAGGATGACGGGCTGGGCGAAGCGCTTCTCGCCTCGGGCGTGGTAGCGGCCCAGGGCAATGGAGGCCCCGTCGTCCGTGGGCACCCGGTACAGCTCGTCCGGGCGGAAGGTGAGCGTCAGCAGCCCCTCCTTCCCGCGCACCATCGTTCGCGAAAAGAGGTCCGCCATCCGACCCAACCGTGCCACCTGTCGACGAGTCACGTCGCCAGTCTAAGCCGGACCGCGGGGCCATGCCGTGTTCATTGGTGAGCAGGCACCCGCCCGGCAGGACTGTTGCAGGGAGATGTAGGCAACGACTCGGAGGAGGTGGCAATGCGGCGGAAACCGGCTTGGAAGGAAATGTGGTCCTCCCTTTTCGCCACCGTTTTTCCCACGGATACCCTTCTGGCGGCCCTGCGGAAGATGGAGCGGCACCAGGTGCGGTTGTTGGGCGTGGTGGGAGAAGGGGGAGGGTTGTTGGGGTTGGTCAGCGAGGAGCACATCCTCGCGGCCTGGAGGGGAGATCCGCTGGCGCCGGTGTCCGGCGTCATGGCGCGGGCGGGGGCTCCCGGAAAGGCGCGGGC
>NZ_JABFNS010000173.1 GCF_013116825.1 Myxococcus xanthus
GCTGTGTATAAGAGACAGGCGGAAGAGGGGGCGGAGGTGCCGGCGGTGGTGGCGCTGGAGGCGTCGGAATTGGTGGGGCAGGCGCCCATGCGGACACCGACGACACACAAGACAGCCATCGCGTTTGAACCCGGAACCGAGTTCCATTCCTATCCGTAAGGCGTTTCTTCGTGCCGTTGGAACGGATAGGCGAGCTGACCCAGGTAGGTCTCTGGAGGCTGGAACTTCGTCGTTCCATACCGCGACGGCCAGTGCTTGGGCAGATGCGCGGTGCCGAAAATCGCATCAATGAAGGACAGGAAGACAGCGAAGTTCTTGTCGATGCCTTCCTCGTCGGACGTGTGGTGCCAGTGGTGGAATTCGGGCGTCGCGAACACCCAACGGAGATAGGGCCAGCGGTGGCTCACGTTGGCGTGGATGTAGACGGCGTGGAAGGACACGAAGACGAGGTAGCCGTAGATGGCGGCCGGGCTGAAGCCCAGCAGGAACACCGGTATGAACCCCGCGAACCGGTTGACGAGCACGTCCACCAGGTGAGAGCGCGAGCTGGCCAGCCAGTCCATCTGCTGACTGGAGTGGTGGATGGCGTGGAACTTCCACATCCACGGCACCTGGTGGAAGGCGCGGTGCACCCAGTAACTTACCAGGTCCACCACCAGGAGGACTTCGAAGAATTGCAGCCACACGGGCTGCGCGGCCACATGGGCCTGGAAGTCCATGCGCACGGCCCAGGAGAAGAAGACCTGCACCGGAATCATCACCGAGAAGGAGATGAGCTGTACTCCCACGTGGCTGACAAAGAAGTGCTTGAGGTCTGTCTGCCAGCCCTCGCGGAAGATGCGCTGCGGGTGGAGTCCCCACAGTCGCTCCATGGGGATGAACAGGAGCCCCAACACGAGGAGCTCCAGCGCGAAATAGTCCAGGCCCGCGCTCAGCGCCCGCGGCTGATGGGTGAGTGGCTCCGCCTGGCTGCCGCCAAGCAGCATGGCCACCAGCGCGAGCAGCATGGCGATGCCGCCATGCGCCTTGGAGCGCAAGGTGAGCACGCTGAATGCGCCCAGCGCGAAGGTGGCGACGATGGCGGCCTGGAGGATACCCCGGAACACGCCCAGGTGCTCCACGTAGAAGGCCCGGCCGTCGTTGGACACCAGCAAGTGGGGAAACAGAAAACAGAATTCGACGCACACGCACAGCACGCCCAGCAGGCCGCCGGTGACACCAGCGCGCTTGCCCAGGTTGATGCGCAGGGCAGGAGTCAAGGGGAGGTCCAAGAGGAGTCTTCCTGAGAGAGATTGCCTTGGGGCAAGCCTATTCCACTTCCCATCCGAGGCCAGCATCGGCCTCGTTGGCTCCGGCGGTCGCCTGTTCCTTCCACCCGAGGCCAGGCCCCATCACTTGCAACGCATCACTCCATCCAGACAGGAACGAATGTTCCAGGGCATGGCTGAATGTCGCGTATCGCGCGCCACATCGCGTTGCTGGTTCCGGGCGTCTGCAGTTAAAGCCCGTCACGTTCGCCGAGCGCATCGACAGCGGGGCAGGGCCCGGCTCTGGCGACAGGGAGCGCACATGCGAGTCGCGGTAGCAGGGTGGACGAGTCTGTGGTGCATCGCGCTGTTCGCCTGTGGTGGTGCCTCCGGAAGCGCGGACAGCGCGGAGCGGAGTGAGGACACGGCCGTCCTCGCGGCTACCCGGACCTTGACGTGCGCCAGTCTCCAGGTCGAAAGCGGCTCCATCGGCTCGGGGCAGACCGTCCAGGGGCTGCACACGCAGACGTTGTCGGGCACGCAGGACAGCTGGACGGAATACGTCGAGTTCTTTCCCGGCACCTCGGCCACGTGCACGTACGCGCTCCCCGCGGACGTGGGCGCCGCCGACGTCGTCGCCGCCGAGGTGGGCATCAACTATCGAGGGCCTCTCAAGTCGCAGATGCGCTGGCTGTTCGAGGCGTGGGACTACACGGCGGGCGCTTGGGTGTTGGTGGGCGACAACACCTTCGCGCAGTCCTGGAGGTGGACCGCCACGTCGCTCGCGCTGACGTCTCCCCAGCGCTTCGTCAGCGGAGGCCCGGTGAAGCTGCGCTACCGCACGACGTCCACCGCGGATGCGTCGCTGCTGGACCTGCTCGTGGTGCGCATCCAGGTTGCCGCCTCGGACGCGGGGACTCCCACGGACGCGGGCACCCCTGATGACGCGGGCACTTCCTCCGACGCGGGAACGGGAACCGACGCCGGCACACCCGTGTCGTGGGAGGGCGTCCAGAGCTTCACCTACCAGCTCACGAACTATCCCCAGGGGAAGCTCGATACCATCGCCGACTCGAAGTTCGACCTCGCCATCGTCGAGCTGTCGCGCGACGGCTCCGATGGCTGGTTCACCGCAGCCGAAATCAGCGCGCTCAAGGCCAAGGGCAAGCAGGTGCTTGCGTACTTCGAGATTGGCGCCATCGAGGAGTATCGCCCCGAGTGGCCCCAGGTGCCCGACGACCTGAAGCTGGGCCCCGTGGCCGGCTGGCCCGACGAGCAGTACGTGAAGTACTGGGACGAGCGCTGGTGGCCCATCGTCCAGGGCCGCATCGACCAGGCGCTCGCCGCGGGCTTCACCGGGTGCTACCTGGACATGGTGGTGACGTATGAGGAGATTCCCGCGAACTCCGCGGGCACCAACCGCGCCGACCTCGCGCGGAAGATGGTGGCCCTCATCGCGCGCATCAACCAGTACGCCAAGGCACGCAACCCGGCCTTCAAGGTGATGCCCCAGAACTCCCCTGAGCTGGTGGATGACCCCGCCTACCTGCCCGCCATCGACGGGCTGGGCATGGAGGACATGTACTGGTCCGACGACAACGCTTGCGACGAGGGCTGGTGCGAGGAGAACCGGGCGAACGCCGCCCGGGTCCGCGCGGCCGGCAAGCTGGTGCTCTCCACCGACTACGCCATTCAGGCCGAGCACGTCGCGGACGCCTATACCCGCTCACGCGCGGCGGGCTTCGTCCCCTACGTCTCCGTGCGCGCGCTGGACCGGATGACAGTGAACGCGGGGTGGGATCCGCAGTAGCGACTCAGGCCGTCCGGCGCTCCTCCGCGAGTGGGAGGGGCGCCTGTGGCGGCAGCGTCTTCACCGCTTGCGTGAGCTGCCCGCCCGCCAGCACCAGCGCGCCTCCCAGTGTAGTGCCTCGTCTCCAGCCCCGCCCACGGGGACAGCGCGGTCGCCGCTGGCAGGAGGTTGGAGGAGATGGCCACCTTCGAGCTCGCACAACCCGTCTGGCGGGCGGGTACACCGGTCCGTAACGACGTGGTCGAGTCCACTCACCAACCTGAAGTCGGTCGACATCGAGCTGTCGGTGGTGGACCCGAACACCGGCAAGAAGGTGTGGACCGAGCGCAACCGCCGGTCCGCCAACTGAGCCGTGCGACGCGAGGGGCTCCAGGCAGCTCCCGGTTCACCTGGGGGCGCTGGAGGCCCTCCCTCCTCCCTTCGAGGCAGCGATGCCCTCTCGCACCGTCCTCATCCACCTCATCAACAACAGTACCCAGGACTTGCGGCTGGCGGTCTTCCAGGAGAACGCTCGTCCCCTGGACCCTCCATGCTTCTCGCACTTCTGGGAGGTTCGGACCCTCGGAAAGGGGCCCAGCTCTCGCTCCAGTGGCCCCATCTCGACCTCCAAGTGGCAGGCCTCATCGGCGTCGCAGGCTCGGGCGAGACGACGTCGACGAGCAACATCGAGGACGCGAAGGACGGGCAACGCTGGGTGCTCACGCAGGAGCCTGGCGAGGCGCTGCGCATCGCTCCGGCGTCCGAGCAGGCCAGTGGCTGCGACATCAACCTCTGTCCGCGTCCCTTCCTCTGCGTCGCGGTGGTCCCCAAGCGCGTCGAACGGGAAGGCCGCGTCGACCGTTCGCAGATGAGCCGGCATGAGCCGTGGGCGCTCTCGCTTGGGGCGTCCAATCCGTTGCGAGCTACAGCGCCGTCATCAGCGAGGACTCCACCACCGGCGGGCTCAGCTTCACCGTCGCATCGGAGCCTCGTTTCGAGCTCGCCAGGAGCGGTGTTCCGCCTGACGCTGCTGCGGTAGGGCCCCGGAGGGGAACGGGGAGGCCGTGCAGGATGAGTGAGAAGCGTCGATGGTTGGAGTGGTGACAGGTGGGGCGAGGCAACCAAGGGGCCTTCACCCGCGCCATCGAGAGCCGTGCTGTGATGAAGCTGTCGTGAAAGTGGCGCTCAGGCCGAGAGTCACTGCGCATGGGCTTCAGGCGCCCCTCGGGTCGAGGGGGAAAACGCCCACACCCTCGGCAACAGCGCGCTCTTCTTCGTCCATGACGAGACCGGCGACGTCCTGCTCTGGTCCGTCCCGTCGAAGATTGCCTGCTCACCCGGTGCAATTGACGAGCGGTGGCCCCTTGGGGCTGCCGTCCCGGGCAATTTCCCCCAAGTCCCGGCGACCCATGCATTCCGCTTGACAGGATTTCTTTGGTCATTATTTTGAGAGTCGTCAAAATGTCGAAAGGTCATGATGCGAACGCAGGAGGTCTTCAAGGCCATTTCAGATCCGACCCGGCGCAAGGTGCTCAAGCTCCTGCAGGGCGGCTCGAAGTCCGCGGGAGAGCTCGCTGAGGCGTTCGACATCACGAAGGGGTCGCTATCGCATCACTTCAACGTGCTCAAAGCGGCGGACCTGGTGCGCTGTGAGCGCCGCGGACAGCAAATCGTCTACTCCCTCAACACGACCGTGTTCGAGGACGTAGCGGCAGTCCTTCTCGACCTCTTCAAGGTCGACAAGGGGAATGGGGAGCCGTCATGAGAATCAGCCGAGCCAATGTGTTGAGCCTGGGACTCGTCATCGTGTCGTTCGCGATGGCCTTCGTGCTCTACGGCCGATTGCCGGAGTCGATACCCACGCATTGGAATGCCGAGGGGGTGGTGGATGGGCATACGCCCAAGCCCTGGGGGCCCTTCGTCCTGCCGCTGGTGATGGCTGCCGTGTACCTGGTCCTGGTCGCCGTGCCGCGGATTTCGCCCAAGGGCTACCGCGTGGCGCGATTCCAGGGCGTCTTCGAGGGCATCCAGGCGGCGCTGGTCGCGTTCCTGTTCCTGCTCAACGCCTTGGTCCTGCTCGCGGGCATCGGCGTGCCCGTGCCGATGGCGCGCGTGGTTCCCGCGGCCACGGGCCTGGTCCTCGTGGTCCTGGGCAACTACATGGGGAAGTTCACCAAGAACTTCTTCTGTGGAATCCGGACGCCCTGGACGCTCGCGAGTGACGAGGTCTGGCTGCGCACGCATCGCCTGGGAGGAAGACTCTTCGTCCTCGCGGGAGTCATCGTCCTCGTCTCGGGGCTTCTCGGCGGCGGTCCGGTCCCCGTGCTTGCGGCTGTCGCCGTCGCGGCGGTGACTCCCGTGCTCTACTCGTACGTCCTCTATCGCCGCCTCGAGGGGTTCAAGCGCGGACCGACAGACGATGCGGGCTCTCATCGCTCTGCCTGAAGGAGGGGGCCATGTTTCACGATATCCGTGACACGTTGAAGAGGCTGACTCGTGGTGCATGTCTGGGTGCTGTCGCTCTCACTGCCGTGGCCTGCGTGAGTGCTCCAGGGCGCAGTGGGGCGGCGCCCATCCCTGCAGAGGCCACGGCTCCACGGGCCGAGGCGGCCGCTGGCGCCTCGGTGAAGTCCGAGGGCCGTCCTCCGTACGTGAACGGCGCGGCGTTCCGGGCCGAGGAGGTCACCGTGGGGCAGGAGCCCTTCCTGCTGAAGGGCACGTTGACGGTGCCGGTGGGGACGGGCCCCTTCCCTGGCATCGTGCTGGTTCACGGCTCCGGCCCGCACGACCGGGACGTGCGCTTCGGGCCCAACGCGCTATTCAAGGATCTCGCCGAGGGGCTCTCGTCGCGCGGCATCGCCGTCCTGCGTTACGACAAGCGCACCTTCCAGTACAAGGAGCCGTTCGCGAGTGGCATTTCCATTGATGATGAGGTCGTGGTGGACGCGGTCTCGGCCATGGGCGTGCTCAAGGCGCGACCGGAGGTGGATGCCGCGCGGGTCTTCGTGGTGGGGCACAGCCTGGGGGCCCTCCTGGCGCCGGAGATTGCCATCCGCTCGGCGCCGGTCGCGGGCGCGGTTTTGCTGGCGCCACCGGGGCGTCCCATGTGGGAGCTGATTCTCGCGCAGCTGCGGTACCTGGGCGCGCCGGCTGAGCGAATCGCCGAGGTCGAGAAGGCTGCCGAGCCGTTGAAGGCCAGGACGGCCAGCTCCGGGAGCTTCCTTGGCTTGCCGATGTCGTACTGGAAGGATCTGGAATCACGCGACGGCGTCGGGATGGCCCGGAAGCTCCATCGCCCCATTCTCATCATGCAAGGGGAGCGGGACTACCAGAGCACCGAGGAGGACTTGGCGACGTGGAGGCGTGGGCTTGCCCAGGTCGACCGCGTCGACGTGGTGACGATTCCCGGCAGCAATCACATGTTCATCCATGGGGACGGGAAACCCGGGCCCGCCGAGTACATGACTCCTGGCCACGTGGACGCGCGAGTCGTCGAGAAGCTCTGTGCCTTCCTCCTCTCCGTGCGCGAGTGAAGTTGCCCTGTTTTCGCGGAGCCCCACTCACTGTGCGAAAACGGGGCAAATTCACTTGCGGCATGCCTTGACGATAGGGAGCATCGTCGCGTAGCCGGTGCACTGCTCAATCCACCGTCCGTCGAGTTGCAAGTCCTCTGGTGAGATGGCGTCGAAGAGCCGCTTCCTGAAGGCGCGCAAGTGAATCCATACTTCGCCACCCCAGTGCCTCCGAGGCTCGACAAAGTCAGGGTGGTAGAGCTTCGTCGGCTTGTCCGGCCGGAACATGGATGCCAACACGACATCGCAGCCCCGCTCGTATTCGGCTCTCAGCCGGCCGACGCAGTTGCGGCTCAGCAGCGCATCATCCATATCGAGCACCACGACGAGCGCTTCGGGATCGACACACAGTTCACGGATTCCCAGCCGGAAGTTGGGGATCCGTCCCACATTCTGTGAGCGCCTCACCAGCGTGCATCGGTCCCGGAACGGTTCGAGCAGGCGGCCTATTTTCCACGGGAATAGCCCTTCACTTGCGTCGTCGATGAGGATGATTCCGAAGCGCGAGTCTTCCTGCATGGCGAGGCTCTTGAGACACCGACGCACCCGCGACAGGCCCACGTCCCGCCCCTTGATGAGAAATACGATGGACTCGCGGCGCTGCGCGTACGCCCAGTCGCATGCGAGCCCAGTGAGGTCCCACTGGCCCCGTTGCACATCCGGTATCTGTCCCTGGCCGACCAGATCGCGTGCACGGGAGAGGAACGCATCGTCCGTCTTGAGGGCGTTAGGTGGGTGGACGTAGAAGGTCCGTGCATCGCCGCCGCGTAGGGTTCTCAACCCCTCCCGCTGTTGATGCGCTTCGAGCGAGCGGTACCAGGAGCGCACGAGACGCCCATCAACGAGCTCGTTCGGGAGCGGTCGGCATGCACGAATCCGTTCCAGGTCGAGCAGGCCGCAGCGCACCTCGGGGACAAACGCGCCGGGGGGCGCATCATACGGCTGCGATGTCACCCCTTCGGCCTGGGGGATGTTGAATGCCACGCCAAGGACGTCCTGCGGCGATGCGGCCACCCGCATCTCCTCCAGGTAGTCGGTTCGTGGGCACGTAGTGTCCGTCGCGGAAGCGTCCGCACAGCCGGCAGTTGTGTTCGACGAGGTCGACCATGTCATCGTCATCGGAGGGTAGCTCTCGCCGGCCGCCGCCCTCGCCGGTGATGCGGGCCACCCCACCCGCTACGGCGCACGGGAAGTAGCCGAGCGGCGTCAATCCCATCCCACAGTCCCGCATGATGGCACAGCCGTTGCGGAAGTCGGCGTTCCGGTACGCGGCATCGTCCATCGGGGCAAGGTTGAAGGGGCCGAAGGTCGGCTGCACCTCGCCAGTCTTGGCGGAGTTCTCGACCCAGATGTCCGCTGGCAGGCGGGCGAGCCGCGACCGGACGGCCTCTCCATGTCCGTTGGTCACGACCTCGAGAAGGCACTCCGGATACGATCGACGATAGCGACGCAGTTCCTCGATGACGGCGAAGAAGGCGGGATGGAGCGTCGGCTCTCCGCCAAGCACTCGGATGCGCCGCCAGTGCTTCTCACGTGCGAGGGATTGATCGACGAATGCGGTAACGACTTCAAGTGAGAGATGAAGCGCTTCTGGCGCCTGCCGCACCGAGCGGTTGCAGTTGAAGCAGTTCAGATTGCAGAGATAGGTGATGTCTATCTCGATGAGGTTCCGGCTGCGGTGGTACTGGGGCCCAAACACTCGCGTGAGGCCTCGGGACACCCGTTGGTGGCGCCACCATGCCCGTGCCCGATACCACGTCCTCAGTGGGAGCAGCCACCGGTTTGATGCCTGCGGCGGTTTGCCGAAGCTGCTCTCATACGAACTCATGCAAATCCCCCCACGGCAGATGATGCGGGGGCACATTCTCCCCGCCCGCTTCGATTTCAGTGCGGTGCACCCCGAAGAGGTTCTCGGCGCGCGACAAGAACGCCTCGGCCTGAACCGGTGACATCTCACCACCGTAGATCCTCCAGAACCAGCGCAGGCCAGAGATCTTCGCTGGCGACCGCGGTGACGACAACGCATCCCCCTGAGTGGACAGATACCAGGTCGCTGTCCATCGGCCGGTGTAGGCAACCCGGCTTCCCGGCACTCGCAGCATGCGGATGGCGAGGTCCCTGTCGTTGAGGCTCCGAAGCCCGTCACGGAAACCCCGAACCGTCGCCCACAGGCGGTGAGACACGAACGTATTGGACCCCTGCCACCCAGGATTTCCGACGAGGAAGTCGCCAGGGAGAAGCCGTTCAGGCAGCGGACGCTCCCGCTCATGGCCATCCATGACCAGCCGGAGCCCCGACACGACAATGTCAGCTCGCTCGCGCTCGGCAGCACGGAGGTTGTCCTCGATGTGCGACGCCTCCCAGGTGTCGTCATCATCGAGGAGGGCCACGAACCCGTCTTGGGACAAGGCGAGCAGATGCTCCAGTCCAGTGTTCCACGCACCCGCAGCCCCCGGGGCTCTCCGGTTGTCGAATATGACGAGCGGCAGCGGATGGCGCAACAACCGTAGCGCCGCCTGCTTTTCGGCATCGAATGTCGCCCCATCGTTCACCACAACGACCTCGCGGACCGCGCGAGTCTGCCGACGGATGGAAGGCAATGCACGTCCGACAAGCAAATCCCAGCGATTGTGCGTGGCAACCAGGGCTGTGCATTCTGGAAGGGGTGTCATCCATTGCCTTTCAGTGCAATCCGGAATCTAAATCAAGCCGCTTGGGCGAACCCAGAAAGATCGACGCGCGGAAATGAAGTGCGTCGATCCCTGGGGTTCGCCCCGGCTGACGGTGCTTCGCGCGACGGAGGAACCGCTCCTGGTGGAGCCTCACGTGATTCGCCGGCAGGGGCACGTGTCTCGCGGAGCGTCGTCCGCTGACCGCGGCGTCTGGATGCGGAGGAGGCTCAGTAGCGATTGATGGTCACGAGGTGGGCGGGGCCTGCTCCGTTGCTCATGTAGGCGCACTGGCTGCCATCAAAATTCTGGTACAGGTGCCAGTCGTTCGGCGCGAACAGCGGGGTGAAGTGCTTACACTGACCTGTCGTCCCGTCCGGACGGCCCACGGGCTGATGTACGCCCCAGTGCACCTGGGGCGTCGGCGTGGAGGAGTTCGCGGCGGCCTGAAGCACCGCCTTGGCAGCGGAGGCCTGATCCCCTGAAAGTGGAGCTTCTTCAGGTTCTTCACCGTCGTGTCGATGAGCTTCTGTCACTCCGCCACGCTCTTCTCCGAGAAGAAGTCCGAGTCCACGATGTAGTGGCCAACGGGCATGGGCGCCGGGCCCGGCGGGGCGTGAGCGTTGGGCGCGTAGCTGCGATGAAGCTGTTGCAGTCAAGGAGTCCCTGGCCGAGGAAGATAGGCATTGGGCACTCCTGGTGGTGCAGGCGGGTGATGGGTTCCAGAGGCTGCAATGGCCTCCAGACACCAAGGCACGCGCACGCGCTGGTGCCCAGGTGGAGACTGTCTGTGGTTGACATTTGAGCCCTAGGACTTGTGTAGTTCAAGTCAATTCCGGTTTTGCTGCTATTGGTTTAATTTGGCTTCTGTAGAGTGGCGGGCGTGGACGGGATGCGTCCACATGACAACGCCCTCCTCAGGCGTTTCAATTTCCGAGGAAGAGAGAACAACAATGAAGAAGCTGCTCCTGGCGTTCATGCTGGCCGTGGTTCCTGCCGTGGGTTGTGGTGTGGGCGCGGATGATGCGCAGACGGACACCGTGGAGACGGTGACGACCGAGTCCGGTGAGAGCATCAACCTCGACTACAGCCCCCTGACCTCGGAAGAGGAGCCGCTGGCGTCGATGGGTGACGCGGACGGTGAGGTCTCCGCGATGGGCGCGAACTGTTGGGTCACGCTCCTGTACTGCAAGGACCCTCGCTACAATGGCTGGGCGACCTGTAAGCAGAACGGCGCGTGCACACACAAGCAGTTCGTCGACAACTGCCTCGCGCTGTACAGGAAGACCTGTTAGGCCTTTTCGGAGCCGCGAATGCGGTGTGAAGAGCCCGGTACCCGCGAAGGGTCGCCGGGCTCTTCCCTGTTCGCGGGTCAGGGGGCAAGGGGGAAGGGGCCGCTGGAGGGGACGCCTGGCGCGACGGCGCATGCCCTGACCCTCCGTCACTTGACCCTTATTACCATCCAGTAATAACAAAGCCTCCATGGACGCGGATGAAGGGCTCGTGGCCCTTGGGTTCACGGAGGTGGAGGCGCGGGTGTACTGCGAGCTGCTCAAGGGGGCGCCCGCCACCGGCTACCGGCTCGCGCAGGCACTGGGGAAGGCGCCTCCGAGCATCTATCAGGCGCTCGCCTCGCTCGAGCACAAGGGGGCGGTGCTCGTCGAGGAGGGGGAGCCCCGCTCCTTCCGGCCCGTTCCTCCGGACGAAGTGCTCACGGCGCTCCAGCGCGGCTTCGAGACGCGCAGGCGCGAGGCCGCGGACGCGCTGCGCAAGCTCCACACCCCGGTGCAAGACGACCGCATCTATCACCTCAAGAGCCACGCACAGGTGATGGAGCGCGCGCGGGCGATGATCGCCAGTGCCAGCGAGCGACTGCTCTTCGACCTCTTCCCGCCGCCCCTCGCGGCCCTCACCCCGGCGCTCACGGAGGCGAGCGCCAGACGCGTGTCCATCGTGGGGCTCGTCTATGACGAACCGCCCAAGGCTCCCTTCGCCTGTGTGCGCTCGTCCAGCGCGGACTTCGTTCGGGAGCGCTGGCCGGGCGCGCAACTCACGCTCGTGGTGGATGCCCGCGAGTTCCTGGTGGCGCTGCTCACTCCGGACGGCACCGGCGTCAAGCAGGCCATCTGGAGTGACAGCGTCTATCTCTCCTGTCTGCAACACAGCGGGCTGGCCGCGGAGATCCAGTTGAGCGCTCCTCCGTCCGCGCGCACGCGGCTGGCGCGGTCCTTCTCCCTCATCAACTCGAGCCCTCCGGGGCTGCGCCAGCTCGTCGGGCGACAGCCCCGTTCCCCATCCAAGCGCGGAGACACCCCATGAGAGCCCTCATCGCGGTCCTGCTGACCCTGCCCCTCCTGGTTGGGCCCTCTGAAGCCGGGGCAGAGGCGCTGCAGCCGCTCCTCGCACGCCACCTCGCGTGGCGTGGCGGGGACGCCTTCACGCGGCTGGAGAGCATTCACGCGAAAGGGAAGTCCGTGACAGGTGGACTCCAGGGCCCGATGGAGTCCTGGAGCCACCGGGACGGGTGGGCGCGCCGGGATGTGGACTACGGAGTGATGCGTCAGTCGATGACCATCACCCCGGATGGAGGATGGAAGCTGAACGCCAGCGGGCAGGTCGAAGATGCCTCGTCCACCGACGCGCGCGATGTCCGGCACCAGGTGGCGCTCGACTTCGGGGCGGCGTTGCGGGGGAGCGCCGGCGCGACGCTCGCGCTGCAACCCGACGCGCAGCGCGACGGCCGCGCCTGGAAGGTGGTGCGCGTCACCTTTGGCGATGAAGACCTCTACGACTTGTTCCTCAACGAGGCCGACGGAGCCCTCCACGGCCTGCGCATCCGCGAGGACAACGTCACCCGCTTCGTGCGACTGGGAGACTGGCGTCAGGTCCAGGGCGTGCGAATCCCCTTCCTGGAGGAGGTGCTCACCGACAACCCGGACTCCGACTCACGAACGGTGGTGGAGGCGCTGGAGCTGAACGTCCCCATTCCGTCCGCGGTCTTCGAGCGCCCCCAGGACGTCCGCAAGGCGAGCTTCGCGAAGGGGCACCACAGCACCGGCTTCATCCCCTTCGAGTTCTTCGACGAGAACCGCGTCTACATTCCAGCGCGGGTGAATGGCCATGCGACGCAGGTGCTTCTGGACAGCGGCGCCGAGATGACGGTGGTCGACACGGCCTATGCGCGTGAACTGGGGCTGAAGACGCAGGGGCAGCTCGCGGCGGTCGGCAGCGGAGGGCATGCACAGGCCCAGCTCGCGGGTGGCGTGGACATCACCTTGGGCAACCTGCGACTGACGGGGCTGACGGTCGCCGTCATCGACCTGTCCGAGGTCGCACGGTTGATAGGCCACCCGCTGCCCGTCGTCCTGGGCAAGGAGTCCTTCAACCAGCTCGTCGTGGACGTGGACTTCCCCAACCGGCGCGTCGCCTTCCATGAGGCGTCCCGCTTCAAGGCTCCGCCGCGGGCGGTGCGGCTCCCGCTGGTCGAATCCGCGGGCGGGCAGCGCGCCATCCACATCTCCATTGAGGGCCGCCCCCCCATTCCGGTGCTCTTCGACGTGGGCAATGGCGGAGCACTCTCGCTCTTCCCCGCCTACTGGCAGCAAGCGGGGCTGCTCACGGAAAGGCGCAGCTCCAGGACGCTGTCCGGAGCCGTGGGCGGCCTCCGGGAGCGCGATGTGGCGACGCTGAAGGACATTCAACTCGCGGGCATCACCCTGAAGGACGTGCCCGCGGTGTTCGACGACGCGGGAAAGAGCATCTCCGCCTCGGATCGGCTCCTCGGCAACCTGGGGCTCGCCGTCCTCGGCCGCTTCAGGATGATAACGGACTATGCGACGGACACGCTGATGCTGGTCCCCGATGCCCGCGCGCTGCGGCAGCCCTTCCGCAAGGACCGGTCCGGCCTGATTGCCCTCCCGGCGGAGGGGCGGCTCGTGGTAAAGCTGGTGGCCCCTGGGAGCCCCGCCGCCGGCTCGGGCTGGAAGGCGGGGGACGAAATCATCGCCATTGATGGCAAGCCCATTGGCCCCGACTACGCGGGAACGGAACTGGCGCGTTGGCGATATCGCGCGGCAGGTCAGGCGGTGGTGCTCACTTTGAAGGACGGCAGCAAGCGCCGGCTCACCCTGCGCGACTACTACTGAGCCGCAGTCGAGCGCGTCAGTGCTCCCGCTGGGCGCACGCCGACTCATCCATTCATCAGGGGGCAACGCGGCCTGCGCGTGGCGCAACACCCCGCCATCTTCGCGGGCCCCTGCGCCGCGGCAACGATGCGGACCGCAGGAGCAGGGGCGGCGGGGATGCGTCGGCGCGCGGTGGCTGCTGGGACGACGTCCGTGGATTACTGCTCGGTGATGATCTCCACGTACTCGTCAGCAGAGATGGAGTTCCTCCACTTGGAAGAGAACCCCAGCGCGTGCTGCGGGTTCACCACGCGGGGCGCGGCCGTCTTCGCCACATCCAGGCGGGTGATTTCGTTCTGGAACAGGTCCAGGACCAGGCCGAACTGCTTCGCGGTGAGGAAGGCTCGGTTCATCACCTTCTCCACCATCTCCTCGCGCGTCAGCTCGTTGCGGGTGCTCTTGAGGGACTGCATGAAGCCGTGGAAGGTCTCCGCGTCCATCGCGAAATGACCGTTGCGCTGCATGGTGCAGCCCGGGTCCTGGTTCGTCCCGCAGTCGCGGAACGCGGGCTCGGAGTGGTGCCGCACATGGCGGACGGGCGTCTCGCGCGGCGCGACTTCCTCGCGATGCTCACGGCGCTCTCTGCGCTCATGTCGCCCCGGCGGCGGCGGAGTTCCGGTTCCCGACACGTTCACCTCCATGCGAGCGCCGCCACCCCGAATCTCCATGTTGACGCCCGCTGCGTTGCCATCCGGGGACATTCCCTCCACGGAAATGCTGGTCGACGGCATGTCAATGTCATCGGCGTGGATGTTCATCTCGACGTCCTGGGCGAAGGCGGAGGACGCGGCGAACATGGATGAGGCAAGCACTGCGCGAGCAATCGAGTTCATCGAGCTTTTTCTTTCTATTTGAGAAGCCGGTGGCGCATTGGGGCGCGGGGAGTCATTCACCGACTGGCCCACCTGGACGCTCTTCAGCGTGGATTATTCACGGTTCATTTGTCGACGAAAAAGCCTCGCTGCTCGAGTCCGGGGGGAGGTCGCCCCGAGCCGTGCGTCCCGGACCGCGATTCCTGCCGACGATTCAATGCAACGGTGTCGCTCGGCCTGTCTCATCCATTCAAGAGGAGGCATTGGTGGCGTTCGGCCGCTGCGTCTGCGCCGCCATCTTGATTAGGCACAGTCACCACATCGGCTCGCTGCTGGCAGCGCGGGGGAACGCCCTCAATGGGCGGGCGCGTGCTGCTGGAGGAACCGCCCCACCTGTGCCCGGGCGAGCTGACGGCCGAAGCCGCCATCCCAGATGTCGAAGCCGTGCTCCGCGTACGGAAGCGTGAAGAGGGCATGGGAAACGCCGGCCTGGGCCAGCCGAGCGGCCATCGCTTGCGAGGCGCCGAGCGGCACGACGCTGTCGGCCCCGCCATGGAGCAGGAGTGTGGGAGGGGAACGTGGCCCGACGTGGTTGATGGGGGAGAGCAGCTCGTACAGCTCGCGGTGGCCTTCCTGCGACACACCCGTGAAGCCCACGAGCGGAGCAGGGGCGCTCGCGGCGTAGGCCACCAGGTCGCTGGGCGCGTAGAAGCTGATGATGGCCGCCACCGACGTGTCCCCGGGGCCGCAGGAGGACGGAAGGCGCGCATCTCCCTCGGTGTACCCCGCGAGGGTCGCGAGGTGCCCGCCTGCGGACTCTCCGAAGAGGACGAGCCGGTCCGGGTCGATACCGTAGGAGGCCGCGTGGTCCTTGACCCAGCGGATGCCACACTTGACGTCCCCGGGGGCCTTCAGGCCGGTGGCAGGAGGAAAGAGCCGGTAGTCGAAGGAGATGAGCGCATATCCCCGCGCGGTGAGGAAGTCGGCCCAGGCGCGGGCATAGCCGCGCTCTCCGCCACGCCAGCCGCCCCCGTGAAAGTAGAGCACTGCGGGGCGGGCCCTGGAGGCGGAGGCATCGGGAAGGAAGACGTCGGCGAGCAGGTCGTGTCCCTCGACCACGGCGAAACGAACGGTGTGGCTCGGGAGGGGGCGTGCTCCGACGAGGGGACGGAAATACTCACGGAGGTGGAGTGGAATGCCGGCTGCCTGGGCCATCCGCCATGCGGAGGCTGCGGGCCACACCGCGAGGATGCCGGTGAGCAGCGCGGAGGCCGGCGTCCCCCAGCGCAGCCATCTCCCAACGTCCAGGTGGGAAATCCAGACGGCCACCAGCGCGGTGAGGAGCGCCGGCAACAGCATCACCAGGCTGTATTCCCGCACGATGCCCTTGAGCAGGTGGACGAGCGTGGGCACTCCTGTGGGAGCGAAGAAGACGGCCGCGAGCAGCACGCAGCCTACGATGTGCAGTATCGCCAGGAGGGTCGGCATGGACGGGAGAGGGCAGGGCGGTGACGTCATCCGGCAAGAGGGGGAGGCCGTCGCATTGTAGTGCCTGCGGCCCGGCGTCTGGTGCGACGGGGCCGTAGGCACGAGGGCGGCGCATCGCGAGTTCCGTCCTGCTGACGCTCACCGCTGGGCTGTTCGATTTGACGGTGACAGCTCCAGGGGACAGGCCCCCGCTGCAACGCGAAGCGCGCACGGATGACGGCGGAGCACCGGCTCATAGCGCAGTTCATCTGGGCTGAGCGACGGAGTAACCGCAGTAGGCGAACCAGCCTGCTGCGTCGCTTGGGGAGATGGCCGCCAGAGCGAGCTTTATGCCCTGGTGCAAGGCGGAGCGGGTCCGCAG
>NZ_JABFNS010000174.1 GCF_013116825.1 Myxococcus xanthus
CTCCCCACCATCTCCCCCCAGCCCCGCCTGTCCGATTTCTTCCAGGGGATGGGCCTCCTCGGCCGGGCCTTCTCCCTCATCCTGCGAGACCGTCGGCTGTTCCTGCTGTCCGCGCTCTGTGCCGCCGTCACCGCCGCCGCCCTCGTGGGGCTCGTCTGGCTGCTGTGGCGCTACGCCCCCGGTGCCCTGGAATCCGTCTGGGCCCGCCCGGAGAGCTGGTACGGCCAGGCCGCCTGGACCACGGTGCTGGTGTTGTCCGGCCTGGTGCTCTGGGTCGTGGGCGCCAACGTGCTGCCGCCCCTGCTCTTGGCCCCGCTCCAGGATCCACTGTCCGAGCTGACCGAAGAGGCCTGTGGCGGCGGCCCGGGCGCGGCCTTCACCGTGGCGGGTTTCGTCCGGGGGCTCGTCACCGGCATCGTCCATACGCTCGCGCGCCTGTTCTTCCTCCTCGCGGGCCTGGCGGTGCTCCTGCCCCTCCATTTGATACCGGGGGTGGGCAGCGTGCTGTGGACGGTCCTCGCCAGCCTGTACACCATGACGTGGATGGCGGGTGAGTACCTGGCCGCCCCCATGACGCGTCACCTGTATCCCTTCGCCGAGGTGCGCCGGATGCTGCGCGAGCGCCGGGCGCTCTGCCTGGGCCTGGGCGCGGGCATCTACGTGCTGCTCTGGATCCCCATCCTCAACGCCTTCTTCCTCCCGGTGGCCATCGTCGCCGGCACCCTGCTCTATGGCGGGCTGCGCGAGGCCCGGCTGCTGGCGCCCCCTCCTGGGGAATCCACTACCGCTGCGTTGAAATAAACGCCCGAGCCGGGTGTCCACCCCGGGGAACCGGGAACGCAATGCCCGCCAGGGACGTTCTGCTCCACCAGCAGAGAGGCGATGCCTTGAAGCACCAGGAGCCCGTGATTAGGCTTGCCCGGCCGCTTACAGTGTTCGCCTACTCGATATAAACGGTCGAAATCTCAAGGCTTCTCGCCACACCCGGGGTGCCGGACAGCGCGCCCCAGCTTGGATGAACCAAATGCCGCGTTTCCTCCGCCGAATCACAGCCGTTGCCGTGCTCCTCGGCGCCTGGGCCCTGGTGGGCAGTGACCGGGCTCCCTTGCCGCTGACCATGGGTGCAGCCGAGGCCGGGCAGGGCTCGTGGGACGGCAGCCTTCCTGCCGTCAAAGGCGAGAAGGCCCCGCACGACCTCAACAGCCTGCGCGTCCTGACGAAGGTCATCCTCTACGTGAAGGAGAACTACGTCGACCCCAAGCGGGTGAAGCCGAAGGAGATGATGATCGCCTCGCTGGAGTACGTCGAGAAGAGCGTTCCCGACGTGCTCGTGGACGGCAACGCGGAGACGGGCAAGCTCAACGTCAACGTGAACGGCAAGCAGCGCGAGTTCGACATCGCCCACGTGGACTCGCTGTGGAAGATGTCCTTCGCGCTCAAGGACGTCTTCGACTTCCTGTCGAAGAACATGCGGCCCATCGAGGACACGCGCGACGTGGAGTACGCGGCCGTCAACGGCATGCTGTCCACGTTGGATCCGCACTCGGTGCTGCTGCGCCCGGAGCTGTACCGGGAGATGAAGCTGTCCACCAAGGGTGAGTTCGGCGGCCTGGGCTTCGTCATCCAGATGCGCGAGGGCAACCTCACCGTGGTCAAGGTGATCCCGAAGACGCCCGCGCACCGCTCCGGCATCCAGAAGGACGACCGCATCAAGAAGATTGGCGAGGAGTCCACCGTCAACATGGACCTCAACGAGGCCGTGTCGAAGCTGCGCGGCCCGGTGGACAGCCGCATCACCATCACCGTGGAGCGCGACGGCTGGGAGAAGCCCCGCATCATGACGCTCTCGCGCGCCATGATTTCCATCGAGAGCGTGCAGCACAAGATGCTCTCCAACAACGTGGGCTACATCCGCCTGAAGAACTTCCAGGGGAACACCACCCGCGACCTCGAGGCGGCGCTGACGCAGCTGCGCAAGCAGGCGGACGCGAAGGGCGGCTTCAAGGGCCTGGTGCTCGACATGCGCGGCAACCCGGGCGGCCTCCTGGAGCAGGCCATCCAGGTGTCCGACACGTTCCTGTCCAGCGGCACCATCGTCGCGACGGTAGGCCTGTCCGACAAGCTGCGCGAGGAGAAGCGCGCGCGCGCCACGGACGGAGAGGACAGCTACCCCATCGCCGTGCTGGTGAACGCGGGCAGCGCCTCCGCCTCCGAAATCGTCGCCGGCGCGCTGAAGAACCTCGACCGCGCGACCATCATCGGCCGTCAGACGTTCGGCAAGGGCAGCGTGCAGGTGCTGTACGACTTCCCGGATGACAGCGCGCTGAAGCTGACCATCGCCAAGTACCTGACCCCGGGCGACGTCTCCATCCAGGAGGTCGGTATCGTCCCGGACATCCAGCTGGTCCCCACCCGCGCCACCGACGAGCGCGTGGACGTGTTCGCGCCGCGCCGCTCCATGGGCGAGGCCGACCTGGACCAGCACTTCGGCAATCCGGACTCCAGCACCGTCGCCAAGAAGCGCGAGGACGTGCTCAACCGCGAGAAGCCGCTGGAGAGCCTCAAGTACCTGAAGGTGGACGAGAAGCAGGCCCAGGCCACCGCCAAGAAGGAAGAGGGCAAGGCCCCGCCGAAGACGGCCGCCAACGCCAAGAAGCACGGGGACAAGGACCCGCTGCTGGACGTGGACGTGGCCGGCATGGGTGAGGACCTGGACGACCAGCTCGACGCCGAGGCCCAGGAGGAGATCAAGGAGGACTTCGAGGTCCAGTTCGCCCGCGACTTCGTGCTGCGCGCTCCGGCCACCACGCGCAAGGAGCAGCTCAAGCAGGGCAAGGCGTTCATCGACCAGAAGCGCGCCGAGGAGGAGTCCCGCATCAACGCCGCCATCGCCGCGCTGGGCGTGGACTGGAGCGCGGGCCCCACGCCGAAGAACGTGCAGATGGCCGTGTCGCTGACGCCGGGCCCGGACGCGAAGATTCTCGCGGGCGAGGTGATGGAGATGGCGCTGACCGCGGAGAACCGCGGCACCGAGCCGCTCAAGCGCGTGCGCGCCTGGACGGAGAGCGACAACGCCTTCCTGGACCGCCGCGAGTTCCTCTTCGGTGCGCTGGCGCCGGGTGAGAAGAAGACGTGGAAGGTGAAGGTGCGCCTGCCCAAGGACCTCACCAGCCGCCGCGACGACGTGACGGTGCGCTTCTTCGATGACCACGGCGCCCTGCCTGAGACGCGGGTGGCCGAGCTCAACTTCGTGGAGCTGCCCCGCCCCGCCTTCGCCTTCAACTGGCAGGTCATCGACGACTGCGCCACCTGCAACGGCGACGGCACCGTGCAGCGCGGGGAGACGGTCTCCGTGCTGCTCGACGTGACGAACGCGGGCACCGGCACGGCGCTCGACTCCTTCACGCAGATCAAGAATGGCGGCGACGCCAACATCTTCATCGAAAAGGGCCGCTTCAAGCTGGGCGAGCTGAAGCCCGGTGAGACGAAGACGGCGCGCTTCCAGTTGGAGGTGAAGAAGGGCTTCAAGGGCAACACCTTCCCGCTGAAGCTGGCCATCATCGACGAGCCGCTCGAGGAGTTCGTGATGGAGAAGCTGGAGCTGCCCGTCACCGACGCCGCGATCGCCACGATGGAGCCGAAGAAGGGCCTCGTCCGCGTGAGCGACAAGGTGGACCTGTATGGCGCCCCCGCGCAGGGTGCGCGCGCGGTGGCGAAGCTGAGCGGGACGACGGTGCTGCCCGCCGAGGCGGTCACCAAGGGCTACTACCGCGTGGAGCTGGAGAAGGACCGCTTCGCCTTCGTGCGCAGCCAGGACGCGAAGGAGCTGAAGACGGGCAAGGCCACCACGCCAAAGGCCACGCTGGCCACCAACCACCGCCCGCCCGACATCCGCCTGGACGTGGATCCGGCCGCTGGCGGCATGGTGGCCAACGGGGACAAGTTCACGCTCTCCGGCGTGGTGACGGACCCCCACGGGCTGCTGGACGTCTACGTGCTGGTGAACGACCAGAAGGTCTACTTCAAGGGCGTGGACCCCAAGGGCGCCGAGCCGAACACGCTGAAGTTCTCCACGGAGTTCGCGCTGAAGGAGGGCAACAACAACGTGCTGGTGGTGGCGCGCGAGGACAACGACTTCGCCAGCCGCCGCACGCTGGTCATCCGCCGCCGCCCGGCCGAGGTCGCCCAGAAGATGGCCTCGCCTGCCGGCAGCCCCGCCAACAAGCCGCAGTAGGCGCCCCGCGCCCACCTGGCGCGCCGCCTCCTTCCGGGCGGCCTTTCCAGCGGGACTCCTTGAGAGGAGACCGCGGGAGGGGCCGCCCGTTTTGTTGACGCTCCTCGCAAGCAGGCGGTACCGTCCGGCGCGGTGGGCGCCTTACCGGCCGGTCGCGCGCCCTGGAGGCGGTGACTCGAATGCGGACGTTCAGTCGGTGGGTGGCTCTCGCGGCCTGGGCGTCAGGCGCGTCCGTCGTCGCGGCGCCCAATGACCTGCAGATCGCGCGGTTCGGCAACCCCACGGGTGACAACCCCGTGGCGTCCGCCGACGCGGATTTCCAGGCCTTCGCCCGCATCATGGGCGCGGCCATCACCTCCGTGAACCTGATGCCCCCGGAGACGACGGGCCACTCGGCCTGGGCCATCAACGCGGAGCTCTCCGTGGTGTCGCTGCCCGGCAGCGTGAACATCCCCACGCAGAACGAGCAGCCCTCCACGGTGCTCATCCCCTCCTTCCACGCGCGCAAGGGCCTGCCCTTCTCGCTGGAGCTGGGTGGGCGCGTCGGCTGGGTGGAGAAGAGCAGCCAGGTGGTGGCCACCGGCGAGCTGAAGTGGGCCGCCAACGAGGGCTTCACCTACCTGCCCGACTTTGGCGTGCGCGGGCACGTGACGAAGCTGTTCGGCGCCCGGGACCTGGGCCTCACCGTCATGGGCCTGGACTTCGGCGCGGGCAAGCAGTTCCCGCTGGGCGGCATGGTGACGCTGACGCCCTACGGCGGCCTGGACCTGGGCTTCGTCGGCGCGACGTCCAGCCGCATCGACTTCAACCCGGACCGCAGCTTCGATGACACGACGGGGGACGATTCGCGCGTGGCGCTGACGGATACCGCCGCGTACCGGAAGGTGTCCTTCGGCAGCAACATCAACCAGCGCGTCTACGGCGGCGTCCGCTTCATCGGCGGCGTGCTCCAACTGGGCGCGGAGCTGTCGCTGACGCGCACGGGCAGCGTCTCCTACGAGGAGAACGGCAGCACCGTGGAGCGGGGCCTGCCGGCCGTCTTCGCCTTCAACACCACGCTCGGCCTGGACTTCTGAGCGCTACGCGGCGGGGTGCAGGGCCTGACGGACCGCCCCCGGCCGGTTGGTGATGAGGTAGCTGACCCCCATCCGCTCCAGGACATGGGCGCGCTGGGGGTCGTCCACCGTCCACGCCGCCACGCGCATCCCGGCCGCGCGCCATGCGGCCACCCGCTCCGGGGTGCAGGCCTCGTGAAAGGGGTGGACCGAGTGTGACGACACGAGGGGGCTCACCCCGTAGGCCTGCAGGGCCCAGGACTTGTCCGGGTCGATGAGCAGCCCCCGGCGCAGCTCCGGAGCCGCGGCCGCCAGGCGGAAGAGACACAGCGGGTTGAAGCTGGAGAGGACGACCCGGCCCGCCAGCCCGCGCCGGCGCACCAGCCGCGCCACCTGCTCCGCCAGGCCTCCGTCGTCGGCGCGCTCGCACTTGAGCTCGATGTTGACCAGGAACTGCGGTGGCAGGGCCTCCAGCACCTCTTCCAACAGCGGGATTCGGGCGGGGGCGAAGCCCAGCGGCGAGCCGACGTCCGCCCGCTGGAGCTTCCACCACGGGGTGAGGCGAACCTCCCACGGCAGCCGCGCGAGGCGCTCCAGGCGCTCGTCGTGGCAGACGACGACCTCCCCCGAACCACAGAGCATGGCGTCCAGCTCCACACCATCCGCGCCTTGGCGGACCGCCTCGGCGAAGGCTTCCAGGGTGTTCTCAGGGGCATCGGCGCTGGCGCCACGGTGGGCAAGCAGGAGCATGCCCTCCAGTCTGCGCGGGTGGCCGCCGCCGTGCATCAGAAGTCCAACCGGGCGTGCGGCGGTGGACGCATGGCTTGCCTCCCCCCGCCCTTTGCTGCACTGTGCTCCATCATGCTGGGCCTCGGCCTCGGAGAAATCATCGTCCTCGGCTTCATCCTGCTGGTGGTCTTCTCGGCCGCCCGCATGGGTCAGCTCGGCAATGCCGTGGGCAAGTTCGTGTACTCGTTCCGCAAGGCGTCGCGCGGCGAGGACCTGGTGGATGCGAAGCCGCTGCCTCCAGGCCGCCGCAGCACCACGGACGCCGAGTTCACGGAGCCCGAGCACCCGCGCCGCCGCTAGGCCCCTCCCCTCCCCAGGATGCGATGCCCGTCAGTCGTACCCGCGATGCCGGGGGATGGGTGATGCGGCCGCGGGCCCTGTTCCATTCCCTTCGGCGAGCAGCCGGGAGGCCTGCGCGCGCAGGGCGGGATGGAGCGCGGCGTTCGAGACGAGCTCCCTCAAGTCCGCCGTGTTGAGCAGCGGGACGATTTTCGCGCCCGTCTCCGGCGGCAGGTAGGGGTTGAAGACGAGCGCGCGCCGGATGGCGTGGCGCACGGACCAGCGCGGTGACTTCCAGATTTCGATGAGCGGCTCGGGCCGGGCCGGGCGGCGCGCGGCGATGCGGACCACCAACTCCTCGGTGAGCCGGGGGTTGATGAGCACGTTGCGCAGGACGGTGGGGTTGCTGACGGTGGCCAGGCGGGACAGGGTGTCCGGGTCCCTCGTGAGGCGGGCCTGCTGCTTCAGGTGCCCGAGCGACTGGGAGAAGGCGTTGGCGTCCGCGCGGGCGGCGGCGTCCGGGTCCATCTCCAGCTTCGCGGGGCCTTGGGCGAACAGGTCCGCCACGGTGTCGAGCGACTGGACGTGCGCGAGCCGCCGCAGCGACGCCACATGGGGGATGTGCTCGGCCTCCTGCTCCAGCGCGGCCATGAAGTCCGACAACGCGCAGGAGGCGGGCCCCCACCCCGCGCGCGAGAGGGCGATGAGGTGGCCCACCAGTTCGTTGGAGTCGAGCGGATCTCTCCAGGCGAGTTCACGCGCGGCGGCCTTGCGACGGACCTCCGGCCCACCGCTCAAGGCGTGGATGAAGCGCGCGACGGTCCGGGCATCCTCCTGCGTGGGCATGGTGGCTCACTCCGTCCGGGGGGCGGCCTCCGCCGACTTGGAGCGCTCGGGCTCCAGTGTCAGCTCCAGCCGATAGCCCCCCGGGTCCGCGGGGTGCTCGGGGAAGATGACGACGAAGGGGGCCTTGGCGCCGGGCGCCACGGAGACGGCGGCCTCGTCGACGCGCTGGCGCAGGGCCACCGCCGCGTCGAGGGAGCCCACGCCGTAGAGTTCCTCGGGCGTGGGGACCCCGCCCACGAGCGCATCGGCGGAGGCCACGCGCTGGCTGCCGTCATACAGCGCGGCGCGCACGCGGATGCGGGCGGCGGTGTCCGAGTGGTTCGCCGCGTCCCCGCGGACGTAGAAGAGCGACCTGCCCTCGCGCGTCTCGTACAGCCCGTTCGTCACATCCACGGCCACGAGCGGCTTCGGCGCGGGCACGAAGAGCGCGCGCAGGGAGTCCAGCGAGAGGGCCGACACGTCGAGGCGGCCCTCGCTCAGGTACACCCGGCCGACCGTGCCCAGCACGGCCACCAGGGCCGCGGCCAACACGAAGTTGAAGGTGAAGCCCAAGGCCTTGCGAAGCCGGCTCGACGGGCGGCTCTGCGGGATGCCCACGTCCTCGGGACGCGCCGTGGGCTTGGCCACGGTGACCACGGGCTTCGACGGCAGCCCGTCCATGTCCAGCACCTCACGCTGGACGCCGCTGGGTGCCCCAACCCGCCCCAGGGTGACGCCAAAGGACTCTGCGTCATCAGCGGTGGGGGGGACATCTCCAAGCAGGGAGGCATCCGAGGTCCCGAACAGCGCGGCGCGGCCCGTGTCCGTGGGCAGCAGGCCGGAATCCTCACCGTGCCCGCCCACGTCCGAGCCGAGGTCGAACAAGTCCCGGGGGTTCGCGGAAGGCGGTATCGCGGCCGAGGAGTCGGCGTGGAGGCCGACGGACGCGAACGGGTCGCTCCCCACGGGCCGAGGCAGCCCGCGCGCCGCCGAAGGGACCGTCGCATCGTCGATGTCGATGGACGCGAACGGGTCGTTCTCCGCCGGTGGCGGCGCCCCCGCGTCCATCGATTGCATCGCCGCCGCATCATCGATGTCGATGGACGCGAACGGATCGTCCCCACCATCAGCGGGCGGAGCAGCGGGAGACGGAGCCGCGCCCGGGCGCATCGTCCCGAGCGCCACGGCGCCCGCGGGCGCGCCCCCCGGAGGCGGCGTCACCGCGCTTCGGCGGAGCGCATTCGTGGCCGCGGCCGACGGCTCGGCAGGCGAAGGCGGCCCCAAGAGCTCCGAGAACGGGTCGGCCACCGGCGGCGCGGCGGCGCGGCGAGCACTGGCCGGGGACACGGAGGGCCCAGCAGCCTCGGGGACGGGAGGCCTGGAGCGGTCCTCCATGCCAGCGGGACCACCGGCACCTCGGGCCCCCGCCGCGCGCGCAGAGCCAGGGGGCGCAGGCGCTGCGGCCGGGGGACGCCCCGAACGCTCAGGCCCTGGAACCACGAAGGCGCCCGGCGGTGGCGCGCGGCCAACCGGCGCATCGGGCGGACGCGCGGCGGGAGGCAGCGGCAACGACGTGATTCGCGTGGGCTCCCGGAAGACACCGTCTTCCGAGCCCAGGTCCCCGTCCATGCTGTTCCAACTCGGCCCGGGAGGACCAGGGCGGGCAGGCATCGGCTTGCTCGCCTCGACGCCCAGCTCGAAGTAGCCCGGCTTGGTGACGTCCACCGAGGTGGGGTCTGGCGCGACCCCAAATTGAGCGAAAGGGTCCACCTGCCCGTCCGAGGAGGGGGCTGGCGGCTCGCCCGGGGCGCCGGCAGCGGCCTCGCGGGTGACCCGGAACGTGTTCTGGCATTTGGTGCAGCGGACCTTGACCCCCTTTTCGGTCACCTTCTCGTCGGGGATCTTGAACCGCGTCTGGCACCGCTCACACTTGACGATCATTCAGCAGGCCCGGCTGGAAGCACGAGTATAGGACGACGGGGTAGGCACGGCGAGCCGGGTTCACGTTGCTTGCTCGCCCCCACCCCCTCTGCTACGAGAAACGCCCCTGCGAGACTCAGGCGGGGCACGTGGCTTGATGTCGAGCCCAAAAGGGGCGGAGAGACACATGAGCGAGGCTGAGCAAGCAGGCGCTCCGAGCAAGGAGCCGAAGATCATCAAGCGGTACACGAACCGGAAGCTCTACGACACCGTGGAGAGCCGATACGTCACCCTTGATGAGATCGCAGCGATGATCAAGGAGGGCACCGAGGTACGGATTGTCGACAATCGTACCAAGGAGGACCTGACCTCCGTCACCCTCGCGCAGATCATCTTCGAAGAGGAGAAGAAGAAGAACCAGATGCCGCTGTCGGTGCTGCGGGAAATCATCCGCCACCCCGGCGAGTCCATCTCAGGGTTCATCCAGAAGGAGGTCTCCCCGCGAGTCGCCTCCATCCGCGAGGAGGCCGAGTCCCGCCTCGACAAGCTCCTGCGCCGGGACGAGAACGCCCCCCGGGCAGAGGGAGAGCCCGAGGCCCCCGTCGCCGCCGCCGAGGACACCACCGCCGCGGACACCGCTGCCGCCGCGGGGCTCAGCCCGGCCGACCTGCTCAAGGCCAGCCAGCGCGCCTTCGAGGAGTGGCAGCGCCGAATCGACGAGCGCGTGAAGCACGTCGTGGAGAACCTCACCGGCAACCTGCCCGCGCTCGGCCGCGACATGGCCTCGCTCACCCAGCGCATTGACGAGCTGGAGAAGAAGCTGGAGCAGGCCGAGCAGCAGAAGGGCCCGCCGAAGCAGGAGTAGCCGCCCGGCGTCAGGCCTTCTGTGAGGCCCGCCTCCGCTTGGGGGCGGGCTCTCCGTGCAACTCCGCGGCGATGGCGGCCAGCATCTGCGCGCCCCGGCTGCGCGGCGCGTACTCCCAGATGGTCTGACCGTGGCTCTGGGCCTCGTCGACCTTCACGTCGTAGCCCAGCGGCGTGGCCGCCAGCGCGTCCGGGAAGTAGGCCTTCAGGCGCTCCAGAATCGCCGTGGCCAGCGCCGTCTTCCGGTACAGCGTGGGCACCACCTTCGTGACGCGGAGGTCCGGCCGCCCCTCCGCCTCGCCCACCTGACGCACGGTGTCCGCCACCTCCGCGCAGCCATCCAGCGCCAGGTACGTCAGCGCCACCGGCACCACCACCTCGGTGGCGGCCACCAGGATGTTGCGCGTGGTGGTCCCCATGGAGGGTGGCGCGTCGAAGACGATGGCGTCATAGCCCGCCGCTTCCGCCGCGCGCAGGCGGTCCGCCAGCCGGTGGGCCCGGCGCTCATCCGCGGCCACCACGACGGGAAAGTCCGCCATCTCCTTGTAGGCGGGCAGTACGTCCAGGCCCTCGAGGGCCGAGCGCTGGACGACGTCCTCGAAGCGCACCGACGTGTCCGTCAGCAGGTGGAACACGTTGCGCGGCAAGGTGCGCACGTCCACGCCCAGGGCCTTGCCAGCGTGGCCCTGCGTGTCCAGGTCCACCAGCAGCACCCGCAGGCCACGCTCCTTGGCCAGCCAGGCGGCGGTGTTCACCGCCAGGGTCGTCTTGCAGGTCCCACCCTTCTCATTGATGAACGCGATGCGCCTCATGCCCGGGCACTCCTCATCCACCGAGAAGGTGGCGGCTTCCGACCTGCGGACTACTTCTTCGGGGACTTCGCCGCCAGCAGCGTGTCGACCTTGCCCTCGACGGACGAGAGCAGACGCTCCAAGTCGTCCACCTTCGAACGAAGCTGCTCCAGGTCCGCGGTGGACGGCAGGTTCGCGGCGGACAGGGCCGTGCGCAGCGCGCTGTCCAGGGTGCCCTTCGCCGCCAGGGAGCGCGACACCAGCGTCTGCACCGCCGCCACGAACTTCTCGTTCGAGAGCAGCTGCTGCGCCAGCTTGCCGATGCGCTCCTCGCCCGTTTCCACGAGCTTCTTCATCACCGGGTTGTTCTTGAGCATGAAAACGCGCGTCCTCGCGAGCAAAGCCCTACCGGGCCATCTGGAAGTCTTGAAGAAAACGCCGCACTCTGCGAGGGGGCAACGCGACGTGTCAAGCAGCGCAACAAGCCGAGGCCAAACGCGTTGACTCCCGTGAACACGATTCCTACGGTTCGCCGCTCTCAACCTATGGCCGGACTACTCGACAAGCGCCTGTGGATCGTCTCCGGCAAGGGCGGAGTCGGCAAAAGCACCGTCGCAGCGGCCCTGGCCCTGCGCTCGGCGCGCGCGGGCAAACGCACCCTGGTGTGCGAAGTGAACACCCAGGAGCGCGTCAGCCGCTTCCTGGAGCGCCCCGAGGCCGGGCCCGAAGTGGCCCAACTGGAGCAGAACCTCTGGGCCGTCAACGTGCGGCCCCAGGAGGCCATGCGCGAGTACGGCCTCATGGTCCTCCGCTTCGAGACCCTCTACAAGACGGTCTTCGAGAACCGGCTGGTGCGCCAGTTCCTCCGCTTCATCCCGTCCCTGCAGGAGCTGGTGCTGCTGGGGAAAATCATGTTCCACCTGCAGGAGAAGCTCCCGGACGGGCGCTGGCGGTTCGACACCGTCATCATGGACGCGCCGGCCACGGGCCACGCCATCTCCTTCCTCAGCGTGCCGCAGGTGCTGATTCAAACGGTTCCGCCGGGGCCCATGGCCCGCGAGGCCCAGAAGATGCGCGACCTCCTCGTGGACCCGGCGGTGACGGCCGCCGTGCTGGTGGCGCTCCCCGAGGAGATGCCGGTGAACGAGGCGCTGGAGCTCCACGCGGCGCTGCGGGACAAGGTGAGCCTGCGCACGCACGCGGCGGTGCTCAACCAGGCCTTTCCGGAGCGCTTCACCGAAGCGGACCTGGAGGCGCTGGGGGGCCATCCGGAGCTGCTCGCCGTGGCCCAGGCGCACCACGACCGCGCGGCACAGGCGGTGCTCGCCGGGACGAAGCTGGAGCGCAACCTGCACGCGCCCGTCTACCCCGTCCCCCGGCTCTTCACGCCCGAGTTCGGGCGCAAGGCGATTGAACAGGTCATGGAGCACCTCGAACCTCTCGTGACGGGGGCGGCGTGAGCACGACGGCCCTGTCGCCCGCGCTGGCGGGCAAGCGCGTCCTCATCTGCGTGGGCTCCGGCGGCGTGGGCAAGACGACGGCGGCGGCCGCATTGGCCCTGCGCGCGTCGGTGGATGGGCGCTCCAGCCTGGTGTGCACCATCGACCCGGCGCGGCGGCTGGCCAACTCGCTGGGCCTCACGGCGCTGGGCAACGCGGAGACGCGCGTCCCCGCCACCGCGCTGGAGCCCCTGGGCGTCCAGCCCCGCGCGTCGCTGTACGCGATGATGCTGGACATGAAGCAGACGTGGGACGAGCTCATCACCCGCGTCGCTCCGCCCGAGCAGCGCGAGCGCATCCTGTCCAACCGCTTCTACCAGTCGCTCTCCACGGCCCTGGCAGGCAGCCAGGAGTACATCTCCATGGAGAAGCTGTGGGAGCTGCGCCGCAGCAGCAACTACGAGCTCATCGTCCTGGACACGCCGCCCACCGCGCACGCGCTGGACTTCCTCGACGCGCCCAACCGCGTGCTGGACTTCCTGGACAACGACGCGGCGAAGTGGCTCCTCACCCCGGCGCTCAAGGCCGGCAAGCTGGGGATGTCCCTGTTCAACCGCGGCGGCTATGTCATGCGGGGCCTGGCCAAGTTCACCGGCACGGAGATGCTCCAGGAGCTCTCCAACTTCATGCTCGCCATCTCCTCGCTCAACGAGGGCTTTCGCGAGCGCGCCCGGGGCGTGCGCCAGTTGCTGGAGGACCCGAACACCGGCTTCGTGCTGGTGACGAGCCCCCACCCCGAGCGCATGGACGAAGCCATCCACTTCCACAAGATGCTCAAGCAGCACCGCATGGAGGTGGTGTCGCTGGTGGTCAACCGCGTGCACCCCATGCCCACGGAGGCGATGTGGGCGGACGCGGCCACGCTGACGCCCAGCCGCCGCGCCAAGGTGGAAGAGACGCTGCGCGAGCAACAAATCATGGCCGAGCAGGACCGCACCGGCATCAACCAGCTCCAGGCCGCCTGTCCGGGTGTCCCCATCGTCCAGGTGCCCCGCTTCGCGCTGGATGTGCACGATATCGCCGCCCTGTGGCGTACCGGGCGCTACCTCTTGGGCGACGAGACACTCGGCTGACCAGGGCCTGGGGCCCACACGCCTCGGGCCCACCGCCGCGTTTCCCTGTTTCACACGATGCTTGTGCGAAACCGCCGCATTTCTTCAGTCCAGCCGTCCGCGTGAAGCAGCCGGCCGGGGAAGCGCGCACGGGTCGGGCGCATTAAACTGGCGGGCCCGATGACGGTGGTGGGAACCCCGCGGTGGCCGGTGCTGTCCGGGAGGGGGAGCCGGTCCAGGAGGATGATGTGGTGAACGGGAGAGCGCTGAAGCAGAAGCCAGTCAGCCGGTGGTGGTGGATGGCCGCGCTGGGCGTCGTCGTATCCGGGTGCCGGACGACGGGCTCCGCCGCGCGGGAGGCGCCGCAGGCGAATGCGCCCAAGCAGGAGCTCCACTTCGACGCGGTGACGGTGACAGCGGACCTGGAGCTGGACAAGCTCAACGACGAGGAGCTCTTCGCGGGCGGCACGTCGGCCTTCGCCGCGAACGATTTCCAACAGGCGGCGCGCTACTTCGGCCGGCTCGTGGACTTCTTCCCCAACAGCCGCCACCGCCGCGCGGCGCTCTACAACGCGGGCCTTGCCCACCAGCGCCTCAAGGAGTGGGAGGAAGCCGGCCACCGATTCTCCGAGCTGTCGGACCCGGCCAGGGGCCAGGGGGACGCGTTGGACGCGGCCTTCCGCGTGGCGGAGGTGGACTACCACCTGGAGCGCTACGAACAGGCCTCGAAGCTGCTGGGCATCATCGCCGCGCGCGAGGACCTCCCCCTCAATCGCCGCCTCGAAGCGCAGGTGCAGCAGGGCATCTGTCAGTTGGAGAGCGGCTCGCCGGAAACCGCCGAAGTCACCCTGCGCAAGGCGCTCTCCACCTATGACGCCCTGGAGGACAAGGGCGAGGTGGACGACTACTTCCCCGCCCAGGCCCACTTCTTCATCGGCGAGCTGTACCGGCTCCACTACGAGGGTGTGAAGCTGGACCCGGCGAAGGGCGCGGACAAGCTCGCCCAGGACCTCAACTACAAAGCCGAGCTGCTCCTGTCCGCGCAGGGCCATTACCTGCGCTCCATCCGCGTGGGCAACGGCTACTGGGCCACCGCCGCGGGGACGCAGATTGGTTCACTTTACGAGAACCTCTACGAGCACATGGTGAACTCGCCCGCCCCCGCTGAGCTGGATGCCGGCGAGGCCGAAATCTACCGGCAGGAGCTGCGGAAGAAGATTCGGGTGCTGCTCACCAAGTCCATCAACATCTACGAGCGCACGTTGGAGACGGCCGAGCGCATCGGCTCGCAGAGCACCTTCGTGGACCGCACGCGTGAGAGCCTGGCCAAGGTGAAGGCCCTGCTGCTGGCGGACGCGGAGGGCGAGCCCGCGTCGGCGGCGCCCTCCTCCGGGGGCGAGCCCCACACCTGAGCGCAGCAGCAACGCCCCTGGCTGGGCAGGCCGGCGCGCGCGGCGTAGCCTGGGGGCTTCCATGGAGCCTCTCTTCACGCCCGAGCAACTGGCGGAGATTCACGCCTTCCACCGGCCCTACTACATCCGGGCCGCGGTGGGCCCCTTCGCCAACCTGGCCCTGATGCTGCTCATGTTGGGCGTACTCGTCCAACCGCTCCACCGCCTGGCCGTGGCAGCCGCCACGGGCCTGGAGCGTCGGCTCGGCTTCCTCCGGACGGCGCCAGTCAGCCGCGCCTTCTTCCGCGCCATGGACCGACTGTGGGGTGAGCCCGGCTGGGGCGCGGCGGTGCTCTTCGCCCTCTTCACGGACCTGATCGTGTCGCTCGTCTACCTGCCGGTGGACGTCTGGTTCAGCTACACGCTGGAGCACCGGCACGGCATGTCCACGCAGACGCCCGCCACCTTCGCCTATGACATGGTCAAGGCCCAGTTGGTGGCGGCCTTCGCCCTCTCCGCGCTCGTCATCGGCATGTTCGGACTGGCGCGCAAGCTGCGCCAATGGTGGCTGGTGCTGGGCGTACCCGTGGCGCTGCTGCTCCTCGTCTCCGGGGCGCTGGACCCGTATCGCAGCAGGCTCTTCTACAACCAGAAACCGCTGCCCGAGGGGCCTCTGCGAGCGCGCATCGTGGACCTGATGGCGCAGGCGGACATCACCTTCGCCGACGTCCTCGTGGAGGAGACCTCCGTCGCCTCGCGCCGGCTGCAAGCCTACTTCGCCGGGCAGGGCCCCACGCGCACCATCGTCCTCAACGACATCATCCTCAAGGAACTCTCGGAGGACGAAGTGCTGGCCGCGGTGGCGCACGAAGCGGGCCATGTGAACGAGTCGAAGTGGCCCGCCCGCATCGCCTCATCGCTGATGCTGGTGGCCCTGCTCTTCGCGCTCGACCGCCTCTTGCGCCTGTCCGCGTCGCGGGGCTGGTTCGGCGCCACCCGCTTCGCGGACATCCGCAACCTGCCCCTCATCTCCCTGCTCTTCTTCCTCCTCGTGCTGACGGCCAAGCCCATCTCGGGCGCATTCTCCCGGGAGCGTGAGCGCGAAGCGGACCGCTACGCCCTGCGGCTCACAGGTGACGTGGACGCCTTCCGGCGCATGCTGGTGAAGGCCGCGCGCGTCAACAAGATGGACCCCGAGCCCCCCCGCTGGGTCGTCCTCAAGGGCATGAGCCATCCGCCCATCGGCGAACGGATTGCGTCGCTTCCCACGCCCTGAAACAGCGGTCGACAGGTGGGCTCCCCCCTCCCCTTCCGGCCACGCCTCTTCGCCGAGC
>NZ_JABFNS010000175.1 GCF_013116825.1 Myxococcus xanthus
CAACAACACCCAGCCGGGCTGGCGCTGCACGTAGGAGACACAGGACTCGCGCTGGGCATCCAGCGAGTTGAACTCCATCTCCAGGCCCGCCGCCGTGGACTTGCGCGTGTAGACGGCGCAGCGCTTCTCCTCGGTGAGCGGTGCTTTGCTCTTCCTCATGGCCCCTCCGAGTCCTCTGTAGTTGTCGGGTGCACCGGCTCGGCGCTCGATGCACCCTTCTGATTGGCGAGCTGCTCTGCGACGGACACCAGCCGTTCCAGGTTGTCGTTGAGACGCCCCAGTTGGCGGACGAGCTGCGGCATCGTCGTCTCGTAGAAGCGCTGGCCCATGTACGTTTGGAAGAAGGCGGGGCCACTCATGACGTCACCGCCTTCGAGCTGACGTCCTGGAGTGCACGGCCGAAGAAGGTGAAGCCATTCCAGGCCGTGCCCGTAATCAGCTTGGCCACGCTGGAGAGGCTGCGGTGAAGCTGGCCCTCGTATTCAATGCCGTCCTCGCGCACCGTCACCCGGTGCTGCGTGCCTTTGAAGACGCGAGTCAGCACCGTGCCCGGCGGCGGCAGGCGCGCGTCGCGCCCGTCCGCAGCGGGTGCGCATGCGTCCGCAGCGGCGGCGCGCACGTCCGAAGCGGATGGAGGCGGCGGCGCGGAGGGCTTCGTCTCCGCCACCTGCCGCATCCTCCAGCGCTCGGGCAGCTTGTCGCCCAGCTCAGCAATGCGTGTCACGGCGCGCGTGGAGAGGCCCCCTTCGGCCAGCTCCTGAATCCGGAAGGCCAGGCGCTTCTTCAGGTAGTCCCGGTTCCGGCTGCGCGTGGGCTCGCCGTACACCTCCAGGTACTTCTCCGCCAAATCCGGCACTGACATGCTGGTCAGCGCGGCCAGTTGCTGTGGCACGTCCGCCAACTGCTGGCGCGCGGCCCGAACAGTCCCTCTCATCGCCATGGTGGTGTCTCCTTCGCCCGGGGCAGCACGCCCTCGGGCGAGGGCCATGGACGCTCTGTCCCCAAAAGAAGACAAGTCGAGAGTCCGCAGCTCAGCCATGCGCGCTCTCCTCCGCGCCCCACGCGGGCGCCTGTCGTTGCGGCTGCGCATGGCGACGCAGCCACAGCTCCCAGAGGGCATCGGCGAGGACGTCCACCGCGTCGTCCTGGCGCTGCTTCGGAGTGCTGGAGCGCCCCCCGGCTGAAACCTCAACCTCATGTTGATTCGACATCCGCGTATCCATCGTCATGACAAAGGCCCGAGAGCGAAATCGAGGGGACACATGGCACCCGCAGCACTCCCGCCATGACGACGCCACTCGCCAAACGAGAAACACCGCGCATCGCAGCACCTCCCTGCCGGGGCCCGCAGGAGCCGCAGGGGGAAGCAATTCAGGAGGGGAGACGGAGGATTCTCGTCAGTGCCCGTGCCGGCTTCACCCGGTCGGCGGGAATCGCCATGAATGGGAGGCTCACGTCCGTCCTCCGCCAACGCGCGTAGACCTCCCACGCAGTGGTCGTCCATGCATAGCTCGTCCTCCGCAGCCCTCCATTGAAGACGTGGCTCGGGTGCGGGGGCAGTGGAATCGGCTCCCACGGGTTTAGCCGGCCACGAATCAGCAGCGGCAGCCAGCTCGCGAAGGCGAGCAACTCCTCCCCGTAGACAGTCCACTCCAGGCGCAGGCGCGGCTCCCCCAAGGGGTGCGTCACCCTGCTGAGGCCAAACCGACGCAGCATGGCTTCGGGGGGCTCAAAATTGAGTCGGTTCATCGAAATCCGCGTCACCGGCGGCGCCTCGGGGAAATGCCTGTCCGGCCAGGAGTGGCGCGAGAGGTCCACCCGGTTCAGCCACTCCCCTTGCCGCCATACCAACCGCCGGCCCTGGTGAATCACGGGGGTCAGCGGCTCCATCTCCGACGCGAGACGTTGAAGAAACTCCGCCCACAGCTTGCTACGCGACAGCCTTGTCATGACTCCACCTCAAGAATGGGTCTCCACCCAACCGCCTGCTTGACACCACTCACTCAGGACGCCCTTCCTCCGCGAAGCCATAGCCCTGGCCACGCCACCCACGGCTTGCCTCCTCGACGTGTGGGAAGTCCTCCGCGGAGATGAAGGGCACTTTCGCGACGTCAATCACCAGGGCACACCTGCGCAGGGACCTGCCGGCGAAGCAGACGCGCTCGCTGGGGGAAACGACGTACCCTCCCGCGCGGTGGTTTTCGTGAATGAGGCGTCGCAGCGCCTTCGTGTCCACCATCTCTCCCCGGTAGTCGCTGCGCTTGCAGTACATCCGGAAGGCGTCGTAGGCGGACTCCAGGTGGAGGCACAGCCGTCCCTCGACGAAGGCGTAATGCACGCGGTGCTTCAGCTCGCCCTGAATCGCCATGGTGGACAGCTTCTGGACGAAGACGTCGAGGGCGTTTCGCACGCCCTCCTCTTCCTCGAGGACGTCCTTCAGCACGGCGTCCACGGCCTCACGGGCGCCCAAGTCGGCGGGCAACGGGTAGCCGCACTCCTCGGCGAACTGCTCGAAGAGGTGAATGCCCAGCAGCATGGCCGTCACGTTGTCGACGACGCGCGGAGGCACTTGTCGCCCCTTCACGAAGTCGTCCGCGACGCGGCGGGCCAGGCGGTAGTCCTTGTCGAAGTCACGCCCCAGGCAGAATTGAATGTAGCGAGGGGCGAAGAGGGCCAGGCGGACAGACGTCACCTCACGGAAGGCCGCCCGGTATGCCGGCTGCTGCACCGTCGCCTTCTCCGGGCTGACGGGGAGAATGCGCTCCACGAGGGCCGCTTCCGTGGGCCGCGTCTCTCCGCAGACACACAACGGGGCCTGCAGGCGGTAGGTGGACACCGTCAAGTCCGGCCGGCCTCGCTCCTCCGTCTCTCCGCGGTAGAGGCGCCGCATGTAGCGGTGCACCAGGTGGAGGCGCGGCGGCGGCATGTCATGGGGCTTGTACTCGTCCAACACCACCGGCACGGAGCGCGTCGAGGACAGCAGCTTCACGAGGGCGAATTCCGTCTCCGTCACGCTGTAGGCGTCCGAGGCCGGCACCCCAGCCAGCGGCCAGAAGACTTCCGTGCAGGTGCTGGACTTGCCGCTGCCTTGCGTCCCGTAGGAGAAGAGAATGGGGAAGGAGCCCACCTTCTCCAAGAGGCGCGGCTTCAGCGGCGTGGCGAAGAACCACCCCAGCATGGGCAGCACCACCTGCGGCGTGTTGATTCGCGGCAGGTACTCGAAAACCGTGCGCGCCACGTCGTGGAAGCTGTCGTCGTCCGTGGCCTCGTAGCGGACACGCGACTCGAGTGACGCCCCATTGGGCAGGTACGCCACGGGCGACGGGGAGAGAAAGCCCTCCTTCCCAATTGTGCATCCGGGTGCCACCCACACGTGGTGCGCCCCTTGTTTGAAGTCCCCCAGGACGCTGGTGCCCGGCAGCCGCGGCACCGCACGCCGCGCCACCACGCGCAGCAGGCCCTGCACGTTGTTGTCGCTGCCCGTCCACTGCGTGTGGATGGAGGGCAGGTGGTGCAGCAGCTCCTTGCGCGAGTTGAAGGCACGCCTCGGCAGCCGCGCCCCTTCCACGCTGGTGCCCTTGTCCGTGCGGACGTCTCCGAGGAACACCTCCCCCTCCTCGGTTTCGACGACGGCCTTGGGCGTGAAGGTGAAGGACGAAATCGCCTTCGCGTCTCCGCGCTGCGTTACCGTGTAGTAGCAGTACGCGTCCTCGAACACTTCGCCGTCGATGGTGTCGTCGCCGCTGCTGCTCTTTCCTCCGCTCTTGGAGTCCGCGCCCTCCGCGCCCTCTCCCGCCGGGGAAGTGCGCACGGCGCGGGCCATGGACAGCCGCAGCTTCTGCGCGGCCAGGCCCGTGCGCACCTCCAGCAGGCCCAGGTACTTCTCCTGCGCGGACGGCGGACGGTGGGCGATGGCCTCCAGAATGGGCTTGAGGCGGTACTCCACGTCCTGGGCCGGCACCGTGGCCAGGCGCTCCACAGCCGCCTCGATGTCGAAGACGACGTCGTACAGCTCGCAGCGCACGTCCGGCTCGCGGTTCACGCGGCAGTAGCCCATGCCCTGGAGGGAGTGGCAGGGCGGCGCCACGGCCCCATCCTCGCGGGCGGTGGCCATCACCTTCTCGTAGGCCTTGCGGATGTAGCCGACGCCGTCCCGGCCCTTCAGCTTCCCGAGGCCACGACGGTCGTACTCCAAGACGAGCTCGGTGATTTCGTCGAGGCCCAGTCCCTTGTGCGCGAAGAAGCGCACCATGTTGAAGATGGCGACGCTCCGGTCCTCCGCGCCCTCATTCCACAAGCGCTGCACCGGGCCGCACATCTCCACCGGCTGCGCCCAGTCGTATTCCCCCGTCGCCATCCGTCGGGCCTTAACCGTCCCCTGCGGCGCCGAGGTGGAGGCCGCCAGCGGCAGCGCCACCTGGGCCGGGCGCGCCAGGTTCTCCACCGGCGGTTGCATCGGCACGTTCAGCAGACGCTCCAGGAGCTGCGGATCCTCGACTCGCTCGAAGCCGGCGAGCGCCCGAGCTGCTCGGTGAGGCCGCTCCGCCGTCCCCGCCCCCTTCCGGGCGACGGTGCCCACCACCTTGATGATGCGGGCCACGTCGTGGATGGAGTCCACGCGCACGCGCTCGGAGGCGAAGCGGGCACGGAACTCGGCCTCGAAGGCCTTCAGCCCCGCCTGCACGCGCTCGTGACTTTCGCCCTCCAGGGACTGCGGCGGCAGGGCGAACCATAGCTGCGCCCCGTTTCCGCTCATCATCAGCCGCGGCCGGACGAGGCCCTGTCCTTCGCACCAGGCTGCCGCGGCTTCCGCCACCTGGAGCGTCAGTGAGAGCTCGTCCTCGGTGCTGGCCGTGTCCTTGGGGCGCACGGGGTCCAGGTCCACCACCGTGGCCGTCACCACCTCGATGTCCTTGCTGCCTGCCCCCGTCCTCAACGGGCGGAGGACGTTGGGGGCCAGCTCCAGAAAGCGCCCAGGACGCGGCTGGATGCCCACGTACACGTTGCCGCCGGCATTGGCGGCCACGCAGGTGGCGACGAAGGCCTCCTCGTCGTCGAAGAAGCCCAGGCCGACGATGCCACCGCCGCCCGGGCGGATGACACGGACTTCGCTGACGCCGTGTGGTGCGTGCGCGAGCCACTGCCACGTGGCGCGGATGGCGTCGGGGTTGGGAGTGCTTGGAGTGGTGTCAGAAGGTGTCGTCATCGAAGGTGCTCACTCCCTGCATCGGTTCAACGTGCGTTGGCCGCTGCGGCCACTCCCAGCACCGTGGCGTACTGCTGGCGGCGCTCCGTGTGGTGGCGCCGGAGCAACGGCACCTTCCCGTCGACGAAGTCGATGAGGACGGCGCTCTTCTTCTCCGGATGGGGGCGCATGAGGCGTCCGAGGCGCTGGACGGTGCGCCCGCGCGCGCGGCCGGGGTACGCCAGGAAGACGCGCGAGAGGCGCGGCAAGTCGAGCCCCTCATCCGCCAGGCTGGTGGCCACCAGCACACGGACGCGCCCGGCGCGGGCCTGGTCCAGGAGGGCCTTGCGCGCTTCGCGCGGCACCTCGCTCGTCAACGCGGCAGCCGACAGGCCGGCGGCCGAGAGCCGATGCGCCAGCAGCTCGCAGTGGTCCACCCGGCCCGTGAGGACGAGGCACAGGTGACCTGCCCATGCTTCGCGGGCCACGGCACCGAGGACGAGGTCATTGCGCGCCTTGTCCTCCGCCAGTGCCTCCAGCATGGGCGCGTAGTCCGAGGCGCCGAAGTACGGGAAGTCGAAGGCCGTCTCCACGGCGCGCACCTCGGGCACCACCAGCACGCCGCGCGCGACGAGGTCCTCGTGCTTCACGACAGCAAGGGGCGCGCCCAGGTACAGGCGCAAGAGCGGCGTCAGCCCGTCCTCCCGCTCGGGCGTCGCCGTCAGGCCCAGCCGGTAGCGTGCTGGGCAACGGTCCACGATTCTGTGGAAGGCGCTGGCAGCGATGTGGTGGGCCTCGTCGAGGACGAGCAGGCCGAAGCCATGGAGGAAGGCGTCGAGCTTCGCCTCCTCCCACCGGGCCAGGGACTGGACGACGGCCACGGTGACGGGCCGCACCTCTTCCTCGCCCGCGCCCACGAGGCCCGCCTCCAGGCCCAGGCGCTCGCGCACGTGCTCACGCCACTGCTCGGCCAGGTCCAAGGTGTGGACGAGGATGAGCGTCGGCGTGCGCAGGCGGGCAATCGCCCCGACGGCGAGTACCGACTTCCCTGCCCCGCATGGGAGCACCGCTGTCCCCTGGGTGGCCTTCGCCAGGCGCTCCACGGCCGCCGCCTGGTAGTCGCGCAGGGGCACCGCCGGCAGTTTTGCCAGGCGCTTGGGCGGCAGCACCCGCGCGTCCTCGAAGGACAGCGTCAGGCCCGCCTCGTCCGCTGCCCGGCGCAGCAGGTGAATGGCCCCGCGCGGCAGCACCAGCTCCCGCTCCTGCTGGCGGAAGAAGTACAGCGTCTGAGGCTCCGCCCCCGGGCGCTTGCGCAGCCGCACCAGCTTCAAGAAGGCAGGGTTGGGGAGGGAGAGCGCCCGGCAGAGGCCCTCGAGCATCTTGGGCGGCACGTCGCCCGCCGCGAGCCGCAGCCCAGCATCCACCCGCACGCGAAGCGTCCGCATGCCAGTGGCCGTGCTCGCGTCGCGCGCAGGCGCGGACGGCGCGTCCCCCACGCTGGAGTCCTGGGTGCGAGAGACAACACGTCCCCCGTCCCCGTGCATTTCGGAGAAGTCTTCCACCATTCTTGTTGTCCTCAGTGAGGCGCGTCGGGGGCACGCAACGGGCCCCCTTCGCGCATGGCTACGGCAACCAGCTACGGCGCGGCGTACTCACGGCCCGAAGGGGTCCACGTCCGCGACGCTCTCTGCGGAGTATTCGGCCACCAGGGAGTCGACGTAGGCGCGCGCCAGCTCCCCCTTCGACGCCGGGATGTCCCGGATGCGCTGCACAGCGAACTTCTGGAGGAAGCGGTCCACCGCCTCTCGCGGCAATCCCTTCAACGCAGTGGCCATCGCCTGGGCCAGCTTCACGTCGACAGGCTCGCTCGCCTTCGCACTGGGAGCGCCCGCAGGCGACGCGCCACTCGCCGCCCCAGCCGCCTCCGCCGCGTACAGCTTCGGCAGGTCATGCTGCTGCAACGACTGGAAGGCAGCCATCTCCTCTGGAGTAAGCTGCCGGTCCGGGAGGATGGAGTACGTCGTCTTCGTGTCCTTGGCCGCCCCTCGACGCTTCACCTCGAAGGCCCACCGCTCGAGCCCGTACTTCGCGCGCAACTCCATCAGCGTGTTGAAGAAGGTGACGGCCTGCTCCATCACCTTCACCTCGCGCGTCCCGTAGACGGCGACGTTGAGGGCCACGCGCAGCGAGGGCTTTTGCCCCTGGGCCTTCAGCGCCTCGTCGAAGGGGACGAACTTGTTGTCGAGGAAAACCACCTCGCGCGGGTACGGCTCCCCGAGGAAGACGACGACGGCGGTGTCTCCGTCATTCGCCAGCTTCAGCCAGGCGCCGCCCTGCTGCTCATGCTGCTTGGCCATCGCGGCCGTCTGCTCCCACATGTTGCTGGCCATGGTGCTTCACTCCTCCTTCTGGCAGTGCGTGGTGGAGGCGTGGCGCTCGCGCCGGTACACCGAGAACAACTCGGTGCCGTCCGCGGTGCAGCCCGCCGGTTCGACGTTGAAGTCCGCCGTGCTGTCGACGACGTGCTCGAGTTCCCAGCGGCGGAAGAGGCCCGGCATGCGGATGTAGTCGTTGGCCCCGGCCCCTTCGCATTCGCAGCAGAGGCACGCGGCGCGCCCCTCCGCTTCCGGCCCTGCATCGCCCCGGCTCACCACCCGCAGGCGGTGCCCGTCGATGCGAGCGAAGAAGCGCACGAATGTTTCATCGCGCTCGAAGTTGTTTCGCGTGGCTGTTCTCATTCAGTCCTTCCCGGTTGAAGGCAATACAGGGGCGTTGCTGTCCGCTGGGGCGAACAGGGTGTGTTGAAGCAGGATTGGATTGGGGGGCGGGTGGCCCCGTTACTCCCCCAAAGTCAGGCGGCGCGCGTAGGGGACATGCGATTCGTGACTCCCCTCAGCCGCTCCCTCCCGGCGCCCTCTCGGTTGTTTCAGAATCCACAAACTCTAAAAAGCACCCCCACCCGCCGTTTCGGGACAAGAAATCTTTTTCGGGGATTTTTTTCTTCATTTTCCGCAGGCGAACCAGGGCCCGCCGGACGCGCTTGCGCGCCGTTTCAGGAGACACCCCCAGGCTTGCTGCCACCTCGACAGCGTCCTCTTCGCGAACGATGAGGGACACCACCAGGTCCGTGTCCTCCCCCGTCAGCGGGATGAGCCACGCGCGCAGCTCCTCCACCTCCGCGTTGAAGGAGCGGGCTCGCGAGATGAAGGGAGTGAGCCACTGCACCGAGGGCGCCCCGGCCTCCACGTCCGTCAGCGACTCAAGGCGTGCGCGGCGACGCTGCTCCGCCAGCTCCTTTCGCCAGGTCTTGAGGACGTCGCGCTCCGTCCCGCGCACGAGTGTCCCCGCCACGCGCTGGACGCCTGACAAATTGACGCGTGCCACGAGGGCCATGAAGGACGCGGCCACCGAAGACACCACCTCCGCGGGCGGGTACTCCGTTCGCCTGAGACACCGGCGATACACGCTGTCCAACCCGGGCCACAGGCCCAGCCAGAGCACCGCCACGAAGAAGCTGGCTGCGGTCCCCATCTGCACCAACGTGACGAGGCCCGCGAGTAAGCCATCCTTGACGTGAGAGTCGCCTTCTCGCGCCGTGAGAAATGAAACAAGGGCCTCCGGCTCCTCGAAGCCGGAGAGCGCCTCCCAGTTGCTCCGCACCATGCGGTAGGCGCGCCGCGCCTCGGCCGTTTGCAGGGCCACCCCAAGCTCTCGATGGAGAGCATCCCAACCACGACTCACAGGTACATGCCGCCCCGGCCCTGCGCTCGGCGCGCGGGAAGTGCCGGGTGAGAGGGGAAACAAGGCCGAGCCCCGTTGAGGGAAGGGCGCCAGCGCCTTCGAAGTGTCCCTGTCTTCGGTGGGAGCCTCGTGGCTGCGACGCGTCAGTCAAAGGAAGAGCAGGGCGCTAAATGCGCCCGCGCCCCCAGAGGCCTCTCTACGGTAACGGGCGAGCCCCCTTCCTACTCGGGGCACGGCAACGGGAGAGTGGCGTGCCCAGGGACGCCAGGACGAGGCTCCCTCGGCGCAGGCCTCGTGCCATCCGAATGGCGCACGAGTGCCTCGGCGCCAGGACCGGGGCAATCACAACAAACCCGCACATCATGCTGAAACCGCAATCCACGCAGCCTCCCGTTACAGGCCAAGGACGGCACCGCGCTGAGACATGCCCGCAAGCAATACGGGCGACACCGTCCAACCTGGGCGTGACGACGGCGTGACGGCGTGACGAAAAACGCGAATCCAGGCCTCCCATATCACCAGCCCCCCTCCGCGTTTCATGGCGATACTTGTTATTCATGTATCAACCCCCTCCCAAGCTCCCAATACCCAGACAGTCAGGCATTCAGCGGCGCTCTTGCCGTGCTTTAATTTTTCAACAAGAACATCCAAGTCGATTGCCGTGATGTCGGAGACACGGCCGCGCGCGGCTTGCGACTTTCATGCCCGCACGTCTCCACTCGGGCACAGTCCACGCAGGTGGAATCGGACCGTCCACGCAGTCGGACGCGCGCCAAGTGAAACACGTTCTCTCTCTGTATCATCGCCGTCGCTTCACGGGAGCGTCTGGCAGCCGTCGGGGTCTGCGCCCCTCACAGTGGGAAGCGACAGCCCTGACAGGGCGCAGGTGGCGAGGAAGGTCTCCGCCCCAACCTGGGCAGCTCCCAGCCCGCTTCGACGCGCGTGGAGGCCGTTTCCGGCCGTCCTGCGGCCATTCACAGGCATTGGCCCTACCGCGTCCAGCCATGCCTGCATGCCTCTTCACAGCCAGCCACAGCACTTTCACTCAAAGTTTAGAGGGTGGCAGAGGTGGCAGGTGGGTGGCAGTACCATCTGCCACCTTTTTCTTCTTTCAATTCAATAACTTATCTCTTGGTGGCAGTGGTGGCAGTCTTTTTTCAGGTACCCCTACGTGACGCGCGCGCATATTTGAATGGCACTATTCAATAGGGGGTTCGAAGTCTCACTCTCCCTAGGGTGCATTACCCAAAAAAACACTGCCACCATTGCCACCACTGCCACTCCGTTGTTTTCACTGGGGAATTTCGTGGCAGTCTTTCAAAAAGTGCCTGCCACCGGCTGCCACCTTTCTGCCACCCGGAGAAGGCATGTCCCCGAAATCGCGCCGGAGGCCTTTGCTCTGCCTTATGGCCGCGTGGCATTCGCCCCCGGAAAATCAAAAAAGAAATCGGGCAAAAATAAATCCTGTCCCGAAACGGAGGGATGGGTGCTTTTAGGGTGTATCGGCAAACACGCGCCGCCGACATCCGCGCATGGCCCTTACGCACTACCTCCAGCCCACCGCCGCACAGCATCGTCCGCCAGGCGTGACGTGCGAAGCGTATGTCCGAGGCGAGGGCAAGCACTGCCTGCACTACCGGACTGGCGGTGGCTGCACCCTGCCCGGCGTGGGCACCTGCACCGAGTGGCTGAAGGTGAATCGGCAGCCCCGTGCTCCTCGTGAAGAGGTCGCGCCCCCTTCCCCCGCGCTTCCGGCGAAGTCCGCCCCGGCTGCGGTGGACTTGTTCGGACATCCGCTGACCGAGGCTGGCTCGAAGAAGCCCGCCCTGGCCCCCGCCTCCAAGCCCGCGCCACCAGTTCCGTCTCCCGGTGTGAAGGAGCTGGATGCGGAGGTCCTGCGCGGCCTCACCGACGAGGACATCGCCAGCTTCAAGTCCCTCAACGCCGAGGTGTGCTTCCGCTCCGAAACCTACGGAGAGGTGTGGCTCGTTCCGGCCTACACCGGCCAGGCCCGGAAGGAGCTCACCCCGGAGCATGCCGCCACCCTGGTGCGCGTCCTGTCTGCCTTCCCGGGCTCACGCGTCATGTCCTTCCAAAAGCGGCCGGCATCCGCGGAGGTGTCGCCATGAGCGTGGCCCACGCCTGTGAAACAGACACACGGGCCCGCCCGGCATCCCCGCTTCGACTTGATGTGTCTCTCGAAAAGAGCGTGATGACTGACTCGCGACACGCCACTGCACCGGCCCGGAGGCCCACGTCATGAGCGCACTGCGAAACGAGCATTTGTCATACAGCCGGCTGAGCCGCTTCGAGTCCTGCCCGCTGTCCTACCAGCTCCACTACCTCGACAAGCACACCGCCGAGCCCGGCATCCCCCTGAGCTTCGGGAAGGCGCTGCACGCCGTCCTCGAGCGACTCCTCCAGGAAGTCATCGACACCGAATACGCTGGCGCCCTCTCCGAGGAGCGTGCCCTCCAGCTCTACCGTGAAGCGTGGGCCACCTCGGGCCTCTCCGGCCTGGACCTCTTCCAGCAGGGCCTCGGCATCCTCCAGGACTTCGTGCGCCAACAGGGGCGCGTGGACTCCCGCGACATCCTCGCCGTGGAGAAGGAGTTCCGCTTGCCGGTGGGGCCCTTCACCGTCCTGGGCTTCATCGACCGCGTCGACTGGGTGGACGAGGAGACCATCGCCGTCATCGACTACAAGTCCAACCACCAGCTCTTCACCCGCGAGGAGCTGGACTCCAGCCTCCAGCTCAGCCTCTACGCCCTCGCCGCGCGCCGCATGTGGCCCTGGGCGAAGAAGGTGCGCCTGTCCATGTGGATGCTGCGCCACGGCGTGCGGCAGGAGACGACGCGCACCGAGGAGCAGTTGGACGCCGCCCTCGCCTACGTCGAGACGCTGGGCCAGCAGATGGAGAAGGCGGAGTCCTTCCCCGCCCGCCTCAACCCCAACTGCGTGTACTGCGACCACCGGCGCAACTGCCCCGCCTACGCCCAGGCGCTGGAGGGACAGCGTGACGTCGTCTGCGAGGACACGGCCGACTTGGAGTCCGTCGCCCGCGAGCGCCAGGAAGTCGCCCACCTCGCGAAGATTCTCGGCGCGCGCAAAGCGGAGCTGGAGGGCGTCCTCCGGGCCCACCTCGCCGAGCAGGTCGAACTCGTCCTCGCCGGCACGCGCTACCGCATGTTCAACACCACCAGCCTCGACTACCCGCTGGAGCCCACCGTCGCGGTGCTGGCCCGGGCCACCGGCCTCCCCCGTGAAGAGCTGGTGGAGCGCCTCGCCAGCGTCGAGAAGAAGGCCCTCGATGCGCTGCTGAAGGACGCGGGCAAGCGCCTGGGCACCGCGCGCGTCGCGCTGCTGAAGGCCGAGCTGGATTCCCTCGCCGCCAAACACCACTCGCCCCGCTTCTGGGCCAAGGAGGTCGCATAGATGCTGCTCGCTCATCCTGCTTCCGACACCACCCCTGTCTCGCCCCTCCCGCCGGTGCTCTTCCCCAGCCTTCCGCCGCACCTGCGCACGCTCGCCTTCATTGACTTGGAGACGACGGGTTTGGACGCCTCCCGGCACGAGGTGCTGGAGGTGGCGGTGCTGCGCGTCGACGCCCGCAGCCTCAAGGTGCTGGCGGAGTACGAGGCCCGGGTGCAGCCCATGCGGCTCGCCGACGCCCAGCCCGAAGCCCTGGCCGTGTGCGGCTACTCCGACGAGGAGTGGCGGGACGCGTTGCCCCTGCGCGAAGTCTTGGCCACCGTGACGCCGCTCTTGGCGGGCACCCTCGTGGCTGGCCACAACACCAGCTTCGACTGGGGCTTCCTCACCGAGGGCTACCGCCGCACCGAGCTGACGCTGCCCTCCGTCGACTACCACCGCCTCGACACCGCCAGCCTCGCATGGCCGCTGCTCGCCACGGGCGAGGTGGAGTCCCTCTCCCTCAACGCCCTGGCCAAGCGCTTCGGCCTCCACCGGCCCTCCCCCCACCGCGCCATGGCGGACGCTCGCTGCGCGCTGGAGGTGGCCCGCTGCCTCGCGGTGCGCATGGCGCGTGGCGGGCATATGGAGCGACTGCTGGAGGAGTCGGGAGGCGTCTCGTGAGTACGCCCTCACTTCCACTGCACGACGAGGAGTGGCGCCCTGTCCCGGGCTTCGACGACTGGTACGAGGTGTCGAACTTGGGCCGTGTTCGCAGTTGGAGGACTCGCGCAAAGCTTTGCTGCCGCGCTGACTCCCCACGCGTTGTGCCCGGGCGCGACCGCAAGGGCTACCGAGCCGTGAAGCTGACCCATCCTGTCCTCGGAAAGGTGGCGGTTGGAGTGCATCACCTTGTGCTTGCCGCATTCGTGGGTCCTCGGCCGCACGGCCTCATCTGTGACCACATCAACGCGAACCGCAGCGACAACCGCAGCGACAATCTCCGATGGGTGAGTGCCCCAGAGAACATCCGGCACGCTGCTGCTCTCGGAAGGATGGATGGGCGTCCAGGTGCACGCTCCCACTCGCCGCTCACGGAGGAGGACGTCCGAAAAATCCGGAGGCTCCGCTTCACGGGGGAGCGGCTGAAGAGCCTTGCCGTGCGGTTTGGAGTCAGCCTTACCACCGTGTCCAACATCGGGCGCGGCCGAACCTGGAAGGAGATACAACCGTGAGCGGCGCCTCCTCTCGTCGCAAGGGCGCAGATTGGGAACGCGCCCTCGTCCACCGCTTCCGTGAGGCCATGCCCGAGGCCCTCATCCGCCGTGGCCTCCAGTACCGCACCGGGCAGGAGATGTCCGACGTCGAGGTGCCGTGCTTCTGGGTCGAAGCAAAGGCCCACCAGCGCACCAACGTCCGCGAGGCCATGCGACAGGCGGTGGAGACGTGCCCGCCGGGCCGCTGGCCGCTGGCCGTGTGCAAGGACGACGGGCAGCCGCCCCTCGTCACGATGCAGTTGGACGACTTCCTCGAGTTGGTGCGCGAGTGGTGGGAGGCCCGTCCTCGGTGAGTGACTTCTTCGGCCACCTCCTCGGCCTGCTGCGTGTTGAGGCGCTCTCGCCTCGGCACCAGGCCGTCTTCGCGGCTGCGCGCACGCGGCGGCACGCCTTCGCGCGCCACGCCACGCTCGAATCGGTGCTGGCCGCGTTGGCTGACGCGCGCGAGGAGACGTACCCGGAGCGGGAAGCCCTCACCCGGGCCCTGGTGGCCGAAATGCAGGCCTCCTCCAGCCCCGCGTGGACGGCGGCCCTCGCCGCAGCCTACGCCCCCATGTTGCGCCGCCTGCGCCGCCGCCTCCTCGGCAACGCGGTGTCTCGGGAGGACCTCGACCAGCTCGTCATCGCCACCTTCCTGTCCGTCGCGCGCGCCTTCCCCCTCTCGCGCTGGGGTGACTGGACGGCGGCACGCCTGCGCCAGCAGACGGCGCGCGAGGTGTTCCGGCACCTGCGCAAGGAGCGCGCGGAGCAGCACGAGACGTACACGCAGGCGCAGCTCGCCGAGTGGCTGCCCGACACGCGTCACGCCACGCCGGTGGAGAGCCCCAGGCGGCCCAGCGTCCGGCGCAGCTTCGTGAAGCGCGATGCCGTGCTGGTACACCTCGCCCGCGCCACCCTGCCTCGCAGCGACGTCGAGGTCCTCATGGCCACCGTCGTCCGCCGCGAGAAGCTGCGTGCCTACGCCAGCCGCCTCGTCGAGGGCGACACCACCGAGGTCGAGCGGATGTACCAGCGCCTGAAGCGCCAGCGCACGCGGCTGATGCAGCGCTTGCGCACCCAGGCCGCGGACACCGCAGCGCAGCCCTCCAGTGGCTGCTGAGGGAAGGCATGGCCCAGAAGAAGCCCCTCAAGAAGCTGGGGCGCCCCACCAAGGCCGAAGGCCCCCGGCTGCCTCATGACGAGGTGGACCGGCTCCTCGTGGAAGGCGAGGAGGTGCCCACCACGCGAGGCCGTGTGAAGCGGCGCTTCCCCTCCTTGCGCGAGCTGGCCGAGCGCTTCGGCGTCGCCCATAGCGCCATCGCCAAGTACGCCCAGCAGCACGACTGCCTCGGGCGCCGCAAACGCCTCCTCGCCGGCCAGCCGCCGGACGAGACGCCAGCGCCGGACGACGCGCCCGCGCCAGCCGAAACGCCTCCTCCTCCGAAGCGCAAGACGGGCCGCCCCCGCAAGTCCGAGGAGCCCGCGCTCCCGCGCCAGGAGCTGGACCGCGCCCTCGTCTTCGGCGACGTGAAGTCGCTCCCCGACGGCTCCACCATGACGTCCTACGCCTCGTACCGCGAGCTGGCGGAGCGCTTCGGCGTCGCAACCTCCCTCGTCGCCAACTACGCGAAGGAGCACAACTGCCTGCGCCGCCGCGAGGAAGCCAAGACGCGCATCGCCACCAAGGCGGACCAGAAGCTGATTGAGCTGCGCGCCAACGCCATCGCCGTCTCGAAGGACGACGCGCTGAAGATGATTGACGGCTACCTCCTCGGCTTCGAGGAGGCCTTGTCCGAGGGCCGCGTGCGCGTCGACAACCCCACCGACTTCAACACCATGGTGCGCCTGAAGGAATTCGTCCAAGGCGGTGCCGACTCCCGCCAGGAGCTGCACGCCAGCTTCTCACTGGAGGGCCTCCAGGCCCGGCACGCCCAAGCCCTGCGCGCCGCGCGGGAGACGACGCCCGCCGAGCGCGGTGAGGTGGACGCGGAGGTGACGACGAGCGACGCCGAGGACCTCGACACCGCCGCCCCGGAGAGCGCCAAGGACGACGCCCTCGTAGCACCTCCGAAGGACGTCGCGCCCCCCGCCGACCCTGATTGAAAGTGCCCATCGGTAAGTGAACGCGGGCACTTTCGCGCTCAGTTTCGCCGTTCACTTTCGCCGCGCCAGGCCGCGCCAGGCCAGACCTGGTGACAGTCCCCCGTGGAGCTCCTACCTGGCGCGCGGATGCACACGCCTGGCGCCACAGCCCCCGTAGTTTCGCGAGGTTAGGGCGGACAGCCACCAGGTGCTCGAGCGCCGCGGTATCGCTCCGGGCCATAACTCGGGCCCGGAAGCACACTCCGTCCAGCGGGCCGGACGCCAGCGCGCCGTTCACTTCCCCGGCCCGCTGGACGGAGGGTGCCTGTC
>NZ_JABFNS010000176.1 GCF_013116825.1 Myxococcus xanthus
GGGCACGGGTGGGTTCCCCGGCGAAGGCGGCCTCTTCGTCGAGGCACAGCACCTCGCGCCCCTCGGCCTCGGGGACGGTTTCACGCAACCGACTCTGGGTGAGGAGGACCTTCGCCTGGATGTCGTCGAGCAACCCGGCGAGCCGTTGCCGGGGTTGGCTCGGATCGAGCGGGACGTAGGCCGCGCCAGACTTCAGGACGGCCAGGATTCCCACCATGATTTCGAGCGAGCGGTTGAGGTACAGCCCCACACGCATCTCCGGCCCCACGCCCCGGCGGCGGAGCGCGTGCGCCACCCGGTTGGCCCACGCGTCGAGCTGCGCGTAGGTGAGCGTGCGCTCCTCGTAGACGAGCGCCACCCGGTCCGGATGGCGTGCGGCCTGCTCTTCCATCCAGGTGTGGACGCAGCGCGCCGGGTGCTCCCGGGCCGTGGCGTTGAAGTCCACCAGCAACCGTGCCCGCTCGCGTGGGCTCACCGCATCCAAGCCATCCAACCGCGCCCGCGGCGAGCCGGCTACCTGCTCCAGGAGCGCCTCGAGTTGCCCAAGCACCTGTTCAGCGGCTGCGGGCGGGAAGAGGCTTCGATCGTACTGGAGTTCGAGCGTGAGCGTGGACCGCGTCCGTACGCAGCAGAGGCACAGCTTGGATTGATCCACGTAGGCGCGCGCCGATTCGAGTCGGAGCACACCCGCGCCCGCGTGCGGCGTCTCCGGCAAGTCCTCCCAGCGGAAGCCGATGGCGGGGAAGTCCCGGCCGGGGACGCGCTCACCATCCGCAGCAGGCCAGACATAGTACCGTTGCCACTCCAGCGCCTCGCGCTGCGCCTGCTGGAGCTGGAGGGCCAGCTCGCCCAGCGGTTGGGCCGCGTCGAGGCGGACGTGGAGCGGCACCCAGCGGGAGAGGGGGCCGACCACTTCCGCCAGTTCCTCGTGCTCGCGTCCGTCGCTCTGAAGGCCCAGCACGAGGTCCGTCTGGCCGGTCAGCTTCCAGAGCTCCGCGCTCCAGGTGGCGAGCAGCAGTCCCTGAAGGGAGCACCCCAGCTCGCGCGCCGCCGCGTCGAGCCGCGACAGCCGCTCTACGTTCAGCGTCAACTCGAGCGACGCCGGGTCGAATGCCTGTGCCGCGTTTGCGGGCCCCTCAAAGGGGAGTGTCACCGCCGCGCCTGCGGTGGTCCCGTGCTTCTCCCAGAAGGTGGCCGCGGGGTGGTCTCGCTCCGTCAGCTCCTCGCGCAGCTCGTTCTGCCATTCGGAGAAAGAGAGGTGAGAGGCAGGCTCTCCATCCTGATCCGATTCCTGGGCTTGCCCTGCGATGTCTCGCTGCAGCTCCGCGCAGACGCGCCGCAGGGTGGCGGCGTCGGCGCACAGCGCTGGCGCCACCAGCCCCAGCAGGTGCTGCCCGGTGTCCAACGTCATCAGGCTCACGCGGAGGACGGGGCCGGTGCCGAGCTCGAAAGGGCGCTGTCCCACCTGTTGGAAGTGCGCGAGGGCACGTTCCTCGCGCGTGGCGGCGGGGAGGGTGCGGAAATCCACCCGGTCCCACGCCACCTCGCCGCTCGTCATCACCTCCTGCACGGGGGCGTCCAGGCCCGGCAGGCTCGGGAAGCGGGTCCGGAGCGGCTCATGCCGCGCGACGAGCCGCGCCACCGCGTGCTCGAGGGAACCGGGGTGGGGGGAGCCCTCGAGCCGCATCAATGCCTGGACCCGGAGCGTCTGGTGCTTGCCGTGCAACCGCCACAGACGAAGCTGCTGAGGAGAGAGCCGATACGCTTCGATGCTCAATTGCGAACTCCCATCATCTTCCGGCCAGCACCGCTTGGGAGGATGCGCCGCTCCATTGGCGCACCAGCGCTTCCATCTGCCCCACGTATTCACGCTGCTGGACGCGCTTCGCCTCTGAAGAGACGGAGGCGATCTCCAGCGCAAGGAGCTGGTGGGCAAGCCGCATCAGCGCCTTGAACTGCTCTGTCTGGAGCCCCCGCCCGAGCAGGTAGGGGATGATCCAGAAGTCGAACGACCACTGCGGCAGCCAGACGGAGTCCTTCACCGTGAGGAACATCCGGTCGATGTGGTCCATCGCCTCCAGGCTCTCCATGGTGTCGTGCCGCCAGATGAACCCCTGGCCGGTAATCCCATACTGCTGCCGCTTCGCATCCACGGCGGTACCGGGTTCGCAATACCAGAGCTGTGTGCGGTAGTAGTCCGGCCGGGTCTCCTGGATGAACGCGAGGGTCTCTTCGACCGTCTCTTCCGTCTCGCCGGGGAAGCCCAGGATGAATGACGCGAAGGTGAGGATGCCGTGGGCATGCAGCCGCTTCATGCCGCTCACGTACTTTTCAACCGTCGCGGCCTTGTTCATGTTGGCCAGGATCCGCGGCGAGCCGGATTCAATCCCAAGGAAGACGCCGCGGCACCCGCTCTGCGCCGCCAGGTCCACGGCCTCGTCGTCCGAGTTGCTGCACCGGAAATAGGAGAACCAGTTGAAGCCGTAGCGGCGCTCGATCAGCAACCGGCACAGTTCCTTGAAGCGCTTCAGCGGCACGTTGAACGTATCGTCAATGAAGACGACGTTCTGGGTGCCCAGCTCAGCCATCGCGTCCAGTTCGCGTGCCACCGCATCCATGCCCGCCAGGGTCAGGCTGCCGGCACGCATGGGATAGGCACAGAACGAGCAACTGTATGCACAGCTCCGGGCGGTGCGGGTCTGGAGCGTGGGGCCCAGGGGGCGCTCCGCCATGCCGCGCCAGTCGATGAAGTTCTCGTCGAGGGAGTTGCTTTCCGCCTGCGGTGGGTTGATGCGGTAGCGCCCGGCGCGGACGGGCCCGCCCTCGGCGGGGTAGATGAGGTTGGGGACGTCGCCCAGCTCCTGGCCCGCCTTCAGCCGGTCGAGCACCCGCGAGAGCGTGAGTTCGCCTTGGCTCTCGACGACGTAGATGTCCGCGCCGAGGTCGTCGAGCACCACCGCGAGCTCATTTCCCTCGTAGCGCCGGTGATGGTTGGCAACCAGCGGACCGCCGACGATGATCCGGACGTCGGGGTTGTGCTGGCGGATGAACTGCACCATCTCGATGACAGGATCATTGAGGACGTAGAAGGTGGTGGTGATGGCCACCGCGCGAGGGTTTTGCGCGAGCAGCTCGGCCAGGCGCTCCTTCTCGTGCTGAAACAGGTTGAGGTACGTCACGTCGTGGCCGTGGCGGCGCAGGAAGCTGCAGAGATAGACGGCCGCGAGGCTGGGGATGCCTCCAGAGCGGAACGCCGCGTGCGGCGTCCCCGAGGGGAGGGCGCGGCGGTACACGTGGTTCAGCAGGTCCACGTAGTTGAGCCGCTTGCCCTCGAGCTCGATGAAGCTGAACTTCAGATCCCGATAGGCTTCGGAGTCCTCGCCATAGCGCCGGATTCCGGCTTCGTACTCGTCGAACGGGGTCTCGTTGTACCCGATGACGATGCAATCGCGACGTGTCGACTCCGCCATGACCGCTCCCCTGTGCTTTGGCCCGCTGCCGCCGGATCCGCCTCGCCACGGTGAGCTGGGGCTGCTTCCGGGGTGGGCCGGGAGCGCTCCCCTCTACCGCTACCTGTGAATTGCGGATTTTGCGGAATTCTCTCAGACGCCGCTACCTGATTCAACCCGCGCTGGGAGCACCCACTCCTGGAGTCCCTCCATCAGCGCACACAGTCTCTGTCCGGGGTTCCCGAGGAGACGCTCGAGCACGTACTGCATCTGCGCCAGCGCACGGGTGGCTGTGTCCTCTTCAATCCGATCGCGCTGCCAGCCGAGCTCGAGCCTCAGCGGAGGGCCCGGGACTGCCACGAGTGACAACGGGTAGGGCCAGCGATCGATGATTCGCATGGCCTCCACCGCGAACCCCGGCGCCGCGCGCTCGAGGACGAAGCGGATGGGGTAGTTCTCGAAGCGGACGACGCTGTCGAACAAGGGGCTGTCGTCCGGCAGTCCGCTCCAACGCCTCAGCGTCGAAAGTGGAACGTGGCCGAACTGGCGTTGCTCGGCCTGTTGGGCTTGCAACTGGGCCAGCCACTCGATGACGGGGGCGTCCGGTACCAGCCGGACCCGCGTGGGAAGCGTGTTGATCAAGTGGCCGACCATGTCCTCCACACCCGGGAGGTCCACGGGGCGCACGGCCGCGGTCACTCCGAAGACGACCTCCTCGGCGCGGGGACCATTGGCCAGGACCAGTGCCCACGCGCCTTGGACCAGGGTGTTCAGCGTGAGCCGGTGGGTCCTCGCCAGTTCCTGGAGCGCCTTCGTGGTGGCCGGCGCCATCTCGAGCGTTCGTTCCGCATACCGCGCATGCTCCAGCGGGCGCTGTCCGCCGGCTGGGGCGTGAGAGGCCGCCGGTGTTCCGTTCAAACCCGCCAACTCGCGCCGCCAGTATTCCTCCGCGCGCCAGGGCTGCTGGCGCTGCACCCAGGCGACGAGCTCCCGGAAGGGGGGCCGCGGAGGAAGCTCCACGGGGACGCCGCGCGAGAGGCTCCCGTAGACTGTGAACACCTCTTCCAGCAGCAGGGACATGCTCCAACCGTCGAGCATGCCGTGGTGGCTGCTCCACACGAGGTGGCACGCCTGTGGCGCGAGCTGGATGAACGTGAGCCGTAGCAGCGGCGGCCGGTCTGGGCTGAAACCGGTCTCGCGGTCCGCCTCGAGGAACTGCTCCAGCAGGACCTGCGCCTCGCTGTCCGTTCGCTTCGTCCAGTCGAGCCGCTCGACGGGGAGCGAGGGGGCGCGGTGGACGAACTGGTGGGGCTCCGCCATCGGCTCCAGGGCCACCGCGCCACGGAGCGTGGGGTGCCGCTCCATCACACGCTGGCAGGCCGCGACGAAGGCTTCCGGCGAGAAGGTGCCCACCACCCGGCACGAGAGCTGGGTGAAGTACGCCCACGCCCCGGAGTGGGCTCGCGTGTGCTCGAACATCTCACGCTGGCCGAGCACGAGCGGATACACGTCTTCCGTGCCGGGCGCCTCCGCCAGCAACCGCTCAAGAGACGCCGGTGCCAGCCGTGCAAGCGGGAAACGGGCCACGCGCTCCCGGTGCCCGCCCGAGCGCGCGAGTGCGACGAGCTCCCGCAGGACCTGGAGGAATCGCTCCGCGAGTCGGGCGATCGTCGAGGCGTGGTGGCGGGCCTCGCTGTAGGCCCAGCCGATCCTCAGCCGACCGGCGTGGATGAGTCCGTTGACCTCGAGCGCGTGGGTGCGCGGCGCCAGGGGGCTGACGGTTGGTCCAGGGGACTCTTCCGCGGGTTGAAAGAGGCCGTCGCCCGCGAACACCTGATCGAATTGCCCCAGGTAGTTGAAGAGCACCTGCGCTTCGTCCGCGGGGGGACCACTGGCGTCATCCCGGCGCAGGTAGCGCAGGACGCCGAAGTCGATGCCCTGGTTCGGGATGCGCTGGAGCTGGGCCTTCACGGACTCCAGCAGCTCCACGAGGCCGTCACCCTCGGGGGCTTCGAGCACGACAGGGAAGATGGAGGTGAACCACCCCACCGTGCGTGAGAGGTCAACGTCATCGAACAGCGGCTCCCGGCCGTGGCCCTCCAGGTCCACGAGCCACCTTCGGCCCCCCGTCCAGTTCGCCAGCACGGAGGCGAGCGCGGTGAGCAGGACATCGTTCATCCCGCAGCGGAACGCCTCAGGCACCTCGCGGAGCAGCGCGGACGTCTCCTCCGCGCCGAGCTCCACGGCGTAGGTCCGGGCGTTCGCGGCGGTGTCGCTTGCGGCCGATGCTCCGGGCAGGTCCTCCGGGAGCCTTGCCACGTTGGAGCGGGCCATCCGCCGCCAGTAGTCGAAGGCGGGGGCGGCGGAGGCCGCGTACTCGCGCAGCCGTCTGGACCAGTGCTGGTACGACGTGGTCTTCGCGGGGAGTTGGATTTCGCGTCCCTGGAGGAGGGACTGATGCGCCGCCTGGAGGTCCTCCAGCAGGACACGCCACGAGAAGCCGTCCACGGCCAGGTGGTGGGCGAGGAGCAGCAGGCGCCCCGGCTTCCCATGGCCGAGGTCGAACCACGCGGCCCGCAGCAACGGCCCCTGTTGGAGATCCAGGCTCTCTTGCAGGCTGGCCGCGGTGGCCTCCAGCTCGCGGCGCTGATGTTCCGGGGGCAAGCCGGAGAGATTGAACGTGCTCACGGCTGGCGCGCGCTCCAACTCGACGCAGTGCTGGGTCCAGCCATGCCCGGCTTCTTCAAAGCGCAAGCGGAGCGCGTCGTGATGGGCCAGGAGCGCCTGGAGCGCTGGCTCGAGGAGCTCCGGGCGGAAGGACGCGTGGGTTTCCAGCAGCACGGCCTGGTTGAAGTGATGAGGGGCAGGCTGGGGCTGCCGGAAGAACCAGCACTGGATGGGCGTGAGTGGGACGTCGCCCTTGACCAGTCCCTGCTCCGCGATGATGGCCCCACCGGTACCCGCCGCCGCAGCGAGTTCCTCGAACGTCTGGTGATCGAAGAGTTGCTTCGGGGTCAGGTGCAGGCCAGCCCGGTTCGCCCGGCCGATCAACTGCACGCCGATGATGGAGTCGCCGCCGAGGTCGAAGAAGTTGTCGCGGATGCCGACCCGTTCCAGGCGCAGGAGCTCGGCACCGAGGGAGCACAGCAGGGCTTGCGCGCGGGTCTGCGGCGCGACGTACGCGTGGTGGGGCTCGCGTGCGAGCGCCTCTGGCGCGGGGAGCGCCCTGCGGTCCACCTTGCCGTTCGGTGACAGGGGCAGTGCGTCCAGTGGCACCACCACCGAGGGGACCATGTGCTCCGGGAGCTTCGCGCGAGCGAGCTGGCGCAGCACCTCGGGCTCTACGTCCGCGCCATCGTCCGGTACCACGTAGGCCACCAGCCGCTTGCTGCCCTCGATGTCCTCGCGTGCGACCACCACCACGTCGCGGACGCCGGGGGCCTGGCCGAGCACCCCCTCAATCTCGCCCAGCTCGATGCGATATCCTCGCACCTTGACCTGCTCGTCCCGGCGGCCGAGGAAGTCCAGCACTCCATCCGGGAAGCGGCGCACCCGATCCCCCGTCCGGTACAGCCGGGCACCAGGGACGCCGCCGAACGGATCCGGCACGAAGCGCTCCGCGGTCAGCGCCGGCCGGTCGAGGTAGCCGCGGGCTACGCCGTCCCCGCCGATATACAGCTCCCCGGGCACTCCCACTGGTACGAGGCGCAGGTGCTCGTTGAGCACGTAGAGCCGCGTGTTCGCGATCGGCCGGCCAATCGCGACTGACCCCGTGTGGGCGTCACCTGGCTGGGCCTCGTGGACGCAGCAGCCCACGACCGTCTCGGTCGGCCCGTACTCATTGATGAGCCGTGTCGCTGGCGCGTGGCTCCTCCAGAGCTCCAGCGCTTCGGCGGTCAAGGTCTCTCCGCCAATGACGAGCGCTCGCGCCTGTCCGGCCAGCGCCGCCGCGTCGAGCTGCCGCGCGAGCAGCCTCAGGTGCGTCGGCGTCAGCTTTACCAGGCTGAAATCTGGCTTCGTTCGGAGTGTCTTGGCCAGTCCCTCCAGCCGGTCGTCCTCTGGGATCAGCATCACCGTCCTTCCTGCAACCAGCGGCGCGAGAAGGCTCGTCACCGTCAGGTCGAAGGAGATGGAGGAATGCACCGGAGCCCCCGAGCCCTCCGCCACGCGGTACACGCTGGTGCTCCAGCTCAGGTAGTTCACCACCCCCCGGTGTTCGATCATCGCCCCCTTCGGCGTGCCGGTGGAGCCCGAGGTGTAGAGGACATACGCCAGGTTCCGGGCGGTGACGGAGACCTCCAGATTCGACGTCGCCTCGCGCGCGAGTGGCTCCTGGTCCGCGTCCAGGCACAGCAGCTGCTCTCCCTGCGAGGGGAGCCTATCGGCGATTCGTTCGAGGGTGACCAGCACCGGAACGCGGGCGTCCCGGAGCATGAAAGCGAGCCGCTCGGAGGGGTAGGTCGGGTCGAGCGGGAGATAGGCGCCGCCCGCCTTGAGGATGCCGAACAGGCCCACCACCAACTCCGGACCGCGATCGAGGCACAGGCCGACCACCGTCTCGGGGCCAACGCCCATCGCCTGCAGGCGCCTGGCGAGCTGATTCGCCCGCTCGTTCAGCTCGCGGTAGCGGAGCGTGACGCCTTCGTGGAGGACCGCGGGGGACTCGGGCGTGCTGCGGACCTGCTCCTCGAAGAGCGTATGAACGCAGGCTGCGTGGGGGTACTCCGTCCGGGTGTCGTTCCAGACGGCGAGCAGTTGCTGCTCCTCGTCCGCGGACAGGAGCGGGATCGCGGAGATGCGGCAGCCAGGGTCTGCCACCACGCCCTCCAGGAGCCGCTGGTAGTGCGCCACCATCCGGCGGATGGTGCCTTCATCGAACAACTCGGTGCTGTACTCCCACTTGCACTCCAGTCCTCGCGGCGTCTCCGCCACGAAGACGGTGAGGTCCAACTTCGCGGAGGACTGCTCCACCTCCACCGGCTGAATCGTGAGGCCGGGCAGCGACAGCTCCGACAGCGCCACGTCCTGGAGCAGGAGCTTGACTTGAAAGATGGACGCATGGCCCCGGCTCCGCTCGGGATTGAGCACCTTGACCAGCTCCTCGAACGGCAGGTCCTGATGCGCGTACGCGTCCAGCGCCGTGGCGCGCACCTGTCCGAGCAGCTCCCGGAATGGAGGATCCCCTTCGAAGCGGGTGCGCAGCGCGAGCTGGTTGACGAAGAAGCCGATGAGCCCCTGGGTCTCGGCGCGGCTGCGATTGGCCACGTCCGTGCCCACGACGATGTCATCCTGTCCGGAATAGCGATGAAGGAGCGCTTGGAACGCCGCCATCAGCATCATGAACAGGGTCGCGCCTTCGCGCCGTGCCGATGCCCGGAGTGCCTCCGCCAGCTCCGTGGGGATGAGGGACCCCAGGCTGGCGCCCGCGCCACTCCACGCCGCCGGACGCGGCCGGTCTGATGGCAACGCCAGCACCTGCGGCGCGCCCGCGAGCTGCCGCCGCCAGTACGAGAGCTGGCGTTCGAGCACCTCCCCTTGGAGCCAGTTGCGTTGCCAGAGCGCGAAGTCCGCGTACTGGATGGGCAACTCCGGTAGCGCGGGCCCGGTGCCGGGGGCCGCGGTGTAGAACGCGGCCACCTCCCGCACGAGCACGGTCTCGGACCAACCGTCGGAGACAATGTGATGGAGCGTGAGCAGCAGCACGTGATCGTCCGGAGCGAGCCGCAGCAGGGTGGTCCGCACGAGCGGTCCCCGGGTCAGATCGAATGGCCGCGAGGACTCTTCCTGAGCCATCCTCGAGGCAATTGCCTCTCGGTCGTCGGGCGGATGTGCCTCCAGCGACACCACCGGGACAGGATGGGGGGCTGGCGGGGCGATGAGCTGAAATGGCTGGTCCTCGGCCATCTGGAAGGTGGTGCGCAGCGACTCGTGACGCCGCACGACCTCGGAGCAGGCGCGCTGGAATGCCTCCACGTCGAGCGGACCGCGCAGTCTGAGCGGCACCGCCATGTTGTACAGGGGACTGTCCGGCTCGAGCCGGTCGAGGAACCACAGCCGCTGCTGCGCGAACGACAGCGGAATCCGCGGGGGGCGCGGCGCGCTCGGGATGGTGGCGTGGGTGGGGGTGGCCGCGTGGGCTTCTCGAAGGAAATCGATCAGCTCCGACTTGTGGGCGCGCAAGGAAGCGCGCAGCTCCTCGGTGAGCACGCCCTTGGGCGCGCTGCAACGGAGCTGCTCCTGCTCCAGCCACAGCCTCACGCCGCGCTGGCGCAGCCCCGTGACCAGCTCGAGGACCGTCACAACTCCACCTCTTCGCTCTCGGCGTCCTCCGGCTCGTCCTTGGGAGGGCCCGAGGTCGCCCAGCGGAGGGCTTCGATCTTCTCTGCCAGCCGGGCCACGGTGGTCAGTTCGAACAGGGTCCGCAGCGGCAGGTCGATGCCGAAGAGTTCGCGCAGCCGGGAGTGCGCGCGGACGGCGAGCAGCGAGTGACCGCCGAGCTCGAAGAAGTCATCCTCGACGCCGATCGACTGGCGCGACAGCACCTCTTGCCAGAGCGCCACGAGCCGCTCCTCCACATCGGAGCGGGGGGGCGCGGGCGGACGCGCTTCCTGAGCAGCGGCGGCGTCCGGTATGGGCAACGCCTTGCGGTCCACCTTCCCGTTGGCGTTCAGCGGCAACGCGGGCAACACGACGAAGACAGAGGGCATCATGTAGTGCGGCAGATGTCCCTGGAGGAACTCACGGAGGAGGGTGATGCCCTCGTGGCCGTCGCGGGTGCTGCCCCCGGCAGCTCCGGGCCAGGCCCCCTCGCGCGGCACCACATAGGCGACCAGCTGCTTGCCGCGGGTTGGCAACTCGCGCGCCACCACCACGGCTTGCCTGACCGTTGGGTGCCGGGCGAGCACCGACTCCACCTCACCTGGCTCCACCCGGAAGCCGCGGATCTTCACCTGGAAGTCCGCCCGGTCGAGGAACTCGATGCTTCCGTCGGGGCGATAGCGGCAGATGTCGCCCGTCTTGTAGAAGCGGGCCCCGCTGAGGGCGGAGAACGGATCCGGCAGGAACGATGCGGCCGTGCGCGCGGGGTTGTTCAGGTAGCCACGGCCCACCCCGATGCCGCCAATGTACAGCTCCCCAGCGAGCCCGACAGGCACGGGACGCAGCCGCGCATCGAGGATGTACATCGTCAGGTTCGGCAGCGCGTAGCCCACCGGCACGCGCTCCTCGTCGTCCGGCGGAGGCTGGGACACCGTGTAGAGGTTCGTGTCGTCCGAGGTCTCCGTCGGGCCGTAGGCGTTGAGCAGCGGCACGCGCGGGTACAGTTTCAGCCACCGTCTGCAAAGCGCGGGCGGGAGCACCTCACCGGTGGGAATGAGCCAGTGGAGCGCCTGCATCGGCAACCGAGCGGGGTCCATCCGCTCGAGCTGCTCAATCATCGCCGTCATCAACGAGGGAACCACCTCGAGGAGGGTGATGCCTGTCCGGTCCAGCTCCGCCAGGAAGCGGGCGGGATCCCGCGTCAGCTCGGTGTCGAGGATCTGGACGCGTGCTCCCAGCATCAGCGGGGCGAGGAACTGCCAGACCGAGATGTCAAAGCACTGTGAGGCCGTTTGGGCCATCACGTCCGCCGGCCCCAGCCGCAGGAAATCAATCATGCCGCGGATGTGGTTGATCTTCCCAGCGTGCTCCAGCATGGCGCCCTTGGGGGCGCCCGTGGAGCCGGACGTGTAGATGACATACGCCAGGTTCCGCCCGTTGCTACGGCAAGGCGGATCGTCCGCTGGGGCCTGGCGCTCCAGCAACTCCGGGATCTCCAATGCGCGTGGCCGGGCACCGGCGGGCAGGAGCGCCAGCGCCGCGTCGAGCAGCGCGCGGCGCTCACGGGACACCACCACGATGGGGGTCTGGCTCTGCCCGAGGATCTGCGCCAGCCGCTCGGCGGGGTGCTCTGGATCCATCGGGAGGTAGGCGCCTCCCGCCTTGAGAATCCCGACGATGGCGGCGAGGAAGTCCACCCCGCGATCGCCGAGCAGCGCGACGACGACGTCGGGCCCCACGCCTTCCGTGATGAGCGGATGCGCCAGCCGGTTGGACCGGGCGTTGAGCTCGCGGTAGGTGAGCTGGTCGTCGCGGTGGGCCACGGCGATTGCGTCCGGGGTCCGCGCGACCTGCTCCTGGATGAGCTGTGGGATGGAGCTGTTGAACGGGTAGTCCGCCCGCTGCTGGTTCCAGTCGAGCAGGACTTGTCGGCGCTCGGCGTCCGGCAGCATCGAGAGTTCGTCCAGGCGCCGCTCGGGATGACGGGCCAGCTCCTCGAGCAGCCGCGCGAAGTGCGTCAGCAGCCGCGCGAGCGTCGCGTCGTCGAGCTGCCGGCGATCGTAGCTCGCCAGGAGGGTGAAGGCGGGACCGGGGACGACGTCGATGTGAAGGATGTAGCTGGTGAAGTCGTAGGTCTCGATGTCCGTGACGGTCGCGCCACCGCCCGGCGAGGTCTCGGCGTGGGAGAAGGGGAAGCTCTCGAAGACGAGCAGCGTCTCGAAGAGGTTCTGGCCGCGCGGCACCTCGCTCCAGCCGTGAATCTGCACGAGCGAGCTGTACTCGTACTGGCGCGCCTCGGCCTGCTCGCGCTGGAGCTGTTGGAGGTATGGCAGGACGAGGCCGTCTGGATCGACCCGCGTCCGCACCGGCTGGGTGTTGATGAACATCCCCACCATGGATTGCGCCCCTGGCAGGTCGGCGGGCCGTCCGGACACCGTGGTGCCAAAAACGACGTCGGACTGGCCGCTATAGCGGCTGAGCAGCAGCGCCCAGATGCCCTGGAAGAGGGTATTCGGCGTCAGCGCGTGCGTCCGGGCAAGGACGCGGAGCTGCTCCGAGGTCTCTCCGGAAAGATTGAACGAGGCGCGCCCATGCCAGGAACCCTCGGCCTTCGTGGCCCGCGCCACCGGCAGGGGCGTGGGTGAGGAGAAGCCTGCCAGCCGCTCGCGCCAGAAGCGCTCTGCCTGCCCGGATGATTGCTGTTGGAGCCAGGCAATGTAGTCGCGGTAGGGACGCGTGACGCCGCGCGCAGGGCGTTCACCCCGGACGAGCGCGTGGTACGCGTCGAGGCACTCCTCGAGGAGCAGCCCGAGTGACCAGCCGTCCAGCAGCAGGTGATGACAGCTCCAGACGAACGTGTGGGTCCGAGGGCCGGTGCGTATGAGGAGCAGCCGCATGAGCGGCGCCTGGTCGAGCGCGAACCCGCGCTGGCGATCCGAATCGAGGAGGGCCGTCAGCTCACGACGCTGTGCCTCCGGTGCGAGGTGGCCCCAATCCTGCCGGGTGAGCTGCACGGAGACGGCGCGGTGGACGACCTGGAGGGGCTCCTCCAAATCCTCCCAGGTGAACGAGGTGCGCAGCGCTGGGTGCTGATCGAGGACGTGCTGCCACGCTGCCTCGAAGTGCGCCGGCTCCACCTGCCCCTCCAGTGTGCACGTAATCTGGAGGAAATACTGTCCTGCCTCGGGGGCGTACAGGGTGTGGAAGAGCATCCCCTGCTGCAGGGGGGAGAGCGGGTAGATGTCTTCGATGGCGTGGTGTGACATCGGTCAGCCCGTCCGGTTCGTTGAGGGGGATACGCCGCGAGCAGGGCGGCATTGTGAGAGGTACCGTTCTTTCAATGGCAGTTCAATCCAGGGGGCACGTTCCAGGCCTATGTCTGGGTGAAGCGTGCGCCGCGCGCCCACGCCACGCGTTCGTCGATGCGGCGGCTCAAACGGTAGAGTGCTGGACTGAAGCCCATTCGAGGCCAGGCGCGAGAGGCGGCCAGATTGGTTGCGCGCCAATCGGTGATACAGGCGCGGAATCCCATTTGCCTGGCCTCCTCCACGCCACGCGCGAACAGCGCACGGCCAACGCCGCGGCAGCGAACGTCCTCCCGTGTGACGCCTACCGTGAAGGTGACGCTATTCGGAGGCGTCAGCAGGTCGTCGGGGGTCTGTTCGGCAGGGCTGAAGATGGCGAACCCGAGCAGCCGTCCGTCCTGCTCGGCGAGCCAGATGCGATCGGCTTCGCCCTCAATCAGCTCTGTGTAGTCCTGCGGCCAGTCTTCGGAGAACTCGGGCAGGTACGGCGCGAACACGGGTGACGCGCGCTGGTGCTCGAAGATGTGCCCCGCCATTTCCAGGAGCCGATCCAAATCGTCCATGCCCGCGCGGCGGATCCGGAGGGGGCTGTCTGGGACGCCGGGCCGAAGGTCCACCGGGTCCAGGGCACGGAGCGCGTGGACTTGCTCATGCCCGAAGCCGGCGCCGTACCAGGCCTCGAGCGCGGGACGGTCATGGGCTGGGACGAGCGCGGCGTGAACGAAGCAGCCTTCCTGGACCCACTGCGCGGCCAGGGCCGCATACAGGTCGCGGTACACCTCCGGGCTCGTTCCCGGGGCGAGGGCGTGGCCGGGCGCGAACAGCCAGGCCGAGCGCCCCCACGTGGTGTCGATTCGCAGTGTCCCGAGGGCGAAGCCGATGAGCTGCCCATTCTGGAGCGCGGCGAAGCCGCTCGTGCGAGGCCGCTGCCGGAGCGCTTCCAGGAGCCGCCGCGCTTCCGTGGCTGACTCGGGCTCGCCCGGCAACAGCGGGAGCGCGGCCCGATGGGCGCGGTGCCGCAGGGCGAGCAGCGAGGCGGCCGCTTCCAGGTGCTCGTTCACGAAGGGGACCAGGTTCATGGTCCGAGCTTGTCCCGTCTTCCTCGGACAGTCCATGTTCCCTGGAAGCCCTGCCGCGGCCTCACTCCACGGGCTGCGTCAACGCCAGACGCACCAGTCGCATCGCTTGTTCGAGCAGCTTTGGGTCGTCGGATGGGAAGCGGTAGGGGAACCGGTAGCGCGCGCGCAGGGCCGCCACACGCCCGGCGATCTGCTCCGTCGGCTGCGTCTGGAGGATCGCCGCGACGAAGAGCCCGGCGAGCTCCTCCATGTCGTCGGCCATGAGTCCGTGGTACGTGGGCTCGTTCAGGCCGACCCGGAGGACCGGTTCAGGAATCCCAGGCAGCGATGGATAGGCATTGGTGCGGATGCCCGCGTCGAACAGCCGCTGGCTCGCGGTGAACGCGTCCACGCCGGATGCCCGCGTCCGGATCCAGAGCTGATGGCCGGCCGAGAAGCCGCGTTCCTTGCCGTCGAGCTCCAACCCAAGACGGTCGAGCGCGGCGCCGAAGCGCCGGGTGTTCAGCACCACCTGGGCCGCGTACTGCTCACCCCGGCAGTGCTTGAACTCGAGCAGCGCCAACGCCAGGCTCACCGTCGCGCCGAAGTGGTGGCTGCTCACCATGTACTGCTGGGTTGCTCGGAATCGCTCGAAGAGGTCCCGCCGGTTGGTGGCGAAGATGGCCTTCTGCGGACCTGGGAAGGTCTTGTGGGTGGAGCCGCCGAAAGAGTGGGCGCCCTCCGCGAGCGGGTTGGGGAGCTGGCGGCCGAGCACCAGACCCATCCAATGGCTTGCGTCGATGTGGAGCAGGGCGTCCGGGGCCTCACGTTGGACGGCCCGCGCCAACTGCTCGACGCCCAGGGGAAACAGCGCGTTGGACTGATCGATGTAGACGAGCCCCGGTTGGTGGGCCCGCAGCGTCTCGACGAACTGTGTCTCGTCCACGGTGTGCGCGTCGGGGCCCGTGGCGTAGCAGACCTTCAATCCCAGCCGGGCGGCGACGCTCGCGGTCGCATAGTGCCCGCCCTGGGCGCGAGACAGCAGCATCACCGTGGAGCCAGGAGGGCCTCCGAGCGCGGACAGCGTCAGGGTCATCAGGTTCAGCCCTGACAGCGCGCGCACATTGACGAACTCGGCGCCGGACAGCTCACGCAGCAGCGGTCTCGCCAGCTCGGTCTCCAGCGAGGACAGTTCTTGTACGCCCCGGAACTCCCAGGGCTCCTCTTCTGCCCCATCATTGAAAAAATAGCGGTGGTGCAGATCGAGCAGCATCGGCAGCTTGGCCAGCGCCGACATGCTGTTCTCGCTCGGCACCATGTTCAGGGTGCGAGCGGCGCGTGTCTCGTGCTGTTCGAGGCGGGTCAGGATCTCTGAGATCTGTTCCAGGTCCACGGACGCTCCTTGAGGCAGTGGCCCGCGAGAACGGCCTCCACTGCGCAATCCTAACGTCATGTGTCAGGCGCGGGTTCGCTTGTGGGGCTGCGAGCGGCGCTTGCATGACTTTCCCATGATGGGCACAATCCCGGACTCTCGCAGGAGTTTTCCGGATGAACGTCCGGATGCGCAGACCCACGTCGCGTGAACATTCCGTCCAGACGGCAGCGCGCTTCAGCCATTCCCGGGCGGGCGCTCGGGCTG
>NZ_JABFNS010000177.1 GCF_013116825.1 Myxococcus xanthus
CTCCACCGCCGCCCGCGCCTCCACCGCCCGCCCCGGCCATGCGCCGGGCCGCGGCGGCGCCCACCTATTCCAGCGCGGAGTTCGTCGGCCTGGAGCGGCGTTCGGATGACCGCATCCACGCGGACGTGAAGGTGACGCTGCAGAACGCGGGCATCTTCACCGACCACCGCATCATCAACCTGTCATCGGGCGGACTGTTCATCGCCACGGACAAGCCGCTGCGGCTGGGGACCTTGGTGGAGCTCACCTTGCGCTTCGATGAGCCGCCCCGGGTGCTGACGCTCCGCAGCTCCGTCATCTGGGAGAATTCGCTGGAGGACGGAAAGAACCCGCGCGGCTACGGGTTGCGTCTGAGCCACCTTCGCCCGGAGGAGAAGGAGTTCGTTCAGCAGTATCTGGCTCGCGCCAAGGAGCTGAAGAAGAAGCCCTGAGGCCAGGCGCTACAGCATCTGCCCCAGGAAGACGGCGCCCATCATCACGAAGGCCGCCGTCACGGCCATGACAGCCTTCAGCTCCAGGTCATCGCGGTCCATCAGGTTCTTGAAGATCATCGTCGTGCCCTCCGAGTGTTGCCCCTCGCCCTTCCATACGGGGTGCGGAAAAACCCATTGCGTCCGCCGCCGCCGGCTCCGCTGAAGTTCCCTTGCGGACGGCGCGGTGGACTCAGAGGATGACCGCCGTGTCCACCGCCTCCGCCGAATACCGGCTGCTCGAAGCGATGCCCCTCCCCACCGCCCTCATCCGCGGTGAACAGGTGCTACGGGTCAACGCGGCGCTCGCCACCCTGCTGGGCGTTCCGGCGGCGGAGCTGGAAGCCCTGTCGCTCGCCGAGAGCATCCGCCGCTTCGTCCCCGCGGAGCGCGGCTGGGTGGAGCCGCTGTATGAGTCCCTCGTCCGTGGTGGGCCGCTGCCCGAAGGCCCCGTGTGGGTTCGCGTGCAGCCGACGAACGGTCCCCAGCGCACGCTGGCCCTGAGGCATGCGCCCGGAGCGCACCCGGGCGAGCTGGTGGTGGTGCTGCTGGAGGCGGAAGCGGAGGACTCCGTGCGGCGCCTCACGGAGGCGCTGGTGGCGGCCGCCGCGACGATGCTCCGCTGCCGGGACGAGCGGTCGGTGCTGGAGACGGCCGTGGACGCCATCTACCGCCAGGGCTTCTCCGTGTCCGTCATCTACGTGGACGGCGACGCCTTCCGGTACGGGCCCCTGCGGCAGAACCCCTTCATCGTGGCCGAGGCCGAACAGCTCTACGGCATGCCCCTGGCGGACGTGCGCATTCCGAACGCCGCGCTGCCGCACTTCCTGGAGGTGCTCGAGCGGCGCAAGGCGGCCTTCCACCACGACATGCTCGGCGTGGCGCGCTTCCCGCCTTCCGCCAACGGGGAGAGCCCCGTGTGCCAGCTGCATCCACCGGACATGCGCGGGCTGGACGCGCCCATCCTCGTGGACGGGCAGCCGTTCGGCGTGCTCTCCGTGCAGGGCCCCGCCCTCACCCCCGCGGGCGCCAGCACCCTGGAGCTGTTCGCGCAGCTGGTGGGCGGCGCGCTGGAGAACGTGCGCCACCACCAGATGTCCGCCGTGCGGTTGGAGGAGGTGTCCCGGCTCCAGGACGAGCTGGTGGCGCGCGAGCGGCTGGAGGTGCTGGGCGAGGCCGCGGGCGTCGTGGCCCACGAGGTGCGCAATCCCCTGGGCGCCATCCTCAACGCGGTGGCGGTGCTGCGCCGCGAGGCCCACCTGGGGCCCACGGGACAAGCCGCGGTGGGCATGCTGGAGGAAGAGGCCATCCGGCTGGAGGACATCGTCCGGGACCTGCTGGACGTGGTGCGCCCGCTGGAGCCGCGCCCCCGCCCCGTGCAATTGGGCGAGCTGGTGCGCCGCGCGCTGGGGCAGATGCATGGCCCGCCGGACGCCCCCACGCTGCGCTTCAGCGTGGACGAGGCCGCGGAGACGCCTCCACTCGAGGGGGACGAGACGCTGCTCCAACTGGCGGTGACGCACCTGGTGCGCAACGCCGTGCAGGCCTCGCCCGCGGGCGGCAAGGTACGGATGACGGTGGAGCCCGCGGACGGCGGTGTGCGCCTGGTGGTGGAGGACGAAGGGCCCGGCATTCCCGACGTGGACCCGCAGCGCGTCTTCCAGCCCTTCTTCCTCACCCGCGCCAACGGACGGGGGCTGGGGCTGGCCATTGTCCGGCGCGTGGTGCTGGCGCATGAGGGCAGCGTGCGCGCCAGCAGCCGGCCTCGCGGCGGTGCTCGCTTCGAGTTGTGGCTGCCGCGAGCGCCTAGCCGTATGTCTCCCGTTTGATGCGCTTGTCCTCGATGCCCAGCGCGTGGAGGTGGCCCAGCACCGTCTCCATGAAGCGCGGCGTGGAGGGCGTGCGCGTCTCCAGCGCCTTGCGCCGGTCCCACGGCGTAATCGCCGGGCCGCAGGCGTACACCAGGCACGTGTCCCGGTCCTGAATCAGCTCCTCCAGCAGGGACTGGTGGACGCGGCCCTTCCGCACGGCGGCGCCGAAGCGCGACTCGTCCGTTTCACGGGTGAGCGTGTGCACCACGCGCACGCGGTCCGGGTGCTGGCGCTCCAGGGCGGCCAGCTCCTCGCCGTACAGCACGTCCCCCCACGTCTTGTTGGAGAAGAGGAAGGTGTGGCGCAGCTTCAGCCCCCGGTGGAGCGCGTCCTTGAGGATGGCGAAGTTGGGCACCGCGCCGGAGCCGGCCACCAGGTGGACGACGTGCTCCGTGCGCGCCTCGACGTCGTCCGGCAGCACGTAGGGCCCCATGAAGGCCATCACCTTCATCCGCGCGCCGGTGAGCCGGCCGTGCACGAGGTAGGGCGACAAGAGCGGCGGATAGCGGGTGAGGCCGGGGATGAACTCCTCGTCCTTCACGGTGATGGCCACCAGCGGCTCGTGCGGCGCGGAGGCGAGCGAGTAGGAACGCTGCGGCTCCTTCCGCCCCTTCTGCTCCTGCAGGTAGGCCGACAGGCGACCCAAGGCGGGGAACTGGTGCGGGTCGATGTTGAGGAACTGCCCGGCCTTGTAATCCAGCGGGACTCCGCCGAAATCCAGGAACAGCGTCGCCGTGTCGTGCGTGTCCATCCGCACATGGTCGACGGTGACCTCGTATTCCACGGGCTTCCTGGCGCGCGACGCGCGGGCTTCGACCAGACTCATGCGCCCTCCCATAGCCAACCCGCATGGAGGGTGGGAAGAGGGGAAGGAAAAACCGTCCCGCCCCCCAGTCCCACATGAGCGTTGGCTGTACGACGGCTCGCCCGCCAGGCGAGGCGCCGGGACAGGAGGGGTGCTGACGCGCGACACTTGTCGGAACTACATCTGCGGGTGGAGCGTTGAGAGCCTGGGACGACTGCCCCCCTGAGCTAGAGGCGACCGACACGTGCTGCGCATTCTCTTCTTCCTGATGTCGAAGCTGCCAGAAGGCGCCCGCCAGCAGGTGGTCCGCGCCCTGATGAACGGCGTCTGGGGCACCCTGGCGAACGAGACGGTCCTGGGGCGGGAGAACATCCCGGACCAACCCTGCCTCTTTCTCTGCAACCACCTGTCCAACGCGGACGGCTTCACGCTGGACCGGGCCTTCCGGCCGCGCAAGGTCGTCTTCCTGGCCGGGGTGAAGCTGAAGAGCACCGTGATGACGCGCCTGGCCTCGGAGACGATGGAGACCATCGCCATCAAGCCCAACTCACCCGACATCGAGGCGATGCGGCGGGCGCTGGACACCCTCAAGGCCGGCAAGTCGGTGCTCATCTTCCCGGAAGGCGCGCGCAGCCGCACGGGCAGCCTCACCCAGGCGAAGAAGGGCCTGTCGCTGATTGCCAGGCGCGCGGGCGTGCCCGTGGTGCCGGTGGCGTTGCAGGGCACGGAGAAGCTGATGCCCATCAACGACTCGGACATGGGCGGCGAGCGCCTCTTCAAGGCCGACGTCTTCGTGCGCTTCGGCCCGCCCTTCCGCGTGGAGGCGCTGGAGGCCGAGGTGGCGGGCGCCGAGGACCCGCGGCAGGCCCTGGTGGATGCGATGATGCGCCGGGTGGCGGAGCTGCTGCCGCCCGAGTACCGCGGCTTCTACGCGGAGACCTCCGCTGCGGCGGCTCCGGCCCCGGACTGGGAGCGGCCTTCCGCGCCCGCGTCCTGAATGAAGCATTGCGGCGCGCGCCGGGACGCGGACAATGGACGCGCCCGTGACACGCGCCCGCACCAACGAACAGCTCTTTGTCTCCACCCTCCCCGGCCTGGAGCCCGCCCTGGAGGAAGAAGCCTCCGCGCTGGGATGGAAGCCACGCCGCGTGGAGGGCGGCGTGGAGTTGGAGGGCCCGGCCGGCCTGCACCAGGACGCCAACCTGCGCCTTCGCTGCGCCAGCCGGGTGCTGCTGCGCCTGGGGCACTTCCGCGCGGGAGACTCCGACACCCTCTCCGACCGGCTGGCTGAACTGGAGCTATCTCACGTCTGGGATGGGCGCTCGCCACCGAAGCTGTCGGTGAGCCTGAACCGCTCCCCCGTGCCAGGGCCCGACGTGGTGTTCTCCTCGGCGGCGTATGCGTGGAACGTGCCCTCGGTGGAGCGCGCGGGGCCGCTCGATGAAGAGGGCGGAGGCCCGGGCCTGACGTTGCTGGTGCGGGTGGATGGCGACGCGTTCACCGTGAGCGCCGACACCAGCGGGGACGCGCTGCACCGCCGGGGCTACCGCCAGGAAGTGAGCCGCGCGCCCCTGCGTGAGACGCTGGCGGCGGGCATCCTCCGGCTGGCGGGCTACGACGGCACGCAGCCCCTGGTGGACCCGATGTGCGGATCGGGCACCTTCCTGGTGGAGGCCGCGTGGATGGCCATGCGCCGGGCGCCAGGGCTGCTGCGCGCCTTCGCCTTCGAGTCCTTCCCCTCCTTCGATGCCCAGGCCTGGGCCGGCCGCAAGGCGCGCGCGGAGGCGGACGCGCTGCCCGCGCCAAGAGCGGCGATTCACGGCTACGACATCAACGCGGGCTCGCTGGGAACGGCGCGGCGCAATGCCCGGCGCGCGGGGGTGACACTCGCGCTGGAGCGGCAGGACGCGCGGACGCTGAAGGCGCCCGTGGAAGGCCCGGGGTTGGTGGTGGCGAATCCGCCCTATGGCAAGCGCGTGGGCGAAGCCGAAGACCTGCCCGCGCTGTACCGGGCCCTGGGGAACACGCTGCGCCAGGGCTTCGCGGGGTGGCGCGCGGCGGTCATCCTTCCGGATGAGGCGGCGCTGGTGAAGGCGCTGGGACTGACGGGTGCGCGAAGCCTTCCGGTGAAGAACGGCGGGCTCAAGTGCCGGCTGCTCCTGTCGGGGCTGGATGTGGCGTGAGGCCCAGGCGGTGCGTTCGAGGCCCCCCGCTACAGCAAGGCCCCTGGATACGCCGATGCGCGCCGGCTTCGCGTCCGAGACAGCCGGGCAAGCCGGCCCCGACTGAGGAACGATGACCGCCCTGTCACTCGGGGGGCCGGCGCGGGGTCCTCGGTGGAGCGCCCACGAAGGCCCCCATCCGGATGCGCCGCGCCGCCGTGCCGTGGTAACGCGGGCCTGTGGAAACGTGGTTCACGCCCTTCGAGCCGAAGCCCCTCGCGGACGAACTCCCCGAGCGCTTCCCATACCCCTTCGACGAGGGCGCGCCCCACGCGCTGGCGCGCCGGGCAGCGGAGTGGCTCCAACGGGAGCTCCGGGCAGGCCATCTCGCGCCTGGACTTGCAACCTCGTGCCTCGACACGTCCGAGGGTGGAAAGATGTTCGGCATCCTCGTGGTCCAGGCGCCTGACGGACGCGTCGGATTCCTCCGCGCATTCTCGGGCATGCTTGGCGGGCGATGGGACCTCCCTGGTTTCGCGCCGCCCCTCTTCGCCCGTGACGAGCGCGAGCGGCTGGAGCCCGCGGGTGACGCCCTGGTGAAGCGCCTGATGGCCCGTGAGGCGGCCTTCCGCCAGTCCCCCGAGCGCGCCTCCGTCCTGACCGCGCACGACGCGTTGCAAGCGCGCCACACCGAGGCCCGCGCGGCGTTGCGCGCCACACACGACGCCCGGAAGAAGCAGCGCCATGCGAGGCGCTCGGACGTCATGGCCTCGGACTCGCTGAGTGAGGAGGCGAAGCGAGCGGCGCTGCATGCGCTCGACCAGGAAAGCCGGGGGGACAAGGCGGAACTGCGGAGACTGGAGGCGGAACACGACGAGGCGCAGCAGGCGCTCGCGCCCCAGCGGGCCCGCATGGAGCGGCGGCTCCGCGCCATGGAGCGACTGCGGCGCATCGTCTGCCGCGCGCTGATGAAGCGCCTGCACGACACCTACGTGGTGCCCAATGCTCGCGGAGAACACCGGCACCTGCGCGGCCTCTACGCCAGAGGCGAGCCCCCATCGGGCGCGGCGGACTGCGCCGGGCCCAAGCTCCTGGCGCATGCCCTCACCCAGGGCTTCCGTCCGCTCGCGCTCGCCGAGTTCTGGTGGGGTGCTCCTCCTCCCGCGGGAGGCCGGGCCGCTGGCGCGTACTACCCCGCTTGCAAGGACAAGTGCGGGCCGCTGCTGCCGTACATGCTGGACGGTCTCCCTGTCTCCGCGCCCCGGCCCTTCACGGTGCCCGAGCTGCCGTCACGAGGGCTGGACATCGTCTTCGAGGACGAATGGCTCGTGGTGGTGGAGAAGCCAGAGGGCCTGCTCTCCGTGCCCGCGAAGGACGTCTCGGTGGAGGACTCCGTGCTGGCCCGGCTGCGCGCGAGAACTCCGGAAGCAGCGGGGACGATGCTCGCGCACCGGCTCGACCTGGACACGTCGGGGCTGCTCGTCGCGGCGAAGGACGCGCGCACCTACGCGTCCTTGCAACGCCAGTTCGCCGGACGTGAGGTGCACAAGCGCTACACCGCATGGGTCGAAGGCAACGTCCAGGGAGAGCGCGGCACCATCGACTTTCCCATGCGCGTGGACCTGGACGACCGGCCCCGGCAGATTCACGACCCCGTGCACGGCAAGCACGCGGTGACGGAGTGGCACGTACTTGAACGCAGCCACGGACGCACGAAGGTGGCCCTCTTCCCACTCACCGGGAGGACTCATCAGTTGCGCGTTCACGCGGCCCATCCGCTGGGCCTTGGCGCGCCCATCGTTGGCGACCGCCTCTATGGACACCCGGGTCCCCGATTGCATCTGCATGCGGAGGCCCTGTCGTTCCAGCACCCTGTCACGGGGCAGCGCCTCACGCTGGAGCGGCCGGCGCCCTTCTGACCTCGCGCATCTCGACCGCAAGCCCGCGCTGCACGAGGGCGTAGCGACGCCCGGAGCACCAGCGGCGCGGGCCCCGGGCGAGAGCTCCCGACCTCGCTGTTCGGAAATGTCGGGAGTTTTGCGCCACGAAATCTCCCGACATTTCCAAACAGCAAGCGCTCCGAACGCGCCGCCCCCCCGCGCAGCCACCGTTCCCGGACACGCTGAGCAGGGCCCCACCAGGGACGCCCCCTCGCGGGCGGGGCGACCTTGTTGAGGCGAGCGGCCCCGTCACCACCGCGGTGGGAGTGACACCGCGCAGAGCAGGCACGGCTGGCGCGCATCGGGCCTGACCCGCGCCGTGGCAGGCTGCGTTGACATGGCAGACGCCGCGCTCAGCGCGCGACGACGTGCTCGGAGGCATCTTCGGAGGCAGCCGGCTCCGGCGCGGAGACAGTCTCCACCGCGGACGACACCGCCGGCTTCACGCCCAGCTCACGCGTCAGCTTGGGATTCACCCCGGTCTCCGCCAACAGCCGCTCCAGTTGCATGCGCGCGCGCCGGTTCTCCCGGTGTACGCGGCGCCCCAGAATCAGCTCGTTCTTCAGCGAGTGCTCCCAGCCCGTCAGCTCCGTCACCGTCACCTGGTAGCCGAAGGCCTCCAGCGTCAGCGCGCGGATGACGTTCGTCAGGTGCGAGCCGAACTCGCGCCGGTGCCAGGCATGCGCGTACAGCAGTGACATGCTGCCGCTGCTGGCCACGACGGGGCGCTTCTCCTTGAGCTGCGCGGCCACCTCCGCCTGGCAGCACGGCACCACCGCGACGTGGTCCGCGCCATGGCGGATGGCCGCGACGAGTGCGTCATCCGTGGCCGTGTCACACGCGTGCAGCGCCATCAGCAGGTGGATGCGCTCTGGGTACTGCGCCGTGTCGATGTGCGCCGTCTGGAACTGCATCCGCGTGAAGCCCAGCCGCTGGGCGCGGCCCTGGGCCCGCTCCGTCAGGTCCGGCCGGCCTTCAATGGACAGCAGCGTGCCGCTGGCGGCGCCCTTGAGGAACAGCTCGTAGAGGACGAAGCCCAGGTAGGCGTTGCCGCTGCCCGCGTCCACCATCACCGCGTTCGGGTGGCGCGCCTGGACATCCTCCACGGCGGGACGCAGCAGGCCCATCAGGTGGTTCACCTGCTTGAGCTTGCGCAGCGCGTCCGCGTTGAGGTGCCCCTCGCGCGTGAGCAGGTGCAGCTCGCGCAGCAGCGCGGGGGACTGGTCCGGCAGCAGCTCCCGCCGGACCTGCGAGGCTTTGACGTTGCGCCTCAGACGGACACCACCTCGAGGACCTCGGGAATCATTTCCCGCAGGCGTCCCTCGATGCCCATCTTCAGCGTCGCCGTGGACGACGGACATCCGGCGCACGCCCCCTTCATGTGCAGGTAGACGATGCCGTCCTCGAAGCGGTCCAGGGTGATGTCACCACCGTCCATGGCCACCGCCGGGCGGATTTCGTTGTCCAGGATGTCCTGGATGCGTCCTTCCACCGTGCCACCACCGGACGAGCCCGCCGCCTCGCGAGCCGCCGCCAGCGCCGCCTCGTCCACCACCGGCTCGTTGGCCGTCAGGTGGGTGTCCAGCGTGGACATGACCTCGTCATTGAGCTCGTCCCACTCGCCCTCTTCCCCCTTCGTCACCGTCACGAAGTTGGTGCCAATCATCACCGCCGTGACGCCGCGCACGTCCATCAGCTTGCGCGCCAACGGGGACTTCGCCTGGGCCTCCTCGGGGTTCGTGAAGTTCACCGCCCCGCCCGCCAACAACCGCCGGTCCACCACGTACTTCAGCGTGCTGGGGTTCGGGGTCCACTCGAGCTGGATGTTCACCGACATTCAAATCTCCTTGGCGACTCCTCTAAGGCGCTCGCGGCCCCATAGCAACCCGGGTCGCGGGCTGGCAATCGCCCTCGCCCCCACTCCCTTCACTCCGGCACAAACCAGCAATCCCAGAAACACATGAACTCATAGTGGATTTAGCGTAGACTGAGGGCATGCCCCCGTCCCCGCCCCGCGTGCCCGCCAGCGTGTTCGAAGGGTTCTTCGTGCGGGGTCTCCAGGCGGAGGGCCGGCTGGCCCAGGAACTGGAGGCGCTGGGGTACGACAGCCGAAAGCCGGAATTGGACTACCCCATTGCGCTCTGGCAGCAGGCGGTGGCCCTGGCACGGCGGGAGCGATACTCGGAGCTCGGTGACGAGGACGCCTACCGGCAGTTGGGCCGCCAGGGCGTCTTCGGCTTCGCGCAGACGCTGGTAGGCCGCGTGGCCGCGGTGGCCCTGCCCATGATTGGGCCTGCGCAGGCCCTGGAGCGGGTGCCTCGCTACCTGGCGATGATGGGCCGCTCGGACGTGGACGTCTCGATGTCCTCCGAAGGCGAGCGCGGACGCCGCCTCTCCCTGTCGGACCGCTACAACCGGCCCGAGCTGATGGCGGGGTGCCTGGAGGGGCTGTTGGAGATGGCCAACGCCCGGCCTCGAATCTCCGTGGAGGAGCGCAGCAGCGGGGGGTACCGTCTGTTCGTGCGCTGGTAGCCCGCCAGCCCCACCCAGGAGCCCCGCGTGTCCTACCCGCCCAGACTCGCCCATCTCGCCACCCGCGCCGTGGTGGTGGCGAAGCTCGTCCCCACCTACGCGCAGGCCCACCACATCGACGAGGAAGAAGCAGCACAGCGGCTGTCCAGTGCGCTCTCCGGACGGATGCTGCCCACGTTGCTGGATGCCACGTGGACCGCCATGCGCGGCAAGGCGAAGCGGCTCACCGACGACGGGCTGGTGGAGAAGGTGGCCGCCACCTTGAGTGAGCGGCCCCTGCGGCCGGGACGCATCGCCCCCGTGGGTCCGGCGCTCAGCGCCTTCTTCATCCTGGTGGACCTGGAGGTAGGCACCGCGGGTGACGCCGCGCGGCGGGTCATGGAATCGGACGAGGGACGCCGCCGGGGGGAGGAAGGACTGGCGGAAGCCGGACGCTTCCTCGCCGCGGAGCTGACTCGCGGGAAGTAGCGCCCGGACAGCCGTGGCAGCAGTGGGTACGCATCGTTATAGGCTCGCCCTGGCCCAGGCCCCGACGATGTCGACACCGCTCCCCACCACGCTGCGAATCCTGCGCTCCCTCGCCGACGTCCCCCGGGCCACGTGGGATGCGCTGGTGGACGCCCAGGCCACGCCCTTCCTGGAGTGGACCTTCCTCACCGCGCTGGAAGAATGCGGCGCCGCGGTGCCTGCGCGGGGCTGGCACCCCCGGCACCTGACGCTCTGGCGCGGCTCGCGCCTGGTGGCCGCCGCGCCCGCCTATCTCAAGGACGACAGCGACGGGGAGTTCGTCTTCGACAGCCCGTGGGCCACCGCCGCCGAGCGCGCGGGCCTGTGCTACTACCCGAAGCTCGTGCTCGCCGTCCCCTTCACCCCCGCCACCGGGCGCCGCGTGCTGGTGGCCCCAGGCGAGGACCGCGCCGCGCGCGAGGCGGAGCTGTACGCCGCCGCCCAGGAGTTCGCCCGCGCCGAGCGCCTGTCCGGCATCCACGTCCTCTTCCCCACGGAGGAGGAGCTGCCCGTCCTGGTGGCCCAGGGCTTCGCCGTGCGGCTGGGCGTGCAGTACCACTGGCGCAACCGGGGCTACCGGACGCTGGAGGACTTCCTCGCCCGCTTCCACGCCAAGCGCCGCAACCAGCTGCGCCGGGAGCTGCGGGCCCTGACCGAGCACGGCATCGAGGTCCGCACCCTGCGCGGGGATGCGCTGGCGGACGCGGACGCGGACGCCGTCTACCGCCTGTACGCCACCACGGTGGACAAGTATCCATGGGGCCAGCGCTTCCTCACCCCGGACTTCTTCGCTCGCATGCTCGCCCGCTTCCGGCACCGCTGCGAGTGGGTGGAGGCCCGCCGGGAAGGCCGGCTGGTGGCCGGTGCGTTCAACTTCACCGGTGCCAACGTTCTCTATGGCCGTTACTGGGGCTGCTTCGAGGAGCACCCCTTCCTTCACTTCAACGTCTGCCTGTACCACCCCATCTCGGAGGGCATCACCTCCGGGCTGGAGCGCTTCGAACCGGGCGCGGGGGGAGAGCACAAGCTCACCCGGGGATTCGAGCCGCGCCTCACGTACAGTGCGCACCTGCTCCTCCACCCGGGCATGGACAGGGCCGTGCGCGGCTTCCTGGCCCACGAGCGGGCAGCCGTCGAAGGAAGCCTGCCCCAGTGGCGGGCGGAGACTGGTTTCAAGGAGGGGGACTGAAAATCCCCCGCCCGTTCAGCAAAGGGAGTCCGAACGACTTATGGCGCAGAAGCATGAGCACGACACCTCCGTCATCACGGAGTCCGCCCCCAAGCAGAAGCTCAAGAAACCGCCGCTCTACAAGGTGCTCCTGCACAACGACAACTACACGACCCGGGAGTTCGTCGTGGCCGTGCTCAAGGAGGTCTTCCACAAGTCGGAGACGGATGCCGTGCAGATCATGCTGCACGTTCATTACAACGGTGTCGGGGTAGCCGGCGTCTATACGTACGACGTCGCCGAAACGAAGATTCAGACGGTGGAGGCCGCGGCGCAGGAGAACGACATGCCGCTGCGACTCTCCATGGAACCCGAGGAAGGTTGAAACGTGGCAGGACCGCTGATTGCCAAAGAATTGCAGGCCAGCTTCCGCACCGCCCTGGACGAGGCGCGGAAGATGCGCCACGAGTACCTGACGCTGGAACACCTGCTCCTGGCGCTCACCCGGGACGCGCGCACGCGTGAAGTCCTCAAGGGGTGCGGCGCCAACGTGAAGCAACTCCAGGAGCGCCTGGTCTCCTTCCTGGAGGAGACGGTTGAGCGCCTGCCGGAGGGCGTGGACGCCGAGCCGCAGCAGACCATCGGCGTGGAGCGGGTCCTCCACCGCGCCGCCATGCACGCGCTGTCCGCCGAGCAGAAGCTCATCGACGGTGGGGACGTGCTGGTGGCCCTCTTCCGCGAGGACGAGAGCCACGCGCTCTACCTGCTCCAGCAGGAGGGCGTCACCCGGTTGGATTTGCTCAACTACATCTCCCACGGTGTCACCAAGGACGGCGAGGGTGAAGGAGAGGGCGAGGAGAGCGCCGGCCACGCCGCCCCCGCGGGCGACGACGACGAGGGCGAGTCCTCGAAGAAGAGCCCGCTCGAGGCCTACACGGTGCAGCTCAACATCGAGGCCAAGGAGGGGCGCATCGACCCGCTCATCGGCCGCGAGAAGGAGCTGGAGCGCACCATCCAGGTGCTCTGCCGCCGCCGGAAGAACAACCCGCTCTACGTGGGTGAGGCGGGCGTGGGCAAGACGGCCATCGCCGAAGGGCTGGCGCTGCACATCCACGAAGGCCGCGTGCCGGAGGTGCTGAAGGACGCCATCGTCTACTCGCTGGACATGGGCGCGCTGCTCGCGGGCACCAAGTTCCGCGGCCAGTTCGAGGAGCGGCTCAAGGGCGTGCTCAAGGCCCTGAAGGAGCAGCCGAACGCCATCCTCTTCATCGACGAAATCCACACCATCGTCGGCGCGGGCGCCACCAGTGGCGGCTCCATGGACGCGTCCAACCTGCTCAAGCCCGCGCTGGCCAGCGGGCGGCTGCGCTGCATCGGCTCGACGACGTACCAGGAGTACAAGTCCGCCTTCGAGCGGGACCGGGCCCTGTCCCGCCGCTTCCAGAAGATTGAGGTGGGCGAACCCTCCGTCGAGGACACCATCCTCATCCTGGAGGGGCTGAAGAGCCGCTACGAGGAGCACCACGGGGTGAAGTACCAGCCCGAGGCCATCCGCGCGGCGGCGGAGCTGTCCGCCAAGCACATCAATGACCGGTTCCTGCCGGACAAGGCCATCGACGTCATCGACGAGACGGGCTCGGCCGAGCGGCTCAAGCCGGAGGGCCAGCGCTCCAACACCGTCACCGGCGCGGACGTGGAGGCCGTCGTCGCGAAGATGGCGCGCATCCCCGCCAAGAGCGTATCCGCCAGCGAGGGCGTGCAGCTCCAGAATCTGGAGAAGGAGCTCCAGGGCGTCATCTACGGACAGGACTCAGCCATCAAGGACCTGGTCAGCGCCATCATGCTGGCCCGCTCCGGACTGCGCGCGCCGGAGAAGCCCATTGGCTCGTTCCTCTTCTCCGGCCCCACGGGCGTGGGCAAGACGGAGCTGGCCAAGCAGTTGGCGCAGTCGCTGGGCGTGGAATTCCTGCGCTACGACATGAGCGAGTACTCGGAGAAGCACACGGTGAGCCGGCTCATCGGCGCGCCGCCGGGCTACGTCGGCTTCGACCAGGGCGGCCTGCTCACGGACGCCGTGCGCAAGCACCCCTACGCGGTGGTGGTGCTGGATGAAATCGAGAAGGCCCACCCGGACCTCTTCAACATCCTGCTCCAGGTGATGGACCACGCGACGCTGACGGACAACAACGGCCGCAAGGCCGACTTCCGCAACATCGTCCTCATCCTCACCACCAACGCGGGCGCCCAGGAGATGAGCACCAAGGCCATTGGCTTCGGGGACATCGCGAAGCCGGTGGACTCCACCCGCGCGAAGAAGGCGATTGAGCGCACCTTCACGCCGGAGTTCCGCAACCGCCTGGACGGGTGGATTCTCTTCTCCGGCCTGCCGCCCGAGGTCATCCTCAAGGTCGTGGACAAGGAAGTGCGCCTGCTCCAGAAGATGCTGGACGAGAAGAAGGTGAAGCTGGCGCTGACGCCCGCCGCCCGCGCGTGGCTGGCCGAGCACGGCTATGACCCGGCCTTCGGCGCGCGGCCCATGGCCCGGCTGGTGGACAACTCGCTGAAGAAGCCGCTCGCCCAGGCGCTCCTCTTCGGGGACCTGAAGCATGGCGGCACCGCCCACTACGACGTGGTGGACGACAGCCTCAAGCTGCGCACGGAGCCCGCCACCGCCGAGGTGGCTTAGTTCCCCTGCCCGCGCTGGCCGCGGACAGGACAAGGCCCCGGTCCCCTTCCCAGGGAGCCGGGGCCTTCGTCTGTCCGCCCGTGACAGCGGGCGAGCGACTACTCGACGCGGTAGCTCTTCACCGCGCTGGAGAGCTGCTCGGAGATGATTTGCAGCGTGGTGGCGGCCTCGCCGGTGGAGCCGATGCGGGCCACCGTCTCATCCATCATCTTGGACAAGTCATTCACCGCCAGGGTGATTTGGTTGATGCCCACGTTCTGCTGGCTGACGGCGGCGGCAATCTGCCGGACGGCGGCGGCGTTGTCCTGGACGATGGAGGACAGCTCACGCAGGTTCTGCCCGCTGGTGCGCACCTGGGCCAGGCCCGACTCCATGCGCTCGGCGCCGCGCTCCGTGATTCGCACCGCCAACGTCACCTGGTTGGCGATGTCGTCCAGCAGCTCGCGCACGCGCGTGGTGGCTTCGATGGACTGGTCCGCCAGGGCGCGGATTTCGCGCGCCACCACGCCGAAGCCCTTGCCGTGCTCGCCGGAGCGGACGGACTCGATGGCGGCGTTGAGCGCCAGCATGTTGGACTGGTCCGCCAAATCCTTCACCGTCTGGGTGATGCCCCCAATCTGCTGCGTGCGCTCGCCCAGCTCGACGATTTTCTGGGCAATCTCCCCCACCTGGACGCGGATGTCGTTGAGCCCCGCCATGGTGAGCTCGATGGAGGCCTCGCCGGACTTGGCCAGCGCGTCGGCGCGCTCGGCCACCGACAGCACGCTCTCCGCCTTCTGCGCGGCCAGCATGGAGGTCTGCTTGATTTCCTGCGCCGTCACCTGCGTCTCCTGCAGCGCCGCGGCCTGCCGGGAGATGGTCTGCGCCTGCTCGGTGGACGACGAATTCAGGTGCTCGGTGGACTGGGTGAGCGCCACGGCCGCCTGCTGGAGGTTGAGCGTCACCTCGCGCAGCCGCTCCACCATCTGCGAGAAGGAGCTGGCCAGCCGGCCCACCTCATCACCGCTCTTCACCTGGATGGGGCGCGTCAAATCGCCGGACTCCACGATGTGGCCGGCCACCTCCGTCAGGCTCTTCAGCGGGCCGACGATGCTGCGGCCGAACAGCGCGGACACCGCCACGCCCAGGGCCACCAGCAGCGCCGCGAAGCCCACCATCCGCACGCGCAGCGCGGACACCAGTTCGTCGACGTGGTCTCGGGACACGCCCACGTGCACCGAGCCCAGGCGGCCACCGGCCACCGGCGCCACCACGTCCATGGCGCGCAGGCGGAGGCCCCCAGCGTCCACCTCCAACACCGAGCCCGCGCCCGCGGTGGCGACCGCCTCCTTCAGCGCGTCCGGGAAGCCGTCCGGGAAGGTGTGGGCCACCACGTTGCCGGCCGAGTCTCGAATGAAGGCGTAGGCCAGGTCCGAATGGCCCACGCTGGCGTCCAGCATGGGCTGGAGCGCGCTGGCCCCCGCCGCCACCC
>NZ_JABFNS010000178.1 GCF_013116825.1 Myxococcus xanthus
CCCCTCCTCCCTGGCCGCCCTGACGGTCCGTGCGTCGGGAAGAGTGTCATCGCCGCCTGGTCGGCCGGGCCACGAGCAAGGGGGCCAGCCCGGGCTCCCACCCTCTGCCACCAGCGGGCGCGCCCTAGCGAGGGAGAAAGCCACAGGCAAGCAGAAAGGAAGGCTGGAGATTCTCTCCACTTAGGGTAGTCACGGGCGCGCCAAGGGTGCGTGACAGACATGTCAACCGCCCTCAAGAACGGCGTCGCCTGCCCTCAGGCGACTTGGAGGGACGGATGCTCGAGAAGCTGATGCCGAAGTCGGACGAGTTCTTCGACGACTTCGATGCGCAATGTGCCGTCACCGTCGAAGGCGCGAAGATGCTCTACGAGTTGCTCAGTGACTACCGCGACGTCGCCCCGCGGGTCCAGGCGCTCAAGGACGCGGAGCACCGTGGGGACGAAGTCACCCACACCGCCTTCAACCGTCTGCACAAGCAGTTCATCACCCCATTCGACCGGGGGCAGATTCACACCCTGCTCTCCCGCATCGACGACGTGTTGGATTTGACCAACGCCGCCGCCGCCCGCCTGCACTACTACGAAATCCCGGCCAGCCTGCCGGACGCCACGGAGCTGGCACGCCTGCTGGTGCTGTCCACGCAGAAGGTGCAGGAAGTGGTGGCCGCGCTGCGGCTCATCAAGAAGCCGGAGCAGATCCTGGCCGGGTGCAAGGAAATCAAGCGCCTGGAGGCGCAGGCGGATGAGGCCCTGCGCTCGGGTGTCGGCCGGCTCTTCAAGAGCGGCGCGGACACGCTGCTCATCATCAAGTGGAAGGAGATCTACGACTTCATTGAGACCGCCACCGACAAGTGCCAGTCGGTGGCGAACGTCATCGAAGGCGTGGTGCTGGAGCACAGCTAAATGCTACTCGCCGCCGTCATCCTCATCATCGCGGTCGCACTCATCTTCGATTTCATCAATGGATTCCACGACGCGGCGAACTCCATCGCCACCGTGGTCTCCACCCGAGTGCTATCCCCCAACCTCGCCGTGGCCTGGGCCGCGTTCTTCAACTTCGTGGCGGCCTTTGGCGGGAACGTCCACGTGGCCAACACCATGGGCAAGGGCATCATCAACTTCGAGATGCTCCGGGCTCAGGGCCCCGGCGCGGTGCTCGCCGTCATCTTCTCCGCCCTCATGGGCGCCATCGTCTGGAACCTGTTGACGTGGTGGTGGGGCCTGCCCTCCTCGTCATCTCACGCGCTGGCCGGAGGCATGATTGGCGCCACGCTGCCGGTGCTCGGCTTCGCGGGCCTGGTGGGCTCGGGCATCGCGAAGATCGCCGCCTTCATCGTGCTGTCGCCGCTCATCGGCATGACGCTGGGCATCGGTCTGATGGTGTTGAGCACGTGGATGGTGCACCGCCAGACGCCGCTGAAGGTGGACTCGTGGTTCCGCCGGCTGCAGCTCGTGTCGTCCGCCATCTTCTCCTACAGCCACGGCACCAATGACGCGCAGAAGGTGATGGGCATCATCGCGGTGGTGCTCTTCGGCACCATCTGGAAGGACCGGCCGTTCCACATCGACTGGTGGATGATCATCTCCTGCCACGCGGCCATCGCCCTGGGGACCTTCTTCGGCGGGTGGCGCATCGTCCGCACCATGGGCCACAGCCTCACCAAGCTAGCGCCCATCGGCGGCTTCGCCGCGGAGACGGGCGGCGGCGTCACCATCATCGCGCTGGCCCAGTTGGGCATTCCCGTGTCCACCACGCACACCATCACCGGCGCCATCGTCGGCGTGGGCGCCACGCGGGGCTGGCGCGCGGTGAAGTGGGGCGTCGCCGGCCGCATCATCTGGGCCTGGGTGGTCACCATCCCGGCCGCGGCGCTGACCGCGGTGGTCTTCTACGGCCTCACCCAGGTGGTCATGCGCCTGGCAAGCTGAACGTCGGGGAGGGCTCGCATCGACCTCCGCGAGCCCTTCCCCGTCATGCAGGGACCTGCCGGGTCCCCTGCTTGACTTGCCGCGGCAAGTTCGGCCAGCCTTCCCTTCATGAACGGCGTCAACGGCCAGCATGTGCAGCGCGAGGGAACGACGTTCCTCGCCCGCGCGTGTGTCCTGACGACCGTGCTGACCACCACCACCACGACCACGACGACTCCCCGCCGGGCGCGGGTGGTCTAGCGACGGAACCACCTTGGTTTCCAGCTCGGCCCCGCGCTCTCCGGCGCGGGGCTTTTTTGTTTTCACATGCCGCAGGAGCCCCGACATGCAGCCCTCCCCGCAGTCGACGCCGCCGAACCCGCCGTCTCGCCTCGCCGCCTTCCGCGCGGAGGTGCGCTCATGAGGGTGATGAAATTCGGGGGGACGAGCGTGGGCAACGCCGAGCGGATGCGCGGCGTGGCGGACCTGGCCGCGGCGGCGAGCAAGGAGACGCGGGTGATGATGGTCGCCTCGGCCGTGTCCGGCATCACCAACCTCCTGTTGGACGCGGCCCGCGCGGCCCAGGAAGGTCAGCCGGTGGAGTCGCTCCACGGCCGCTTCGAGGACGTCCACCGCGGCATCATCCGCGAGCTGGCGGTGGAGCTGGGGGAGGCGCGGCTGCGCTCGCTGGAAGAAGGCCTTTCCACGCTGGCCTCGGAGCTGCGCGGGCTGCTGCAGGGCGTGGGGCTGCTGCGGGAATGTTCGCCCTCCGTGCTCGCGCACCTGTCTGGACTGGGCGAGCGCGCCTCATGCCTGATTCTGGGCGCGCTGATGCACGCACGCGGACTGGAGCCGCACGCCGTGGAGCCACGGGACGTCATCCTCTGCGCGGGGGACCCGCTCCAGGCCACGCCGCTCCAGGAGGAGACCCGGGCGCGCTTCACGCCGCTGCGCGAGGCCGGCGGTCCCGGGTTGATGCTGATGCCGGGCTTCTTCGGTGGTGACACCCGGGGCAAGACGATGTGCCTGGGCCGGGGTGGCTCGGATTATTCGGCGGCGCTGGCGGCGGCGGCGCTGGACGCGGAGCTGCTGGAGATCTGGACGGACGTGGACGGCATCTTCAGCGCCGACCCGCGGCTGGTGCCAGAAGCCTTCCCGCTGCCCGAGGTGAGCTTCGAGGAGGCCATGGAGCTGGCCTACTTCGGCGCCAAGGTGCTCCACCCCAAGACGATTGCGCCCGCGCGCGAGCGCGGCATCCCCGTGCGCGTCTGCAACAGCTTCCGCCCCGACCACCCCGGCACCCGCGTCACCGACGACGCCGCGCCGCCCGAGCACCCGGTGCGCGGCCTCTCCTTCCTTCCCGGCATCGCCCTGGTGAACCTGGGCGGCGCGGGACTCAAGGGCGTTCCGGGCACCGCCGCCCGCGTCTTCGAGTCCATGGCCCTCGCCAACATCTCCGTGGTGCTCATCACCCAAGGCTCCAGCGAGTGCTCCATCAGCTTCTGCGTCCAGCAGGAGGACGCGGAGCGCGCCGTGCAGGCCCTGGAAGTCGCGTTCGAAATGGAGCGCGCGGCGGGAAAGGTGGACACCATCGAGCAGCAGCGCGGGCTCGCCGTGCTCAGCATCGTCGGTGATGGCATGCGCCACCGCGTGGGCGTGGCGGGCACCTTCTTCAGCGCGCTGGCGGACGTGGGTTGCAGCATCGCCGCCATCGCGCAGGGCTCCAGCGAGCGCAGCATCTCCGCCGTCATCGCGGAGGCAGACGGTCCCCGCGCCCTGGCCCATGTCCACGGTCGGTGCTTCGGCACCACGGAAGTCGTGGAGCTGCTGCTGGCCGGCGTGGGCAGCGTGGGCAACGAGCTGCTCAAGCAGGTCCACCAGCAGGCACCCAAGCTGCGCGCCCACGGCGTGGACCTGCGCGTCTGCGTCATCGCCAACAGCAAGCGCGTCGCGACGGCGAGCGAGGGAATTCCCCTGGAGGACTGGAAGCAGCGGCTGGCGGCCAGCAGCGACGGCGCGCCCCTGGACGCCTTCCGCGACTGGGCCCGCGCGAAGCGGCCGGGTCGGCCCGTCTTCGTGGACTGCACCAGCAGCGAGGACATCGCGCTCGCCTACCCGTCGCTGATGGAGGCGGGGCTCCACGTCGTCACCGCCAACAAGAAGGCCAACGCCGGCCAGTGGAGCCACTACCGCAAGCTGCGCGAGACGGCCTCCCGCCATCAACGCCGCTTCCTCTACGAGACGAACGTGGGCGCGGCGCTGCCCGTCATCGACACGCTGAAGAACATGCTTCGCACGGGAGACCGGGTGTTGCGCGTGGAAGGCATCCTCTCCGGCTCGCTGTCGTTCATCCTGGGCCTGACGGAGGAAGGCGTCCCCTTGTCACAGGCGGTGGGCACCGCCATGGAGAAGCGCTTCACCGAACCCGACCCGCGCGACGACCTCCACGGCACCGACGTGGCGCGCAAGGTGCTCATCCTCGCCCGCGAGTTGGGCCGCCAGGTGGAGTTGGAGCAGGTGTCGCTGGACTCCCTGCTGCCGCCGGACTTCGACGCCACCGGGCCGCTGGATGACTTCCTCGCCCGGCTCCCCCAGGTGGACGCCGCCTTCCAGCGCCGCGTGGAGGCACTCCGCGCGGAGGGCAAGGTGCTACGCTACGTGGGCAGCGTCACGGAGGACGGTTGCTTCGTCGGGCTCGTCCCGGTGCCCCTGACACACCCGCTGGCGGCGGTGAAGGGCGGAGAGAACGCGCTCAGCTTCACCTCTGAGCGCTACAGCCCCACACCGCTGGTGATTCGCGGCTATGGCGCGGGCGCGGCGGTGACAGCCGCTGGCGTGCTGGCGGACGTGCTCCGCCTGGTCGATGGGCCGCTCCCCTGAGTTGACGCCCGGTCCGACAGGTCCGCAGCCGATGTCCGTTTGAAGTTGGCTGCGGACTTGCCGACAATGCCCCGCCTGCCCTCGAATGCGCGAGAGGCAAAGGGGAGAGAACGGAATGGACGTGACTCGCAAGCCGACCCGAGACCTCACCTGCAAGGTGCTGGCGCTCGCATTCACCCTGGCGCTGACAACTGCGTGTCCCGGTGATGACGATGATGATGATGGCAACGGTCCCCTGGGCGACCCCGTCACCCTGAGCGGCACGGTGACGTACGACTTCGTCCCGGCCGTCTACTCTCCCTCCACGCGGCGGGGGACCCTGGAGTTCAACCAGGCCCAGAAGCGACCCGTGCGCAACGCAGTCGTCCAGGTCCGACAGGGGACGCGGGTGCTCGTCGATGGAACGACGGACCAAGAGGGCCGCTACACGCTGACGTACAGGCCGTCTGGTAGCGGCGCGCTAACGGTCGTCGCGCTCGCCAAGACGACCCAGCCCGAAATCCAGATTGAGGACAACACCGACAACAACGCCATCTGGGCGCTGGGTGGCGACATCACCACGACGGTGACGACCAAGGACCTGCACGCGACCCACGGCTGGGCGGGCACCAGCTACACGGCCAGCCGGCGCATCGCGGCGCCCTTCGCCATCCTCGACAGCATGTACACCGCGTCGCGGGCCTTCATGGACGTGCGCCCGGTCAACTTCCCGCTGCTGAAGGTGAACTGGAGCCCGAACAACGTGCCCCAGTCTGGCAGCAAGCCGCAGGGCCGCATCGGCACGTCGCACTTCGCCTTCGCGGAGAACGAAATCTACGTGCTCGGCCGGGACGGCGTGGACACCGACGAGTTCGACGCCCACGTCATCGTCCACGAGTGGGGGCACTACTTCGAGGCCAACCTGTCGCGCGCGGACAGCCCGGGCGGACCGCACTCCAGCGGTGACATCCTGGACCCGCGCCTCGCCTTCGGCGAGGGCTATGGCAACGCGCTCGCCAGCATCCTGCTGCCGGAGCCCATCTACGTCGACACGATGTGGAGCGGCTCGACGCTGGCCGCCTTCGGCTTCGACGCGGAGAGCGAGCCGGCCAGCACCGACGACCCGAAGAAGGGCGCCTTCTCCGAGATGAGCGTCTTCCGGCTGCTCTATGACTTGTACGACTCCGGCACCAACGAGTCGCACGACAGGGTGTCGTACGACCTGGGCATCCTCTACGACGTGCTCGTCGGCCCGCAGAAGTCGACGCCCGCGCTGACCACCATCGGCTCGTTCATCAACGGCCTCAACGCCCAGCCCGGCGTCAGCACCGCGGACGTGTACCGGCTGCTGGCCCACTACAACATCGGGTCCATCTCCTCGGACTTCGGAGATGGGGACACCCCGCTGCGCGCCATCTATACCCACGTGCCGGGCATCCCGTACACCACCGAAGTGCCGCTGGTGGGCGGGCTCGACTACAACAAGCGCGAGCAGAACCAGTATTACGTCTTCACCGGCACGGGCCGGAACATGACGCTCAGCGCGTCCCATGCATCGGAGGACGTCGGCATCGAAGTCTTCGGCCAGGGCCGGAGCCTGGCGGAGTCCGACATCAACTACACCGGTACTGAGACGGTCAGCATCGCGACCCAGGCGGACGCGCGGTACGTCGTCGTCGTGTACGGCTTCAAGGAGACGACCGGTAACTACAGTCCCTTCCCCACCCTCTCCATCACCAGCCAGTGATTCCGGAGCGCACATGAACCTCAAGGCAATCGCAGCCCTGTCCAGTCTCCTCGCGCTCACGGCGCAGGTCGCCTGCACCTCCCCGTCGAAGTCGAACCCCACGCCCAACGACAGCTCGGACACCACGAAGGCCGGCGCGCCGGTGAAGGCGGACGCGAAGCTGGGTGGGGACCAGGCCCGCGTCTCCCTGCGCTTCGACGCGCCGGCGACCGACGTCAACGTCAGCCTCTCCGGCGTGGACGGACTGGAAGTGAAGAGCTCCGCCACCCCCGTGTCGGGCGGCAGCTTCACCCAGGACGCCGTGTCCGAGTTCGACGTGAGCTTCACGCCGGGTGAAGGGCAGTCTCACCTCGTCGTCACCGTCACGGGTGATTTCCGGGGCGCGCACCTGTCGCGGGTGTTCAGCTTCGCGGTGGGCACGCCCACGGCGGCGCAGCAGAAGACCGAAGGCACGACGGTGACGGGCGACGACGGGCAGCCCATCAAGATCATGCCCTCGTCCGACGCCGAGTAGTCCGGCCGGCCCAGCCGGGGCCCGGAGAACCGGGCCCCGCCGAAGCAAACCCCTGAAAAAACACAGCGGGGAGCGCGCCCCCCGACGCACTCCCCGCTGCGTGAGCCACTCAGACGAGAGCTCCAGAAAAAAACATTGGGAGCACGCCCCCTCGACGTGCTCCCAATGACTGCGCGGCCCGACTCCGGCGCGCCCTCCCCCTCGGGAAGCAACAGCCCCCCCGGGCTTGCTTCCTCCCCATCCCCACTTCGAAATTCAAAACGCACGGCGCCGAAAACCTTGAGGCCACCCTGCGTTTTTTTTCGGGCCGCCTGGAGCCATGCTCCGCCCACACGGCCACACACACACGCTGCGTACGGGCTCTCGCGAGTTGCTCCCAGGATGACGACCGACCTCTCCGCCCCGAAGCCATCGACCCATGCCTTCACAGGGACGCTGTTCCACCTCTGGGTCTTCCTCGGCTCCTTCCTGCTCTTCCAGGTGGAGCTCATCCTCGCGCGGCTGCTGCTGCCCGCCTACGGAAGCAGCGCGGCCATCTGGACGACGTGCCTGGTGTTCTACCAGGCGGTGCTGCTGCTCGGTTACTTCTACTCGAGCCGGGTCGCGGTGGCCGCGCACCAGGGCCGCTATCGCTGGGCCCACCTGGGCTTCGTGCTGCTCGCCGCGGCCGTCCTCCCGTTCCGGCTGCACCTCTTCGAGCTGCACCCCGTGGCGGCCATCCTGCTCACGCTGACGCTGTCACTGGGGTTGCCGTTCCTCGCCCTGTCGACGACGAGCGTCGTCGCCCAGGGCTGGTTCACCCGCACGGAGCATCCCTCCCGGGGAGACCCGTTCTTCCTCTACGGAACGTCCAACGCGGGCGCGCTCACGGCGCTGCTCACCTTCCCCTTCCTGGTGGAGCCGGCGCTCGACCTCCAGGAGCAGTTGGTCGCCTGGTACGCGGGCTACGGCGCGTTCGTCGTCTTCGCGCTCCTCTGCATCCAGCGCGTGCGCCCGGCGCTTGCCGGAGGAAGCACGATGTCCGAGCCAGCGGCCCGGACCGAGCCGGTGCCCCGCGCGCCGCGCGCCTCACGCATCACCTGGCTGATGCTGTCCGCGAGCGCCAATGCGCTGCTGCTCGCGGTCACCAACGTCCTCACGCTGGATGCCTCCATCCCGCTGCTGTGGATCCTCCCGCTCTCGCTGTACCTGCTCACGCTCATCGTGTGCTTCTCGAAGCGGCCCCCCACGCCCACGGGGTTGAACCGGCTCGCGTTGGGGAGCCTGGCCGTCGCGGCGGGCGCGGCGCTCTTCGCGCTGGCACGCGCGCAGACGTCGCTCCCGTCCCTGGTGCTGCACAGCGCGGTGCTCTGGGTGGGCTGCCTGCTGATGCATGGCAACCTCGTGTGGTGCCGCCCGTCGGACCCGCGCCAGTTGGGCTCATTCTATCTGCACGTCTCGCTGGGCGGGCTGGTCGGCACCTTGCTGCTGGCCCTGGTCGTTCCCCTGACGCTGGGCTCGCTGGCGCTCCCGTACCTGGACCACGGCATCACCGGCCTGCTCCTGCTGGGAGGACTGGCGGCGCGGGACATGATGCGCCGGGGCCAGGGGCTGCCCGTCCCGAAGCTGGCGCCCTACGTTTCGAGCGGAGCCGCCCTGTTCGTCGTCGCGGTCCTGTTGCTCTCCGGGTGGATGCTCGCGCGCGGGCGCATCGAAGGCTCGCGCACCTTCTACGGCCTCTACACCGTCAAAGACGCGGAGGGCCTGCGGCTGTTCCAGCACGGCAGCACCGTCCACGGCGTGGAGAACCTCCACCCGGACGAGCGAGGAGAGCCCCTCTCCTACTACCACCGGGGCTCCGCGGTGGGCCGGGTGCTGACCTCGGAACGGATTCCGCGTGAGCGCGTGGCCGTCGTGGGGCTCGGCATCGGCAGCCTCGCCGCGTATGGCCGCCCCGGCGAGCAGTGGGACTTCTACGAGCTGGACCCGGAGGTGGAGCGGCTCGCGCGCCAGCACTTCAGCATGCTCGGCTCCAGCCAGGCGGAGCTCCGCGTCCTCGCGGGGGATGCGCGCCTTCGCATGGAGGAAGCCAGGGACGGCGGGTACGACGTCATCGTCCTCGATGCGTTCTCCAGCGACTTCGTCCCCACGCACCTGCTGACCCGGGAGGCGCTGAGCCTCTATCTCCGGAAGCTCGCGCCGGAGGGGCTCCTGCTGTTCCATGTCTCCAGCCGGCTCTTCGACCTGGTCCCCGTGCTCACCCGCTTGAGCACGGAGCTGCGAGTCCAGGGGCTCGTGAACCAGACGGAGCGCCTCACCGCCGAGGAGCTGGCAGCGGGCCGCTCACCCAGCGTCTGGTTCGCCATGAGCGCCAACAGCGACGTCGTGGCCCGCCTCACCGAGGAGCTGCCCTTCCAGCCGGTGGACACGCCGCCCGAGCTGAAGGACAGGCGCGTCTGGTCCGACAGCTACGTCAACCTGCTGCACGCGCTCGCGCACTGACCCACGGCCTCGTGGTGCTTCCGAGCAAGCCTCGGAAGCGCCCTGTGGCCACGGCGGCTACGCGGTCTTCTCCCGGGCCGTGAGCACCTCGGATGAGGGCTCGCCGGCTTCGGCGATGCGCCGGGTGAGGCGGCGACGGACGACGTCGACGTGCTCCCGGAAGAAGTAGAGGTTCTCCGCGTAGGCCAGGGGCATGGGGATGCGGTTCACCTCGCGCTCGGCCTCGTCGAGCCGCCGCAGCATCTCCTCCAGCATCTCCCGGCCAGGCCCCTCCTCGAGCTGGAGCTCGATTTCCTTCAGCCGCGCGTACCAGCGGAAGATGCGCGAGCGCACACGCCACTGGTACAGCGCGGGCGCCACCCGGCCCAGAGGCACCAGGACGGCGATGAAGGGCACCAGCATCACCCAGAGCCGGTCCACCAGGTTTGCGGCCCAGAACGGCAGATAGCGGTGCAGGAGCGGAACGCCGGACTCGTAGTAACGGCGCGCCTCGCTGCTGAACGGAAAGCCCGCCTCGAGCGCCGCCGGGAACTCACCCGTGCGGTCCAGGATGCCGGCCTTGCCGTGGACCTCGCTGGCCGCGCGCATCAAGAGGTAGGCCAGCGCCGGGTGGAGCGCGTCGGTGGCGACCAGGTTCGCGGTGGGCGCCAACATCACCACGTCACGGCCTGGCACGTCCGCGGCCAGGTCGAGCACGCCTCGCGGCAGCACGTGCCGGGACAGATACGGGTAGCGGCGCACGTAGGCCTCGCCCCGCGAGAAGCTGAGGAGATGGATGCCTGGCACCCGCGCGAGCCGCTGGACGGGGGGTGACTCCGCTGGGGACACGATGAAGACAGCATCGACCTTGCCCTGCTTGAGCTGCTCGATGGCCTCGTCGCGCCCCAGGTTCAAGAGCTCCGTGGGCGCGGCGCCCACGCCGTTGGCCTCCAGCAACTTCACGGACAGGGCCCGCGTGCCGCTCTCCTCGGGGCCCACGACGATGCGCTTGCCCTGCAGGGCGTTCAGGTCATCGATGGTGGGCCCCCGATAGAAGACCCACAACGGCACGTAGGAGAGGCTCCCCAGGGATACGACGCGCGGCGCCTTGGTGGCGTCGGACGTCCCGCTCTGGACGAAGGCCACGTCCACGCCCGAGCGCTCGTCCTCCAGAAGCTTGATGCTGGTGAGCGAGCCGTCCGTGGGACGAATCTCCACCGTGACGCCGTGCTTCGCGAGAATCTCCTGATACTTGCGCGCGAAGTACCGGAAGCCGCCCTCGTCCCCAGCCGCCGCGATGACGAGCTTCTTCGGCGGCGCGGGCTTGACGAAGTAGAACGTGACGGCGAACGCGATGCTGACGATGACGAGCGCGGGGCCCAGCGTCATCCAGAGGTCCCACCGCAACGTGCGACGCAGGCGGGCCTTGAGCGAGTCCTTCTTCATGATGGGCGCGGAGTATAGACACGGCGCGCGCCAGCCACGGGGCCCGGCCGCCGGTGGGGCGGCCGGGCAGTCAGAAGGCGGTCACTCTACCCACCTCCTCCAGGGACGGGCGCCTCAGTCCCGCCGGCGCTTGGAGCGCAAGGCATCCCTGACCATCAAGGCCCGTCCGCGCTCGTGGCGCCGGTTGTCGTGCGCCGCGGTCGCGGTGCGCTGACGGGCCTGGAAGGCCTGCTCGCGCCGCAGCCGCTCGTAGCTGGCGAGCCGCGCCTCGGGCAGGGCCCCTGACGCCACGGCCGCGCGCACCGCGCACCCGGGCTCGCGCTGGTGCTGGCAGTCCGTGAAGCGGCAGCCGGCGGCCAGCTCGAGGATGTCGGTGAACGTCTGGCCGATGCCGTCATCCTCGCCCCACAACCCCAGCTCGCGCATGCCGGGTCCGTCGATGAGCAGTCCGCCGCCCGGGAGCACGAACAGCTCACGGTGCGTGGTGGTGTGACGGCCCTTGTCGTCCTCGGCGCGGACCGCCTGGGTGACCAGCCGCGCCTCGCCCAGGAGCCGGTTGACCAGCGTGGACTTGCCGACACCAGAGGAGCCGAGCAACGCCCCCGTCTTCCCGGCCGGAAGCTGCGCGCGAAGGGCCTCGACGCCATCCCCCGTCCAGGAACTCAGCGCGAGCACGGGTACGCCTGGAGCCAGCTCCTCCACCTCGGCCACGAGCGAGTCCGCGTCCGGGCGCAGGTCCGCCTTGGTGAGCACCACCACGGGCGCGGCGCCGCTGGTCCACGCCAGCGCCAAGGCCCGTTCGATGCGGCGGGGATTGAAGTTGCCGTCCAGTCCCGCGACGAGGACCACGACGTCCAGGTTGGCGGCGATGAGTTGCCCGTCGCGCTCACTGCCCGCCTCGCGCCGGGCGAGCACACTGGCGCGAGGCAGCACCGCGTGGAGCAGCGCCTCGCCTTCCCCATCGGGGAGTTGGAGCGCCACCCAGTCACCGATGGTGGGCAGGGACTCGACGCCGGGGGCTTGATGGAGAAGCCGGCCCGCGGTGCGCGCCAGCAGGGTGCGCGTGGCCGTCTGGACCGTGAGCAGCCCGCGATGCTGGCGCACGACGCGGCCCGGGACGAGGGACAGCGGGGACTGCGAGACGAGCGTGGAGAATGCGTGTTCGAAGGCTGGACCCCAGCCGAGGGTTTCAAGCGACATGGTTGGAAGGACTCCGGACAGAGCGGTGCCAATGGCGCACCTGGTTCTTCAGGGCTCCCCGAGGAGCGCACGGCCGCGCTGTGTCAGACCTTCGCGGCCGGCTAGGCGGCCTGCGCCCTCGAGGCGAACAGGACTTCCACCGCGTCGAGCACAAGGGGCGAGTTCACGATGCCTCCAGAGGGTTTCAAGGGGCGGTGTCCACCACCGCCCGGCACGGCATGTCTATCGCGGAGCGTGGCGGCGGGGAATGGCCACGTGTGCAGAACCGCCGCCAGTGCCCAGTCACCCAGGGAGCGCGGCGCGCCGAGCCCATGCCACACCGGGCGAGCGCCCGCCTTGCTGATGGGTTCCGGTGGAAACGGATACACCCCATTGTTAGGGGCAGATGTTCTCCAAGGAGCAGCCGTGTTCCGATTCGAAAACGACCGGGCGCTCATCGATTCCTTCCGCCCCAGAGACCGCCGAGTCATCGAGATGCCTCCAGGCATCACCTTCCCGCTCTTCGTGCGTGACTACCTCGCCTGGACGGAGACGTCCGGCGCGCGCGTGTATCTCATCTTCTCCGCGCCGGGCAGCCGCAAGCCCATTGGCATCATCTTCCGCCGGGACTCCCTGGGCGGCGAGCCCGTCACCCGCATGTGCGAGTGGTGCCACAACTACGGCTCGGCTCACGAGGTGTGCCTGCTCACCACAGCGGTGGACAACAAGCGTCGTGTGGGGGTGAACCTCTGCGCCGACCTGCGGTGCAAGGAGAAGATGGAGGACGCGGCGGACCGCTCCGGCCGACACCCGCTTGAATTTCTCGGAAAGCTCAATGAACGAATGTTTCGTTTCGCGCATGAGGCGTTGGGCATCGAGGCGCAGCCCGCCGCCTGATATCGCCGGGCAATCGAGCTTGACCCTGGAGGCATCCTTCGCTCTTTAGAGAGAAGTGATGCCCCCTGTCCGTGCCCTCGTTCTCGCCTCGCTGCTGGCCGCGGGGCTCGCCGCTGCCGCTCCCGTCGTGCAAATGCCGGAGGGGGGCCGCCCCGTGGAAGTGCTGGCCCAGGGTGTCGTCTGCGGACCGGTCCGCAACGGTTGGAGCCTGGGCCCGGATGGTCGCTCCGTGCTTCCGCCCGCCAGGCCGGACGACAGCACGCGCACGCAGGACCTCAAGGTCGCCGACACCCCGGCGCAGTGCGCGACGAGTGAACGAATCATCACGGTGATTGCCACCGGGCCGCTGCCGCGCATCGACTTCTCGGGGACATCCTTCTATCCGGACGAAGGCCGCCTGGAGCTGCGCGGCGTGGGGCTGTTGAACGTGGGCGTCGCGTGGTCGGGCAAGCCGCGCGGCGAGCCGGAGCGCCCCACCATGGAGGGGCAGGACGTCTGCCTGTCCCCCTCCAAGCCCCGGGGACTCGCGGACTGCGCGGTGCCCGTGCCGCAGGGCCTGCCCACGGACACGTCGCTGTACTGGATTCCGCCCTACGGCCGCATCGGGCCAGACGTGAAGACCTATGACGCCCTCGGAAACCTGGTGGACCCCGAATCGCTCCGCATCCGCCCCGGCCGCACCATCCTCACCGAGCCCCTGGTGCTCTCCAACGGCATCGACGTCTCGAAGGGGCCGGGCAGCGTCCCCATCAGCCACTCCGAGGCGATTGCCACCGCGGACTGCGGCACCGCCCGCTGCGAACCAGCCGAAGGCTTCATCTCCGTGCGCAACGTCCCGGGCGTGGATGCCACGGTGACGCTGCGCGCGCGGCTGGTGCCACGCGTCTACTTCTCGCGGGGCGACGTGCTCGACCAGGCCATCACCACCACGCTGTCCGTGCTGGCGTGTCCGCTCACGGCGGTGGAGGGCTCGGTGCTGCGTGGCGCGGAGAACTCCGCGCTCGTGGTCCGGTTGGATCCCGTCTGCGCCCATGACCCGCGCACCCTGGTGTGGACCGTCAACGGCCTGCGCGTCCGCGTGGAGCGCGTGGTGAAGCTGGCGGAGGGTACCTATGTGATGCTGCGCACGGGCGGCACGTCCGACCAGCAGGTGACCATCACCGCGCTGACGTCGCGGCAGGATGGAACGGTGGTCGCCTCGGAGACGACGAAGACGCTGCCCCTGCCCGCGCCCCGGGCCAGCTTGACGCTGCCCGGGCATGGCTCCATCGACTTCATCCCGACCAACCGGCCCGCCGAGGTGAGCATGGCGTCCAACGCCGGCTTGGGACGCTTCGTGCTGGAGCCCTTGCCTGGCGCCTACAGCGTCACGACGCGGGAGTCCGTCACCCTCATCCAGGGCGAGGCGGCGCCAGGCGCCTTCGTGGCGCTGCGCTTCGGCTACCGGCTTCCCACGCTGCCCGCGGAGCTGGCCACCACCGACCTGGCGATGGTGGATGAGCGCTTCCAACGCGTGGTGCGCGAGGCCAGCGTGCCCGCCCGCATCGAAAACCTGGTGGAGTTCGTCTGCGCGGACAAGGACGGCAAGGACCAGAAGCTGGAGCCCAGCCGCCCCCACCGGATTCCCTACGAGATGCGCAACACCTGCCGCGTCATCGTGCACCGTCAGCGCTTGAAGCCGGAGGATGGGAACCAGGAGGTCCTGCTCCGCATCAGCGTCACGAAGCCGGATGGCTCGGTGCGCGGGGGGAGCGGCGTCGAGCAGCGGATGTTCCTGCGTCCGCAGGGAGAACAGCGCGACATCCCCGTCCCGGGCAACCTGGGGCAGTACGACCGCATCACCGTCCAGGTCTCCCACGTGGCGGACGAGTCCCGCTACGCCTTGAGCACGACGGACCGCACGGGCCTGCCCTCCGCGCAGTGGACGGCCATCGTCACCGGTGGCCTCTTCCGGCTCTACACGACGGCCGCCATTCCCGCGGGCCTCTACCGCGCCACCGAGCCCACCGGGCAGCTCGCCATCAACTTCGGTGTCGTGTCGCGACTGGCGTTGCTGAACAACGAAGGCCAGGAACGCCTGCTGGGAATTGAAGCGGGTTTGATGGGACTGGGGCTCGTGCCGCAGTCGGGTGACATCCAGTTCCCGCCAACGCTCGCGGTCGTTTTGGGCCTGGGGCTGCGTGTTCCGATTGGCCCCGGCGCTGCCGTCGGTGCGCAGGCGTGGATGGCCTACGAGTTCCGCGGAGACATCCGACGTCGCACGGGAGGAGACCCCACGCTGGACCCGGTCGTTCCGTCGAGCAAATGGTCCTTCATCTTCGGACCGAGCATCTCCGTCGGTAACGTGGGCTTCAATCTCTGAGCGCTGTTGAGTCGAACCGGTCCTCGCGAATGTACTCTTCGCTGAGGACCGGCTCCCACTCGCCCATCCCACACAGCCGAGCCGTCCGACTGAAACGGACTTCAATGCCCGTTCTGCTACGCCACGCTCGCCCCGCCCGCCGCCCGTGCTGCCGCGTACCGC
>NZ_JABFNS010000179.1 GCF_013116825.1 Myxococcus xanthus
CCCTCCCCCGCCCCGGCTGGCAACGCCGTGCAGGCCGCCCACGCCATCCGCGAGGCCGTGCTGTCCGAGGTGCGCAAGGCCGTGGTCGGCCAGGACGAGGCCCTGGAGCTGATGCTCTGTGGCCTCATCGCTGGCGGCCACATCCTGCTGGAAGGCGTGCCCGGCGTGGCCAAGACGTTGATGGCCAAGGCCCTGTCGCGCAGCATCGGCGCGGAGTTCAAGCGCATCCAGTTCACCCCGGACCTGATGCCCGCGGACATCCTGGGCACCAGCGTGTTCGACCTGAAGACGCAGGGTTTCTCGCTGGTGCGCGGCCCCATCTTCACGGACCTGCTGCTGGCGGACGAAATCAACCGCGCCCCGGCGAAGACGCAGTCCGCGCTGCTGGAGGCCATGCAGGAGCGCTCGGTGTCCATGGAGGGCCGCGTGCTGTCGCTCTCCCCGCTCTTCACGGTGTTCGCCACGCAGAACCCCGTGGAGTCCGAGGGCACCTATCCGCTGCCCGAGGCGCAGCTCGACCGCTTCCTGCTGAAAATCGAGGTGGGCTACCCCGCGCCGGAGGAGGAGGACGCGATTCTGGCCTCCGTGCACCGGGGCTTCGACTCGGGGGACCTGCAACGCGCGGGCGTCAATGCCGCGGTGACGAAGGACGGGCTGCTGGCCGCGCGCGGCGCGCTGAATGAAGTGACGGTGGAGCCGCCGGTGCTGGCCTACGTGCGCAAGCTGGTGGCGGCCACGCGCGCCTCCAGCCGCATTCGATTGGGAGCCGGGCCTCGCGCGGGCGTGCACCTGCTGCTGGCGGCCAAGGCCCAGGCGGCGCTGCGCGGGCGCGGCTTCGTCACCCCGGACGACGTGCGCTTCCTGGCGGCGCCCGTGCTGAAGCACCGCCTGCTGCTGTCGCCGGACGCGGAGCTGGACGGGGCCACGCCGACGGACGTGCTGCGCGAGGTGGTGCGCGGCGTCGAGGTCCCCCGGTGATTCCCACCCCGCGCCTCTGGGTGCTGCTGGCGCTGCTCGCGCTGCCGATGATGCTGGCGGGCTTCAGCCCCGGCATCGGCGGCGCCGTGCTCGCGCTGGACGCGCTGGTGCTGGCGCTGGCGGTTTTCGACGTGCTCACCGCGCGGAGGGCCCGGCTGGAGGTCCACCGGGTGCTGCCGGCGCGGCTCAACGTGGGAGTGGCCAACAAGGTGGTGGTGCGGCTGATTCACCGGAGCGGCGGCGCCGTCCACGTGCGCGTCCGGGACGACGTGCCGGACGGCTTCGCCGCCACGCCGGACGAGGCGCCGCTGCACCTGCCCGCGCGGAGCGAGTCGCGCTGGGTGTACCGGGTGACGCCCGCGAAGCGCGGCCGCTTCCAGTTTGGAGATGTGCACGTCCGCGTGCGCGGGCCGCTGGGGCTGGTGTCCCACGAGCGCGTGTTCCCCGCGGCGCAGGACATCGCCGTGTACCCGGACCTGCGCGGCGCCAACCGGCTGCTGCTGTCGGGCGCCGCGCTGGACCTGGTCAACCTGGGCCTGCGACAGCTGCGGCGCGACGGGCGCGGCAGCGAGTTCGCCCGCCTGCGCGACTACGCCCAGGGCGACAGCGTGCGGGACGTGGACTGGAAGGCCACTGCGCGGCGTGGGCGGCCGGTGACGCGCGTGCTGGAGTCGGAGCGCTCGCAGTCCATCCTCATCTGCGTGGACGCGGGCCGCTCCATGGCCGCGCAGGTGGACGGCCTCACCAAGCTGGACCACGCGGTGAACGCGGCCCTCTTCCTGGCCTTCGTGGCCGTGCGCAACGGCGACCGCGTGGGGCTGGCCGTCTTCGCGGATGGCGTGAAGGCCTACCTGCCGCCCGCGGCCGGACGCACGCAGTACCGGAAGATTGTCGACACGCTCTACGGCACCACGCCCAGCCTCACGTACGTGGACTACCTGGCGCTCTTCAAGGAGCTGAACCTCCGCCTCACGCGCCGCAGCCTCCTGTGTGTCTTCACCGACTTCCTGGACGAGGAGCAGGCCTCCACCATGGTGGCCCCGCTGCACCGCCTGGCGCGGCGCCACGTCCCCCTGTGCCTGTCGGTGAAGGACACCGCGCTCCAGAAGCTGCTGCGCACGCCGCCTCCCAGCCCGGAAGAGGCCTTCCAGCACGCGGTGGCCTCCGAGCTGCTCACCGACCGCGAGGTGCTCAAGGCGCGGGTGAGCCAGGGCGGCGTGCAGATGCTCGACGTGCAGCCGGATGAGCTGAGCCTGGCCGCCGTCAACCGCTACCTGGACATCAAGGCGCGGGGCGTGCTGTAGCCTCCGGGGCCACGTCCGGCGCCGGGACGGGCAGCGGCAACCACCCCATGAAGCGGGTGTCCGGGACGTTGCCCCGCACACGGTGCAGCACCTGCTTGAAGAGGGCGTAGACGCGGAAGAAGCGCTCCAGGCCCGCGCGCTCGGCGTCCGTCAGGGGCGCTGCGGCGCACACCACCTTCGGGTCCCCCCGCCCCGCGTCGACGAAGCCGATGACGCCCACCACCGGCATCCGTAGCCGCTGCCCCTGCGCCAGCCGGGGCCCCATCACGACGGCGTCCAGCGGGTCGCCTTCATCCGATGCAAGGCCCGGGATGCTGCCGTAGTTGTACGGGCACGGCAGCGGCGACACGAAGTCCACCGCCCCGTCCGCGCGGCGCTTCACGAAGGAGAAGCGCGGGCACTCGATGAGGACCTCCGGCTCGCTGGGAAGCGGAGGCAGCCACAAGCGCTCATCCATGGGCGGACTCAGCGCCGCCGTCTGGCGCCGCGCGGCCCCCACGCAGCCAGTCCGACAGCAGGTACGCGTACACGCCCGCGCCCACCGTCAACGCGAAGGACACCTTGAACGCCACCGACAGCTTGGGCGGATGAATCTGGGACACCGTGCCCTCGATGAAGCCCGCGAGCACGAACAGGACGAGCGTGCCGAACAGCAGCCGCACCGCCGTCACCGCCTCCTGTCGCACCGCCTGTCCGCGGGGCAGTCCTCGCGGGGCCACCATGCCTCGCGCAATCACCAATCCCGCGGCGCCCGCGATGCAGATGGCGGTGATTTCCGGAATGCCGTGCGGAAGAATCCACGCCCAGAACCAGCCCGCCATTCCCTTGGCCGCATAGACTTGCGCGAGCGCGCCCAGGAACAGGCCGTTGACGAACAGCATGATGGCCGTGCCCAGACCCACGGTGATTCCCAGCGCGAAGGCCAGGAAGGCCACCTGGATGTTGTGGGTGAAGAGGTAGGTGGTGAACTGGGCCTGGTCTCCCACCGACATGCCGTCACCCGCGGCCTCGTCCGCCGCGCGTTTGACGGGGTCCAGGTTCAGGTGCTCGGCGGGGACCAGATAGTGCGCCGCGTCGGGGTCCACCATCATCCCCACGTAGCCGAAGCCCACGCCCGCCAGCAGCAGCAGCAGCGACGCCACGTACATCCGCCACTCGCGCCGCATCAGCGCGGGGAAGCCCCGGGCCACGAAGCCCCACACGTCCGCCAGGCGCGGACGCCGGCCCGGGTACGTCAGCGCGTACGCCCGCCCCACCAAGTCGTTGAGGTAGGCGTTCACGTCCGCCGAGCCACTGCGCGCGCGAACCCACAGCAAGTCACTGGAGACGGCGCGATACAGCCGGCCCAGCGTCCTGGCGTCCTCCAGGCTCAGCTCGCGCAGGCCGTGGGCTTCGGACCGGTCCAGCAGCGACTCCAGTTGCTCCCAGCGCGGCTTGCGGGACTCGATGAACTCCGCCATCTCCATGGGCCGGCACTCTACCCCAGTGACGCGGCGGCCCACCCTGCCCTCCGACGGAGCTTTGTGGGAAAACGCGGGACCATGACGTGTCGGATGGCGTTCCTGGGATGGCTGCTCGCCCTGCTGTCGGGATGCACGAGCATGCGCGCCCAGTGTCCCCTGGAGGGAGGCCGCCCCTGGGTGGAGGTGCGCAGCCCCCACTTCACCGTCCGCACCAACCTGGACACGGAGACGGCGGAAGAAGCGGCCCAGGAGCTGGAGCTGCTCCGCGAAGGGCTGCTGCAAGCCTGGGGCGGCAGCTTCGACCCGCAGGGCACGGTGGACATCATCGTCCTCCACAACCGCAGCGCGCTGGAGGAGTTCACCAACATCCGCATCGAAGGCTTCTCCACCCACACCGAGGATGGCCCGCTGCTGGTGCTGGCGGGGCACGCCTACGCGCTGAGCGAAGCCACCGCGGACATCACCACCCAGGCCCACGAGCTGACGCACTACCTCTCCGAGCTCGCGCTCGTCCGCCAGCCACGCTGGCTCTCCGAAGGACTGGCCAGCTACCTGGAGACCATCGCGCTCAGGCCGGAGCGGCGCGAGGTCATCCTCGGGCACATCCACGGGGCCTTCTACAACCAGGTGCAGCGGCACGGCTGGCGCACGCTCGACGAGCTCTGGGAGTGGGACAGCAAGGGGCTGCTCGGCACCGCCGAGTCGCGGCAGTACTACGCGTCCTCCTGGCTGTGGGTGCACTTCTTCATCAGCCGGCACGGCGCGCGCTTCGAGGACTTCCAGAAGCGCCTCATGCAGGGCGAGGACCCCCGGCAAGCCTTCGAGGCCGCCTTCCGCGGCGAGGAGGACCTGGCTGGCGAGCTGCATGGCTACGTGCGCCGCCCTGGGCACATGAATTACCGCACCATCACCGCGCCGTTGGCGCCCGTGACGAGCCCGCTGCAAACGCGCCCCATGCGCGCGGCCGAGGTCCACGCCATCCGCGCCCAGCTGTTCCTGATGACACCGGGCGCGTCCCCCATGGAGGAGCGGCTGCCCCACATCGAACGGGAGATGGCGGAGGCCACTCGCGAGGAGCCCGGCAACGTGGACGCCATGCTGCTGCGCATCCGCTCCACGGAGGATCCGTTCCGCAGGCTCGCCCTGGCGCGGGAGCTGGTGGAGCACCACCCCACCAGCGGGCACGCATGGAACGCCATGGCCCAGGCGCTGGACGCCGCGGGCAATACGTCCGAGGAGCAGGAGGCCGCGAGGCTCCGCGCGGTGGAGCTGCTGCCCGGCAGCGTGAGCGCGCAGAACGGACTGGCCGGCTACTACGCGCGCACGGCCCAACCGGAGAAGGGCCTGACGGCGGCGCAGCGGGCCCTGTCGCTGGCGCCGGGGAACGCGTCGGTGCTGGACACGTGGTCCACCCTCCTGTTCCAGCTCGGTCGCTGCCCGGAGGCGCTGGACGCCCAGCAGCTCGCGGTGGACATGCTCCACGAAGGCACGCCGCAGCGGCTGCGGCGGACCGTGCACGACACGCTGGCGCGCTATCAGGCCGTGTGCGGGCCCGCTGCCCCTCCCGCCGCGGCGCCTGCCATGGAAACACCGTGAGCGCACGGCCCCGCTGAAACGACGAAGCGCCGGAAGGGCCCAGGTGGGCTCCTCCGACGCTTCAGGCGTCCGACAGAAGCAGGACGGCGAGGACTACTTCAACAGCTTCTCCAGCGGCTTCTTGTCGCTGCTCGACTGGTCCTTGGTCCAGTCCACCACCGGCGTCTGCCACGCCATGCCCGTCTCGGTGGGCTCGGGGGCCAGCTTCTCGAACTCGAAGCCGTCACCGCCGAAGTAGAGGTACTCCACCGTGGCGACCGTGTACTCCTTCTTCGGGTCCAGGGCCTTGCCCTTGGCGTCCTTGAACTTGCCCTTGCCCGCGGACGTGAAGCCGGAGACGAGCGCGTTCGGGTTGGCCAGCTGCCGGGCCAGGTCCTCGCCCTTCAGCTTCACGACGAGGAGCGAGTTCTCGAAGGGCATCACCGAGTAGATGCTGCCGCGAGTCACCGGACCGGCGGGCAGGTCGCCGCGGATGCCGCCGCTGTTGAGGACGGCCGCGTCCGTGCCCAGCACGTTGCGCACCGCGCCCGCCACCCACTTCGCCATCTGGGGTGACGCGTGGGGGATGCCGGCCTTGGAGAAGCCGATCTGCTGGCCCAGCACCTCGTCCAGCTGCGTCTTCCACTTGCCCACCAGCTGCGCCGTCTCCGCGTCCGGCGCGCCGCCCGACACCTCGACGACCTTGGTATCCAGGCCGGTCAGCTTCTCACCCGCGGGCTTCGCCGGGTCGAACGTGACGTGCGCGCGCAGGTACTTGCCGAAGCCACGCTCCAGCGACACGAAGCTGGTCGCGCCGTCCTTCAGCTCGACGGGCTGCGCGCAGCGGCCACCGGCCACCAGCGCCACCTTCCACTCGGGGTGCTTCGCCACCGCGGGCTGCAGGTCGGTGACGCACTCGTCGGCGAGCACCACGACCACGTCCGCGCCGGCCTTGCGGGCCTCCGGAATGGCGGTGGTGAGCGCCTCCTCGTAGCCCGTCACTTCCAGGCCATCCGCGCGGCCGGGCATGGCGGTGCGGACCGTCTTCTCGGACGCCAGGCCCACCACGCCAATCTTGAGGCCGCGGCGCTCGAAAATCTGGAACGCCGGCATGGAGAGGTCGCCCGCCAGCGCCGGGTCCTTCACCTTGAGGTTGGCGGCGAGGAACGGGAAGCCACCCGCGCCGCGGTTCTTGAGGAAGGCCTCCTTGCCGAAGGCCAGCTCATGGTTGCCCAGGGCGGAAGCGGCATAGCCCATGCGGCCCATGACCTCGGCCGTGGGCGTGCCCAGGAAGAAGGAGGAGATGGCCGGGCCATTCCAGTGGTCACCCGTGGCGAGCGCCAGCGTGCTGGCGTCCGCGCACGTAGGCTGGCCCTCCTTCACGGGGCCGGGACAGTGCTTCTCATCAGCCATCCAGCGGCCGAGCAGCTCCGCCGCGCCGCCCTTGCCCTCGGAGGGCTGGAGCTGACCGAACGCGCCGCCCGTGACGAGCAGCGTGACTTCGGAAGGAGCAACGGGAGCCTTGGCTTCCGGCGCGGCGGCCGGAGGAGGAGTGGGATTGCTCTTCTCGCAGCCGGCGACGACACCGAGGGCGAGGACCAGCACGCCGGACAGCGGCTGGCGGAAGGGACGAGGACGTAGGGGGTTCGCGCTCACAGGTGCGCCTTTAGCACAACTCGGCTCGTGCTACGCTGAGACACGTGGCAGACAGCGACACGCGGCACGGCGGCTCCTCACCCGAAGGCAAGGTTCACAAGCACACAGAGCAGGGGTTTGCCGGCCAGGGCGAAGCCCGGGCGCGCGAGTTCTGGGGAGAGGTGAGCGCGGGTGCGCGTCACTTCTCACTGACAGAGCGGAAGCCGCCCGAAGGACGCCTGCGCCAGTTCTTCTACGGCATGAGCCTGCCGTTCCACATCGGTGGAGCGCTGCTGGGCGACCCGGTCGCACGCAAACAGTACATTCGTGTCGGGTTTCTTCAATCCATTGCAGCTCTGGCATTGGCCTTGAGTTGCATGACTTCCGGAACTGAAGCGGCGGAAAGCGCCAGCAAGCGGGAGTCCCGAGCCGAAGCACGCGCCAAGGCGGCACGGATTCAAGAAGTCGCCGAGGCCCTCGTAGACCAGCACGTCAAGAAGGAGGCGGCTGCTGCCACGCGGCGTGCGAAAGAGGTTGAGGCTCAGACCATCCAACGCCTCCAGGAAATCGACGCGCAGGTTGCCCGGCGCAAGCAGGCCGCCGCGCAGCACGCTGGCGGGGGGACGCCCTCAGGTCCCCAGACGCAGCCCGAAACCGCGCCCGTGGTCCCCTCCCCGCCGGGAGCGGGCGACACGGCTGACACAACCCCGAGCCCCGCCTCCGCCGTCTCGGACGACGAGCCCCCCGAGAACGCCCCCACCGGAGAGGCAGCGGACGTCGCGAGAGCCACTCCGGACGCCCCAAAGCCCTCCCCCATCCCGGCGGACACGCCCGATGCGAGGCTGGGGCAGCGCATTCGCGACGTGGAGGCCGCGGCCCAGGGGGCCGATGCGGGCACATCCCTGGCGGAGGCCATCACCGCGCTGGTGATGGAGGCCACGAAGGACCTGGAGTCGGAGTCCGCCAAGGAGCGCACCGACGCCACGGCGGATGCCCGACACACCGCCGAGGACACCCAGGCGCCTGCTCACGAAGAGCGCACCTGGACGGTGAATGGCCGCTCCGTGTGGGGCCTGGCCTTCTGGGCGGCGCTGTTCGCCGCGCTGCAGCTGTCGCAGTGGGTGGTCATCGCCCTGTCGCGGGACTACCACGACGCCATCTCCCGCAAGGCAAGCCTGCTCACGGGGCTGGAGCCGGAGGACGAAGAGTTCCCGCCGCGCGTGCGCCTCAACGTGGCGTGGCTGCGCAAGAAGGTGAAGCGACGCTGGCGAGCCTTCCTGCTGCTCATGGTGGGCGTGCCAGCGTTGGTGCTGCTCACCCTCCCGTTCATGTGCGCCTCCCGCTTCATCTTCACCGCCCTGTTCACCGCCTGGGGCGCGTGGTGGTGGGTCGTCTTCACCGCGGCCAAGAGCGCGCGGGCCTGGGAGCCCTCCGCGGGGCCCACGCGGCCGCCCTGGTTCCTGCGGGTGTGGACGGTGCTCACCACGCGCGTGCCGGGCTTTCGGTGGGGCGCGCTTCAACGATACGGCGCGTCCTGGGGACGGCGCACGGAGGAGGTCTTCGCGCCCATCTCCAGCACGGAGCGCCACCCCTGGGTGTTCGCCGGGCTGGCGGTGGTCCGGTTCCTGGGCTCATTTCCTCCGATGAAGTTCTTCGTCCGGCCGCTCATCCCCGTCGCCTCCGCGCACCTGCTGGAGGAGGACGTGGCCGCGGCCAGGAAGGCGCTCGCCGCCGGTGCGGACGGCTCACCGCCCAAGGCCGAGGTGCCCCGCCCCGCCGACGCGTGGTGACGGGAGGGACGTCCCCGCGCCGAGCGGCTCAGGGGTCGTCGCGCGAGCGGTCGTCGTTTCCATCCGGCGCCGGCCCATCCGGAAGCGGCGGCGCCAGGGGGCCCAGCGGCGCCGTCATCTCCAGCCGCTCGCCCGTCTCGCGCGAGTCCGGCAGGTCGATGAGCGCCTGGAGCTGCAGGCTCACCGCGCGGAAGAAGCCCGTCAGCAGCTCCGGCCGGTCCGCGAGCAAATCCAAGAAGTCACGCCGGTCGATGATGAGCACCCGCGTGTCCACCGCGGCCACCATGTCCGTGGGACGCGGTGCTCCGTCGAGCAGACTCACCTCGCCGAAGGCCTGTTTGCCCTGGAAGCGCAGCACGTGCTCGCCGTCGTGGAAGGCATCCACGGCGCCGTCGACGATGACGTAGAGCGCGTCGCCCGGGTCGCCCTGGGCGTAGATGCGCTCTCCCGCGCGGAACGACGCCTCGCGGGCCACGGCGGCGATGGCGGCGATGTCATCCACGTCGCAGTGGGAGAAGACACTCACCCCTTCCAGCGCGAACATCCGCTGGACTGTCCTGTCGCTCATGTCACCTTCCTGTGGGAGCACATGCAGCCCGTTCACCCACGCCACATGGCGGGCACACGCGCGCAGCACGCCGTCTTCGCTCTGGACCAGCGCCGCCAGCCGCCGCCACAACCGGCCGGGCGCGCCGGGTGGGAGCTCGCGGTGGTGCGCCTCCACCTGCTCCATCACCAGCTCCCGGTCCTCTTCGTCGACCAGGTTCTCCAACAGCTCCAGCGCCAACGCGCGACGGCGCAGGTCCGGCCCCACCAGGTTGTAGTGGATGCCGCGCATCACGTGCGACGGATGGAGCAGCCCCAGGAGGAAGAAGGACAACTCCAACGCCTGGTCCATCCGGTCGCCCACCGCGCGCGTGAGCAGCGAGCCATCCCCCAGCGCCGCGCGCAGGTCGCGGAAGGCGCCCACCAGGTTGCGGTAGACCTCCCGCCGCCGGCCCAGGGCCTCGCGCACGCGCTCCACGTCCACGGGATGCTCGGGGTGCTCGTCGCGCAGGCGCGACATCTGCGCGCCAATCCGGAAGTGCAGGGACGCGTCGTCGCGCACGTTGGAGAACAGCAGCGCGTCCAGCGCCGCCGGTGTTCCGATGCCGCGCAGCACGCGAGGCAGTTGCAGCCGCATCGCCAGCGGCGCCATGCGCTTGTTGAGCTGCTCCTCCACCAGCGGCGTCACCTCGTCCCCCAGCGCCACCAGCGCCTCGCGCGCCGCCTTGCGTTCCTCCCGCCAGGTGAGGAACGGCAGCAGCCGGGGCGCCAGCTCCACGTAGCCGCCCTTGCCCACCGCGACCAGGGCCACGTGCCGCACGGAGCCGTCCGCGTCCTCCAGATAGCGCGCCAGCGGCTCCGCGAAGCGTGAGTTCTGGATGCGCCCCAGCAGCCGCGCCACCTCGCGGCGCTCGGGCACCGGTGCGCCCTCGCCGCGCGACAACATCGCCCGCAGCGCGTCCAGCGCCACGGCGCTCCCCGTCGACTTCACCAACGCGCCAATGGCCGCGCAGCGCAGGCCCACGTCCGGGTGGTTCAGCAGCGCGGGCAACAGGCGCTCCGCCCGCTCCGGTGACAACCGCGCCAGGGCCCACACGGCCTGGTCCCGAGGCCGGCGCGGCCCTTCCTCCACCAACCGCTCCAGCACCGGCGCCAGTTCGTGCGCCTCCAGCTCCAGGGCCAGGGAGACGCCGCGCTCCAGCACGCGTTCATGCGGGTGACGCAGCAGCGACGGCAGGTGCGGACGCAGCGGCACCTCCGCCTGCTCCATCATCGCCACCGCGCGCAGCACCCGCTCCGGAGAAGGGGCCGCCAGGGCCTCGGCCAGCAGCCGCTGCTCCTCCTCGCCCTCCAGCGCCACATCCTCTTCTTCGGGCGCTCCCACCTGCTCGCCCAGCGCGGCGACGTACGCGGACTTCAGCCGCACCAGCAGCAGGCCCAGCGCCGCGCACATGCCCACCACCGCCACCGCCATGGTGACGCCGTTGGCCGCGCGTCCCGCGCCGATGAGCAACAGACCGGCCAGCACGACGCCGCCCTTGCGCAGCAGCCCATCCACCGTGGCGCGCAGCCCCTCTCGCTGGTCGTCCGGCACCGCGGTGTAGAGCAACTGGATGCCCACCGGGAGGATGGAGTAGCTCACCGCCGTCTCCACCAGTCGCAGCATGTGCACCGGCCACAAGCTGGGGGTGACGAGCGCCGCGCCCGCCAGCGGCGCCAGGACCAGCGGCACCATCGCCACATAGCGCAAGAGCCCCAGCCGCTTCAGCAGACGCTGCGCCACCAGCAGTTGGAAGGCCACGCAGAACAGGCCAATCCAGAGCTGGAGCGAACCGAAGAGCGCCGTCAGCGCGTCCTCGCTCAGCGTGCCCTCCAGGCGCAGCCGGAAGAGGTAGTCCACGAACGACGACAGCACCGCGAACGCGATGCCCAGCGCCGCCAGCACCTGGGCGTAGGGGCTCTCCGCCAGGTAGCGCAGCCCCAGGAAGGACGCGGGGCGGCCGCGCGGCGGCGTGGGCGGCAGGCCCTTGTACAGGTGGTGGAAGATGGCGCCCGCGGCCAGCAGGCCCACGGCGCCGCTCACCACGATGGCCGGCGTGCCCAGCTTCACCGCCAGGCCCTGCACCAGCAGACCTCCGGCGATGCCTCCGCCCATGGCGAAGCCGTTGAGCGCGGTGAAGGCCCGGCGCGCCTCACGCGCGTCGAAGGCGGCCGCCATGCGGCCCCAGAAGCGGAAGGACACGAACGTGGAGAAGGTGTCCGCGAAGAGGTACAGCGCCAGCGCGGGCATGCGCTGCCCCGCGGACAGGGCCACCGCCAGCACCAGCGCCACCACGCCGCCCATGCCCGTGAGCAGGCCCGGGGACTCGAAGGGCGAGCCCGGCTTGGAGCGCGGCAGCACCGTCATGGCCGCCGTCATCAACGCACCCAGCAGGTACAGGTACGGCAGCGCCTGGGACTCGAAGCGCGACAGCACCAGGGCGTTGGAAGCCGTCTTCAGCTGCGTCACCCCTGCGATGAGCGCGAACTGAAAGGCTGCCGCCGGCCAGAGGCGGCGGTTCCATGATGAGGAGTCGGAGGGGAGCACGGTGCGAGTGCGCGGCAGACTACCCCACGCCCTCTCGCCCCAAGAATAGCGCTGTCGTGCGAGGTGCCGCCCGCCTGCCCTCCGGGCTGCGGGCAAGTCACTTCGGACACCTTCCCCCGACTTCCGCCGCCCTCACTGAAATCGTTGGAGCCGCGATGAATGTACCTCGAGCCGCCCGCACGTGCGCCGCCGCGGCTAGACTGTGTCGGTGACGACCGCCACCGACACCCTGCTGGACGGCACCCACACGGTGCTCACCCCCGAGTACGTGGAGTTCCGCTTCACGCTCGCGGGCCTGTACTCGCGCTTCCTGGCGTGGCTGCTGGACGCCGTCATCGTCACGCTGCTCACCGGCACCATCCTGACGGCGCTCAGCCTGGTGATGTTCGCCTTCCCGGGCTTCGCCAGCGCGCTGTCCATCGTCATCTACTTCCTGGTGGACTGGGGCTACGCGATAACGCTGGAGACGGTGTGGAGCGGACGCACCGTGGGCAAGCGGGTGATGTCGCTGCGGGTCATCCAGGAGAGCGGCGTGCGCATCGGCTTCTACCACGCGGCGCTGCGCAACCTGGCGCGTCCGGTGGACCGGCTGCCCCTGTTCTACCTGGTGGGAGGGCTCACCGCGCTCGTGTCCGGCTCCCAGCAGCGGCTGGGGGACATGCTGGCGGGAACGCTGGTGGTGCGCGAACGGCGCCTGAAGGTGCCCTCCGCCCTGGGCATGCCCGGCGACGAAGGGCTGCTGGCGGATCCGCTCTTCGTGTCGCGCGTGAAGCGCCTGTCCAGCGAGGAGCGGGAGGTGGTGCTCACAGCGGCCCTGCGCCGTGAGGAGCTGCGCATGGAGGCGCGGCTCCGCCTGTTCGCGGCGCTGGGAGCAAGACTGCAAGACGCGCTGGCCATGGAGAAGCCGCCCCACCTCTCCGACGAGAAGTGGGCATTGCTGGTGGCCGCGGCCCTGCTACCGCCGAAGGGACAGCCTAGAAGTACGCCGCAGCGCCGGCGGACAGCGTGAGCGTGCGCTGCGTCTTCTCGTTGAGCGCGATGTAGAAGTTGTACTGCGCGCGCGCGCCCACGCTCACCGAGTCCGACACGAAGAAGTCGATGCCGACGTTGGGGCCAATGCCCACGAAGTTGCTGACGCTGGTCTTGAAGACGATGAGGTAGCTCAGGTCCGAGCCCACATAGGGGCGGATGGACTCCTCCATCAGCAGGTACCGGATGCCGATGGACGGCGCCAGGCCCACCACGCGCTTCTCGTTGCGGTCCGTGGTGTCGCGTGGGAACGCAATCTTCGACAGGGAGACCACCTCGAAGCCGTTCTCGATGTAGAGGCTGGCGTCGACGCCCACGAAGAACGCGTCATCCAGGCCGTTCGTCCGGTTGAAGTCCATGTAGCCCAGTGACAGGCCCAGGCTGCGGTTGGCGAACTGGGCCTGCGCGGGGCTGGCCGACAGCAGGGCCAGGGTGAAGCCGAGGGTGCAGAGCAGGGTACGCATGGGCCGCCACTCTACCGGCGTAACCCCCGGAAAACAGCCTGGATTCAAGCCACTCCGGGCGTTGCCTGGGCACGGGCGCTCTCCTACACTCGCCCCGCCATGCGTGTCCGCCGACTTGTTGCTGCGCTGTCCCTGGTCTCCGCCCTGCCCTTCGTCGCCTGCGTCCGGACCCCGCCGCCTCATGAGCGGGCGCTCATCAACAACGAGCTGTGCGCGCAAGAGATGGCCAAGGGCGACCTGGCCCGCGCGGAGACGTTCTGCGACCTGGGCCTGGAGTTCTCCCCCCAGTACGCGGACCTCTGGTCCAACAAGGGCATCATCGCCATGTCCTCGGGCCGGAAGGACGACGCGAAGAAGCACTTCATCAAGGCCCTGCGCTACAACCAGGAACACCTCCAGGCGTACCAGAACCTCGGCGCCATCTACATGGAGGAAGGCGCGTACGGAAAGGCGCACGACAATTTCCGGCGAGCCCTCAAGGTGAACCCGGACAACCTGGAGTCGCGCTACAACCTGGCACTCACCCTGATGAAGATGGGGAAGATGGACGAGTCCAAGAAGGAGCTGCGCACGATCCTGGCCGTCAATCCCGGCATCTCCGACGTGCACCACCTCCTGGGTATCATCTCCTACTCGGAGGGTGAATACGACGCGGCCGGCGAGCACCTCGCCCGGGCCACGCAGCTGGTCCAGGATTCACCCCTGCTGTGGCACGACCTGGGCACCGCGCTGATGGAGTTGGGCCGCTTCCAGGAAGCGCGCGAGTCCTTCGCCAACTGCGCCCAGTTGGACCCCAGCAACAGCAGTTGCATCAACAACCTGTCCCTGGCCCAGCGCAAGGCGGCCCTCACCGACGCGGCCTTCAAGGAGATCAAGGACACGCAGCAGGCGGAGAACTCCGCGCCCGCGCTCTTCATGCTCGCGCGTCAGTACCGCGAGAAGGGCTTGCTGGCGGAGGAAGAGGCCACCTACCGCAAGTGCGTCAAGCTGGATGCGAAGTACGCCGCCTGCCACTACGGCCTCTACGAACTCTTCTTCGAAGCCCACAAGCGCGAGCACGCGCAGATCGCCTGCAAGAACTTCCTGAAGTACGGGACGTCTGAGGAATTCCCCACGGAGTACCAGACGTGTGAGAGATTCCTGAGCGACGCGACGTTCTGATGTCCCGCCTTCCCGACTCCCCTCCTTCTCGATGAGCGTTCGTCTCACCGTCACGCAGCGCAGCGAGGCCGGCGCCGCCCAGAGCACCGAGTTCGTCCTCGACGACGCGGTCATCACCCTGGGCCGCGACAAGGCCTGCCAGGTCGTGCTCGCTCAGCAGGCGGTGTCGCGCAACCATGCGCGCATCTCCCAGGAGGGGACGCTCTTCTTCGTGGAGGACCTGGGCAGCTCCTACGGCACGCAGATCAACGGCAAGCCCGTGCCTAAGGGCGAGAAGCGGCTGCTGCGCAACGGCGACGTCATCGCCATCGCCACGTTCGACGTCCGCTTCGAGCGGGTGATGGACCTGAACCCCGAATCTGGCGGGGAGAAGACGTCCTTCATCGCCCGGGGCATGGTGAAGGACGCCATGCGCGGCCTGGCCGGCGGCGGCGAGGAGCGCTACCTGCGCTTCATGAACGGCCCCCGCGAAGGCGAGCGCATCGAGCTGGGGGACGCGAAGGAAGTCATCCTGGGCCGCGACGAGAAGGACGCGGACATCATCCTCAAGGATGACCTGGTCTCCCGGAAGCACGCCAAGGTGCGCCGCGACTGGTCCGGCACACACGTGGAGGACCTGGGCAGCCGCAACGGCATCAAGGTGAACAAGAAGCGGGTCAACCGCCGGCAGCTCAAGGATGGGGACGAGTTGGAGGTGGGCGCCACCCGCTTCCTGTACGTGGACCCCACCGAGCCGGCCGAGGAGCCCGTTCAGCTGGCCCCCGAGGTCAAGGCTCCGCCTCCGCCCTCGCCCCGTCGTCCGCGCCCGGAGCCCAAGCCCGTGGAACCCCCACCGGAGGAGGAGCCCGCGCCTCCGCCCGAGGAGCCCGCGCCCGCGCCGGAAGAGC
>NZ_JABFNS010000017.1 GCF_013116825.1 Myxococcus xanthus
TAAGAGACAGCTCCCGCGACCTGCTCGATGACGGACCAACCCGCCACCTGCCGGAGGACCGCGTCCACCTTCTCCGCGTGGACTCGGAAGACGTCCCGGCCCAGCAACTCACGCATCAACCGGTTGGCCTCGGGCTCCGTGTCGCCGAAGAGGAAGACGGGCTCGCCCCCGCTCGAGCCTCGAGCGACACCCGGCGCATCGCGTCCCTCCGCGACAGCGTGAAGGGCCGTGCGAAGCGCCTCGGGCGTCCTCGCCACGAGCACCGCACGGTGCGCATGGTGTGAGCGTCCAGCGCCCGCCGTGAAGCACGCATCCTGGAGCCGCGCTCCAGCACCGGCCTCCGACACATACCGGAGCCATGACACAGCCAGGGTGCGCAACGCGGGCTCGGAGCGCGCGGAGAGCGGCAGCACAAACGGCCCGGCGTCCACGGCGGCATGGGCGGCCTCCGCGTACGCCTCGACGAGCGCGTGCGCGTTCACACCGCTCATCCCGAACGAGCTCACGGCGACGCGATGAGGGCCGTCCTTCTCCGCCAGGGGCGTGCGCGCGCGAGGCACCGCGAGCCCTGAGCCCTCCCACGTGAACTCTGGAGTCGGGTGCTCGAAGTTGATGGAGGGAGGCGCCTCACCCGCCTGGAGCACCAGGACGGCCTTGATGAGTCCCGCGATGCCGGCCGCGGCCTCCGTGTGACCGATGTTCGGCTTGACGGAGCCAATCCACAGCGGGCGCTCCGGCGTCCGCGATGCGCCGTAGACGCGCGACACGCCGTCCAGCTCGATGGGGTCTCCCAGCCGCGTCCCCGTCCCGTGCGCTTCCAGGTAGTCCACCTGCCCGGGCTCGATGCCCGCGCGCTGCAAGACGCGCCGGTACAGCGCTTCCTGCGCTCCGACGTTCGGCACCGTGAGACCACCGCTCGCGCCGTCGTGGTTCATGCCCGTGCCACGCAAGGTCGCGAGGATGCGGTCGCCATCCCGGACGGCGTCCCGCAGCCGCTTCAGGACGACGACGCCACAGCCTTCCCCCTGCACCATGCCGTCCGCGTCCCGGTCGAACGTGCGGCAGTGGCCGCTGGGGGAGAGGGCTCCCGCCTTGGACAGGAACACGCTGAGCTGCGGCGCCAGGATGAGCTTCACGCCTCCGGCGATGGCGAGCGTCGACTCCTCCGTCCGCAGGCTCTGACACGCCAGGTGCACGGCGGACAAAGAGGACGAGCACGCGGTGTCCACCGCCATGCTCGGCCCTTCGAGCCCGAGGAGGTACGACAGCCGGCCCGGCACATAGCTGGCGTCCACACCCGTGGAGTAGTGGGCGCTCACCTTCTCCAGCCCGCCCCCCGTGATGAACGCGTAGTCCTTCGCGTGGACGCCCGCGAAGACACCGGTCCGCGTCCCCTGGAGCTGGTGCGGGGGGATGCCAGCGTCCTCCAGGGCCTCCCAGCTCACCTCCAGGAAGAAGCGCTGCTGCGGGTCCATGCCCTCGGCTTCACGCCGGGAGATGTGGAAGAACTCCGCGTCGAACCGGTCCACCTCGTCGACGAAGCCGGCGCGGCGCATGGACAGCTTCCCGGGCCTGGAGGGGTCCGGGTCATAGAGCCCCTGGAGCGCCCGCCGGTCGCTGGGTATCTCCGTCAGCGCCTCCCCTGCCCCCCACAGCAGTTCGCGGAACTTCGCGGGGCTGGTGGCGCCCCCCGGAAAACGGCAGGCCATGCCGATGATGGCAATCGGCTCCCGCTCGCCATTCGAGGCCGTGGCCAGCTTCTTCTGCAGCTTCTCGATGGTCAGCAGCGCCTGCTGGAGTGGCGACAACTCCGCCATGAATCCGTCCTTGCGGTTCATCACGCGACCTCCCTGCTGAGTTCCGCCAGCGTCCGGGCGATCTGCTCGCGCGCTTCGTCCTCGGACAGCCCGGCAATGCGCTCCATCAGGCCCTGCTCCTCCTGCTCGGGCGCGCTCACCGCGCCCGGGTCCGACGGCAGGCGGCCACGCCGCGCCTCCAGCAGGGACAGCAGCCGCTTCGCCAGCGGCTCCAGCCGGGGCAGTTCGAAGAAGAGCGTCGTCGACAGCCGGAGCTCGAGCGCCCGCGAGATGCGCTCCTTCAGCAACGTGGCCCCAATGGAGTTCAGGCCCAGTTCGAAGAAGGTCCGTCCCTGGACATCGAGCGTCGCGGGCTCGACCTCCAGCACGTCCGCGAGGTGCCCACGCAGGAACGCCCGCATCTGGGGCTCCCCAAGCACATCGGGAACGCGGGAAGCATCCCCGGCGGCCACCGCGGCGGACTGGAGCAGGGCGGCGGCATCCGGCCGCGCGTCCTTGGGTGAGCGGCAGACTTCATCGGGTGAAAGCCACTCGGGCCACAGGCGCTGCCGCTGGAAGGGGTAGACCGGCAGGCTCACGCAGCGCCCCGCACGCACCGGGAACACCTCGGGCAGCACCGCCCCATCCGCGACGAAGACACGCCCGGCCTCCACCTGCTCCAGCGGCACGCCCTCCTGAACCAGGAGCGTCGTCTCGCTCGACGTCGCAAGCGAATCGAGGAGCGCCACCAGCCCCTCCCGGTCGCTCGCGATCACCGCGGCGCGGTGCCGGTGGTGCTGACGCTTGAGCGCCGCCGTGAAGCAGATGTCCTCCAGCGTCGCCACCGAGTCCGGCGTCGCGGAGAGGAAGTCCCGAAGCTGGAGCGCCCGCTGACGGAGCGCGTCCTGAGAGAGCGCCGAGAGCGCCAGGAAATGGACCGGCGCTCGCTTCCGCTCCAGCGCCGCGGCCGGAGCAGCCTCCAGGACCACGAAGCCGTTGGCTCCCCCCAGGGACGTGGACACGATGCCCGCGCGGAGAGGCACGCCCGGCTCCCGCGCGGACCAGGGCTCCAGCTCCGTCTGGATGCTCAGCCCGAGCGCGTCGAACGAGACCAGCGGGTTGGGCGCATCCACGTGAATCGTCGGCGCCAACGTCCGGTGGTGGAGCGACAGGCACACCTTGATGAACTGCGCGATGCCCGCCGCAGCGCCCAGGTAGCCCACGTTGTTGCTGATGGCGCCGAGCCTGCAGGGCAACGGCCGCTGCGTCCCGAGCGCCTCCCCAATGGCCTCCGCCTCGGCCGCGTCGCCCTTGAGGAACGACGAACCGTGCAGCTCGATGTAGTCGATGCTCGCCGGCTGCACCCCGCCCTGTGCACACGCCTGCCGGATGACGTCCGCCTGCGCCGAGGCGCTGGGCGCCATGATCCACTCGTTCCGGCCGTTGTGATTGACGGCGCTGCCCCGAATCACCGCGTACACGCGATCACCAGGCTCCACCTTGGACAGGCGCTTGAGGACGACGACGCCAGCGCCCTCCCCGCGCACGTAGCCGTCCGCCTGGGCATCCAGGGTCCGGCACTGCCCCCGCTCGGAGAACACGCCGGCCTGGGACAGCATGATGCTGCTGTCCGGCGACAGCATCAGCTCGACGCCCCCGGCGAGGGCCATCTCCACCTCGCCGAGCGCCAAGCTGCGGCACGCCTCATGGAGGGCCACCGTCGAGGAGGCGCACCCCACGCTCGACACGGTGCTGGGCCCCCGGAAATCAAACGCGTAGGAGAGCCGGTTGGCGGCGAAGGACGCCGTCGTCCCCAGGACGGAATAGCCATCCAGCGCGGACCAGTCCCGCGCCAGCATCCGCTGGAAGTCGCTGAAGTTGACGCCCATGAAGACGCCCGTGCGGCTCCCTCGCACGGCGTCGAAGGGCAGGCCCGCGTCCTCCAGCGCATGCCATGCACACTCGAAGAGGAGGCGGTGCTGCGGGTCCATCTGCCGCAGCTCCCGCTTCGACAGCCGGAACGCCGCAGGGTCGGCCAGTTCCACGCCTTCAATCAGTCCGGCCTTGCGGTTGCGAATCGTCCCGGGGCGATCAGGTGCCGCGTCGAAGAGCGCGTCCGAAGGCCAGCGCCCGGACGGGATGTCTCCCGTTGCATCAATCCCATCACATAGCATTTGCCAGAGCGTACGCGGGCAGTCCGACATGGGGAGACGCAGCCCCAGTCCAATCACAGCAATGGATTCACACCACATCAGGGCACGGCTCCGCCGGCGGCTCGAAAGCCGCTCAGACTCTTCACCTGTTTGAACTTCACTCTCAATCAACAAGAATCAATAAAGACATACATCCGGAACATCTTTTACGGCGGCCGGCGTGGAATCACGCGGCCCGAGCCCTCCGTCCTCCACCACGGACAGGTCGCCAAAATCGAAGAGGGCGTGCTTGTACAGCTTGAGGCGCGGACTCAATCCTTCTGGCCCCACCCGAACCGCGACGAACTTCGCGCGATCGGTCTGCATCATCCGCTCGAAGTTCCGAACGGCTTGCTTCGAGGACTCGGGATACCCGAACCGGGAGATGGCTTCCAGAACCGCTGAGGTCTGGATCCCGCTGTAGATGAGGTTGACGCGCTTGGGCTGGGATTGGGACTCGGAGGCCTCGATGGCGACCTGGGTCATCTTGTCCGCGGAGTGCTCCCAGAGCAGCGCGTTCAGCTGACGAACCCGCTCCAGCTCCGGGGCGGACACGCCCATGTCCTGGAGGAAGCGCCACAGCTCCGAGCCAGACTGGAAGGGAGGCCGCTGCTCGTCGAAGCGCACCAGGTACATCTTGGATTCGAGCGTTCCGTCCTCCAGGAAGCTCAGTCCCAGGAACAGCGGGTAGTACTCGGTCCGCAGCGCGGAGGCATGGGACTTCACCCGCTCCGCGAAGGGCCCTGCCCGGAAGCGCTCCGGCAAGCGGCTCATCGCCTCATCGAAGCCGGAGTGCCCGCGCATGGGGTCGAAGTGCCAGCTGGCGGCAATGGAATACCGGGTGGGGCCTCCGGGCTTGAACTCCGCGCGAACCAGCCCCAGGTCCGATGACCGGAACGTCTCGCAGATGGCCACGGACCGCTCGACGCCCTCGTTGGAGATGCCGAGCTGACGCGTGTACTCCCGGAAGGCCTGCGTGACCGTCCCGTTGTCGCTGTAGAGCATGAAGCCCAGGCCGGGCTCGTCCGCGTTATAGGAGAACTCAATCAACGCCTTCTTCGCGATGCCCAGGCCCTGCACCGGGAGCCAGTACTCCAGGAACCGCCGCACCTCGGCGGCCTCACTCAGCAGCCCTTGGGCGCCCAGGGCATCCCGGACGAACCACCCCAGCGTCTTGTCCGGCTTCCACAGCAGCTCCGTGTCGAAGTGGCAGATGCGATCACGCGGGCCGACCCATTGAGGCGCCACCAGGTTGGCCAGCACCCGCCCCACGTAGCGCGCCCCCAACGCCACCCGACTGGCGGGCCACAGCGCCTCGTTGCCGGAGCCCGCCACGGACTTCTTCCGCCAGGCCCGCTTCGCGAGCCGCAAGGCGATGTCCGGGCGCAGGAGGAACTCCGGCCCCGCCTGGACGTGCATCAGCTTGAGGAACTCCTGGTAGATCTCCGGATGCTCGTGGTTGAGCGCGTAGAGCTCCTCCACGTACCACTGAGCCAGCTTGATGAGCCGCGTCCGCTCGCCGGGGACGTGGGGATGCCGCATGGCCTCCGCCGTCACGAAGAACCAGAGGCCCTGGAGCCACTGCGCGCCCGTGCGCAGGTAGGACGCCGTCCAGGACTGGGTCACCGCCTCCAGGCTGTCGAGCTGGTGCAGCGCCTCGTTGAGGAGGTTCGCCTCCAGCATCGCCACCGACATGCCCTGGCCGAAGACGGGGTCGAAGTAGCACCACGCATCCCCCAGGACGAGCAGCCCCGCGGGGAAGTCCCGGATGCGCTCGAAGTGGCGCCACTTCACGTCCGGCACCCGGTACATCGCGACGTCCGAGACGGGCTTCGCGTCCTTGATGGCTTCGTAGATGTCCGGCTCGCGGAGGCTGCGGGCGAACTCCACGAACCCGTCCGCGTCGCGGGGCGGGTGGTGTCCTTCGTAGCCGAACAGGGACACAATCCAGCGATTGCCTTCCACGCCCAGCATCGCCCCGCCGCGCGGCTTGTCAGGCGGCAGCGGGGTGATCCACAGCCCGCGCCAGTCCCTGGCGGTCTCCGGCTGCTCGAAGAGGCGTGACACGTAGCAGAGGTTGATGGGCAGCCGGCTCTCCTCCGGCGGGCTGAACCCCAACTCCGACAACCACTTGCCCAGCTGCGAACCGCGCCCGCTCGCGTCGACGACGATGTTGGCGAGCCGGTTCGTCACCGCGCCGCCGTCCGTTTGGCGGTCCTGCGTCTGGACACCGAGAATCCGCCGCCCGTCCGGCGTGGCCAGCAGCGCCCGCACGGCGGTCGACTCCAGGATCTCCACGTTGGAGCAGGCGCGAAGCCGCTCTCTCAGGTAGCGCTCCAGGGAGCAGCGCGTCTGCGGGTACAAGACGATGCCGCTGCGGTGGCGCGGCATCCAGTCACCAAACTGCAGCCACCGGAGGTCCTGGGTGAAGTCGAAGGGCTCGATGCCGTCCGCCTTCATCTGCTCGACGAGGCCGGGGAAGTACTGCTCCAGCAGATCCACGCCCTTTCGCAGCAGGACGTGGATGTGATGGGCCTGGGGCGCGCCCTGGCGCGGGCCGTCCTGGAGCACGTCCCGATCAATGACGGTGACGCGCTCGAAATGGTCCGCCAGCACGCGCGCGGCGCTGAGCCCACCCATGCTGGCGCCAATGACAATGGCGCTCCCAGGAAGTTTGTTCATGCCGTGTCCCGCCTCTTGCAGCGTCAACGCCCAGGTTGCTCGCGGAAGCCGTTCAGGCCGCCGCCTGCTGTCCGGTCAGGTGCGCCAGGATGAGGTCGTGGACTTGCGTGGCGTGGAGTGTCTCTGCCTCGATCAGTTCACCATGTCGTGTCATCAGCACCGGCCCATCCTCCGGGCCGGTGGGCAGGCCATGCGCCCCTTTGAGGAGGGAGCCGTCCATCGAGACGACCTCCAGTCGCGAGCGGACGCCCAGCTTCTCCTTCACGACACTGCCCCCCAGCTCCAGCATTCGCAGACCGAGCTTCGGGTCCACGAACATCTCCAGCGGGTCGTAACCCGGCTTGCGGTAGATATCGACGGTGCGCGCGTAGTCCGGCGCACGCGCGTCATCGAGCCAGTAGAAGTACGTGAACCAGGCCTCCGGCTCCGCCAGGGCCACCAGCTCGCCTGAGCGTGGGTGGTCCAGATGGTGGGCCCGCTTGCCCTCGGCATCGAGCACCTGGGCCACCCCGGGCTCCGCCTCGACCAGCGCCTTGACCTCGTCCAGGAGCGCCGGGTTCCGGACATAGATGTGCGCGATCTGCATGTCCGCGACGGCGAACGCCTCACTGCCGCTGGGATAGACGACGTCACGGCCGCCCTCGTCCCGGATCGCCAGCCACCCTCGGCGGCGGAAGAGGCGGTTCAGGTGGACGGCCCGAGACACGGGGACCGCGCCGAACTCCGAGAGGATGATGACGTGAACGCCGCGCGACTCGTAGAAGCCAATCAGCTTCCCGACGACGTCGTCGATCTCCCGGAGGCTCTTGTGGATCTCCTTCGCGCCCGGTCCAAACGTGTGCGGCGTGTAGTCCAGGTGCGGCAGGAAGACGAGTGAGAGCGTGGGGCCGTGCCGCTGCTCCAGCCACATGGCGACGTCGGCGATCCACTCCGAGGAGCGGATGCTGTAGCGGGGCCCCCAGTAGTCATACGCAGGGAAGTTCCCCAGCGCATCGACGAGCGGCTTGCGCAGGTGGAGCGGCTCCGTGAACACGTCTGGCACCACCCGCCCGTCCGCGGTGAAGGACGGCTGCGGCGTGATGGCGTAGTCCGCCTTCGAATACATGTTCATGAACCAGCACACGCGGGCGCAGGTGAAGCTCGGGTCGAGCTTGCGGGCGGCGTCCCAGAGCTGCGGCGTCTGGACGAGCCCGTCGGATTGGGGCCAGAAGCGGACCTCTCCCAGCTCCCGGTGGAGCCATCCATCTCCGACGATTCCGTGCTCACTGGGGTATCTTCCGGTCAGGAACGTCGCCTGCATGGTGCAGTTCAGCGCCGGCAGGATGGGCTGGAGCGGCACCATGCGCCCCCGCTCCACGAATGCCTGCATGTTTGGCGTCGAGGGGCCGACATACCTCGCGCTCAATCCAGGCAAATCCAAAACGACGCAACGTTCCATGCCCGAAGCAAACTGCTCACGACCCAACCAGTCAATCACCGACCAGGTTGTCCCATACCCTGGTCTGAGATGAGTGATCAGCCACTTCGACCAGGTCAGCCGCGTGTAGAATTTTACCGCGGCCATAGGCTGGAGTGCGCTGATGCGTGCGCTCTCAGCGGGAATGAGTGACACCGCACCCAGTGCACTGGGTAGTGAAACGAAACGGAATACATGGTCTGGAGGGGCGGATCATCGGCCTCATTTCAGCCCGTTTCCCCGCTGATGAAGGGTGCGCGGCCGGATCTCGAAATCAGGTCCGCCGCGGCAGCGGAAAATCGCGTCCCGGCCCATTTGTAACTCATTGAGTCCACCCCGGGCCAGACCCAGCAGATAGGTTTTACCGGACCCCGCACTTCAATCCCATCCAGCGCCACCCCCAAAGACACACTGTTCGACCACCATCCCCGAGGTTCTTGACGACTCGTTCCCGCGCACGCGAGACTTCGCCTGACTCCTCTCACGTCTCACCATCCATCTCCGAGGGCCATGCAGCGCGAGCGCAAGGCGTTCGAAGCGCGCCCCCTCGTTGCTGTCACCCGTTGGAACATCAGGAAAACATGGACTTCAGTTGGACTCACGAGCAGGTGGAGCTCTATGACCGTGCCCTCGCCTTCGCGCGAGCGCAGTTGCCCGAGGCCGCAAAGCCCAGCAAGGAAGTCCTGCCACGCGATTCGTGGCAACGCTGCGGTGAGTTCGGCTTCCTGGGGCTGCCCGTGCCCGCGGCGCATGGCGGACTGGGGCTGGACACACTGACCACCGCGCGGGTGATGGAGGCGCTGGGGCGTGGCTGCGTGGACACCGGGCTGGTGTTCTCCGTGGGAGCGCACCTCTTCGCCTGCGTGATGCCCATCCTGGAGAGCGGGGATGACGCGCAGAAGGCCCGGTACCTGCCCCGCCTGTGCTCGGGGGAATGGGTGGGCGCCAACGCCATCTCCGAACCCGAAGCGGGCTCGGATGTGTTTGCCCTGAAGACGCGCGCGGTGCGGGACGGCGACGGCTACGTGCTCGACGGCGGCAAGAGCTACGTCACCAATGGCCCTTCCGCGGACGTCTTCCTCGTCTACGCCGCCACGCAGCCGGCCCATGGGTACATGGGCCTGAGCGCATTCCTCGTCGAGAAGGACACGCCGGGCCTGTCCGTCGGGCGCGCCTTCGAGAAGATGGGGCTGTCCACGTCGCCCATTGCCCCCATCTACCTGGAGGGGTGCCGTGTCCCGGAGTCCGCGCGGCTGGGTGCGGAGGGACAGGGCGCGGCGATGTTCAAGCGCTCCATGCAATGGGAGCGCGCATGCCTCTTCGCCGCCTACGTGGGCGTGATGGAGCGGGTGCTCGAACAGACGGCGGACTTCGCCCGGACCCGCAAGCAGTTCAAGAAGGCCCTGGGGAAGAACCAGGCCATCTCCCACAAGCTGGCGGACATGAAGCAGCGGCTGGAGGCCTCCCGGCTGCTGCTGTACCAGGCCTGCTGGAAGATGGACCGAGGCCAGGACGCCGTCATGGAAGTGTCCCTGGCCAAGCTGGCCATCAGCGAGGCCGCCATCCAGAGCGGCCTGGACGCCATCCAGATTCACGGCGGCATGGGCTACGTGGCCGAAACGGGCATCGAGCGCGTGCTGCGTGACGCCATTCCCAGCGCCATCTTCTCCGGCACCTCCGAAATCCAACGCGACATCATCGCCAACCAGCTCGGCCTATGACACTCGACCAAATCGTCATCCGTGCAGCGGCGAAGGCTCCCGAGTCCATCGCCATCAAGGGCCCCGATGGGACCCTCACCTACGGCCAACTGGACGCGCTCGCCAACCGCATCGCCCGCGCGCTCCAGGAGCTGGGCGTGAAGAAGGGAGACCGCGTGGGGCTGTGGACGGAGAAGTCCGTGCGCGCCGTCGCCGCGATGCAGGGCATTGCCCGGCTGGGCGCCGCCTACGTCCCCATGGACCCGCTGAACCCCGCGACGCGGACGCGGCTCATCCTCGACGACTGCGGCATCGACGTGATGGTGACCACCACCACGCGCGCGTCCGAGCTCCACAACGCCGGCGTGAGCCGGCTGCGCTACCTGCTGGTGGACGACAAGGGGCCCGAGATCTGCTGGAACCGGCTGTCCGGTTTCTCGTCTGAGCCGCTGCCGCCGCACGGCTCGGGCGACCACGACCTGGCGTACATCCTCTACACGTCAGGCTCCACGGGAGCGCCCAAGGGCGTGTGCATCAGCCAGCGGAACGCGATGGCCTTCATCGAGTGGTGCCATGCGCTCCTGGGCACCACGCCGGAGGACCGCTTCAGCAACCACGCGCCGTTCTTCTTCGACCTCTCGGTGCTGGACCTGTACGCGGCCTTCATGGGTGGCGCGTCCGTCACGCTCATCCCGGAGGCGCTGGCCTTCGCGCCGGAGAAGCTGGTGGAGCTGGTCCTCCGCGAGCGGTTCACCTGTTGGTACTCGGTGCCGTCGGCGCTGATGCTGATGATGCAGGAAGGCGGGCTGCTGAAGCATGGGGCGCTGCCCTTCCGCGCCGTGCTCTTCGCGGGCGAGCCGTTCCCCATCCGGCACCTGCGCCCGCTTCGTGAGCACCTGCGGCAGGCGCGGTTCTTCAATCTCTATGGCCCCACGGAGACCAACGTCTGCACCTTCCATGAAGTGACGGACATTTCGCCCCACCGCACCGAGCCGGTGCCCATTGGGCGCGCGAGCTGTGGCAACCGCGTGTGGTTGGCCCGTCCGCCGCCGGACTCAGAGGAAGCGCGGGAGGAAGGCGACGGCGTGGGCGAGCTGATGGTGGAAGGCCCCACGGTGATGCTGGGCTACTGGGGCCAGCCCCGCCATGGGAGCGGGCCGTATGCCACGGGGGACCGCTGCCGCGAGCTGCCAGACGGCACGTTCGAATACCTGGGCCGCCGCGACAACATGCTGAAGGTGCGCGGGCGCCGCATCGAAGCGGGCGAAATCGAAGCGGCGCTGCTCACGCACCCGGACATCCGCGAGGCAGGCGTGATTGCCACCGGCTCCGGCCTGGAAGCGCGGCTGGTGGCCTTCGTGGTCAGCGGCGCCAGCAAGCCCCCTTCCCTGCTCAAGGTGAAGAAGCACTGCGCGGAGCGGTTGCCTCGCTACATGATTGTCGACGAGGTCCGCGTGCTGCCCGAGCTGCCCCGGACGCCCAACGGCAAGCTCAACCGGCGCGCACTCCGGGAACTGACGCAGGCGCCTTGAGGCAGTAACGGCGGCCGCCAGCGCGACTGGCGGCCGTCCCCACACCGTCCGTGCAACCGCCCACGGCCGCCCACAACGTCTCCTCGACTTCGTACAGGCCCCCGACCATGATGGCCGCGCGCGTCAACCGGGCCACATGGATTCCACCACAGCTGAACGTCCTCGCCGGCGGTGGGCTCGAATCATCGCGGGCGTGGTTTTTACAATCCTGGTCGTGCTCCCCGCGCTGACACTGGTCGCTGCCGGGGTGGTGCTGCGCAACCTCGACAGTCCCTGGCTGAAGCAGCCCATTGTCTCCAAGGTGGAGGCGGCCACCGGGCTCCAGGTGGACTACCAGGTCGCCCAGGTCCAGCTCCTCTCGGGGTTGAAGCTGGGTGGGCTGGTGGTGCGGACGCCCGCTCCGTTCCATACCGCCGCCCCGGAGCTGCTGCGCGTCGGCGCGTTGGAGGCGCACTGGTCCCCCCGTGCGCTGGTGACCGGCCCCGTCCGGATTGAGCGGGTGGTGGTGCGGGACGTGGCGCTCGCCCTGGTCGCTGACGATTCAGGCGCCACCTCCCTCACAGGACTGAGGAGCACTGAAGCCCCAGCGCCGCCGCCCATTGAAACGCCAGTGGGTGCCTCCCAGCAGGTCACAGACCTCCTGGGAGCGCCGCTTCCTGTCAGGCACGTCGATGTGTCGGGCGTGTCGCTGAGCTACGTCCGCGTCCAGCGTGGCGAAGTCGCCGAGCGCTGGTCCCTGGGCGGGCTCGCGGCGCGGGTCGAAGCGAAGCATCACGACGGGGAATGGAAGGTCTTCGCGAACCTGGGCCAGGCGGGTGCCCCGCTGCCGCTGGCGCTGCGCCACGAAGGCTCCGCCACGCCCCCGGCCCTCGCGGAGCTGGCGTTCGCCCTTTCGATGGAGGCTGGCGCTTCGGCCGCTCGCGCGCAGGTGGACATCGATGTCACCCAGCAGTCCTTCGACCCACGTTTCTCGGTCCGATCGCTGCTTCACGGCGCGGTGGCCGCGCGGTTCGACACCGAGAAGCGCCACATCGCCGTGGAGTTGGAGCGCACCCGGCTGACGGACAGCGCGGAGCTCGAGGCCCAGGCCGTGCTCCCGGATGCCGCGGGCGAGCCCCCGGTCGTGACGCGCGCCCTGGCGGACATCGAGCTGGGAAGGCTGCTGGCGGCAATCCCTTCCGAATGGCGTCCGTTCACGCTCGAGCGTGGCAAGGTCAAGCTGGACGCACGAGATGTCACCCTGAGCGCGATGCCTCAACTGGGGCCTCGCGGCAGACTGGGCCTGGACGTGGACGTCGCGTCGCTCCGGATGACCGGTGAGCCGGTCCGGCTGGCGCTCGGCGGAGGACGCGTCACCCTGGTGGCGACGCCTGATCCGCGGCAGGGGCTCTCCGCGCAGCTGACGTTCGGAATCGATGGGCTCGACGTGGGAGGCCCCACGGCCCTGCGGATTCCAAAGGCCCACGGTGAAGTGAAGGGCCATCAGCTCCGCCCAGAGCCCTCCTCTCCGCTCCAGGTCGCCGGGGACGCGAGCCTGTCGGGCATGGTGGAGTCCCTGGACCTCCGGACTCCGGACCTGCGAGCGCAGGCCGAACGGATGGGCTTCCAGCTCAGCGCGCCGCTGGCGGCGGCGCCTCCCCTCGCACTGAGCGCGAACGTGCCCGTCGGGGCGCTCCATGTGTCGTCGCCGGATGGGCGCACGCTGCTGAAGGGCCCCGTGCGCGTGAAGTTCGATGCGTCGGACGCGTTCCCGCGGCTCGACGAGCCCCAGCTCAGCCGAGGCCGCGCGCAGTTCGTGCTCGACGTCGGCGACCTGCAGGCGTCCCTGGATGCCACCAAGGACACCGACGCGGTGTCTTACACCCTGGCCGCTCGGACACCGGACCTCGCCGCCGCCCGCCCCTTCATTCCCGACCCGGTCGCGGCGCGCATTCCGTGGCAGCACCTGGGCGTGCGCCTGGACTCCAAGGGCAGCGTGAAGGCGCTCTTCTCACCCGCGCCACGGCTGGAGCACCGCACGGAGCTGAAGCTGCAACGGCCCGCGTGGGACAACGTGACGGCCAGCGACGTCGCCGTCGTGGTGCGCTCGCGGGGTGACGCCTGGCGCCACCAGGGCGACGTGGACCTGCGAATCGAAGGGCTCCGGGCTGGTGAGAAGGACTTGGGGCTCCAGCATCAGACGCTGACGCTGGACCTCAACCGCCGGAAGCCCGCGGTCCGGTTGGTGCTCACCAGTCATGAAGGGCCGAAGGTCATGCTGGACGCCGCGGCGGCGTTCGACCGGAAGGCCCGCGCCCTCCGCGTCGACGTGAAGGGCGACATCCCCCCACTGGGCCCTCTGGCGCCCTTGCTGGCCATGGCGCAGGTGCCCCCGGAGCTGGATGCCGGGCGGCTCGCGGTGGGCATCGAGCTGCACGGCACGCTTCGCGGCGTGCTCACGGGCGTCACAGCCGATGGCACGCCGCGACTCGCCCCGGCCCCTGCGCGTACCGCCAGCTTCGATGGAACGGCGGTGGTGAGCGCGCGGGGCCTGCGCTGGAGGCAGGACGCCCTGTCACTCAACGTTCCCGCGCTGCATTGGCAGTTGGCGTCTCGCGTCGAAGGTCCCAGACGAACCGTTCACAGTGACCTGCGCGTGGAGAAGCTCACGGTCGGAATGAGCGATCGGCGGCTGTCCTTCTCGGAGCTGACCAGCGACACCACCGCCAGCTTCACGGAGGTGCTGGAAGCGGACGACATCGAGCTGAAGCAGCACTTGAAGCTCCGCGCGTTGGAACAGAAACCGGCGCTGCCCTACCCGGTCCAGGACGTGGAAGCGACGTTCTCCGCGCGGCGCAAGCCCACGGGCGTCATCCACGTTCCCCAGCTCCACCTGAGCAACGCGGGGACCAGCACCCATTTGAAGGTCCGGGGGCGGCTCGACCTCAGCGAGGACCGGCGCCGCCTGGGGCTCCGGGGCGAGCTGTCGCAGGACATGGCCAGGCTCGCGCGCCCCGGGATATTGGAGGGAAGCGGCAAGGTCACCGTCGATTTCCGCGTGGGCTCCCCCGACCTCACCGTCTTCCGGACCGTCTCCAACCTGCTCCTCCAGGACTTGAACCTGCGCCTGCCCGAGCAGGGGTTCGAGATTGAAGGGATGGACGGCAACGTCCCGCTCACCGAGAACCTCGAGTTCAGCGAGGGACAACTGCGGCTGCTGAGCGACATCGACGTGAACCCGTACCCGATGCTTCGTTTCGCCGACCAGCATCCCCTGCTCTCCCGCAGCGGGTACGTGTCCGCCAAACGCATCAGCACGCCGCTCGTCGCCGTCGCGCCCCTGGCGGGGAACCTGTCCATCAACCAGCACGTCGTCTCCATGACGCAGCTGGAGATGGGGGTTCGCGGTGGGCGCATCACCGGACAGTGGCTCCTGGACTGGCAAGGCAAGCACTCCACCCTGGAGGCCCGCGTGCGAGCCACCGGGGTCCAGTCATCCCGAGGCGAGCCCTTCGACGGCAATGCCGCCGTGGTCATCTCCGCGAAGGACCGCAGCATCAATGGCCGCGCGGAGATTCTGCGCATTGGCAACCGCCACCTGCTGGACCTGCTCGACATCGAAGACCCCCGCCATGTCAACCCCGCCACCAACCGGGTCCGCTATGCCTTGCGGCTGGGCTACCCGGAGCACGTGCGGGTGAGCTTCAACCACGGCTTCGGCAGCCTGCGCATCACCATGGGCGGCCTGGCGAAGCTGCTCAGCATCGACGAAATCCGAGGCATCCCCATGGGCCCCATCGTCGACCAGCTCATCAAATCCATGACTCCTCCGGAGACCACGCCATGAAACACCGTGGGTTGCTGCTGTGGGCCGCCCTCGCCACGCCCGGGTGCATCAGCGCGCCGGAGATTGTCATGGTGGACCGCGCGACGGCGCTCGAGGAACAGGCCGCGGGCTCGTTCAAGGACGTGGAGCAGCGGCTGGCTCGCGCGGGCATGAACCCCACGCCGGCGCCGTTCACACCCAACCAGTTGGAAGAGCTGGGCATCCAGCCCACGCCGCTGGTGGAGAACATCGGCAGGACGCCCGCGGACCGCGTTGACGACCTGCTCCGTCGCCACTGCGTGGGTGAAGGGCGGGACGGGCTGCTGGTGAATACCCGGCGCCGCTGCCAGGCCGGGCGCATGACAGCCGACGACGTGGCCCTGGTCGAGCGGGTGAATCGCTCCCGTCAGCTGCTCTGGAAGTGGATGCGGTCGGCCCGCCCCGACGTCCCGGAAGAGACGCTGCGCCGGAACTGGCACAAGGCGCACGCGGAGGGTGTCGTCTGCGGCGGTTGGGTCGAGGCCGAGGATGGGACCTGGGGAGAGAAGCAGTGCTGACGCGGCGGAGACGGGGCGTCGTGGCCCTGGTGACGCTGATCGCGGGGAGCGTCTGGGCGCAGGACGATGAGAACGATGGAGGGCTGCGCACGCCCACCCGGCTCACCGTCGGCGTGGGCGACCAGTTCCTGGGGCAACTGACGCCTGACGGGAACACGTTGATTTTCGCGTCCAACCGCAGCATCGCGACCGAAATCTTCACGCAGGACCTGGAGCGCGGACGCGAGCGCCGGCTGTTCGACGAAGGCGCGGATGTCACGTGGCCGCGCATCAGTCCCGACGGCAAGCACCTGCTCTACATCTCGTTCCGCGACCAGGCCGGTGGCCAGCTGTGCGTACGCGAGCTGCCCACCGCGAAAGAGCGCCGGTGCCTCGAAGGAGACGCCAACGCCCTCCAGGCGGAGTGGATGGACACCTCGCACATCGCGCTGGTGAGCCGGACCACCATCCAGGGCGACCTCCACCTGTCGCGCGTCGAGCTGGGCGGCGAGTGGCGCGTGACGCCCCTGCTCGAGCGGAACCTGACCAGCCCGACCCTTTCCCCGGATGGGCGCTGGCTGGTGTACGTCCCCATCGAACGCTCCGTGCGGCAGGTGGGCCCCGGCTTCGCCGCGCGCGCCGCGCCCCACCTGGAGGCGCTGCGCCTGGATGCCCCCGGCGCGAAGCCCGTCCCGCTGTCGCTCGACATCCCGGGGCAGACGGGACAGCCGACGTTCTCACGGGATGGGCGCTACCTGTACGTGGTGCAGTTCTTCACGGACTCGAATGCGGATGGCGTCATCGACGCCAGCGACAGCGGCGTGCTGTTCCGGGTGCCCTTCGCGACGGAGCGTGACGACGCCGCCGAGCAAGCCGCCGCCGCCAATCCGGACCAGCTCACCAGTGCGTCCTGGAACTGCCAGTACCCGGCGCCCGCGGCCACGTCTCTGGCGGCGACCTGTTCACGCGCGCAGTCCCTGGACGTGTACCAGATGCCGCTGGATGGCCAGGTCCCCAGTGCCTGGGATGCGCGCCGGCTCAGCGGAGAGTTGAGGATGGTGGGCCGGCGCGCCGATGAGCTGCTGCTCTATCGCCACCGGCTGCTGCTCGAGACGCGGCCCAGGCTTCGCCGCCTGCTGATGATGCGCATGAGCATGCTGCACCTGGCCTACGAGGACTTCAGCGCGGCGGAGTTCTACGCCCGCCACCTGGGCTCGGTGAGCGACCCCGCCACCGCGGGCCTGGAGGAACCGCTCCGCGCCCTCATCGACCACCGGCGCGCCATGAAGGAGCGCGAGCGGGGCCGCATGGTGGAGGAGCTGAGTGTCGCGGAGCAGAAGCGCATGGCCGCGCTGGAGCCCGCGAACGCGCGCAGCCCCGCGGCCGCTGTCTTCCAGCGCGTGGTGCGCAGCGAGTTGGCGGATGACGCGGGCGACTTCACGCGGGCCCGGAAGGAGCTGGAGGCGGCCGAAATCGCAGACACCACGCCGCGCGCGGTGCTGGAGGCGTATCACGCGCGCGCGGACGCGCTGTACCGGAAGCTCGATGCGCGCGAGCCTTTGATTGAAGCGGGCCGGCGGCTCTCCGAGCACCGCATCTTCCCGGCCGACGACCAGCTCGACTTCGCGCGTGCCGCGGTCCGCGCCCTGTACCGGGGACGCCCCTACGACGAGGCGGACGCGGCGATGGCGCAGGCGCTCACGACGGCGCCCGCCGGTTCGGCCTACGCGTACGCGCTGGAGCTGGGCCGCCACATCAATGCGCTCCGAAGCGAGCGGCCTCCTCGTGCCGTGCGGGAGGCGCTGATCGAATTCTACCGGCAGCAGAAGGACCCGCTGCGCAGACGGGTCCTGGTTCAGGACGCCGTGGAGCGGGCGGCGGGGCTCGGCGCCGATGGCATCATGGAATCGCTGGCGATGGTCTACATCGACGACACGCCACCGGGGAGCGAGGAGCGACGCCGCGCCGAGCGGCTCTTTCGCCGCGCGCTGATGGGCCGCGCCTACCGGCGGCTGGCGCGGCAACGCCAGGACATGGCGCGCGCGGACTTCGACCTGGTGACGCAGCGGACGGGTTCGCTGGAAAGCGCCGTCGAAGCCATGAACCTGCGCTTGCGAGCCGGCGTCAGTCCGGACGTGGTGGAGAAGGAAGTCACCACCACCGCTCCGAACATGGCGAAGCCGCTCGCGCACTTCGTGAAGGCCTACGTCACCGCGCGCCAGCTCTCCAAGTTGGAGGGAGATGCCCATGCGCAGGCCGTGACCTCGGCGGTGAGGGAGCTGCGTGCCGAGTGGCCGGCGCTGAAGAACCAGCGCGTGGTGCAGGCGCTCCTGGGCGCCATCCATCACGAGGACTTCCTGCGCAACCGCAACCCCGCCGCCGCCGAGCGCGCCAACCGCCACTACATGGTGGCCCTGGACCTGATGCGGAACAACGTCCGCTACCGGGCCATGATTCTCGGCGCGCTGGGGCTGCTGCACACGCAGGTGGGCAACTTCCACATCGCCCTGGGCTACCTCGAACAGCGGGACAAGCTGCCGTACGTGGACAATTGGGCGGGGCTCGCGGTGTCCATGGCGCGGGCCCACGCACTGCTCCACGTCGACCGTGAAGCCGACGCGGCCCAGGCGGCGGACAAGGCCCTGGCCATGGTGGAGACCACGCAGCGGCTGTCCAGGTTCCTCCCGCTGGCCCTGGACCGCGCCGCGCTCTACAACCTCGCCGCCGGCCGCTTCGACCGGGCGCTGACGCTCTATGACCGGGAGCTGCCGCTCGTGGAGGCGCGCCCCCAGGATGAAGAGGGCCTGCGCAACCGGATGGTGGTGCGGCTGGCGCGCGGCGCCGCGGCGCTGGGTGCGGGTCAGCCGCAGCGGACCTTGGAGGACCTGGAGCAGGTCGAGCGAGACCTGGCGACGCCCGGTGTCCGGAGCGCGTTGAAGTGGGCCCACTCCACGCCCGAGCATGTCCTGCGCTCCTACCGCCTCATCGCCTCGGGCCTGCGCGCGAACGCGGAGACCCGGCTGGGACGCCTGGACGCCGCGGCGCGGGCGCTCGAAACGCGGCGCAAGCTGTACCTGGATCAATTCGACCAGTTGGACCGCGACGAGGACATCCGCGCCGTGACGCTGGCGGAGCTGCGGCTGGCGGAGAACGCGGTGGACCAGCAGGACCCGGCACGGGCGACGCGCTGGCTGGGCGAGGCGTTGAAGCACTCCGACTCGCTGGTCGCGCGGACGCACGCGAACGTCGATCCAGGGCAACTGGACGTGCTCTGGTTCGCGGCACAGTTGAATGTGAAGGGCGACGGGGGCTTGCCCTTCGACGTGCCCCAGCGACTCGGCAAGGCGCGCCGCACCCTGCTCGAGCTGCGTGACCCGGCCTGGCGCTCGTACCTGGCGTGGTTCGACATCTACTCCGCGCTCGCGGCGCCCGCCGCCGAGGAGGCCCGTTCAGCCCCGTAGGCCGCGCCCCCCCGGGGCTCCCGGTGCTCCAAGGCGAGCGGGCTCAGGCGGGCAGCGCGCGTGACAGCGCCTGCCGTACCGCCGCGCGCACGGGCGCGGGGACATCATCCCCGGGGATGCGCCGACACAGGGACACCGTGCGCTTGAGCGCGTCACACGCGTCGCTGCAGCGGGAGCAGCGGGACAGATGCTCCTCCAGGCGCACACAGGCGGCCTGGTCCACCTCCTCCGCGGCGAACTCCGACAGCTCCTGCGCCAGCTCCGGACACCCCGCGCCCTGTCCGTGACCGCCCTCCCCCAGGAGGGTGGCGAGGTGCTCTCGCATCTGGATCCGCGCGCGGTGCAGCCGGCTCTTGAGCGCCCGCACCTCGATGCCCACCACGCTGGCCGCCTCCTCGGCCGTGAGCCCCTCCACGTCCCGGAGGATGAGCACCTCTCGATGCGCCTCCGGCAGCGCGAGGATGGCCGCCTGCAACACCTCGCCCATCTGCCGCGCGTGGGAGACCATGTCCGGCGTCGCCTCCTCCGCCGCGACGCTCGTGGCCGCGGTCGAGTCGAGCGGCTGGAAGTCCTCGGGCGCGCCGACGCGGCGGCGGCGCAGGCGGAAGCAGTGCGTGCGGGCCACCTGGTACAACCAGGTGGACAGCGCCGCGTCCCCCCGGAACGCGTGGATGCCCCGGAAGGCGGAGAACAACGTCTCCTGGAGGACCTCCATGGCGTCCTCCTCGGAGCCGCACATGCGCAGGCCAAAGCGGTAGACCTGCTTCTCGTGGCGGGCGAGGACCTCGTCCAGGGCCTTGTCGTCGCCAGCGCGCGCGGCCTCCATCAACTGCTCATCGGTTCGCGTCGACATCCGCCCTTCGCCTCCTCATCGGAAGAACGCCCAGCCACCAGGATGCCTTCCTGGATGGCGCCAGGAGGTTACATCGCGCAATACCTAGCGTCGGTGCTGAAGTGACAGGCCGAGTTGACCTCCGGACGCGCCGTGCCCGGGAGGCCGCCAGCTCCCGCCCAGGGTGGCGCGAAGCGCCTGCCGGCGGAGATACCAGCTGAGCCCGGCATCCAGCCGCGCCCCGCCCGGGGCATCCGCCAGGGCGCCGCCCGAGACTCGCGCCACCAGCGCCCACGGCTCGAGCACCGTGCCCCCCGGCCCTGGCAGGTTGAGGCCCGCGCGGACGTGGGCGAGCAGCGCGTGTCCCCGGGGGGAGGCCACCTGGTGGAGCTCGGCCGAGAGCACCAGCGGGCGCAGGCGCAGGAGCGCGTCCACGCCCCAGGAGCGTGCGTCGCCCCCGGGCTCCGTGCTCCCTTGCAGGGCCAGGGTGAGGCCCGGACGAAGGCCGAAGTCATTCATAGGCAGGCTGAGGGAATACGTCTCCGCCTCGGGCGTGCCCAGGGTGAGCGCGGCGCGGGCCACGAGCAGGGGTGGTCGCCACGCCCCCTCCGGCCCGGGGCGGTACACCACCACGCCCGAATCATAGCGCAAGCTCCAGCCCTCACCGCGGAGCAGGCCCCCCACGTCCACTCCCGGTGCGCGCCCCGACTCCGTCCCGGTGAGGTGCTCGCGCAGGGGGCCTTGCGTGATGGCCTTGTCCAGCGAGTCCACCTCGAAGCCACTGGTGAGGTTCTCCCGGCCCACCTGCGGACGGAACAGGCCCACGCTGAGCCAGGCGTGCTGGGGCAGCACGGTGAAGGTGACGCTGGCCTCGTGGAGGGCCAGCGGCGGCCCCTGAAGCGGACCGGGCAGGAGGACGAGCCGATCGAACGACACCTCCAGTCCGCCCCGCACCCACGGTGACCCGGTCAGGTGGAGGCCTACCCGCCCACGTCGCAGGCTCACGGCGGCGGCGCCCGGGTCGCTCAGCCCCTGGTCGATTCGGACCTGGAGCGCCTCCCTGATTTCCAGCCGCGGCCCCTCCTCCACCACCTCCTCTGCCCGGCCCGGCCGCGCCAGGCCGGTCAGGGCCACCAGGCAGAGGGACAGCACGGTCCGCGTCCCGCGCGTCGCGCGCTCCATGGGGGCCACGACTCGCTAGTAGCGGATGACCTGGTAGCCCTCGGCCACCAGCCGCGACAGCTCCGCCACGCCGTCGTCCACCACGTCGGCCTGGGGCTGGAGCGCCTTCGGGTCAATGCCAAACTTCTTCAGCGCGGTGCCGCACGCCACCAGCCGCACGCCAGCGGCCTTCGCCGCCTGGGCCGCCTCGCGGACCTCCGCCGGAACGGCCTTCACCGTCGGGTCCAGCGCCACCACCGCGCGGCCGTAGGTGAGCCACACCACGTCCGAGAGGTAGCCCGACTCCTTGGCGTTCTTCACGTGACGGAGGGAGCTGGAGAGGGTGCCCAGGTCCTCCAGGCCCGTGGTGGCCACGAAGACGAGCTTGCCCTGGCGAGCGGGCACCTCCTTCTTCGCGGGCTGGGACGGCGGCGCGGCGAACGAGGCCAGGGGCGCGGTGACGAGCGAGATGACGAGCAACGACAGGATGCGATTCATCTGGATGGACTCCGAAGTGGTTCGAGGAAGACGGGTTCGAGGACTACTGGATGGACAGCACATGGATGAGCCCCCAGGCGGCCAGCGCCAGGGCGGCGAAGCCAACGAGGCCCGCGTAGACGACCCGCATGCCCGCGCGGCGGACCATGCTCAGGTGGGTGCCAAGCCCCATGGCCGCCATGGCCATCACCATGAGGAAGACGCTGGCGGTGGAGAGCCACGCCTTGGCGGCGGCGGGCACCACGCCCACCGTGCCCAGCACGCCCACCGCGAGGAAGCCGATGACGAACCACGGGATGGGCGGCTCCTTCAGCGAGTAGCGCACCTGCCCGCCCGCGCCGGAGACCAGCCCCAGCACCACGAGCGCGGGGGCCAGCAGCACCACGCGGGTGAGCTTGACCAGCGTGCCCAGGTCCCCGGCGGAGGTGCCCCAGGTGAAGGCCGCGGCCATGACCTGCGCCACCTCATGCAACGTGGCGCCCGACAGGATGGCGAGCTGCGCGGTGCTCAGCCCCAGCAGCGGCCCCACGAAGACGTAGAAGAGGACGCCCACCGTGCCCAGGATTCCGCACAGCCCCACCGCCAGCGTGGTGTCCTCCTCCTCCGCGCGGGTGACGGAGCTGGCGGCCACCACCGCGCTGGCGCCACAGATGGAAGTCCCCACCGCCAGCAGCGTGCCCAGCTTCTCCGGCACGCCGAAGCGCTTCGTCACCCAGCGGATGCCCAGAATGCCGCCGACGATGACGGCCAGGGCCAGCAGCAGCACGCGTGGGCCCACCTTCGCCACCAACCCGAAGTCGAGCCGCGCGCCCATCAGCACGATGCCCAACCGCAGCACCGTGCGCGCCGAGTAGCGCGTGCCCTCCATCAGGCTGGGCGCCAGCCCCAGGGCCGTGCGCAGTGAGATGCCAATCAGCAGGGCCACCGTGAGGGGCCCCACCACCTTGAGGCCGGGGAGCGTGGCCAGCCCGTAGCTGACCACCGCCAGTGATGCGGCGAGCCCGAGCCCCGGCAGTCGCCGGCGCCAGGGGCCCCCAGGCGGAGGCGCGGAGGAAGTCGAGTTGGAAGCGGCGAGAGGTGCGGTCATTTCGGGGGGACGGTGGGGGGAAGTCGCGCTCACGGTTGAACCTGCTGGGTGCGGAGCACGGCCGGCAGGTCCTCGCCCACCGCGCGGCCCTCCAGAGACGCACTCAGTCGCGGCTTGCCGGCGAGGAAGCGGCGCACGGCCTCGTGCGCGTCCACGTCGAGCACCCGCGGGTCCTGGACGCCGGGGATACGGCAGAGCATGTCCGGCGAGTCCCCTTCCCGCTCACAGGCCGTCACGGTGTAGAGGCGCTCGTCCACCACCGGCTCGCCAGCGACCTCCAGGGAGAGGAGGCGCTGCCCCTTGGGGGCCTCCGAGCGGAAGCGCACCGTCATCCCCGAGGGGCGCGGCAGCCACCCGCCGAAGCGCTTCTCCGGGTCCTTCGCGAAGACGTTCTCCAGCTCCTGCTCCCAGAAGGCGCGAAGCTGACGGCCACTCACCTTGCCCGTCTTCAGCTTGTTGGTGATGGGAAAGAAGTTCCACAGGTCCGCCTCGCGCACGGGCCCGGGCAGCAGCGGCGTGCCGAAGCGGAAGCCGTTGGAGAGGCCAATCTCCGTCCCGCCAGCGGCGCGGATGGCGTCAGCCAGCACGTTGTCCAGCGGGTTCTCCACCACCGCATAGCGCGCGAGCGTCACGTCGGTGTGCCCCACCGGCGAGGACAGCTGTTCGTCATAAGGCGCGAGCGCGGCGTCCACGAGCCGCGCCATCTCCGGGTCTTCGGGGAAGCGCGACGCGGTCAGCTCGATGAGCTCCCAGCGGCGGTCCACCACCTTCCCGTCCTCCAGCCACAAGTCCAACCGGCCGAGGAAGGAGCCGAAGGCGCCGGGCTCCACCACCCAGCTTCCAGCCTGCTCGATGGGGACATAGGTGCGCTCATGCGTGTCACTGGACAGATGGGCGTCCACGCCAGACACCCGGGCGGCGATGCCCACGGCCTTGGCGAGCCCTACGTGCGACATCAAGAGCACCACCTGGGCGCCCTCGCGCTCGCGCACCTCGCGCACCAGCTCCGGCAGCGCCTCCGGGCCGTCGTAGCGCAGCCCCTTGCTGTACCCCGGGGGCTGACGGCGCGGGACGTCCGGGTCGGTGAAGCCCACCACGGCCACCTTCACCCCGCCCACCTCCTTCACCAGGTACGGCGGGAAGAGCCGTTCACCGCTGGCCGCATCACGCAGGTTGGCAGCGAAGAGCGGGTGCTTCAGCTCACGGGCGCGCTGGCGCAGCACCGCGGGGCCGTACACCACCTCCCAGTTGCCGGGCACCGCGCCGTCCAGGCCGAGCGCATTGAGCGGTTCGATGAGGGCGCCGCCCTCGGTGAGGGCAGCCGCGCCCGAGCCTTGAATCGTGTCGCCGGCGTCGAGCACCAGCACGTCACCGCCGCGCTCGGCCCGGATCTGTTGGATGGCGGCGGCGACGCGGGCGAAGCCACCCGCCATCTCGATGCGCTCCTTCCCATCGCGCCAGAAGAGTTCCGGGTGGGCGCGCATCTGCGCATGCAGGTCCGCCACGTAGAGGACGGTGAGCTGCTGACGCTGGGGCGTCGGAGCGCTGGCGGTGGCCGGCGGCCGGGGTGAAGCACAGCCGGAGGCCAGGACGAGCAGCGCGCCGAGCGCGGATAGGAGACGGGACATCATGGAGCACCTTGCGAGGGGTGAATGAGACAGCGGAGATGACACGAGGTACGCCGCGCGAAGTTCCCGGACGGCGGCTCACCTCGAACACCTCGCGCATCACCTCCACGTCGACATGGAGCCGAGATTGAAGACGTCCTGGAACCCCTGCTCCTTCAACAGGCGCTCGGCACGGCCGCTGCGCGCGCCACTGCGGCAGTAGACCACCAGGGGCGTCTGCTGCGAGCCAAGCTCTCCGAACCGCCGTGCCAGTTCATCCACCGGGATGTTCACCGCGCCAGGAATGTGACCGGCGGCGAACTCCTCGGGCGTGCGGACATCCACCAACGTGGCGCCCGCCTCCACCCTGCGGCGGGCCTCGGCCCCCGCCGCGGCGTCACCTGGACGCGAGCGCGTACAAGCGGTGAAGACGAGACCCATGAACACGACGGCGATGACGACGAAAATGACCTTCATGGCGCGGCTCCAAGCGACACCGGGGGCCACTGGCCCCCGGGAAGTGCGTACAGCCTGGTGAGAGCCGTGGCGACGGCCAGAGGATTCACCGCCTGCCCCGCCCGGCCGCCCGGCCGCGACAAGGGCACGCAGGCGCGCGCACTCCCGGCGCCCCCAACAGCCGGCGGGGACGGTCCCGCCGCCGCTTCCGGAAGGGCCCCGCCCCAGCCGCCTCAGGGAGAGAGGCGGGCCAGCGCGGCCAGGAGCACCGCGGGCTCCAGTTCGGAGACGGCCAGCGCGGCCCGCTCGCCCACACCGGGCAGCACGCAGATGCGCTCGCCCACGGGCCCTTGCGTGCACCGAGGCCCGTCACCAGCGAAGCGGGCCGCCTCCTGCGCCGCCGCCGAGCCCGGCAGGGGGAGGAAGAGCGTCATCGCCTTGCCCCCCTCGTGCCGATACAGCAACGAGGCGGAGAGCTTTCCATGCAACCGGCAGCGACGGGCCCCCAGCAGCGTCGCGCCTGGCACCACCGGCACATCCACCGGATAGCCCACCTCCTGCTCCACCCACGCCTTCACCTCGGCCGGGTCGGAGGACTCGAACTCACAGGGGGCGATCCGGGAGAAGGCCTTGAGGTGGTGCCGCTCGAGGTCCATCGCCAGCGCCTCGTTCATGCCGCTGGGCCATGACGTCCAGAGGACTCCCACCGACGCGAGCACCGCGGCCACGCCCGCCGCCAGCCTCCGCGTGGGGAAGAGCCTCCGGGGGCGCGGCGCCAACCGCGTGACACGCTCCGCCAGCTCGGGCGGCACTCGCGGCTCCGCGGCGCCCTCCGCCCTGAGCGCCTGCCGCAGCGAGGCATAGCGGGCAGCCTCCCGGGCACAGCCCGGGCATCGGGGCAGGTGGTGCGCCACCGCCTGCTGCTCATGCGCCTGGACCTCACCGTCGAACCACGCGGAGAGACGCTCCTGCCACTGGGGGCTACAGGCTTCCATGGACCTTCTCCTTCTCGAGGAAGTCGAGCATCGCCAGCCGCGCCCTCGCCAGCCGCGAGCGCACGGTGCCCACCGGGCAGCCCTGCACCTGAGCGATCTCCTCGTAGCTCAGCTCCTCGACTTCCCGCAGCCACAACGTGTCGCGCCACTCCGGCGCCAGGGAGTCGAGCGCCGCCTGCATCCCCGCACTCAAGGTGCGGGCATGCAGCTCCGCCTCCAGGTCCGCGGACGGCTCCGGAGGCAGCGCCCGGCCCAGCCCCCCCTCCAGCACCTCCAGGTGAGGCCGTAGCCCCCGGCGGGAGTTGAGGAACACGGTGCGCTGTACGGCGAGCAGCCAGGCCTTGAGGCGCTCGGTCTCCCGCAGCGCGCCGCGCTGCTCCAGGGCGCGCGCCAGCGTCTCCTGTACCAGGTCATCCGCCTCCGCGGCGCTGCCCGTCAACCGACGCCCCACCCGCCTCAAGACGGGCAGGTGCTCCAGGGCACGTTCAATGAAGGCGCGGGCGCTCACGGTCATGAGGACACAATTTGGCGGGTGGAAGGTTCCCGGTGACGGACACGGGGCTTATTGAGCGGGCGTGGCGCCCACGCGCGGAGTCCCTGGACGCGGTGCCCCCACGCAGCTCCGCGCCTGAACCACCTGCGCGAGGTAGAAGCCCGCGAACATGGCGGGCACGAAGACAAGCAAGGGGAAGGCCCCGGTCGCCAGCGAGGTGAGCGCGGGACCGGGACAGTAGCCGCCCAGCCCCCAGCCCACGCCGAAGAGGGCCGAGCCCACGAGGAGCTTCGCGTCCGGCTTGCTGGCGGGGAACGCGGGGAACTTGGTGGCGAACAGGGGCTGCGCGCGCCGGTGGATGAGGGGCCGCAGCGCCGCGTGAACGGCGATGGCGCCTCCCATCACGAACGCGAGCCGGTAGTCCCAGTCGCCTGCGATGTCGAGGAAGCCGAGGACGTTGGCCGGGTCTGTCATGCCGGCGAGGCCCAAGCCGAGGGCGAAGATGATGCCGCTGAGGAACGCACTGAGGGAGGTACGCATGGGGACTTTCTCTAGAGGACGTGCCGGACCAGGAAGACGGTGAGGACACCGGTGGCCATGAAGGTGAGTGTGGCGGAGATGGAGCGGACCGAGCCCCGGCTGATGCCGCAGACGCCGTGCCCGCTGGTGCAGCCGTTGCCCAGCCGCGAGCCGAACCCCACCAGCAGTCCGGCCCCCACCAGCAGCCAGAGGCCGCCCGCGCTCGGGGTCGAGGGCGCCGGGAAGGAGCCGGGGCGCACCCAGGCGAGCAGCAGGCCCCCGGAGAGCAGCCCGGCGAAGAAGAGCACGCGCCAGGCCACGTCACCGCGTACGGGGGCCAGCAGAGAGCCCACCACGCCGCTGATGCCGGCGACCCGGCCGTTGGCCAGGAGCAACAGGGAGGCGCTCAGCCCGATGAGGGCCCCGCCCAGGAGAGGAAGGAGGATGGAGGAAGTCATGTCGCGTGAGAGCCAGGCTCCAAAAAAAGGATTCAGCAGGGCCTGAGAACGGGATTCAGCAGGGCCTGAATCCTTCTTCCACGCCCCGGGCTCTCATGGACAGGAGGCTTCGACATGATTTTCCGGCAGCTTTTCGATTCCGAGTCCTCGACGTACACGTACCTCATCGGCGACGAGACCACGCGCCAGGCGGTCCTCATCGACCCCGTGCTCGAGCAGGCCGACCGCGACCTTCAACTGGTCGCCGAGTTGGACCTCACCCTCACCCACGTCTTCGACACCCACGTCCACGCCGACCACATCACTGCGTCGGGCGTGCTGCGGGAGCGCACGCAGGCCACGGTGGTGGGGAGCGTGAACGGAGCCAGTTGCGCCAACGTCCAGGTCCGCCACGGGGACGAGGTGCGCGTCGGTCAGCTCGTCTTCCAGGTGCTCGCCACCCCGGGGCACACGGACGACAGCATCAGCTACCTGCTCGGCGACCGCGTCTTCACCGGGGATGCGCTGCTCGTGCGTGGCAACGGACGCACCGACTTCCAGAACGGGAACGCGAGCCAGCTCTACGACAGCCTCACGCGCGTCCTCTTCGCCCTCCCCGATGAGACGCTCGTCTACCCCGGCCACGACTACAAGGGCCGCACGGTGACGAGCATCGCCGAGGAGAAGCGGCACAACCCTCGCGTGGCCGGCAAGAGCCGGGAGGAGTTCATCCACATCATGGAGAACCTCAACCTGCCCAAGCCCAAGCTGATTGACGCCGCCGTCCCGGCCAACCGCGCCTGTGGACACACGGCGCCCTCCCCACAGGGGGCCTGAGTCCCCTGGCCACTTCGCTGGAGTCCCGACCATGACGACACACCCCCCCTATCAGGACATCACGCCCTCGCAGATCGACACGCTCGGCCCCGAGGTGCGGCGCATCGACGTGCGCGAACCGGACGAGTACACCGGCCCCCTGGGCCACCTGCCCGGAACCGAGCTCGTCCCCCTGGGCACGCTCGAGGCCGCCGCCAGCGCGTGGCCGCGCGAGGCGCCGCTGCTGCTCATCTGCCGCTCAGGCGGGCGCTCCGCGCAGGCGGCGCGGCTGCTCGCCCATGGCGGCTTCAAACACCTCTTCAACCTGGCGGGCGGGATGCTCGCCGTGCGCGAACCGCTCGTGCCGCGGCCCCAAGGCTGAGCGCGCGTCGCAACAGGACGGACACCATGCCCCTTCTCGGCTTCTCGCTCGCGGCGCTCATGGGCCTGTCGCTCGGCCTGCTCGGCGGCGGTGGCTCCATCATCACCGTCCCCATCCTCGTGTACGTCCTGGGCTTCGGGGCCAAGGAGTCCATCGCCATGGGATTGGCCGTGGTGGGCGTCACCAGCCTCTTCGGCGCGGCGAGCCACTGGCGCAAGGGCAACGTCCAGTGGAAGGCGGCCCTCGTCTTTGGGGCGGTGGCCATGGCGGGCACCTACGCAGGGGCGCGCCTGTCCGCGCTCATCTCCGGGACGACGCAGTTGCTGCTCTTCGCCACGGTGATGCTCATCTCCGCCGTCTTCATGTTCCGCAATGGCCGGAAGGACTCCGCACAGGCGCCCGAGCCCCGGAAGGCGTCCTTCCCCCTCATGGCCCTGGCCGCCCTCGGGGTGGGGGGCCTCACCGGCCTGGTCGGCGTGGGCGGCGGCTTCCTCATCGTCCCGGCGCTGGTGCTGCTGGTGGGCCTGCCCATGAAGCAGGCGGTGGGCACCAGCCTGCTCGTCATCGCCTTCAACTCCCTCGTGGGCTTCGCCGGCTACCTCGGCCACGTCGAGGTGCCCTGGGTCTCCCTTGGCATCTTCACGGCCATCGCCGTGGTGGGCATCCTGCTGGGCACCTGGGCGTCCCACTTCGTCTCCCAGGCGACGCTCAAGGCAGCCTTCTCCGGCTTCCTCGTCGTGATGGGCATCTTCATCTTCTTCAAGAACCGGGAAGCGTTGGGGCTGGGGGGCGGCGCCACCACGACGCAGAATGCCCACTGACGTCACGCAGAACTCCAGGAGGAACACCATGGCCGAGCAGCCCCCCGACGCAGCCGCTCAATGGGACGCACGCTTCAGTCACCCGGCGTATGTCTATGGCACCCAGCCCAACGACTTCCTCGTGGAGATGGCCTCGCGCCTCCCTCCCGGCGGGCGCGTGCTGAGCCTTGGTGAGGGCGAGGGCCGCAACGCCGTCTACCTCGCCTCCCTGGGCCACGCCGTCACCGCCGTGGACGCGTCGAGCGTGGGACTCCAGAAGGCGAAGCGGCTGGCAGACGAGCGCGGCGTCAACATCGAGACGCGCGTCAGCGACCTGACGCACTTCACCTTCGAACCGGAGGCGTGGGACGCGGCCATCGTCATCTTCTGTCACCTGCCCCCCGCATTGCGGCGACGGGTGCATGGCGCGTTGGTACAGAGCCTCCGCCCCGGTGGACTGGTCCTCCTCGAAGCGTACACGCCCGCTCAGCTGGCCTTCCGCACGGGCGGTCCGCCTGTCGAGGAGCTCCTCTACACGGCGGAAGCCCTGCGCGAGGACTTCGCGGGGCTGGAGCTGCCCGTGCTCCGTGAGCTGACGCGCGAGGTCCGCGAAGGGACACTGCACACCGGAAGGGCTGCCGTGGTGCAGCTCGTCGGACGCAAGGCGACGTGAGCCCGGACCTGCACGGGCGGAGTACACCAGCTCCAGCGCCGTGTCCGCCCTCGTCACAGACCTGCTGAAATCAAACCTGGGCACCGAAGCATGATGCCTCCAGGGAGCGTTCCTCCCTGCCCCTCCTCGACCCACACACACGATTCGGGACTTGCCCCCCCTTGGGTGCCTGCGTGCACGCAGCGCACGCAGGCCGCCCGAACGTAGCCGTGCAGCCCACTTACTCACTGCGGCCTCGGACACCCCAAACTCACGTGCGACGCGAACCTGCGGAACGCTGACGTAAGGCCGCCGCCATGCGGTGCTCCGGGGCCATGGACCTGGAGAAGACGGCAGAGGAGGAGAGAGGGCGGAGGCGAAGCAGACGGAGGGGCGCGGGCCGAGGGCCTGCTTCACGCGGGCATTCAAGGCGCGGGTGGGGGGACGGCATCCTGGGCCGAGCGGCCCAGGGCGCCAGCCGGTCCATGGTGGCGACCGAGCTGGGCTTGAGCGACAAAACGATGGGGCGCTGGTGCAGGAAGGCCAGCAGGGCCCGCACCTTCCACGCTATCGCGGTGGACGCACCTGCTGCCTCCTCGCGCGCCGTCTCGAGATTCCGACTGCGTCGTGCGCCGTTCAGCGCGATTCGTACGAACGCGATTGCGTTTAATTAACCATGTGGTTAATTTCCCATTTGGTTAATTACGCCATGCCGCTCGACCCACTCAGCGCCACCTTTGCCGCACTCGCCGACCCGACCCGGCGCGCGATCCTCGCGCGGCTCTCGAAGGGTGAAGCCTCCGTCACGGAGCTCGCGCAGCCTTTCGAAATGAGCCTCCCTGCCGTGACGAAGCACCTCAAGGTGCTCGAGCGTGCGGGGCTGATTACGCGGAGCCGCGAAGCGCAGTGGCGGCCTTGCCGACTCGCACCGAAGCCGTTGAAGGACGCGAACGCCTGGCTCGAGCACTACCGCGAATTCTGGGAGGGCAGCTTCGACCGGCTCGAGGACTACCTCGCTGACCTCCAAGGGCAGAAGCGCCCGGCGCGCGCCCGCAAAGCTCCAACCCCGAAGAAGCCCAAATGAGGAGCACACACATGAATGCAGCGCTCGACCTCAACGAACTCGCGAAGCGGCAGCTGGAAATCTCGCGGCTGATCAGCGCCCCGCGCGCGCTGGTCTTTCAGGCGTTCACCGACGCGAAGATGATCTCCAACTGGTGGGGGCCGGACGGCTTCCGAACGACGACGGTGAGCAAAGATGTGCGTCCGGGTGGCGCGTGGAAGTTCACCATGCACGGGCCTGATGGCACCGACTTCCCGAACCACATCGTCTACACGAAGGTAGTCCCCAACGAGCGGCTCGAGTGGGAGCACGGTTCGAAGGAGGGCGAGGTGATGTTCAAGGCAGTCGTCACCTTCAAGGATGAAGCGGGAAAGACGCGCGTCACGTTGCAGCACACGATGCCCACCGTCGAAGCGCGCGAACAGGCGGCGAAGTACGCAATCGAAGGTGGCAATCAGACGCTCGCGCGACTCGAGCAGCACCTCGCGACGCAGCAGTAGTTGCTCGTCGCTACGGCACCGTGTACGCGAGTGCCCACGTCTGCGCGGCTTCGGACTCAGCGAACTCTGCATGGGGAGTGGGCTTGGCCCGGTTCGGTGGACAGGTTGAGCTTGGCCCAGTTCCTCCAGTTGAGCGCCTCGAAGGTGCACTTCGGCAGCCGGAAGGCGCGGACATAGGGGAGCGCCGCCTCGAGGGCAGTCCGGGCGAGGCGGAAAATGAAGGGCACCCCGTTGTCGAGCACGATGGGTCTGCCGGTGCGCTTCGCCACACCCCGAGGCGTACGTTCATCACATCGGCCGGGCGGGACGCGCGGGGCGGCGTGGGCTGACCGCGTCGGACGTGGGCAAGCTCGAGTTCCACGACCGCCACGCCTTCGTCGCGGTCTCCAAGCGCGTCGCGAAGATGGCCCTTCCGCGATTGAGCGAGGGACACAAGCACCGCATCGAGCGCGTGCGACAGTCGCCTCCTCCCCTCCGGATTCTCAAAGTATGAAATCGTCCGAGTAATATGTTTCGCGTGAATCAACTCGCCGTATGCGCGGTCCCAGGGGGGCCGATGGCGCTCGCGAGTGCTCGTCGGCATTTTCGCACTGCTGGGGCCGCGAGTTCAGGGCCGCAGCTCGCGAGAACAAACCCTCGCATCAAAGGACTCATCCTGTGAATACGTCGTTCATGCGTTGGCCGTGCGCGATTGTTGGACTCTCCCTCGGGGCCCTTCTCGTTGCTTGTGGCGGTGACTCGGAGCCGTCCAATCCGAACGGAGATGGAGACGGAAACGGAAATGGAAATGGAGGAGGCGGGACTGACACGGAAACGACTGTGAATGGCAGACCCGCGAGCGAGTACTTCGCACAGTTCGCCTATGAGAAATACGCTGGCGCCCCGGGGGGCGCGGCTGAGTTCCCCGCCCAGCGGGATGGCATCAACCTGTTCGCCGCGACCGCCTTCCTGAAGCAAGACAAGAGCTTCATCCTCTACTACGCCGAGGGCGAAGGGACTGTGCGTTCCAATGGCTACACCGCCGAGATTCCTCTCTCCCGCATGTTCAAACGCACCGGCGTCTGGAGTGTCAGTGGAGGCTCGTTGAAGCTTGGCGACCTGATGACCTGCCAAGGCCTCATGGTAGACGGCAACGACGCGCTTCGCTGCACGTTGGACCGGACCATCGGTTATGCGGACGCAGTGGGGAAGAGCGCGACGTTCACGCGCTCGACCAACTCGTCGCCGAATGACAGGCAGTGGGCCGACTACAAGTGACGAGGGCTGGAGCGGAGGATCCGAGGAGTGCCGCTGAAGGGGGCCGCCGGAGCAGTGAGCCAAGCGGGTGGAGAAGCCGCTCGGCCCCATGGGGCACAACGCCGGCCCCTCCCGCGTCGCTCACGTAGGCCAGCACTCGCCGCCTGCCGCCACACCTCACGCAGGCGAACACGCCGAAGTCGAACGTCCTCCGGCCTGGCTGAAGCAACGCCCGAGCGCTGATCGTGGCGGAAAAAGGAAAAGGGCTGGCTGCCCGAAGCAACCAGCCCTTCTCTCTTCTTGGAGCCGACACCCAGGATTGAACTGGGGACCTACTGATTACGAATCAGTTGCTCTGCCGCTGAGCTATGTCGGCGCGACAGGTGCGCGGGGAGTACCATGGTGGCGCATGTCCGGCAAGCAGAAATGAAGGCGGGTGCTCACCCTCCCCTCCACCCCGCCCGTTTTCCGCGCGCCCGCATCGTTGGTTTTCCAACCATCCCCACGATTGACCACCCTGACACGGATGACACACCGCGTCTGTCGCAGCTGACACATCGCGTTGACATAAGTGCCCGTTATCGCTCCAGATTCTTGAGAGAGGACGGGTGCTTGGCGCGGTTGAAGTCTCTGAGCGCCTATGTACATAAGGGCCCCGCTACCCCCACGTGCCTCGCCCACGAGCGGCGACGCGACAAGGAGCATCTCCCGTCATGGCCAGCGAAGAGAATTTCATGCGTGCCCCGGCCCCTACGCCCAAGCGCACCGTCTACACCGAGGCGATGGAGATCTTCCATCGAGCCGCGGACCTCATCGCGCTGGACAAGCGCGTCCGCCTCGAGTTGGAGGAGCCGGACTACGAGCACATCTTCTACGTCACGGCGAAGCTGAAGGACCGCCTCGTCCCGCTCTCCGAGGAGAAGGCGCGCACCTTCTCCAACCTTCCCGAGACGCAGGTCCGTAACAAGGAAGGCCTGGAGCTGCTGGCCAACGGCAACATCATCCTCAACGGCCGCGCCCTGCTGGGCTCGGACGTGGACATCCGCCAGGGCCACCTGCGTCTGCCGGACGGCAAGGTGTACCAGCTGGTCCCCGGTGAGTCGCAGCGCTTCAAGGCCTACCGCGTGCAGCACAACCAGGCGCGCGGCCCCTACAAGGGCGGCCTGCGCTACCACCGCGAGGTGTCCCTGGACCTCTTCAAGGCCCTGGCCGCGGAGATGACCTGGAAGACGGCCATCGCCGAGGTTCCGTTCGGCGGCGGCAAGGGCGGCATCCAGATCGACCCGCGCGAGTACGGCCGGGAGGAGATCGAGGCCATCACCCTGCGCTTCATGTACCGGCTCAAGAGCATGATTGGCCCGGACATCGACATCCCGGCGCCGGACGTGGGCACCAACCCCGGAATCATGGCCCTGCTCTACCGCCAGTACTCGGACGGTGAGCGCGAGCGCCACAACCTGCGCGGCATCGTCACCGGCAAGGACGTGCGCATCGGCGGCTCCGAGGGCCGTCACAAGGCCACCGGCCAGGGCGTCGCCTTCTGCATCGAGGACTACTACGCCGACCGCGGCGAGTCCGTGAAGGGCAAGACGTTCATCATCCAGGGCTTCGGCAACGTGGGCAGCCACGCCGCCAACATCCTGTCGCAGATGGGCGCCCGCCTGCTCGCGGTGAACGACGCCGACGGCACCATCTTCAATGGTGACGGCATCGACGTGACCGCGCTCTCCGCCTACGTGCAGGACCCCAAGAACCTCAAGCGCAGCGTGCTCGGCTTCCCGGGCGCCCAGCGCATCGAGAAGAAGGACCTCTGGGACGTCCAGGCGGACATCCTGGTCCCCGCGGCCCTGGGCGGCGAAATCACCGCCGACGTGGCCGAGCGCCTGCGCGTCAAGCTGGTGGCCGAGGGCGCCAACGGCCCCACCACCCCGGAGGCCGACCGCATCCTGGAGAAGCGCGGCATCGAGCTCATCCCGGACATCATCGCCAACGCCGGTGGTGTCACGGTGAGCTACTACGAGTGGATCCAGAACAAGCGCATGGAGCGCTGGAGCGAGGCCGAGGTCGACCAGCGGCTCGAGCGCGCCATGAAGCGCAACTACCGCATCATCCGCGACATCTCGCGCAACCAGCCGCGCAAGACGGAGATGCACGACAGCCGCCAGTACTGCATCGGTGAGGCGGTGGACACCCGCTGCGCCGCCATGATTCTGGCGCTCAAGCGCATCGAGGCCCACTACCTCCTCGAGGGCTTCTCGCAGTAGTCGAAGGCACGGGCACCCGCCCACCGCTGGAAACACGAAGGGCACGGTCCTCCATCTGGAAGGCCGTGCCCTTTCGTTTTCGCCGGGCCCCGAGGTTGGCTTGGGCGGCCCCCGCTGCTGTTCCGGGAAGCGCCAGGCCGCGAAGCCCCTCACGGGCCCCGGGCGAACCTCAGTGCATCACCCGCTCGCGATCCACCAACAGGAGGGGCGCGTCGTCCTGCGTCTCATAGGCCACGATGCGCAGCCCCACGCCGCGGCTGCTGCCCTCGCGCCCGTCCTTGCGCCCGAAGGCCAGGGCCACCTGGTAGCGAACCTCGCACAGGCACGTCATCTCCGTCCCGTCCTCGCCCGCGAACGTCACCTTCAGCTTCTCGCCCAGGCCCACCTGGTCCCGGACCTCCACGAACATGCCCCGCGCGCTGATGTTGCGGCCCACCCCCCGAAGCATCCCATCCTGGGTGGTGAGGTAGACGGTGAAGACCTTGTCGAAACGGAGGTGGGAACGGCGCTCGTGAGGACGCTCAAACATGGGGGTGGCTCCCGGAACAGGTGGTGACAGGCGCAACCTACACGGTAGCCACATGTAGGCAAGTTCTTCACCTACATCCACCCTCACACACCCATGTAACGAGTGCCGGACGCTCTCCGAAATGGCACGATTCCAGGCTGAACCCCTGTTCCCCGGAGACCTCGCCCGTGAATCGCATCCTCCTCGCCGCCGCCCTCTTCCTCGCGCCCGCGCTTGCCCTGGCGGACGCGGACCCTCGCTTCGCCAAGCTGCGTGACGAAGCCGAGCCGCTGGGCGGGCTGGGGACCTTCCTGGATAAGTTCGTGGGCGCGTGCGACGGCCCCTTCGTGGACTCGCAGTGCAAGGCCAACGCGGAGGCGTTCCGGAAGAAGTACCAGGGCAAGCGGCTGTACATGATCGTCACCGAGGACGACGCCACCATGCTCACCCCGGGGCCCTATTCGCTGGGCACGGGCGAGTACAGCATCAACATCACCCCGTTCTTCCCCGGCGGCAGCTCGGCGCTCACCCACGGGGCGCCCAAGAAGACGGACGGCAACGGCAACCCCATCCTCCCCTACCTCACCGTCACCGGTGACATGCCGGCGGGGTGGAACCTGCAGATGTTCAACCGCCTCTTCTCCACGCGCTCGGTGCGGGCACAGATTGTCTTCACCCCGCAGAGCGTGTGGACCCTGCCGAAGAAGGGCGGCGGGAAGAGCCACGGCGTGACGGCGCGCATCGAAGCCATCTTCATCACCGAGGGCCGCAGCGGCCAGGCCATGGGCCTGTGGCTCAACGGCAAGGACGCCAAGAAGCGCTAGGCGGGCGTCACCTCACCGGGCGATGGCGATGTACTGGAGCGCCTCGCCCCGCTTCACCCGCAGGAGGATGCTGACCCCGGCGCTCCCCTTCCCCAGCGCCGCGCGCACCCCGGCCACGTCCTTCACCCGGCGGCGGTTCACTTCCGTCACGACGTCGCCCGCCCGCAGGCCAGCCGAGTCCGCTGGGCTGCGCGGCGTGACACCCGACACCAGCACGCCGGACCAGGCTGTCTCCCCCAGGGGCGCGGCCACCTCCGGCGTGAGGTCGCGGATCACCAGCCCCATCTCCTCCTCACTGGCCGTCCGCTGGATGAGCCCCTCGGTGGCCTCCTGCGCGGGGCGCGCCACCAGCCGCACCGTCACCTCCTGCGTCGCGGTGCCCCGCGTCAGCGACAGGCGCGCCTCGGTGCCCGGAGCCAGCAGCGCCACCTTGCGCAACAACTGCAGGTAGGAGCCGATGGGCCGCCCATTCACCGCCACCAGCCGGTCGCCGGGGCGGATGCCCACGGCCGCGGCGGGGCTGCCCTTGTAGACGTCCTTCACCAGCGGGGCCTGGCGCTCACCCCCACCATGGCTCCCGTCGTCATTGATGACGACGCCCAGCCACCCACGCTCCAGCTTGCCGTTCTCCCGGAGGTTGGGCAGCAATTCCTTCACCAGGTTGCTGGGGACCGCGAAACCAATGCCCTGCCCCTGACTGATGATGGCGGTGTTCACCCCCACCACCTCCCCCTTCATGTTGAAGAGGGGCCCACCGGAGTTGCCGGGGTTGATGAGCGCGTCCGTCTGGATGAAGTCGTCGAACTGGCCCACGCCCAGCACGCGCTCCTTGGCGGAGATCATCCCGTGGGACACGGAGTGGTCCAGCCCAAAGGGGTTGCCTATGGCCACCACCCAGTCCCCCACCGCCATCCGGTCCGAGTCCCCCAGGTAGACGGCGGGCAGCTTGCCCAGGTCCACGCCGCTGAGCCGCAGCAGCGCCACGTCCGTGGAGGCGTCACGCCCCACCACGGAGGCGGCGAACTCGCGGCCATCCGCCAGACGCACGGCAATCTGCTGCGCGCTGGCCACCACGTGGTTGTTGGTGACGACGAGCCCGTCGGGCGTCAGGACGAAGCCGGAGCCGGTGGACTTCTTCATCCCCTCCAGGCCACCGGCCCGGGGCCCCACGGTGGTGATGTTGACGACGCCCGCCTCCACCGCGCTGATCAACGGCGCCAGCGAGGACGGGGGCACGAAGTGCGGGATGCCCGGGTCTCCCTCGGCGCGCTCGCGCCACAGGCCCAGGCCGCCCGTCTGCCCCTCGCCCCCCGCGGCCTGCGCGGCGAACCACGCGGCATGCTCCCGGGCCCGCGCGGGGAGCCACGCGTCGAGAGGACCCTCGGCGGCCGCCGCGACCGGGACGAGCGCCAGCACCAAACACAGGGAGAAGAATCGGGAGAGCACGGAGCGGCAGTCTACACGGCGGACCATGGTCGAACGGTCTCAACAGCCTGGCCCGGCGCCCCCTTCCCGTGAGGGGGGCGCCCTGGACGGCGGCGTCAGGCCTGGACGGGGGCGACGTACTTCGCCACCTTCACCCGGGCCGGGCGGATGATGCGGTCCTTCAGCCGGTAGCCCGCACGCAGCTCGGCGACGATGCGGTGGTCCTCGTCCGGCGTGGCGGTCACTTCCATGTCGACGGCATCGGCCGTGTTCGGGTCGAAGGGCTGCCCGACGACCTCAAGGCGCTCGATGCCCGTGGACTGCGCCTTGCGCAAGAGTTCAGCACGGATCATCCGGACGCCCTCGGCCAGCGGCGAGGTGTCCTGGGCGCTGACGGACAGGCACCGGTCCAGTTCGTCAATGGCCTCCAGCAGCGTGATGGCCACGTTGCCGCGCTCCACGTCCAGCATGCGCTCACGCTCCCGCGTCACGCGCTGCTTGAAATCCTCGCGGTCCTTCTCCGCGGCCTGCACCGCGCGGACGGCAATGTCGAACTTCTTGCGAAGCGTCTCCAGCTCCGCGGCCATCCGCGCCCGCTCCGCGTCCTGACCGGCAGCCGCGTGCTCCTCCGGAGCCTGCTGCTGGGAGGAAGTCTCCTCGGCGGCGGAAACAGGTCCTTCGCCGTTGGCGGAGGGGGGCTGCTGGGTGGCTTCGGGGGCTGCGTCGGTGCGGGTGTTACCGGCCATGTCGAACCTGAGGCGATGGTGGGTGCGCAGTCGCGCGCGAAAGGTAGGGAGTCACTGCTGCCCGGAACCTAACCGCGAGACGGCCCCTGTCAACGCGGGAGCGAGCTAGTGCTCCTGCGGCGCGGCGGGCGACTCGGCCATGAAGCCGTGGTCCACCTGCCCTGTCACCTCGTCGATGATTTCCACCTGGGCGGCCCGCAGCGAGTAATAGAGGAGCCACCGCTCCGCCGCCGTCAGGGTTCCCGCCGGCAGGGCCTCCTCAATCTCCTGAACCGTGAGCCGGCCCTCCTTGAGCCCCTTCGCGAAGAGGGCCTTGCGGGCGATGTAGCTCTTACCGATCCTGTTCTCCACGGCGACGCCTCCTTTCCTCCAAAGATAATTTCGCCCACCGGTCGCCGCAGGACGTCGCGGTGGCGGTGGGCTTCGGGACGGCAGGAGGGCAGGCGCCCAGCCAGCCGAAGCCTCAGGAGTCGAGCGCGTCCGAGTGTTGCGTGGGCGGCGTCTGGTCGTCTTTGCCCCCGACGTCCACCGGGTGCGCGGAGATGACCTGACGCGCCTCGGGGTGCAGCAGGCCGCGCTGCGCCAGCACCTTGGGCCCCAGAATCGTCACCATGGTGTCCTCCTCCACCACCTCCACGGCCAGGAGCCGGGCCGCCAGCGCCTGGACCCTGTCCTTGTGGGTGGTCAGCACCTGACGGGCCCTGTCGAGCGCTTCACTGACGAGCTTGCGCACCTCCTCGTCAATCATCCGCGCCGTCTGCTCGGAGTAGCTGCGCGTCTCCGGCACGCCCGCCGAGCGGAGGAAGCCCGGGCCATGTTCCGCGCTCAGGGCCACCGGCCCCAGCGTGCTCATGCCGTAGTCCCGCACCATCATCCGAGCCATTTCCGTGGCCTGGCGGATGTCGTTGGACGCGCCGGTGGAGATTTCCCCGATGAAGATCTCCTCCGCGGCCCGGCCGCCCATCATCCCCGCCATCTTGTCGCGCAGTTCGTCCAGCGACATGAGATAGCGGTCCTCCAGCGGCAGCGACATGGTGTAGCCCAGCGCCGCCAGACCACGCGGGATGATGGACACCTTCGTCACCCGCTCCGCGTGGGGCAGCATCCACCCCACCACCGCGTGGCCCGCCTCGTGGTGCGCGACAATCTCCTTTTCACGCTCGTTCATCCGGCGGTTCTTCTTCTCCAGACCGGCGACGACGCGCTCGATGGCTTCCTCGAAGTCCGCCCGCATCACCGCGTCGCGGTTGCGGCGCGCGGCCAGGAGCGCGGCCTCGTTCACCACGTTGGCCAGGTCCGCGCCCGCGAAGCCCGGGGTGCGCGAGGCGATGGCCTTGAGGTCCACGTCCGGTCCCAACTTCACGCCCTTGGCGTGAATCTCCAGCACGCGCTCGCGGCCCCGCTTGTCCGGCCGGTCCACCAGCACCTGCCGGTCGAAGCGGCCCGGACGCATCAACGCGCTGTCCAGGATCTCCGGACGGTTGGTGGCCGCCAGGATGATGAGCCCCGCGCGGCTGTCGAAGCCGTCCATCTCCGCGAGCAATTGGTTGAGCGTCTGCTCACGCTCATCATGTCCACCGGCCACGCCCGAGTTGCGGCTCTTGCCAATGGCGTCCAGTTCGTCGATGAAGATGATGCACGGCGCCTTCGCCGTGGCCTGGGCAAACAAGTCGCGGACTCGCGCGGCGCCCACGCCGACGAACATCTCCACGAACTCGGACCCCGACAGGCTGAAGAAGGGGACGCCCGCTTCGCCCGCAACGGCTCGCGCCAGCAGCGTCTTGCCCGTCCCCGGAGGGCCCACCAGCAGCACCCCTTTGGGGATGCGCCCGCCCAGGCGGCGGAACTTCTCGGGCGTCTTGAGGAACTCGACGATTTCACGCAGCTCGTCGACCGCCTCGTCCACGCCCGCCACGTCCTTGAAGCCCACGCCGGTATCGGCCTCGGCCTGCACCTTGGCGCGCGTCTTCCCGAAGCTCATGACGCTCTGCGGGCCCTGCCCCATGCCGCCGGCCACCCGGCGCATCATGAAGCTCCAGAAGAGGAAGAAGAGCCCCAGGGGCAACAGCCATATCCACAGCGCCTCGCCCAGCCCTGACTGCGGCACGGCCTCGAACTGGATGCCCTTCTGCTCCAACAACGGCACCAGCCCCTCGTCACCGGCGACGCGGTAGGCCATCCACGGCAGGGCGCTCGGCTCGCCGCGCAGCGTGCGCTCCCCATCTGTCGGAGGCGGCGGCTGCGCCGTGTCCTTGAGGAAGCCCTTCACCCACTCGTTCGAAATCTGGACCCGGCTGAAGTTCCCGGCTTCCACCCCGTCGCGGAACTGGCTGTAGCTCACGCGCCGCACGCCCGCGTCCTGGAAAACGTTGCGGAACAGCAGGAAGCCCAGGACGAGCAACAGGATGTAGCCCAACGGTGAGCCGAACTTGAACCCCTTCCCCGTTGGCGTTGGCTTGTCTGTCTTCTTTCCGCGTGGGCCCATCCCAGGCGGCAAATCCTGTGGCTTCATCGTCGGCACGCTCGACCCTCCCCCTCCCCCGCCCACGCGGACACAGTGACCGCGAGGCGTCTTCCCTGGCGGGCCAAAGATGTTCACCGTTGCCATACCGTCAACCCGCCAGGCGGGCTTCACGGCATGTGCGGGCCCTTGCGGCGAATCAGCGACACCCGATCAACCACAAGGGTTGGCCAGTGAACTCCGTGCCCAACAAATAGCCGTTGCCGTCTTGCAGAAAGGTGATGGCTTCTGCCTGGGCCTGGCTCCCGCTCGGAACCTCGACGAGCTGTCCTTGCAACAGGTCCTCCAGCCGCGCGGCGCCGGGGCGGCGCAGCTCGTACGCGCGCGAGTAGGTGCGCAGCAGCAGCCGCTCACCGGAGGGATGCAGGGAGGCCGCGGTGGTGGCCCGGTCCATCCCGAGCGGCGCCGTCAACGTCCCCAGCTTCCGGGCCTGGATGGGGGTCTCCGCGCGCAGGCCATCCAGCGCGAAGACCTCTCCCAGGGAGTCCAGCGTCTTGGTGATGACGGCCAACCGGCCAGAGCGGGCGTCGATGATGACCGACTCCGCGTCGCGGGGCCCGTCCGGGTACATGAAGGGCAGCACCTCCACCGGCACCGTGGCGTCCTCGATCGCCTCCGGTTCTGGCAGCCGGTAGAGCCGCACCTGCTCCCGGCGCGCGAAGTTGTCACCGATGTCCGCAAGATAGACGCAGCCGCGCAACGCCCCCGGGGCGCAGGGCCCCACCGTGACGTCCTCGATGTCGCGAGGGGTGGCCCCGGTGAGCGTCAGCCGGGCGAGGATGGCGCCCTTCGCGTCCATGGCGAACAGCTCGAAGCCGTTGCCGGAGTCGTTGTGCGCCCAGAATGCACCCGGGTGTCGCTGGCTGGCGGCCAGGCCGGAGAGCTCGGGCAGCACGTCGGGCACGGCGCCAGACCGCTGAGGCTCGCTGTAGAGCGTGCACCCCGGCACGCCCTGGGCAGGGACCTGGTTCGTCACCTCGGGTGGAGGCGGCGCGGGCGGCGGCTTGGAGCGGGAGCACGCGCCCAGCACTCCGGCCAGCAGCGCCAGGAGGAGGCGGCGCGGCACGTCAGTTGTCCAGGTCGAGCAGCTTCGCCAACGTCTTCGCATCCGCGTCCGGGAAGCGGTACGCGGACATCTCCTCCAACGCCACCCAGCGGTGGTCATGCACGCGCAGGTGTTGGATTTCATCCGTCGGCCGCGAGAGCCGGCAGTGGAAGACGCGGAAGTCGATGTCGTAGTTGGGGTACTCGTGGTGGGTGTGCATGGCCTGACCCAGCACGTCCACCTCCACGCCCATCTCTTCCTGGATTTCCCGGGCAAGAGCCTCGGCGTCCTCCTCACCTTCCTCCACGCGCCCGCCGGGGAACTCCCACAGCAGGGGCAGTGACGCGGTGGGGGGGCGCTGGGTGATGAGGTAGCGCCCCTGCTCATTCTGGAGCATCGCACCGACGACACGGACCTGACGGCGGGCCATTCGCTTCTCCTCTTTCTGGCGGGACACCGGGGGGAGGGGCGAACTAACACAGCCCCCGCCCCGCGCCAATGCCACAACCCCAGTCGCCCAGCCTGCGCACGTCCGGACACCCTGGCCACCCTCCCCTTGGGCCGCACAGTCGCTGCGGACGCCCGGGGGGCTTGCCCCGGCCGCCCGCCCCCCGGGCAATGTTCGGGTCCGTGCGGCAGCGCACCGGCATGTGGTGAATTGGATGACGGGAACGCGAGAAGGCGTCATGCTCGGCCCATGACGACGAGTCGTAGGGAAAGGGCCGAGGTGCTCGGGGCGGCACTGAAGGCCGCCCGCCAGCAGGCGGGGCTCGGCATGGAGGAGGTCGCCGAGCAACTGGAAATCCCCGTGGAAGTGCTCGCTCGGGTGGAACGCGGGGTGATGGTGCCGACCATTCCCACCCTGACGCGCCTGTGTGTGATTCTGAAGCTGGACCCGGATGTGCTGCCCGAGCTGCCGGAGATGAGTGACTGACGTCCGGGCGTGGCCGTCCAAGCTCACGGCCTCGAGCTCCCACGCCCATGCGCTGCCCCACCTGCCATCGCCGCGTGGCCGAGCGCTGCCCTCGCCACGGCCCGGTCGAAGCGCGTTCCCCAGGCTCCTTGCCAGAGCCTCCGGCTGTGGCGGGCCATGTCCTGGGAGCGCCCCTGGGGCGCGGTGGGTTTGGACGGGTGTTCGCCGCGCGGCGTGAAGTGGATGGGCTGGACGTCGCGCTGAAGGTGCTGGAGCCGCTCGCGGGCGAACGGCTGGGGCGGGAGTTGGAGGCCCTGCGCCGCATCGGCCCCCCCGCTGTGCCACGGCTGCTGGGCGAGGCCACGACCCGCGCCGGTGAGCGGGTGGTCATCATGGAGCGCATCGAGGGCCCGACGCTGGCGCAGCGGTTGGCGAAGCTGCCGGGCGCCGGGGCCCTGTCCTGGGCCGATGCGGCCCCGCTGACGCGAGCCCTGGCGGAGGCGCTGGCCCAGGTCCATGCGGCGGGCGTGGTGCACCGGGACCTGAAGCCGGAAAACGTCGTGCTGTCCGAGGGGCGGCTCGTCCTGCTGGACTTCGGGCTCGCGTGGCTGACGGCCCAGGATGATGGAGCGGGGCTCTCGCCAGGGCTCACCCGCACGGGTCAGCGGCTGGGGACCCATGAGTACATGTCACCCGAGCAGTGCCGGGACGCGCGATACATCGACGCGCGCGCGGACCTGTATGCGCTTGGGGTGATGTTCTTTGAGTTGCTGTGTGGCCGGCCCCCCTTTGTCGGAGAGGCGGCAGCGGTGCTCCAGGGGCATGTCTCGCGGCGGCCTCCGGCGATGCGGACGCTCGCGCCTTGGCCGGTGCCCGCGGCGGTGGAGACCCTGGTGCAGCGGCTGCTGGCCAAGGTGCCCGAGGACCGGGGAGACAGTGCGCGGGCGCTGGCGGCGGAGTTACGCGAGCTGCAGGGCGCTGGCGATGCGGTGGGCACCCAGGCGGTGTCCGGCGCCCTGGCGGAGAATCCGCGCCGTGCCACGGAGGCGCCACGGACGAACACGGGCCCTTCAACCGTCCCCACCCCAGACACCAGCCGAGCCACGCGCGAGGTGGCGGTCCTCGGTGTGAAGTCCTCACTGGATGCACCCGCCTTGCAGGCCTCCCTCGCCGGAAGCGGCGCCATCCTCGCGCGCGTGGAGCCGGGCCTTTGCCTCTTCGCGTTCCCCCACGAAGCGGCGGTGGAAGCCGGCCTGCGCGCGGCGCTCCGGGCCGCAGAGGTGCTGAAGGCCGCCCTCCCCCCAAACGCAACGCTCGCGCTTCATTGCGCACCGCTGCGCATTCGTGAGCGTGCAGGCCGATTGACGGTGGGTGGCGCGGCGGTGGAGCGGCCCGAGCGGTGGTGGCCATCGTCTGAATCCGTCTCCACCCTGGAGACAGTCGCACTGACGGCCAGCGCCCGGGCCCACCTGGGCGATCTGCCCTACAGCACGCCGCATGGGGATGCGCTGACATCTCCTGACCTCCTCCTGGGCCGGGACACGGAACGGCGGTGGCTGCGCGAAGCCCTGTCGCGCGCGCAAGCACACGGCGCGCCCGTGCTGCGCACCCTGCTGGCGGAAGAAGGCCATGGCAAGACACGCCTGCTCACGACATGGCGGAGCGAACTGGAGGGCACGCCCGGCGTCTCCGTGCGCTTCGTCGAGGCGCTCCCGGATGAAGGCAGCGCGAGCGAAAGCGGCCTGCGAAGCCTCATCAACACCGTGCTTGGCCTGCCGTCCCAGACACCCTCGGATGAAGCGCTGCGTCGGCTGCTCGCGGACGCGCGTCCCCCGGTGGATGTGGCCACCGTGCACCCGGCGGCGCGCAGGCAACTGGTGGCGAGGGCCATCGCAGCGCACCTGTGGCGGCTCGCCGCCGCTCAACCCCTGGTTCTGCTGGTCGATGACGCGCACACGCTGGACCCCACGGCCCTGGATGCGCTGGAACTGGCGACGCTCTCCGGAGAGGGGGCCCCCCTGTGCGTGGTGCTCGCCGGCCGGCACCGGCTGCTGGGCTTGCGCCCCTACCTGGGGGAACGCGCACGAGACGCCGAACAGCGAGAGCTTCCGCCCCTTCCGGAGCATGATGCGCGCGAGCTGCTTCGCCAGTGGCTGCGCCCCGTAGACCTGATCGCCGAAGGCGTGTTGAGAGAGCTGGTGGACCGCAGCGGTGGCTCACCGCTGCGCATGCTGGAGACGGTGCGTGCCCTCCGAGGCGCGGGCGCCATCCGTACCCGTCCGGATGGGGGTGGCTACCTCGCCGCGGACGCCCTGAATGGGCTGGCCCCGGACCGCCCGGGCGCGGATGAACGGCTCGCCGAACGAAGCCTGTCGGGCCTGCCCACTGGCATGCGCGCCCCGCTCCAGGTCGCGGCGCTCCTGGGAGACGACGTGCGGCTGGAGGAGCTCACCGCCACGCTCGCCCACCTGGAGACAGACGCGTCCCTGGACCTGTCGCTGGACCCGGGCGTCGCGATGGAGCGGCTGGCGCGAGCGGGCATGCTGGAACCCCGCGGTCCGCGACGCTGGCGCTTCGAACACACCACCCTGCGCGAAGCCTTCACCGCCCTGCTCCCTCCGCCACTGAAGCGGCGCATCTGCGCGGCCGCCTTGCGCGCCCTGCCCGCGACGCCCACCGCCCGAAGGGCGCGCCTGGCCGAGTCCGCCGGAGATTCCCTCCAGGCCACGGCCCTCCACTGGAACCTGGCCGAATCGGCTCGCCACGCGCACCGCCTCCTGGAGGCGGAGCGGCACTACTCGGCCGCCCTGTCACTGGTGCCGCGCGCCGAAGAGGCCGTCCGGCTGGAGCTGCTGTCGGGACGAGGACGCGTGCGCTACCGCCTCCAGCGCATCGACGACGCCGTGGAAGACCTGCGCGCCGCCCGCCTGCTGGCCGAGGCCCACCGCGATGTGGTGCGCGAGGCGGACTTGCTGCTGGAAGAAGCCACCGCCCTCGACTGGCAGGACGACGCGATGGGCTCCACCGCGCTGCTGGAGCAGGCCCTGCACTGCCTGAAGGACGCGGTCCCCTCGGAGCTGGCCGCGCGCCATGCCCTGGCCCAGGCGCGCGTCCTCGTGCGGCGGGAGGACATCACCGGGGCCGTGCCCGCCCTGGAGCGAGCCGTGGAGGCCGCGCGGTCCGGAGAGGACTCGGAGACGGAGGCCATCGCCCTGGCCATGCTGGGCGCGATGCTGGCGTGGACCGACCGGCTGGACGAAGCCTCGCGCCGCTTCGACGAAGCCATCACCCTGTGCGAGGCGACCGGCGACACCCTGCACCTGGGCGTGGCCCTCAACAACCGGATGGTGCTGCATGTCCAGCGCCGGGACGCGGCGGGCGCTCACGCGGACCTGGAGCGCGCGGTGACCCTGGGACGCGAGCTGGGCAACGTTCAGATTGAACGGACCTCCGCCTTCAACCTGGCGCTGCTGCTCGGCTACCAGGGCCGGGCCGTGGAGGCATTGCCCCTGGCGCGGCGGGCCGGCGTGCTGAGCCAGCGCTTCTTCCCCCGCTCCATGGCCCAGGATGCCCTGCTGGTGGCGCGCCTGTGCTGCGAACTGGGAGACCTGCCCGAAGTCGCACGTCAGCTCGCCTGGCTCGAGGAGCCGGACACGCGGCAGCGTCTGTCCCCTTCGGACGCGCTGATGCTGTCCGTGGTCCGGCGCGTCGTGAACGAGGCCCGAGACGCCCTCCCCTACGGCGCCGATGCCTGGGCCCACCTGGTGGAAGCGTCACGCCGGTTGGCCACGCCTGATGAGCGGCTGGAGATTCTCGTCTGGGCGGCGCGCGCGGCTCGCAAGGCCGGAGATACGGTGACGCTGTTGGCTCGGGTCGCGGAGGTCGAGGAGACCGCACGCGAAGCGCCGCTGTGGACGGACCGCGTCCGCGCGCTGGTGGCCCCGACCGAAAGCCCCTAGCGGGACGGCCACGCCCAGCGCTGGGGCCGAAAACCGTGTTAGCACGGGGTGTCGCCGCAACGGCACGGAGGGACGTCCCATGGCCGGTGGGCCCCCACGCGAACACGCCATATCGCTCTACGGAGACGAGCTGGAACCCGGAGCGCTGGTGGGCGACTGGGTCATCGAGTCACGCGTCCACGCGGGCGTGACCGCGTGGCTCTATCGCGCGTCGCACCTGTCCACGCGGGCTCCCGCCGCGGTGAAGGTGGTGCGTGCCGAGTTCAACCACGTCACCAACGTGCTCCGCCGCTTCCAGCAGGAAGCGGACACGCTCCGGGCGCTGCGCCATCCCCACATCGTGGAGGTGCTCGAGCACGGCGACCTTCGCGACGGACGCCCCTGGCTGGCCATGGAATGGCTGGAGGGCGAAAGCGTGGACCAGTGGCTCACGCACCGAGGCCCCTTCTCCCTCGCGGAGGCGCTGACGGTGATGGAGGAACTGGGCGCCGCGCTGCACTTCGCCCATGGCCGCGGCATCCTCCACCGGGACCTCAAGGCCCAGAACGTGATGGTCATCCCCCTGGCGGAGGGCTTCACGGTGAAGCTGGTGGACTTCGGCATCGCCCGCGTGGAGCCACCGGAGGGGCTCGCCGGCCTGACGTCCGGCGGCGCCGTGCTCGGCACGCCCGTGTCCATGGCCCCCGAGCAGATTCGCGGACAGGCCCTGGACGCACGCACCGACCTGTACGCGATGGGCGTGCTTCTCTACCAACTCCTCACCGGGAGCCTGCCTTTCGAGGGCACCAGCGTGGTGGAGGTCGAGGAGCAGCACCTCCACGCGCCGCCACCGCACCTGGATGAGCGGGTGCACGCACCGCCAGCACTGGACGCCGTGGTCCAGCGGTGTCTCGCGAAGGCCCCTGGGGACCGCTGGCCGGACGTACCCGCCTTCCTCGAGGCCTTGCGCGCGGCGCTGGCGCCCATTCCGGATGAGACATGGGCCGTGGCTGTCTATGTGGACCTCCGCTTCCCGGTGGCCCTGGACGAGCCCACCGACGCGGACCTGGATGCCAGGGACGCCACGCTGGACGCGGCGCTCACCGAACTGGAGACCCGTGACTGGATGCTCGCCCTGGAGAGCGGCAACGCCGTGCTCGCGTGGAAGTCACTGCCTCCCACCTCCGAGGCCCGAGTCCCGGCCCTGGTGGAAGCGCGCCAGGTGGCGGAAGCGCTGTTGCGGCAGGCATGTGAGGCCGCGGGTGACCGCGTGGAAGTCCGCGTCTATGCGCACGCGGCCCTGTGTGAGCTGAGCACGGACGCCCAAGGCCTTCCGAGGTTGGCGGGTGGTGAGTTGCTGCGCCTGGAGTCCTGGGCTTCGGGAGGCACGGCGGGCGAGGTCCTGCTGTCGGATGCACTCGCCAGCCGCTGAGTGGCTACGTCCGCAGCCGGTGCCGGCGCAGCAGGCGGTACAGGTACACGCGGTCCATGTCCGCGGCGGTGGCGGCCTGCGACACCTTGCCTCCGTGGAGCTTGAGGAGCGCATCCAGGTACTCGCGCTCGAAGACCTCCAGCGCGCGGCGGCGAGCCTCCGCGTAGGGCTGCTTTGGGTCCACCAGGCTGCGCAGCACCGCTTGCGCGCTCACCTCCTCGGCGTCCGGCGGCATGGCGTCCTGGAAGACGAGGCAACGCTCCAGGTGGTTGCGCAGCTCGCGCACGTTCCCCGGCCACGCGGCGTGCTGGAGCTGCGCGATGAACTCCGGCGTGCTCAGCGCCGCGAGCTGCTCGGAGCCGGCCCCGAAGGCCGTGAGGATTCGCTCCGCGATGAGGGGGATGTCCTCGGGCCGCTCCCGCAGCGCGGGGATGATGATGCGCACCACCGCGAGGCGGAAGAACAGGTCGGAGCGGAAGCGCGCCGCGTTCACCTCGGCGCGCAGGTCCCGGTGCGTGGCGGCGATGACGCGCACGTTGACGGGCTGGTACCCGTTGGCCCCCAGCCGGCGAATCTCCTTGTTCTCCAGGACGCGCAGCAGCTTCGGCTGCAGCTCCGCGGGCAGCTCGCCAATCTCGTCCAGGAAGATGGTGCCGCCGTCCGCCTCCTCGAAGGCGCCGACGCGGCGCTGGATGGCGCCGGTGAAGGAGCCCTTCTCGTGGCCGAACAGCTCGCTCTCCAGCAGATTGCCGGGAATGGCGCCGCAGTCCACGGTGAGGAAGGGCCCCGAGCCCCGGGCGCTCGCCTGATGGATGGCGAAGGCCGCGCGGCTCTTGCCCGTGCCCGTCTCCCCCTCCAGCAACACCGTCGCGTCGCTCGCGGCGGCTCGCTCCATGAGGGCGAAGCTGGCGCGCGTCACGGGCGACGCGCCCACCAGCTCACCGAACGTCGTGCGGTCGGAGATGAGCAGCCGGTTCGTCTCCGGGCTGAAGTCGAACCGGACGCTCACCCGGCCCAGGCGCAGGATGCTGCCGCCACGAAGATACGCGTCACGCACGTGGACGCCGTCGAGCACGGTGCCGTTTCGGCTGTCCAAATCCCGCAGGCGGGCGCCGTCGTGGTCGACCTTCACCTCGCAGTGGAAGCGCGAGACGGTGGGCTCCTCGATGACGAAGTCGTTGAGCCCATGCGAGCCGATGGAGAACGTGTCCGCGTTGCTGTCCTTGGACTGCCCAGGCTGCGGGCCTTCGACGACGGTGAATCGGAAGCGGCGAACAGCGCCCGAGGTCCCGGGCCTTCCTGTCCCTGTGGGCCGCGTCTGCTGGACGGAATCAGCCCCTTCGGCTGGACGGCCCGCCCCCTGGGGTCGCTCGGTGTGACTCATAAGGGATGGACGCTATCACCGTGGACGCCACGCCAGCGGGCCCGGTGGCCACTTGACCTACCGGAGGCCCCATTCGACGACGAAGTCCGGCCCGTCCTCCACGCGAGACAGCCGGGCAAACGACTCCGGGCGTTCGTCCCCCGTCCACAGACCGACGAGGTCGCCCAACAGCCAGTGGGACAGTGAGCGCGCCACCCGCTGCACCCCGTCTCGCGGCACACCCGACAGCGAGCGCTGCGACTCCATCATCGCGCGCACCGTTCGCGACGGAACCACCCAGCACTCGGCCCGAGGAAACGGAGGCGCCAGGAACAGGCAGAACGCGGCATCGGTCCGCAGCAACTGCGCGTCCAGATGCTCCCGGCCCAGCCGGAAGGCGGGCAGCCATTGACCCTCTCCGCGCTGCTCGAGCTTCACCACCTGCACGGACACCACGCGCCGTGTGCGCAGGAAGTCGCCCACCGCCACGTCGAGGACGAAAGCCACCTCCACCCCCAACCGCGCGGCGGCCAAAGGCGGAGGCACGGCGTCCGGAGCCCCCTCGCCGTCCACCGGGACAGGCTCGGGCACGGGCTCCGGTTCACGGCGCCGGACCGTCATCGACAGGTCCCACGGCGAGGGCTGCCCCTGAGCCATCAACGCGGAGACGTCCGCCTTCACCCGCGCCAACTCCGCGCGCAGTGCTTCGAGCAGGTCCGCCGCGAGCGTCGCGGTGTCCTCGCGGAAGCGCTCCGGATAACGAGAAGAGAACTCCGCCTCCACTCGACCGAAGGCGCCCAGCAACAGCTCCTCCAGGTCCCGGTCACGCAGCCACGTCCGGCCTCCGAGCGGCACCGCGCGCGTCACATGCAGGTGCCGCAACGCCTCCGTCAACGTCGCGGGGCCTGAAGCCTGCGAAGGCTCCACGGGGGCGCCCGGCTTCCCCTTCGCCGCCGGGCCCTGGAACCAGGACTGGAGCGTCCGGACGCGGAGGCGAACGCGTGACGACGGGTGCTCCTTCAACCGCTTCACCTGTCGCCGGTCGGTCGCGGTGCGCACCAGGGCCAGCACCGTGAGCTCCGCCTCGGACGAAGCGGCATCCGGCGCGCACCAGAGGAAGAACTCGATGGCCGCCTTGCGCAGCACGGGCTTGCGCCCCACGCGGTCAGCGACTTCCTGACGCCACGCCGCCAGTTCGTCCAGACCGGGCCGCACGGCACCGGGCATGAAGCGAGGCCACAGCTCGGCACATTCTTCCGCCAGCCAGTGGAGCTGGTCGAATCCCGGCGCCCCCGGCTTGAGCTTCGACAGCGCGCGCTTGCGGCGGTCGAAGGCATCTGGCGCGCCCTTGCGCACGGCGGCACGGAACAACCGCTCCTCCAGCCACAGCAGCGTGAGCACCAGCCCCGGCTCGCCCTTGCGCAGCGTGGCTTGGCAGTGGTCGAGCACGAAGCGCACGGGGCCCAGGTCCGCCGAGGCCTCGAAGTCGCCGTTCACCAAAGCGCCCAGCGCCCCGCGCAGGCCGTCCACCGGTGGCGCATCGAAGCGCGCCAGCAGCTCGCACAGGTTCTCCACCACTTCGGGAGGACCGCCGACCTCCAGCGTGCGCGACAGCAAGAGCCCCGCCCGAGCGCACCAGTCCGGCTCCTTGCGTCCACCGGGGTAGCACGCCAGGAAGCCACTCATGCCGCTGCGGCCCCCCGGCGACGTCGCCAACGAGAAGAGCCGCTCGGCCAGGACCTCCGAAGCCTCCCGCCACGGCAGCCGCGCGGCCCGTGTCCGGATGAACTCCGCCAACCGGTCGCGCCCGTCCGCCGCCGTCGCCGGCATCAGCGCGCGCAGCTGCTCCAGCAGCGCGACGGACTTCGCGCCGGTGCCCAACACCTGGCGCAGGTCCACCTCCACCGCGCCGTGGAAGCGCAGGGCCCGGCCGTCGAAGGTACACGGCGCGTCGCCGACGAGGGACTGGAGCGCGTCCGGGTGCCGCTTCAGGATGCGCGTCAGCACCGTGGTGACGGTGGCCTCCGTCTCACGCCGCAACCGCGCGGCCGTGTCCGCGTCCCCCACCTCCAGCAACGCGGCCAGCATCGTCTCCTGCCGCGCCATCAAGCGCGGCAGCAGGCCCCGGGGCGGCACGGCGTAGGGCCACAGCAACTCACTGCAGGAAGAGAGCAGGAACAACAGCTCGCCGAGGGTCCGCTCGCCCTCGTCCAGGCGGCTCCAGGCCGCCGCTTGTGCCTGGGTGCGCTCATCCAGCGAAGCGCCTCGCACCCAGGCCGCGAAGGACTCGCGCCACTGGGTGGACGCGGCCATGGCCTCCGCCGCGGGCGTCCCCGTCACCGTCTCATAGAGGGACCGGAGCGACTCCGGCCACCCGGTTTCATTGACGGGCTGCATGCTCTCTCACGCGCCTCATGCCACCGCGCCAGCGGGCAGGGCCCGCGATTCTCCGGCCGGGGTGATGCTGATGACCACCGACTTCGACGTGGGCGTGCGGCTCTTCTCCGCGAAGCTGTTCACGGGGACGAGGACGTTGGCCTCGGGAAAGTAGGTGGCCGCGCACCTGCGCGGGATGTTGTACGGCACCACGCGGAAGCCACGCGCCAGCCGCGTCTCGCCTTCAAAGTGGCTCCGCAGGTCGACAAGCTGGTCCGCCGCCAACCCCTGCGCCTTCATGTCGGCGGGATGCAGCAACACCACCCGGCGGCCATTGCGGATGCCGCGGTAGCGGTCATCCAGCCCGTACACCGTGGTGTTGAACTGGTCATGCGTGCGAATCGTCATCATCAGGAGCTGTCCCGGCTCCAGGGCAATGGGCTGTAGCGCATGCACCGTGAAGTGCGCCTTGCCACTCTTCGTGGTGAAGCGTCCCTCGCGCGGACCGTTCGGCAGCGCGAAGCCGCCCGGCTCCCGCACGCGGCGATTGAAGTCGTCGAAGCCGGGGATGACGCGCGAAATCTGCTCCCGGATGCGGTCGTAGTCCTCCACCAGCGACAGCCAGGGCACGCGAGAGCGCGCCCCCAGCACCGCCGTCGCCAGCCGGGCGACGATGACGGGTTCGCTGAGCAGGTGCTCCGACGCGGGCGCCACCGAGCCCCGCGAAGACGACACCACGCCCATGGAGTTCTCCACGGTGACGAACTGGGCCCCGCCGGCCTGCACGTCGCGCTCGGTGCGGCCCAGGCACGGCAAGATGAGCGCCCGCCGTCCGTGGACCAGGTGCGAGCGGTTGAGCTTGGTGGACACGTGGACGGTGAGGCGCGTGCGGCGCAGGGCCTCGGCGGTGAACTCCGTGTCCGGCGTGGCGGAGAGGAAGTTGCCACCGAGCGCGAAGAACACCTTCACCCGGCCGTCGTGCATGGCGTGCAGCGTGTCCACCACGTCCATGCCGTGGTGCCGCGGCGGCTCGAACCCGAACTCCCGGGACAGCGCCGTCAACAGGGCCTCGGGCGGCTTCTCCCAGATGCCCATGGTGCGGTCGCCCTGCACGTTGCTGTGACCGCGCACCGGGCACAGGCCCGCGCCCGGCTTGCCGATACCGCCGCGCAGCAGCGCCAGGTTGACGATTTCCTGAATGCACGCCACGCCGTTGCGGTGCTGCGTCAGCCCCATGGCCCAGCAGAAGATGGTGCGCTCGGAGCGGGCGAGGATCTCCGCCGCCGCGAGCACCTGCGCGCGCGGCACCCCACTCCCCTCCTCCACGTCCTCCCACTTCACCGCGCGCATGTGGGCCGCGTAGGCCTCGAAGCCGAGCGTCTTGTCGTCGATGAAGCCCTTGGCCACCACCGAGCCGGGGTTCGCGTCCTCCATCTCGAACAGCGCCTTGGCGATGCCCTGCAGCAGCGCGGCGTCGCCGTTGATGCGGACCTGAACGAACAGGGAGTTGAGCGCCGTTCCGGGCCCGATGAGGTGCAGCACGTCCTGCGGGTGCTTGAAGCGGTTGAGCCCCGTCTCCGGCAGCGGGTTGATGCTGACAATCTGGCAGCCCCGTCGCGCGGCGGCCTCGAGCGACGACAACATGCGCGGATGGTTCGTCCCCGGGTTCTGCCCGATGACGAAGATGGCATCCGCCTGGTCGAAGTCCTCCAGCGTGACAGTGCCCTTGCCGATGCCCACCGTCTCGTTGAGCGCGGAGCCGCTCGACTCGTGGCACATGTTCGAGCAGTCCGGCAGGTTGTTGGTGCCGAACTGCCGCACGAAGAGCTGGTAGAGGAACGCCGCCTCGTTGCTCGTACGCCCGGAGGTGTAGAAGCTCGCGGCGTCCGGCGTGTCGAGCGCGTTCAGCTCCTCGGCCACCAGCGCGAAGGCTTCGTCCCAGGACAGGGGCTCGTAGTGCGTGGCGCCTTCGCGGAGCACCATCGGGTGCGTCAGCCGGCCCTGCTTGCCCAGCCAGTGGTCCGTCTGGAGGGCGAGGTCCACCACGCTCCATCGACGGAAGAACTCCGGCGTCGCCCGCGCGGACATGGCCTCTTCCGCCACCGCCTTGGCGCCGTTCTCACAGAACTCCGCCATGGAGCGGTGTCCCGGGTCGGGCCACGCGCAGCCGGGGCAGTCGAAGCCCTCCTTCTGGTTCACCTTGAGCAGCAGCTTCGTCCCGCGCACCACGTCCATTTCACCGTAGACGTGCCGCATGGCGGAGATGACGGCGGGGATGCCGCCCGCCACCGTCGCGACGGGCCCCACGGTGGGGCCACGGGCCTCCTCGGGAGGCTGGGCGCAGGGCGTTGCCGTCGTGAGCGCGGACGACGCTCGCGCGCCAGGCCCCTGTGCGTTCCGGCTCCCGTCGTCCATGACACTCCCTCCAGGCATCGCGCGGCTGGCTGGCTGGCCGGTCGCGGCTGTGGACTCTACCGCGCTCTGGCCGCGCGGGAATGCTCATGGAACGACTGGCGCCTCTCCCGGCATACAGCGGCCACTCCGGGGCCCCCATGCCCGGCCGAACCTCTGGCGGGGCCTGCCTGCGTTGCCAGCGGCGCTCGCGGTCCAGAACGTCAGGAGACAGGCCCTGGGCGAACGCTCAACGAGAGGAGGCCATCCAGATGAACGGCAGGCGCGATGACGACCGGCGATGGGGAGACAGGGAGCGGGAGCAGCGGCACTCGAGGGGCTGGGAGGACGAACACGCCCATCCGAGGGACACCTGGGCCCGCGCCCCCGCCAGGGATGATGAGCACGGCGACGGGCGCGGGTCAGAACGCAGGGGCGGCTTCGAGCGGGACGACGCAGGCGCCGAGCGACGGCGGGGCGGGCCGCCCCCGGGCCACCACCGCCGAGGCGGTTGGGCCTCCGAGGATGATGCGCTTCCACGCTCCTTCGACAGCGAGCGACACTTCCGGGACGCCGCGAGGGACCGGGACACACGCGACTTCCAACAAGACGTCGACTTCGGACGCGCCGCGCGCGCCCTGGACCAGGGCCGGGAGTATGGCCGCGACTTCGACCTGGACCGGGAGCTGGACCGCCGTGCCCGGCACTTCGACCCGGAGCGCATCGCCAGACGGCCCGGCTACAGCCCCAGCGGCACGTTCCGCGAAGTCGCGGAGGACTGGCGCCTGGAGCCTCCCTACCTCGGCGTCCTGGAGGACGTGGGGACGGAGGGAGGACGTCGGGGCGGCCGTGAGATACCAGAGCGCCGGGGGCACGGCGGGAGGCGCCATGGCCACGGGGGCGCCGACGACGCCCACGAGCGCCGCCGACGGGAAGCGGGCGGCATGGACCGGAGCCGACCCTGGCGTGCCGCCAGCCACATGGCCGAAACGGATGTCCGCTACGGGGGCACACAACCCGCGGGCCATGGCCCCGGTGTGGAGAACATGGCGCCACCGTGGGATGGGTACTCCACCAGTCCGTCACGGCCGGATGACCACGACCTGGGCCAAGGTGGCTTCTCGGGTAGGCGCTACCGGCCCGAAGGCCCTGTGAGGGCGCCCCCCCGGGGACGCGCGCCGCGAGGCTACCGGCGCTCCAGCGAGCGAATCCTGGCGGACCTCTGCGACCGACTGATGCAGAGCTGGGTGGACGCCGAGGACGTGGACATCCGCGTGCGGGACGGCGTGGTGCTGCTGGCCGGCGTGGTGCGCAGCCAGGATGAACGGCACGCGACGGAAGCGCTCGCCCGGGACGTGCTGGGAGTGAAGGAGGTCATCAACGACATTCGCATCGACCGCGAGGACGGCGTCGTGGACCGGCCCGCGTCACGCAGCCCCGTCCAGACTCCGGGCCTGGACGCCTCCGACGACGACTCGCTGCATTCGTGAGGCGGCGGACGCGACGCGGCGCGACGCGGACATCGCGGTGGCCCGGAAGCACCCCGGTTCAGGTAGTGTGCCGGGCCTTTCCGTCCGCCACACTCTAGGAGTCCGCTCATGTCCCGCGTCATCCGCGCCCCCCACGGTTCCACCCTGTCCTGCAAGGGCTGGGTCCAGGAGGCCGCGCTCCGGATGTTGATGAACAACCTCGACCCGGACGTCGCCGAGCGCCCCGAGGACCTCGTCGTCTATGGCGGCACCGGCAAGGCCGCCCGCGACTGGCCCTCCTTCGACCGCATCGTGTCGAGCCTCCAGAACCTGGGCGACGATGAGACCCTGCTCGTCCAGTCCGGCAAGCCCGTGGGCATCTTCCGCACGCACCCGGACGCGCCGCGCGTGCTCATCGCCAACTCCAACCTCGTGGGCCGCTGGGCCACCTGGGAGCACTTCCACGAGTTGGAGAAGAAGGGCCTGATGATGTACGGCCAGATGACCGCGGGCTCGTGGATCTACATCGGCACGCAGGGCATCCTCCAGGGCACCTACGAGACCTTCGCCGCCGCCGGCCGCTTCCACTTCGGCACCGACGACCTGGCGGGCCGCCTCATCCTCTCCGGCGGTCTGGGTGGCATGGGTGGCGCGCAGCCGCTGGCCGCCACCATGAACAACGCGGTGTTCCTCGGCGTGGAGATCGACCCCACGCGCGCTCGCCGCCGCGTGGAGACGCGCTACCTGGACGTCGTCGCCAAGGACCTGGATGAGGCGCTGGCCCTGGTGAAGGACGCCCAGGAGAAGCGCGTGGGCCGCTCCATCGCCGTCATCGGCAACGCGGCGTCGGTGTTCCGCGAGCTGTACCGCCGCGGCATCAAGCCGGACCTCGTCACGGACCAGACGAGCGCCCACGACCCGCTCAACGGCTACATCCCCACGGACCTGTCGCTGGAGGCCGCCGCCGAGCTGCGGCAGCGGGATCCGGAGGCGTACGTCCGCCGCGCGCGCGAGTCGATGATGATGCACGTGCAGGCGATGAACGACTTCCAGAAGGCCGGCAGCCACGTCTTCGACTACGGCAACAACCTGCGCGGCCAGGCGGAGCTGGGCGGCATGGAGAACGCCTTCGAGTTCCCCGGCTTCGTCCCCGCCTACATCCGTCCCCTCTTCTGCGAGGGCATGGGGCCCTTCCGCTGGGTGGCGCTCTCCGGGGACCCGGAGGACATCCGCGTCACCGACCGCGTGGTGCGCGAGCTGTTCCCCCAGAAGGCCTCGCTCCAGCGCTGGCTGAACATGGCCGAGGAGCGCGTGGCGTTCCAGGGCCTGCCCTCGCGCATCTGCTGGCTGGGGTATGGCGAGCGCGCCAAGGCGGGCCTCGCGTTCAACGAGCTGGTGCGCAAGGGCGAGGTGAAGGCGCCCATCGTCATCGGCCGGGACCACCTGGACTGCGGCTCGGTGGCGTCGCCCAACCGCGAGACGGAGGCGATGAAGGACGGCACGGACGCGGTCGCGGACTGGCCCATCCTCAACGCGCTGGTGAACGCGGTGAACGGCGCCTCGTGGGTGTCCTTCCACCACGGCGGCGGCGTGGGCATGGGCTACTCGCTGCACGCCGGTCAGGTCATCGTCGCGGACGGAACGCCGGAGGCCGCGCGCCGCATCGAGCGCGTGCTCACCAGCGACCCCGGCATGGGCGTGCTGCGCCACGCGGACGCGGGCTACCCGGAGGCCATCGAGGTGGCGAAAGAGCGCGGCGTGAAGATTCCCGGCATCACCACCTGAAGATGAAGCAGGAGGCCGCAGTGAAGCGCTTGTGCGCGGCAGGAGTCGGACTGTGGGGCGCCGCCGTCGTGGGATTGACGGGGTGCGCCCCCACGGCGATGGGCCCCATGGTGATGCGGATGGGGCCCGGGGCGCCGGACCGCAACGTCATGCAGGTCGGCATGCGCTCCGGCCCCCGGTTGAGCGCGCCCATCGCGGGGACGCAGGGCGGCCTCGGAACGGGAAACAGCTTTCGGGGAAACGAGTCGAGCTTCTCCACGCAGCAGTGGGGCGTGGCGTTCGACGCGGCCCTGACGGTGCCCGTGTCCGAGCGGCTGCACCTGCACACCGGACTTCAGGGTGAGTTCCTCCTGCCCATCCCGCTGCCCGGGTACGGGCTGTACGCCGGGGCCTCGTACTACGTGGGCTCGGAGCGGCTGGGCCTGGCCCCGGCGTTGTCGCTGCGAGGCGCCAGTGATTTCGGGCTGGGCACCCCGCGCGGCGGGCCGGGCACCATCTTCGGCGCGGAGGTGTCGTGCGCGCTCACGATGCAGCCGGAGAAGAAGGTGTCCATTGGCCTGGTGCCCTTCGCGTCGTGGCACACGGTGGCGTCGCACGGGCGCAACGAGCAAGCGTTGTATTACGGCGGCGTGGTGGCGGCGCGCGTCTCCTGGGGCGGAAAGAACGACTTCGAGCTGTCGGGCGGATTCGGCCGCGCGAAGGTTGGCAAGAGTGTGAGCTGGAACGTGCCCATCATGGGCGCACGCGGAGGACGTTGAGCCATGGACGTGCTGGACCTGCTGGTGCGCAACACCTCCGAAGTGCTGACGGTGGAAGGCTCGCACCGCGAGCGCGCGGAGGACGCCCTCACCCCACGCCCAGGCGCGGTGGTGGGTGTGCGTGAGGGACGCATCGCCTACGTGGGCCCCGAGGCCGGCCTCCCCGCGGGCGCGGTGGGCCCTGGCACCGAGGTGGTGGACGCCCAGGGTGGCTTCGTGGGCCCCGGCTTCGTGGACCCCCACACGCACCTCGTCTTCGCCGGCGAGCGCTCGGCGGAGTTCGACCTGCGCAACCAGGGCGCCACCTACCTGGAGATTGCCAAGGCGGGCGGTGGCATCGCCGGCACGGTGCGGGCAACGCGGGCCGCGAGCGAGGAGGAGCTGGTGCGGCTCGCCCTCCCCCGCACGAAGCGCCTGTTGGAGCAGGGCGTCACGACGGCGGAGGTGAAGAGCGGCTACGGGCTCGACCTGGCGACGGAGCTGAAGATGCTGCGCGCCGTGCGGCGGCTCGGGACGCTGACGCCGCTGGAGCTGGTCCCCACGCTGCTGTGCGCGCACGCCGTGCCGGAGGAGTACCGCGGCAAGCGCGAGGACTACGTGCGGCTGTGCATCGAGGAGATTCTTCCCGCCGTCGCGCGCGAGGGGCTGGCGCGCTTCTGTGACGTTTTCGTGGAGGACAGCGCCTTCACCGTGGACGAGGCGCGCCGCATCTTGAGCGCGGGCCGGGCACTCGGAATGGTGCCGCGGCTGCATGCGGACCAGCTCACCGCGTGTGGCGCCTCCGAGCTCGCCGCGGAGCTGGGAGCCGCCACGGCGGACCACCTGGAGCAGGTGACGGACGCGGGGCTCAAGGCGTTGGCGGACGCCAACGTCACGGCGGTGCTCGTTCCCACCTCCACGCTGTTCCTGCGCATGCGGCCCTACGCGCCTGGACGCCGCATCCGCGATGCGGGGCTCAACGTCGCTTTGGGTACCAACGTCAATCCCGGTTCCGCCATGAGCGAAAACACAGCACTGGCGCTGGGACTCGCCTGTCTGGAAAACGGGCTTACTGCGGCAGAGGCGTATTGGGGAGCCACCCGTGGCGCGGCGGTGTCGTTGGGGCTGCAACAGCACGGAAGGCTGACCGTGGGTGACGCGGGCGACCTGGTGGTCTTCAGCTGTGCTTCGTACCGCCACCTGCCCTACCATCTAGGCGTAGCGCACGCGCGAGTGGTCGTGAAGGCTGGACGCATCGCTGTCCGGCAGCAGATGGAAGGTTGCGCGTGAACCGGCGTCGCAGAGACACAGCGGCTCCGAGTGGATAAAGACAGGACGACATCCGTCAGGGCCGGACGTTAAGAGTATTCGTTGCTAGCCATGTGCCGACTATTTGGATTCCGTTCAGCGATTCCCGCCGCGGTGCACCCTTCGTTGGTGACGGAGAAGAACTCGCTCCTCATCCAGTCGCGCGAGCACAAGGATGGATGGGGCATCGCGGCCTACGGCGCCGAGCAGGCGCCGGTGGTGGCGCACGGTGTGGGGCCCGCGCACAGCGACCCGGACTTCGAGCGGGTGAGCAGCCGGGTATCCTCGCACACGGTGGTGGCGCACATCCGGTTGGCCTCGGTGGGCGCGGTGGAGCTGCGCAACTCGCACCCCTTCCTGCATGGCCGCTGGTCGTTCGTGCACAACGGGACGCTGCGGGAGTTCGCGCAGCACCGGGCCGCCGTGGAAGCGCTCATCTGCCCGAGCCTGCGGACGAACATCCGGGGCACCACGGACAGCGAGCGGTGCTTCTACCTGTTCCTCACCCGCTTGGGCGCCCGGCATCCGATTGACCGGAAGGTCCCCGTGGAGGCCGTGGCGCGAGCGCTGGCGGAGACGATGTCGTTGGTGGCCGCCATCACGGATGCCGTGGGACAGGATGGCCGCTCGGCGATGAACTTCCTCGTGTCCGACGGCGAGTTGATGGTGGCCTCGCGGCGCAACCGAACGCTGTTCGTGTCCACGGGCCCGTCGCGCGACGACGTGTCGACGCTGCCGGCGCCAGGGACGAAGCTGGAGCAGCTCGTCGTGGCCAGTGAGTCGCTGTGTGGTGGGCCGTACTGGGCACCGGTGGCCGAAGAGGACGTCATCGGCGTGGACGCGAACCTCGTGTTCCATCACTGGCGCGTGCCGGAGCTCGCGGGCCCGGGCCTCTTCCCCGCCGTGAAGCCGGCCGCGTCACCCATCGTGGCCTGAGGGCGTCAGCCCATCCACGCGTCAAGCAACGCCGCGGGCCGTACACCAAACGCCTCCGCCGTCAGCTCGCGTGCCTCGCCGCCCGCGTGCTTCAGCGTGACGCGCAGGTAGTCACGCGGCGCGGCCTGCGGAATCTTGTCCAGCCACTCCACCAGCATCGCGCTCTCGGTGCCTTCCAGGTCCAGGAAGCCCGTGGCGTACAGGTCGTCGTAGTCCGTCAGCCGGTACAGGTCCGCGTGGTACAGCGGGATGCGTCCCGAATACGGATACACAATCGCGAACGTGGGGCTCGCCACCTCGGAGCGAGGAACGTTCGCCCCGGCCGCAACTCCGCGCACCAGGTGCGTCTTTCCCGCGCCCAGGTCGCCAATCAGCCCCACGAAGTCACCGGGCTCCAGCAACTCACCCAGGCGCACACCCAGCCGGTGCGTCTCCTCGGGAGACTCCAGCCGTACCGTCCGAACACGCGCAGCCGACGCTTCCGTGCTCATCGCTCCCACCGCAGCCACACCTCGCACAGCCCCTGCTCCACGATGTCCCCCGCAACCAATCCCAGTTGCCCGCGCTTCGCCGCCGCCAGGTCCCCAGCGAGCCCGTGCGCGTACACCGCCGTCCAGATGGCCGAGGGCACTGGAAACGACTGAGCCAGGAACGCGCCACAAATCCCGGACAAGACATCCCCCGAGCCCCCCGTCGCCATGCCCGGGTTGCCCGTGGTGTTCAGGTACACGCGCCCGTCCGCGTCACTCGTCAGCGTCCGGTCTCCCTTCAGCACGAGCGTCACCTTCAAGCCCACGGAGAACTGCCGCGCCATATCCAGCCGGTGTGCTTGGACTTCCTTCGTGGACTTGCCCGTCAGCCGGGCCATCTCTCCCGGGTGCGGCGTCATCACCACCGGCCCCTTCGCCCGGCGCAGCACCGACAAGTCCGTGGCCACCGCATTGAGCGCGTCCGCATCCAGCACCGCGGGCGCCTCCACGCGCGACAACAGCTCGCCAATCAGCACCCCCGTCTCTGGCCCCCGAGGAATCCCCGGCCCGATGACGAGCGCATCCTTCCCCTCCGCCGCCGCCACCAGCGCGTCCAGGTCACCCATGCCCAGCGGCCCAGAAGCCTCCAGCGGGATGCCCATGATTTCCGCTGAATGCGCCTGGATGGTGTCCAGCGCATCCGCGCGAGCGGCCACTGTCACGAGACCCGCCCCGGAGCGCAGCGCCGCCTTCGCCACCAGCGCCGCAGCCCCCGTCTTTCCCCGGCTGCCCGCCACCACCAGCACGTGGCCAAAGGTCCCCTTGTGGGAGTCCGCCTTCCGCGCCGGCAATGTGCGGCGCGCGTCCGACTCCTCCACCACGAAGAGCTCAGGACCCGAGACCTCGTTCGAGGACTCGCCCCCCATGCCAATGTCCACCTGGTGCACGCGGCCACACAGCGAGGCCCCCGGCTCCAGCACCTGCCCCGGCTTGAGGAAGCCGAACGCCACGGTGGCGTCCGCCTCCACACAGGGCGAGAAAGGCACCCCCGTGTCGCTCTGAAGCCCGGACGGCACATCCGCCGCCACGACCTTGGCCCCTGCTGCCCGCCAGCCGCGAATCGCCGACACGGCGTCCGCGAAGGCCCCCGCGGGTGCACGACTCAAGCCCGTGCCAAAGAGCGCGTCCACCACCACGTCACCGCGCCTGGCCGGCTCCACGGACTCCAGCGTGCGCGGCGTCACACCGAAGCCCTTCACCGCCTCCACGTTCCGGCGCGCCTCGGGCGTCAGCTTCGCGGCGTCGCCTACCATCACCACCGACACGCAGGCGCCGCCCTCCCGGAGGAAGCGCGCGGCCACCAGCCCGTCCCCTCCATTGTTGCCCGGTCCACACACCACCACGAAGCGCCCACCCGGGCCGATGAGCCCCCGAGCCACCTCCGCGAGCCCCCGCCCGGCATTCTCCATCAGCAACGCGGAGGGCATGCCGTGGCGGGCTTCGGCGGCCTGCTCGGCCTGACGCATCTGGGCGGCGGTGAGGACGCGCAACATGGGTTCAATCCCCCTTCGATTGGAGCACCACCGTGGCGGCGGCGACGTCCGCATCGTGGGTCAGCGCGAGGAAGGCCTCCAGCCCTCGCGCCTCCATGACCTCCAGGGCCACGCCGGACAGTGCGAAATAAGGCGCTCCGCCCTGCCGCCGGACCTCCATGTCCTTCCAGCGGATGCCCGGCGGGGCGCCCAGCGCCTTCACCAGGGCCTCCTTGGCGGCGAAGCGCGCGGCGTAGGCACTGGCCGCGTCGCTGCGCCGGCCGCAGAGGGCCCGCTCCGCCTCGGTGTAGACGCGGTTCAGAAAGGGCTCCGCGCGTGGCCCGTCCAGGATGCGCTGGATGCGGGAGATGGAGCAGATGTCCAGACCCAGGCCGCGGATTCCCATGGCGCCCTACCCCGGGTTGCGCATGATTTCGAGCATCTCGCGCACCGCCCGCTCGAAGCCCACCAGCACCGCGCGACCGACGATGGCGTGCCCGATGTTCAGCTCGTCGATTTCGGAGATGCGGGCAATCGGGTGCACGTTGTCGTAGTTGAGCCCATGGCCCGCGGCCACGCCCAGGCCCAGCTTGATGCCCGCCTTGGCCGCGTCGACGATGCGCGCCAGTTCCCGGGCCCGCTCCTTCTCGTTGCGCGCCTCGCAGTAGCGGCCCGTGTGCAGTTCGATGCGGTCCGCGTTCACCTTGTGCGCCGCCCGCACCTGGTCCAGGTCCGGGTCGATGAAGAGCGAGACGGCAATCTCGCCGTCCTTCAGGTTCTTGATGATCTTCGCGATGTGCTCGCGCTGGTTGGCGACCTCCAGGCCACCCTCCGTGGTGAGCTCCTCGCGGCGCTCGGGCACCAGCGTCACCACGTCCGGCTTGTGCTCATAGGCGAGCTTCACCATCTCCGCGGTGGCGGCCATCTCCAGGTTCAGGAGCGTCTGCACCGTCTCACGGAGGATGCGCAAATCCCGGTCCTGGATGTGACGCCGGTCCTCACGCAGGTGGATGGTGATTTGCTGTGCGCCGGCGAGCTCCGCCAGCGCCGCGGCCGTCACCGGATCCGGATACGTGGTGCGCCTCGCCTGACGCAGCGTCGCCACATGGTCCACGTTGACACCCAGTCGCTGTCCCATCGACCGCACCTCGCTCATGCGCGGCCATGGGATTGTCGAAAGGCCCCGGTGCGCGCCGGTCCTTCTTCACGCTGGCTGCGTCCGGAAGTCAACCACCGTTCGCAGCGGCCCTCAGGCGCTGAGGGCCTTGGACAGCGCGTCCGCGATTTCCTTCGCGTAGGCCTGGTTGCGGGCGGCGTCCTCGCCCTCGATGAGGACGCGGGCCTTGGGCTCGGTGCCGGAGAAACGCACCAGCACCCGGCCGGTGTTGCCCAGCCGCTGCTCCACGCTCTTGATGACCTTCATCACCGTCGGGAGCTCGCCCAGCTCCTTCTTCTGCTTCACGGCGACGTTGACCAGCGTCTGGGGCACGGGCTCGAAGATGGAGGCCAGCTCGCTCAGAGGCTTGCCCGCCCGGCACATCACCGCCAGCAACTGGAGCGCCGCCAGGGTTCCGTCACCCGTGGTGGTGTGGTCCAGGAAGATGAGGTGGCCGCTCTGCTCGCCGCCCAGGTTGTAGCCATTGCGGCGCATCTCATCGACGACGTAGCGGTCACCCACGCGCGTGCGAGCCACCTTCACGCCCCAGCGCGCCACCGCGCGCTCCAGGCCGATGTTGCTCATCACCGTGGAGACCAACATCTTCTTCTTCAGCTGCTTGCGGGCCACCAGCTCGCCCGTGCAGATGGCCATGATGGCGTCGCCGTCGACGACCTTGCCCTTCTCGTCCACGACGATGAGGCGGTCGGCGTCACCGTCCAGGGCGATGCCCAGGTGCGCGCCGTGCTTCACCACCGTCTTGGCCAGGTTCTCCGGATAGAGGGCGCCACACTTGTGGTTGATGTTCTTGCCGTCCGGTGAAACGCCGAGCGCAATCACCTTGGCGCCCAGCTCCTCCAGCACGGCGGGCGCCGTCTTGTAGGCCGCGCCGTTGGCGCAGTCGACGACGATGGTCATCCCCTCCAGCGTCAGCTCGCGCGGGAAGGTGGCCTTCAGGAAGACGATGTAGCGGCCCCGCGCGTCCTCCATGCGGAACGCCCGGCCAATCTTCGTGGCCGTGGGACGGATGGAGTCGATAGAGCCGCTGGACACCAGCTCCTCAATCTTGCCTTCCGTCTCGTCCGGCAGCTTGAAGCCGTCGCGCCAGAAGAACTTGATGCCGTTGTCCTCGTAGGGGTTGTGGGACGCGGAGATGACGGCGCCCGCGTCCGCCCGCATGGAGGTGGTGATGTTGGAGATGCCCGGGGTCGGCAGCGGACCGACGAGCTCCACGTCCACGCCCATGGAGGTGAGGCCGGAGGCCAGCGCCTGCTCCAACATGTAGCCAGACAGCCGGGTGTCCTTGCCAACGATGACGCGGTGGCGGTGTGGGCCGTTGCGGATGAGGAACGCGAGCGCCCGCCCGAGCTGCATCGCGACCTCGGCAGTCATGGGATAGACGTTCGCCTTCCCGCGAACACCATCCGTGCCGAACAGCTTCTGGGAAGCCTGCGCCTCCTTCGGAGGCATGTTCATCCTGTACGCCATGTGTGCCGCTCCGCCTTTCCCACGCCGGGCCTGCGCCGGCCTCTCGACGTCGGGGCTTATACCCCGCCCACCACGCGGGCTCGAAGTTAGGAACCCACTGCTCCCTGGGCAACCACCCAGGCATGCGGGCCGACGCAGACTAAAAGAGGTTGCGAAATCAGTACCAACCGAATCGCAGCCGTCCATACACGGCGGCTCGGGGGGCGGCCAGCGGAAGGTGAAGGTTCCGGCCACGGCGTGAGGGCTGTAAGCCACACCTTGTTACCGGGCGTAGAACGTTCCTCCGTCTTCGCACCGCCGGATGGCGTCCGCGACGGCCAGCGCGTCCCGGGCCTCAGCCACGTCATGGACGCGGACCAGGTCGGCTCCGCCCAGCGCCGCCATGGAGGCCACCGAGCCCAACGTCGCCGCCAGCCGTTCGGAGGCAGGCTTGCCGCCCGCCAACCGGCCGAGGAAGCCCTTGCGGCTCGTGCCCACCAGCAGCGGCTGCCCCAGCACGCGCAGCTCCGGGAGGCGGCGCAGCAGGAAGAGGTTGTGCTCGAAGGTCTTCCCGAAGCCGATGCCCGGGTCCAGGAGGATGCGCCCCCGGGGGATGCCCGCCGACTCGGCCCGGAGGATGGCGGCCTCCAGGAAGGCCAGCACGTCCTCGACGACATCGTCGTAGCGCGGCGCCTGCTGCATCGTGGCCGGAGTGCCCTGGATGTGCATCAGGCAGCAGGCGGCGCCGGCCTCGGCCACCACGCGGGGCAGGCCGGAATCGGAGCTGAAGCCGGTGATGTCATTGATGAGGTGCGCACCGGCCTTCAACGCCTCGCGCGCCACCGCGGCCTTGGTGGTGTCCACGGAAAGAGGCACATCGGTCCGGGCCCGCAGGCCCTCGATGACGGGAATCACCCGCGCCAGCTCCTCGTCGGCACTGACCGGCAGGGAGCCGGGCCGGGTGGACTCGCCGCCCACGTCGAGCAGGTCCGCCCCCGCCTCGGCCAGGGCCACCCCATGGGCGATGGTGGCGTCCGTCCCGGCATGGCGCCCGCCATCCGAGAAGCTGTCCGGCGTCGCGTTCACCACGCCCATGACGTAGGTGCGGGAGCCCCACGCGAAGCGCCGGGCGCCCAGCGTCAGCGCCGCTGGCGCCACGCCCGCGGCCAGCGCGGACGCCACCGCCGATGCCAACGCGGACAGGCCCCGGGCGTCGGCGCGAGCAGCCGTCACCAGCCGCTGGAACTGCTCGGCGCGCCCCGTCAGCAGCCCCGTCCCCGAACGGGAGTGGACGTCCCCGGGAAGCCATTCGGGGAACGCCTCCGACAGCGCATGGAGGAAGGCCTCGTCCTGGGGAGTCAACCCGGTGAGGAGGAGCCGGGTGAATGGCCGCGTCTCCAGCAGGGCCCGTTGCGTGGGCTCCGTCAGCCCCATCCGCCGGAAGGCCAGGATGAGGTCCTCCGGGTGCTCTGAAGTCAGGGGGCGGGCGCGAATCATCGGGAGGCTCCAGGGAGGGGGCCGCGTACCGCCACCAGGACGGGACGCGCTTCCCTACCCTACCGCTCCCGAGCGCGCCCGGGGGCTCAGGCTTCGAGCGGCTCAGTCACGATGTCCACCGTGGACGTCGTCATCAGCTTGTGGATGGGGCACTGCGCGACGGCGTTGTACAGCCGCTGCTGGTCCGCCGGCGACAGCGCCCCGTGGAACGCCAGCTTCACCTTCAGCGTGTAGGCGCCCTGCCGCTCCCGCGAATCATCCCGTTCGACGTGCGTCTCCACCCGCTCCAGGGCCAGGCCGTGACGCTTCGCGTACCACGTGGCCGTCAGGGCCTTGCATGCCGCCAGCGCGGCGTCGAAGTAGTCGTGCGGGCCGGGCGCGGAGTCCTCTCCGCCTAGCGCGGGGGCCACGTCCGCATGCAGGGTATGGGGGCCGGTCCGCAGGACCTGGCAAAACGCTCCGGGCTTCTCGGTCTGGCTGTGGGTCGTCATGGGGGCTCCGGGAGGAAGAAAGTGGACCGGAGGCCCGGTGAAGGCGCCTCCGGAGCGGTCCACATGGGTGGATCAGGCCGCCTGCTCGGCCTGCGCCTTCACCGCCTGGACCTCGATGGCGATTTCAATCTTCTCACCGACGAGCACGCCGCCCGTCTCCAGCGCCTGGTTCCACGTCAGGCCGAAGTCGCGGCGGTCCACCGACGTCTTCGCCTCGAACGCGGCCTTGACGTTGCCCCACGGGTCCTTGCCCGCGCCGAGTTGCTCCGCGTCCAGCACCACCTCGCGGGTGATGTCGCGAATGGTCAGGTTGCCCGTCACCTTCAGCCCGTTGCCGGACGCCTTCTCCACCTTCGTGCTCTTGAACGTGATGTTGGGGAACTTCTCCACGTCGAAGAAGTCGGGCGAGCGCAGGTGGTTGTCGCGCTGCTCGACGCCGGAGTCGATGCTGGCCGTCTCGATGGTGACGGCGACGGAGGACTTCGTGATGTCCTGCTCGTCCAGCGAAATGGCGCCGCTGTACTTGCGGAAGCTGCCGCGAACCTTCGCGATGACCATGTGGCGGACGGAGAAGTGAATGCCGGAGTGGGTGGTGTCGATGTTCCAGGTCGTGGTGGCCATGAGGTGCCTTCCTTTTTTGTGTGAAGCGGTGTGTTCGACGAGGAGGAAGGTAGCGGTGGCCCCCGGGCTTGATTAGATGGGCCAGACTGGAAGAACTGTTCCACCCATGGAACAACGCTCCGGGAAGGACGGGAGATGGACCTCAACGAGCTGCTCGTCTTCGCACGCGTGGTACAGGCAGGCAGCTTCACCGCGGCGGCGCGTGGGCTGCGGATGCCCAAGTCCACGGTGAGCCGGAAGGTGTCGGAGCTGGAGACGCGGGTCGGCGCGCAGTTGCTCCAGCGCACCACGCGCAAGCTGCGGCTCACCGACGTGGGCCGGACGTACTACGAACACTGCGCGCGCATCGTCGCGGAGGCGGAGCAGGCCGAGCTGGCCGTGACGCGGATGCAGGCCGCACCCCATGGCCTGCTGCGCGTGACGACGCCGCTGACGTTCAGCTTCATCGGGCCCCTGGTGTCCACCTTCATCAAGCAGTACCCCGAGGTCCAGCTCGAGATGGTGTGTACCGATCGCACCGTGGACCTGATGGCGGAAGGCTTCGACGTGGCGATTCGCGCCGGGCGGCTGGCGGACTCGTCACTCATGGCGCGGCGGCTGGGCATCGTGGAGCGCGTCGTCATCGCGGCGCCCAGCTACCTCAAGGCGCGCGGGACGCCCAAGGCTCCGAAGGACTTGGAGAAGCACGACTGCCTCCTCTTCGGCGCGGGCCTGGAGAACAACGTCTGGACGCTCCACTCCGGCAACCGCTCGGTGGACATCAAGGTGCCCGCCCGAATCGTCGTGAATGAGCCGGACATGCTCTACGCGGTGGCGCGGGCGGGCTCCGGCATCGCCCTGCTCCCCAACCTCCACTTCGCCTCGGAGCTGGCCGCCGGGCGCTTGCAGCGCATCCTGCCGGACTGGAGCTCCACGGGCGCGCCCGTCCACGCCGTCTACCCGAGCACGCGGCATCACTCTCCCAAGGTGATGGCCTTCGTCGAGTGCCTGCGCGAGCACTGGCCCATCCCCGGCTGAACGGGGCATCGTTCCATCCATGGAACGATGCTTCCCATTGTCCACGCCTAGTCCCGAAAGGCCCTCGCGCACATCATGACTCTCGAAACAGCGGCCGCCATCCAGGTTCCGCCGCGGAAAGGAACGCCATGATTGCCATTCGCCCCTCGGAAGCCCGCGGTCACGCCAACCACGGCTGGCTGGACTCCCACCACACTTTCTCCTTCGCCGGTTACTACGACCCGGACTTCATGGGCTTCCGAGCCCTGCGCGTCATCAACGAGGACCGCGTCGCGCCCCACGAGGGCTTCGGTACGCACCCTCACCGGGACATGGAGATCATCACCTACCCGCTGAGCGGCGCCATTGCCCACCGCGACAGCACGGGCGGCGAGGGCCTGCTGCGCGCCGGCGAAATCCAGCGGATGACGGCCGGCACCGGTGTGCTGCACAGCGAGATGAACGGCGCGGATGAGAGCCTCCACTTCCTGCAGATCTGGATCATCCCGGACCGCAAGGGCCTGACGCCTGGCTACGAGCAGAAGGCCTTCCCGGAGGCCGAGCGCCAGGGCCGCTGGCGGGTGGTGGCCAGCCCGGACGCCCGCGACGGCAGCCTCACGGTGCACCAGGACGTGGTGCTTCACGCGACGCTGCTGGGCACGGGCGAGCAGGCGACGTACACGCTCGCTCCGGGCCGCCACGCCTGGGTGCAGTTGGCGCGGGGCAAGGCCACGCTCAACGGCGTGGAACTGAAGGCCGGGGACGGCGCCGCGGTGGCGGACGAGTCGCAGCTCGTCCTCTCCGCCACGGAGCCGGTGGAAGCGCTGCTGTTCGACCTGGCCTGAGGCCACATCGCTGAATGAAAGAGAGCACGACATGAGCCGGGACGACTTGAACGCGGAGCAGCTTCCTCCTTCGATGGAGACACTCATCGTCGCGCCCTCACGCGACCTGGGCGACGGGTTCGAGGTGCGGCGCGCGCTGCCCTCGGCCCGCCGCCGGATGGTGGGGCCCTTCGTCTTTCTGGACCAGATGGGCCCCGCCGGCTTCCAACCCGGCCACGGCCTGGATGTGCGGCCGCATCCGCACATCGGGCTGGCGACCGTCACCTACCTCTTCGACGGAGAAGTCATGCACCGGGACAGCCTGGGCACCGTGCAGCCCATCCGCCCCGGCGCGGTGAACTGGATGACGGCGGGCAACGGCATCGTCCACTCGGAGCGCACCGGCCCCGGCCCACGCGCCGCGGGCAGTAAGCTCTTTGGCATGCAGGCGTGGGTGGCGCTGCCCAAGCGCCACGAGGAGACGGCCCCAGCGTTCGTCCACCACCCCGAGGACCAGATGCCCTGCCACGAGGGCGAGGGCGCGCGGATGCGCGTCATCACCGGCACCGTGCACGGTCAACGCTCGCCGGTGCAGACGCTGTCGGACATGTTCTACGCGGACGTGGCGCTGGAGGCCGGCGCGCGCTTCGTGGTTCCCGCCGAGCACGAGGAGCGGGCGATGTACCTCGTCCAGGGCACCGTGGAGGTGGACGGCATGGCCTTCGAGCCGGGAGAGCTGCTCGTCTTCCGGCCCGGCGGCGCCGTCACCCTCCACGCCACCGCGGCGGCGCGGCTGCTGGTGCTCGGCGGGGAGCCCATGGACGGGCCGCGCTACATCTTCTGGAACTTCGTCTCCAGTTCGAAGGAGCGGCTGGAGCAGGCGAAGGAGGACTGGAAGGCCGGCCGCTTCGCCGCCGTCCCGGAAGAGACGGAGTTCATCCCCCTGCCCGAGGCCCCCCTCCCCGTGCGCTACCCGTAGGCGCGCGGAATCCCAGGAGCCCGCAAAGCAGAAGGCCCTTCCCACGCTGCTGGGAAGGGCCTTCTTCATTTCAGCTCAACCGCTGGAAGGGCGTGAAGCTCAGGCCTTCTTCGGCTCCATCGTCGGCAGGCCCTCGAGCGCGTCGAGGATCTTCCGCTTGTCCTTCTTCTCCGTCGCCTTCGGGGGCGCATTCACGCGCGGGGGCGGACGCTCACGGGTCAGCTGCCCACCCTGGAGGAGGATGTTGACGTCCTCGGCGTCCAGCGTCTCGTACTCCACCAGCGCGTCGGACACGCGGCGCAGGGCCTCGATGTTCTCCGTCAGCAGGTTCTTGCCGCGCTCGTAGCAGCCCACGACGATGCTGCGGACCTCGGCGTCAATCTGCCGGGCGGTGTCCTCGGAGTAGTCCTTGGACGAGTTGAAGTCGCGGCCCAGGAACACTTCACCGTCGCTCTTGCCGAACGCCAGGGGGCCCATCTTCTCGCTCATGCCCCAGCGGCACACCATGGCGCGGGCCGTCTCGGTGGCACGCTCGATGTCGTTGGCGGCGCCGCTGCTCATCTCGTTGAACATGAGCTCTTCGGCGATACGGCCGCCCATGGCCATGGAGATCTGGTCCAGCATCTGCTTCTTGTAGCCGTTGACCTTGTCCTCGGTGGGCAGGCTCCAGGTGACGCCCAGGGCCTGGCCGCGCGGGATGATGGTGACCTTGTGGAGCGGGTCGCAGCCCGGGAGGAGCTTGGCCAGCAGCGCGTGGCCCGCCTCGTGGACGGCGGTGTTCTTCTTCTCCTTCTCGGTCATGATCATGGAGCGCCGCTCGGGGCCCATGAAGACCTTGTCCTTGGCGGCCTCGAAGTCGCTCAGGTCCACGCGCTCCTTGTTCTGCCGCGCGGCCATCAGCGCCGACTCGTTGACGAGGTTCTCCAGGTCCGCGCCCGTCATGCCCGGCGTACCGCGAGCGATGACCTCCAGGTCCACCTCCGGCGCCAGCGGCACGCGGCGGGTGTGCACCTTCAGCACGCCCAGGCGGCCCTTCACGTCAGGACGCGGCACCACGATGCGCCGGTCGAAGCGGCCGGGACGCTGGAGCGCCGGATCCAACACGTCCGGACGGTTGGTGGCGGCAATCAGGATGACGCCGTCGTTGGACTCGAAGCCGTCCATCTCCACGAGGAGCTGGTTGAGCGTCTGCTCGCGCTCGTCGTGTCCACCGCCCAGGCCCGCGCCACGGTGACGGCCCACGGCGTCGATTTCGTCGATGAAGATGATGCAGGGGGCGTTCTTCTTGCCCTGCTCGAACAAGTCACGGACGCGGCTGGCGCCGACGCCCACGAACATCTCCACGAAGTCCGAGCCGGAGATGGAGAAGAAGGGCACGCCGGCCTCGCCGGCCACCGCGCGAGCGAGCAGCGTCTTGCCCGTTCCCGGCGAGCCCATCATCAGCACGCCCTTGGGAATGCGGCCGCCCAGCTTGGTGAACTTCTTCGGGTCCTTGAGGAAGGCGACAATCTCCTCGAGTTCTTCCTTGCACTCGTCCGCGCCGGCCACGTCCGCGAAGGTGACCTTGTTGTGGCTCTCGCTGAGGAGCTTGGCCTTCGACTTGCCGAACGTCATGGCCTTGCCGCTGCCACCCTGCAGTTGGCGCATGAAGAAGATGAAGAACAGGAACAGGAAGACGACCGGCATCCACTGACCGAGGATGGTCAGCCAGAGGCTGTTCTGCTCCTCCCGCTCGTACTTCACGTCCACGCCATTGCTGCGGAGCTGGTTCAGCATGGCCGCATCCGGCGCCGGCCCCGTCGTACGGAACTTCTCCGACGTGTCGGTGAACTTGCCGGAATAGGTGTTGCCCTTGACGGCAACCTCCTGGACCTTCTTCTCCTCCACCTTCGTCAGCAACTGGGTGAAGGACGGTTCCTGGACCTGGTCGTTGCCCTGGGAGAAGAAATTGTAGAAGGCGACGAAGAGGACGATCAGGATGACCCAGAGCCCGATGGTCTTGTAAGTCGAACGCACGTGTCAGCTGCCCTTTCGGAACTCGGCGGGATGAGGGCCGCGCTGGGAAGAACCCCAGCTTTTTCCATCACTTGGCCGACACCAGGCGAGCTACCCAGCGACGGACCGTATCAGCAACAGCAAAAAGCCCTCAACTATTTAGGGGGCCGCGCCCATCCCCCGAACTGCGACTCTGCCACTCTCTATAACGCCGCGGTCCGCTGAATGCTCGAACCGGGGGGGACCGCCCAGAGGTACTCCCTGGCGGCCGCACGCGGAGCCGCCGGTGACCAGAGGCCGGGGAGCCACAACACCTGCCCCTCGGCGTCCGCCACCACCGGCCGCGTGGCCCGTGCTTCCGCGGGCACCCGAAGATCAACCAACACATCTTGAAGCTTCCGTTGTCCCCCGGCAGTGCACACCCGGTCGCCGGGGCGGCGTGTCCGCACGGTCAGCGGCCAGCGCGTCCCGTCCCCGAGCGCCAGCCCGAGCACGCCCGCAGGTGGAGGCGCGAACTCGACGGAGAAATTCCAGCCCGTCCCCACGAGCGCGCCCCGCGAACCCGCGTGCTCCAGCCGGAGTTCAGCCGGTGGAGCGGGCGGCCCCTGCCGCACGCAGCGCACCCGTCCGCTGGTCGCGCGCAGCACATAGCCCCGCCCCAACGTGGCCGTGCCGCCCTGGGCCACCGCGCGCTGCACGCGGGCCAGCGTGGCCTCGTCCACCGCGGCCTCCGTCCCGGCCACCAGCCGGGCGAGCACCCGCCGGCGCAGCGCGGGCTCCAGCGCGCGCACGCCCACCGCATCCAGCGCGCCATCCTCCAAGCGCAGCCGGTCGAAGGCCGCGTCCGCCATGGACGCCAGCAGCGACTCGTCCTCCGCGACCACGCGCGCGAAGGCGGCCAGGTGCCCCTCCACCGCGAAGCCTGCGGCGCGCGACAGGGCGGGTAGTACTCCAAGGCGAACGCGCGTCCGGAAGTGGACAGGGTCGGCGTTCATCGGGTCTGTCGCATAGGCGACACCCTGTTCCGCCAGGAAGGCCACCACATCCTCCCGCGTGCACGACAACAGGGGGCGCACCAGCCCGGGGCGCGCTTCGTGGATGCCCACCGCGCCGCGCAGGGCGGTGCCTCGGGCCAGGCGCATGAGCAGCGTCTCCGCCTGGTCCGTGGCCGTGTGCGCGGTGGCCACCACGTCCAGGCCCCGCTCGAGGCGGAGTGCATCCAGCGCCGCGTAGCGAGCCTCCCTCGCGCGCGCCTCGATGCCGGCCCCTGGATGCAGCCGCAGCGACTGGACGTGGCAGGGCAGCCCCCGCGCGGCCGCCAGGACGGACACCTGCCGGGCCTCCTCCGCCGCTTCGGGACGCAGGCCATGGTCCAGCGAGGCCACCTCCACGCGAAGCCGGAGTCGCTCGGCGACGTGCGCGGTTCCCACCAGGAGGGCCGTGGAGTCCGCGCCGCCGGAGACGGCGAGCAGCACCGAACCTCCCTCGAGTCCCAGCCGGGTGTACGCCTCTTGAAGCGTCGTCGTCAGCAGCTGTGTGGCGGAATCGTGACGGGGCATCGGACCGCGGTGGAATGGAGTGTCGGGTGAACGGGTTACAGAGGCACGTGCGGTTGAAGGCAGGGGGGCTGATTCTTATGATCGCCACAACATCGAATCGGCGTTGATGCGGTAGCGGAAATACACGCGGCCGCGAACGCTGTTCTGGGGACGGTCGAATTTTGAGTTGTTGGACCTAGGGGTCCCCCCCCTCCCCCTCTGGGTCCACGGGCCCGCCTGGAGATTTCTCCGGGCGGTCCCTCTTTCCGAAGCGCCCCGGACTTCCTCGTGGAGTCCGGGGCGTTTCCTTTTTCGCGCATGGTTGCACAGCTTACGTGCAACTGGACGAGCAAGGGGACGGACCGTGCGACCTCGGAATGAGTCCTTGGAAACCGTTGACCCTCTTGGGAGTCTGTCGGATAACGGCCCAGGTGTGTTCAGGTCGTCACCCCGAATCCGCCCCGGAGACCCAAGTATGGCAGGCACCGACAAGCGCAAGCAGTCGCTGTACTTCCCCGAGGAGATGCTGAAGGAGATCCAGGAAGAGGCGACCCGCCAGGACCGCTCCCTTTCCTGGGTCGTGCAGCAGGCGTGGAAGATCGCCCGCGAGCGCATCAAGTCGTTCCCCGCCGTGAATGACGTGACTGGCGACGAGCGCCAGGACCCTCGGGAGGAGTAACGACGGATGGCTACGACGGACCATCGTAAACAGAGTCTCTATTTCCCCGAGGACATGCTGGAGGAGATCCAGCGTGAGGCGACGAGGCAGGACCGCTCGCTGTCCTGGATTGTCCAGCAAGCGTGGAAGGTGGCGCGCGGGGACATCCGGAAGATGCCGTCGGTCAACGACGTGCTCAGCCCGCCTCCTCGTCCCGCGGCCCCCGCGCCCGCCCCCGCCCAGCCGGTGACGGCCGTGGCGGTGGCGCCCTCCGAAGAACCCAAGTAGTTCCGGAGGCCGGCTCCACGCCCGGTCCCCCACCCTCACCTGCCCGCGGGCCTCGCGGGCAGGGCGCAGTTCTGGAAGATGACTCGCGACTCCTCGCGCAGCGCCTGCACGGGCGTTGGGTGCTTCGCCTTCATGTACGCCGAGGCGAGGTTCGCTTCCGTACCGCCCAGCTTGCGAGCCTGCACCGGGTTGCGGTCCGGGTTCTGCCCCGCGTTGCCCAGCGCCGCGCCGTAGCCGTCTCCTCCCTCCAGGATGTACGCGTTCATGGCCACGCGGTAGCGGATGGACGCGTCTTCGCGCGCCGGCAGCGCCACGGGCACGCCACCCACCATCAGCTCGCGCACGCGCGATCCTTTCGGCTGGGCACAGTCCACGCGCAGCGAGCTGCCCTCGGACACGTGAAGGAAGGCGCCGGAAGGCGACGCGATGCTCTGCCCTTCCAGGTACAGCGCGCCCACGGACAGCTCCAGCATGTCCACGAGCTCCTTCTCCGTGAGGTCCACCGTCACGACGAGGTTCTCGAAGAGGATGAGCTCGTGGAGCACGCCATCCGTGAGCGGGCCCTGGCGCAGCTCGGTCCGCGTGACGCACAGACCTTCCTGGCGCAGCGAGCCGCCGTTGACGACGCCCAGCACCGCGGGGCGCGTGGAGTCATCCTCCGCGTGCAGGAGGGCATCCGCGACGAGCTGACCCAGCGCATTGTTGTCGTGCCGCGTGTAGACCTTGTCGAGGAGCACATCGTCCGCCAGGTAGCCCACGACGGCGTCGGGGTCCTCCACCAGGGGCTGGCACGAATCGTTGTAGGCGATGCAGCCGCCGTGGAAGGCGCCCAGCCCGAAGGTGAGCGCGGCGAACAGGGAGCGGGAGCGCGGCATCAGTAGTGGGCCCTCACGGTGAGGAATCCGGACATGCCCTCGCGCGGGAGCAGCCCTGGGACACGGTCCGGACGGGGCACGTCGTCGCGAAGGTCATTGTCGAACAGGTTGTGCGCCACCAGGACCACCTCGAAGTGCTCCAGGATGGGCTCGGTGCGCAGCTGCGCGGTGATGAGGCTGTAGGACGGAATCTTGTAGCGGCGGATGAGCTCCAGCACGGAGCGGCTGTTGTTGCGCCGCTCCGCGCCCGTGCGCACCACCACGTCGAAATTCACATAGGCGCCGATGGGCATCGTCACGCCGGCGTTGAAGCGCGCCTGCGGCGTATCGGTGAGCAGGCGGGACTGGGCGGGCAGCTCCAGGTCCTCCGCGCGGGAGATGCTGGCGTTGAGCCACGCATACGCGCGCTTGGAGGCCTCCAGCCGGGCCTCGCCCTCCACGCCGTACACGCGTACGCCCAGCTCGCGGTTGCGCAGCGGGACGATGTTGCCTGACGTGTCCACGGGGACGATGGGCGAGCCGAAGAGGGCCACGTACGCGTTGGCGCGCAGCCGCACGCGCGCGTCCCCCGCCGACTGGATGAGGTCCGCGCCCAGCTCGAAGGTGTCCACCGTGGCGGGCTGGAGGCGCGGGTTCCCCTCGAAGCGGCCCTGGTTGTACTCCGTGTCCGGGATGCGCTCGACCAACTCCTGCAGCGTGGGCGCGCGGAAGGCACGCCCGTAGAGGGCCTTGAGCACCAGCGCGTCGGTGGCCGCGAACACCAGCCCCACGCGCGGATTGAGGGTGGGCACGAAGCGGGTGCCGTTGATGGCGCCGGACGCGTCCACCGTGGGCAACTGGGTGGCGTCCATGCGCACGCCGAACGTGAGCGTGAGCGCGTTGACGACGGTCCACTGGTCCTGCGCGAACAGGCCCACGTTGAGGCGACGGGACGCGGCGCCGCTCGTCAGGTCCACCAGGCCCTCCGGCCGCGTCAGGCCGTCCGGACGCACCTGGGCGTCCAGGGTGTAGTTCGTCACGTAGTCGTATTCGCCCAGCGACTGCTGCTCCACCACCGCGCCCAGGGAGAGGTGGTTGTAGGCGCCCAGGGCCACGTCCGCGTCCACGGAGCCGGTGAGCGAGCGCACGGAGACGCGCGTCTGCTCCTGCATGCCCTCTTCGAACAGGCGGTTCGTGCCCGTGCCGGCGCTGAAGTCATGAGGGGTGATCTGGAAGAAGCGGTCGGTGGACTGCTGGTCATACCCGGCCCGCGCGCGGAGCGTCACGTCGGGTCCGAAGGAGCGCTCCCAGGTCAGGTCCGCGAGGAAGACGTTCCAGCCCAGCTTGGAGTCCTCGCCCACCGTGTCGAAGAGGCCCACCAGGGCGCTGCGGCGCTCGGTGAGGAAGCGCGCGGAGGCACCCAGGCGGCCCGCGTCGCCCATGGCGTAGGTGGCGCCCGCACCCGCGTTGAAGAGGAAGCGCTCGTCGCGGGTGCGCCCCGCGGGGTCCGTCACGTCGCGGAGCCCCTGCGAGCGCGACTCGTCGTCCAGGCCGTCGTTCTCGATGACGGTGGAGTCGCCGGCCTGGCTCCACACGTCGATGTCCGCGAAGACGCGCAGATTCCCAGCGGTGTGCCCCGCGGAGAGGTGGCCGTTCCCCGTGACGGCGAGCCGGTCGTCTTGTCCCGGGTAACCGCCGACGGACACGGCCGTGCGAACGCCGTCCGACGTGTCCGTGACGATATTGACGACGCCGAGGAAGGCGCCGGCGCCATAGAGAGCAGAGCCAGGGCCGCGGATGACCTCCACCCGCTCCAGGTTCTCCACTGGCAGGTTCATCAACGCCTTGCCGTCGAAGAAGCTGTTGAGGCGGTGGCCGTTGAGGAGGAAGAGCACCTCCGCGTCATTGCGCAGACCACGAATCGCGGTGCGGTGGAAGCCCTGCACATCCCTGCTGACCGAAAGGCCGGGCACCACGTCCAGGACGTCCGCCACGGTGCGCGCGCCCAGGGAACGCAGCTGCTGCTGACTGAACGAGGCGCCAATGGCGGGCACCGTCCGCACCGCCGCCTCGTGGCGCGTGGCCAGGGCCAGCGTGTCCTCGGCGCTGTAGAGGGCCAGGTCCTCCTCCAGCTCGGAACGTGGGGTCACCGGCTCACGCGGCGCGGGCGCGCTGCCTGCCGCCGCGGAGGTCCGGGACGGCCGTGCCGACGACGAAGCCTCCGTGGGCGCATCCGCGGGCAGGTCCGCCGTGAGCGCGGCCATGGAGTCATCCTGCGGCGTCGCCGGGGGCGAGTCCTTTCGCGGCGCGGAGGCCTGCGCGCGAGAGCGCTCGGGCGGCGGCGGAGGCTCGAGCGGAGCGGCGCGCGGTGGCGTCCGGCTCGGCGGGGGCCGGCGCTCGGGCGGAGGCGTGGGCCGGACGATGGACGCACTGGCCGGCGTCTCGCCGCCCACGAGCACGCGTGCGGGGCGCGAGGCGGACTGGAAGAGCGGCACGCGCTGGCCATCCGCGGTGAGGCCCTCGACGTAGTACTCGATGCCGGGCGGGACGACGTGCTCCGCGGGAATCACGGCCCGGTACAGGTCGCCGTACTCCCGCTCCATGGGGCGGCGGGCATAGGGCTCGCCCGGACCTCGGTAGCGCACGTACAGCTCAAGGACGCGGCGGCCTTCCACCAGCGTGCCGTCGAGTTGCAGCGCGGCGCGCGGCTCGGCGCGTTCCGGAGGGGAATGCAAGAGCCCCGGCTCCTCGGCACGGCCGGGCACCGCCATGACGAGGACCAGGCTGAGGAGGGTCGCGCGAGCGTGTGCGGTCTTCAAGGCTGAGAGCCATGGTCCATTGGCCTTCCACCCCAGTCAAGGAACGCTCCCGACACCCGGACGCGCCGTTTTTTTGCCGGGCCTGCGGCGGCGTGCGAGGGATTGCGGCACTCCATGCGCGCTTCGCTCGCCTTGCACCTCGCCCTGTTCCGACGCCAGCGCGCGCAGATTGCCCGAGTGGTCGACGGACAGACGGCATCCTTCCGAACCTACGAGGCCCGCTTCCGGCGGCGCACCTCGGGATATCGGAGCGTCACGACGCTGCCCGCCGTGTACCAGCAGGTACAGGCGGCGGACATCGTCTACGTCGGCGACTACCACACGCTCCCGCTCGCGCAGGAGACCTACCTCGCACTGGTGGAGCGGGCGCAGGCCTCGGGCCGCCGCGTCATCATGGCGCTGGAGTGCGTGGAGGGCCGTCACCAGGCCACCGTGGACGCCTGGCGCGCCGGCCGCGTCACGGAGCGCTCCCTGCTGGCGAAGCTGGGACACGGCTCGGGGGTCTGGTCCAATACGCGCGCCCTGCTCTCCTTCGCGCGCAAGCAGAAGCTGGAAGTGGTGGGCATCGACCGCCGGGCGCAGGGTGAGCGCTCGCTGGAGCTTCGCGACGCCTACGCCGCCGAACGCATCGCCCGCGCCGCCCGCGCGCCGGACCGGCCGCTGGTCATGGTGCTCGTGGGCCAGTACCACGTGGCGCCCTGCCACCTGCCCGCGCAGGTGGAGCGCGCGCTCGGCACGGAGACGCGCAAGGGGCTGGTCGTGTACCAGAACGCGGAGGGCGTCTGGTGGCGGCTGGCGCGCGAAGGCCGCGTTGGCGCCGCGGAGGCCGTGGAGCTGGCCGACGGTACCCTGTGCCTGATGAACGCCTCCCCCGTGGTGTGCCAGCAGAGCTTCCTGGACTACCTGGAGGCGGAAGCCGGAGACGCCCCGCTGTTGGATCGCGGCGCCGCCGAGCGCTTCCGTGAAATGTCCGCGCTGATCGGCCGGCTCGCCGGCGTGCCCGTGGGCCGTTCCCTGGACACGGTGGATGTGGCCACCGCCGCGGATGGCGACGTCCTGGCGCGAATCCAGCGGCGCGGACGCTTCACCCAGGCCGAGCTGACCCAGCTTCGCCGCCACATCCTCTCCCGCGAGAGCAGCTACATCCCCCGCGCGCGGGTGGCCTACCTGGCGTCGCTGTCGCTGAACCACGCGGCGGAGGAAGCGGCGCACTTCGTCCGGCACTGCGCCGTGGGTGACGCCATGGACGCGCCGCGCGGCGCCTCGGAGGCCTTCTACGCGCGCTGCCTGGAAGAGGCGCTGGGCTTCTTCGGCTCGAAGTTGGTGAACCCCCGGCGCACCTGCCTGGGCGTGCCCGAGTGGGCCAGGCGCTTCGGCGAGAGCCGCGGCGTGGAGCGGCAGATCGCCGCCTTCGTGCTGGCCCACAAGGCCACGGAGGCTGAAGCGCCGGAAGAAGCCGTGAAGCTCCTCCCCCTGCGCAAGGACCGCCTGTTCCACGGCGTCAGCCACGCCCTGGGCTATCTGCTCGGAGACCGGCTGTACCAGGCCTTCGACAGTGGCCAGGTGGCCAAGGCGGAGGTGCAGGCCCTGTTCCGCGACCCCTTCGTGGACCCGCGCGCGGCCTACTTCGCCTGGGCCGAACGCCTGGGCATCTGAGCCCGGCTACAAGTCAACCTGTCCCGAGGGCGGCGGAGGCGCGGCTTCCTCCTCCATGTCGAGCGGGCCGAACGTCCCGTCCGGCCTCAACATCCGCTGCCGCTCCGGCGCTTCGCTCAGCACCCGGATGGCGCCATCCGGGGTCAAGAAGTAGGCGATGCGGGACGCGGCGTGGATGACCGTGAGCGCGCCCAGCTCCGGGTAGAGCATCAGCGTCGCCAGCTCCGTCTCCAGCGGCCCCCCGAAGAGGACGTGGGAGTGGGCCGAGCCCTGGTACAGCTCGCCCTCCGGCCCCGGCTCCAGACTGATGGCGAAGACGCTCTGGTGCAGCCGCACCGCCTCGCGCTGCGTGCGCCCGTCGGGGCTGTAGCGGAAGCGGATGTCCCCGCCGAGATAGAAGCGCATGGGGTCACGCGTCCCCTGGAGGACATAGACGGTGAGGTCCCCATCCTCCTCCACGAAGACCACCGGGTTGATGGCCCCTCGCTCGAAGGCCTCCACCGTGGCCAACATCGACGTCTTCACCGCTCGGGCGACGGGGCTGAAGTCTCCGGGCAGTTCGTTGAGTGGCAACGAAGCCATCTGCTCCGCATCGTCACGCGGAGCCTTGAAGGCATAGGCCGGGGTGAAGGTCCCCGCGTCGTCCAAGGTGCCGAAGAGGGAGTACCACCCATCTTCGCGAGGCACCGTGAAGAACCACTCCATGCGCGAGCGGTCCAGCGCGTCCTGGATGAGGAGCCGGTCCGTGGCGAAGATGGCGGCGCGCTCCGCATCGAAGAGGTACTTCGCCCGCGTCTGCACCCGGCGCAGCTCCGCGTCGTCCGGAACGGCCACCGGGAACTTCGGGCCCTCGGGCTTCACGCGGCCCGAGCGCGCGCCGCAACCGAAGAAGAGAACGGCGACGGCCAGCAAGGGGAACACGCGCATGAGGACCTCGTCCGAGAAGGCAGGTCCACACATTCTGCGCCAGCCGCCCATGAGGCGTCACGCCGCGTGCGCCAAGACGACGCCCGCCACCGATTGGAGGGCTGGCGGCACATGCGCCGCGCCCTCCCCTGGCGTGCGGCACGGGACTACGTCTTCTGCGGCGCGTTCGCCTGCATGGCCGACTTCACCTTCTCGCGGAAGGCGCGCATCTTCGACCGCATCTCGTCCCTCTGCGCATCGGAGAGCTTGCCGCCCGAGGCTTCACGCTGGGCCTTCATCTCCTCACGCAGTTGGCGGCCCTCGGCCCTGAACTGGTCGGCCTGGGCCTGGGAGAGCCTTCCTTCGGCCACGGCCCTGTCCATCCGGTGCTCCATGCGGGCCATCTTGTTTCCGTGCCTCTTGCCCTTGTGCCGGTGGTGCCCACCGCACCCCTTGCCGTCCGCGGCAGGCGGATTGGCGGACTCGGGCGCGGCCGTCTGGGCCAGCACGGGCGCGGCGATGAACAGTGAGGCGACAGCAACGGAACGCAGGGCGGTCATGAGCTTCATCGTGGTTTGCTCCTCAGGGTGACTGAGGCTTCGGGAGCCGGCCTTCCCGTCGCCTCTTGCCCTGAAAAACCCCGCGCGGCGCGAAAGGTTAAGTCCGCCCGCGCGGGCGCCCTTTCGCGCCTGCTTCCCCGCCCCACGCCCTACCGCGCCGGGAGCTTCATCGCGCGGGTCGCGATGAAGCCGTTGTAGTACTGCGACAGGGCATCTTCCGGGCCGAACGAGTCCTCGAAGAGGCCGACGATGGCGAGCCCCGCATCCGCCTGGCCGCCGAGCTGGTCCTCCAAGGAGTGCCCCACGCAGAGCGGCTCGCCCACGTCCGTGAAGCGGCGGCGCTCCTCGTCGGACAGGCTGGTGAAGTCCGAGTAGGGCATCCGGTACTTCAGCGTGAAGATGCCCTGCTTCTCCAAGGCCAGGTCGAACAGGTAGTTCACGGGATTGGTGAAGCCGGTCAGCAGCACGCCGCCAGGACGCAGCACCCGCGCCGCCTCACGCCACACGGGGCGCACCGCGTCCACGAAGGAGTTGGAGCACGGGTGGAAGATGAGGTCGAAGCTCGCGTCCTCGAAGGCGGAGAGGTCGCGCATGTCGCCCTCCACCAGCCGCAGCTCCAAGCCCTCGCGCTCCGCCACCATGCGGTCCTGGCCGAGCTGCGCGGGCGAGTTGTCCAGCACCGACACCCGGGCGCCCGCCGCCGCCAGCACCGGGGCCTGCTGTCCACCCGAGCCCGCGAGGCACAGGATGTCCTTGCCCCTCACATCGCCAAACCACTCGCGCGGCACCGGCTTCGTGGGGGTGAGGACGACGCTCCACTCGCCCTTGCGTGCCGCGGCGATGACTTCCGGGCCGACGGGAAGCGTCCACCTGTTGCCCGTGGCCACCTGATGTTCCCACGCCTCGCGGTTGTACGTCCGCACGTCCAACTCAGTCGTCATGCAGCACCCTTCCTTCCATGCCTCCGGCGACAGTGACGACTTCACCCGTCACATGTCCGGAGATTCGGTCCGACGCGAGCGACACCACCACCCGCGCCACGTCCACCGGCTGCGCCACCTTGCGCAGCGGCATCGTCCGCGTGACGCGCTCAACGAAGCCCGGCTGGGCCAGTTTGTCGCGGCTGCGGTCCACCGCCGTCCATCCCGGGCACACGACGTTGACGCGGCCCAGGGGCGCGATGCGGCCCAATTCGTTCTTGAGGCTCTTGAGGAAGCCGCTCGCCAGCGCGCCCTTGGCGGCGGCGTAGTCAGCGTGTCCAGCTTCACCGAACAGCCCCGCCGTGGAGCTGATGATGACGATGTTGCCCGTCTTCGTGGTGGCCACGTGCCGCAGGAAGGCACGGCAGCACAGGAAGACGCTGTCCAGGTTCTCCGCCAGCGTGCGGCGCCAGCGCGCCAAGGACATCTCCCAGACAGGTTCATCCGGGGCGGGCCAGACGCCCGCGTTGCACACCAGCACGTCCAGCCGCCCCAGCGCGGCCACCGCCGCGGGAACCAACGCGTCGACGTCGGCCTCCACCGTCAGGTCCGCGCGCAGCGCCGCGCCGCCGACGTCGCGCGCCAGCGCCTGGGCCTTCTCGATACTGGAGTGGTGGTGCACTGCCACCTTCGCGCCTTCTTCCGCGAAGGTATGGACCAGGGCGGTGCCGATTCCTCCGGCGCCGCCCGTGACCAGGACGCCTCTGCCCTGCAGCTCCGTGTCCATCCGGGTGTTCTCCTCGGGTCGTGCTTTCACGGGGCCGCTTCGCGGCGGAGTCCCGGGCACACCGGCGGCGTCCGGCAGCTCACGACGAGAAGAGGCCCCGGCGCCTGACAAGAGCCGTCCATGGACATGAAGGCCAGCGGAAAAATCCGCCCCGCCCCCTGCGTTGGGACCGGCCCCCACC
>NZ_JABFNS010000180.1 GCF_013116825.1 Myxococcus xanthus
GGCCCGCATCCCCGGGGGCGGGGGACTGTCCGGCGGGCTCCTCCGGCGGAAGCGGCTCCGGCGGGGGGACGGCGCGGGGGTGACAGGCGGACAACAGGAGCAGCAGCAGGGCGACGTGGCGCATGGGCGAGGGGAAACTCTACCTTGCACCTCTTGGAGCGCGGCGCGTAGATTGCCCGCGCGCTCATGGCCCGCGAAAAGGACAACATCGCTCTCTCCGACGAGCACAACACTCGTGGAATCGAGCTGGCGGACCGGGGTTGGCTCGACGAGGCCATCAAGGAGTTCAAGAAGGCCATTGATCTCGACCCGAGCTCCGCGCACGCCCACGACAACCTGGCGACCGTCTACGCGGAGAAGAAGCTCTTCCGCGAGGCCCTGTCGGAGTACCTCACCGCCCTGAAGCTGGAGCCGGAGAGCGCCACGGCGCACTACAACCTGGCCTGCTTCCTCTCCACCCACGCGGGGGAGATGGCGGTGGAGGAGTACAAGGAAGCCATCGAGTTGGATCCGGAGTATCCGGACGCCCACCTCAACCTGGGCCTCACCTACGCGGACCAGGGCCGCGTGGAGGAGGCGATGCGCGAGCTCCAGACGGCCATCGAGCTGGACCCCCAGGATGCCTTCCCCCGTCACGAGCTGGCCGCGCTGATGATGGACGAGGGCGACTACCGCTCCGCCATCACCCAGCTGAAGGAAGTGGTTCGCTTGGAGCCGGACAACTTCGAGGCGCAGCTGGATTTGGGCATCTGCTACGCGCAGAAGGGCTTCTACGCGGAGGCGGAGCGCGCCTATGAGCGGGCGCGGGCGCTCAATCCGGAAGACCTGCTGCTCAACTACAACCTGTCCGCCCTGTTCGCGCTGTGGGGGCGTCCCAAGGACGCCGTGCAGTACCTGCAGAAGTCGCTCACCGCGGACCGGCCGAAGGTGATGGGGTGGTTGTCCACCGACCCCATGTTCGACGCCCTCAAGGGTGACCCGGACTTCGAAGCCTTGTTCTGAGTCATGGGCAACGAATGGTTGTTCCTGGGGTTGGCGATCCTCCTCGTATTCGCCAACGGCTTCTTCGTGGCGACCGAGTTCGCCATCGTGAAGATTCGCGCCACGCGGCTCCAGGCGCTGGTGGACGAAGGTGCGCCGGGCGCGCCCACGGCCATGAAGATGGTGGAGAAGCTGGACGCGTACCTCTCCGCCACGCAGTTCGGCATCACCCTGGCCTCCCTGGGCCTGGGCTGGCTGGGTGAACCAGCCTTCGCGCGTTTGTTGGAGCCGGTGCTGGTGCAGCTGGTGCCGGAGGGCGCCGCCACCACGTTGGCCCACTCCGCGGCGGTGGTGATTGGCTTCAGCATCATCACCTTCCTGCACATCGTCCTCGGTGAGCTGGCGCCCAAGAGCCTGGCGATTCAGCGGCCCGAGGACACGACGCTCGCGGTGGCGCTGCCCATGCGGGTGTTCTACATCCTGTTCTATCCAGCCATCGTCCTGCTCAACGGGCTGGCGGCGTGGGTGCTGCGCGTCTTCGGCCTCCAGGCGGTGGGGGATGCGCACGAGGCGCACAGCGAGGATGAGCTGCTGGTCATCCTCCACAGCTCGGCACAGGCCGGCGCGATTACGACGGCGCGCGCGGAGCTGCTGGAGCGCGCGCTGGAGATGGCGCAGAAGACGGCGCGGCAGGTGATGGTTCCGCGCAACCAGGTGAAGTTCCTGGACGTGGAAGAGCCGCTGGAGAAGTGCATCGCGGATGCTCGCGCGGCGGGCCACACGTGGCTGCCGGTGTGCCGGGGCAACCTCGATGAGGTCGAGGGCGTGGTGAACGCCAAGGACCTCTTCTTCCTGCTGTCCCGGGGCGAGCTGCGCAGCCTGGCGCAGGTGCAGCGGCCGGTGCTGTTCATCCCCGAGGGCGCCACGCTGGAGCAGCTGCTGGCGGAGTTCCGGCGCCGGCGCCGGCAGACGGCGCTGGTGGTGGACGAGCACGGCGGCACGTCCGGGCTGGTGACGATTGCCGACGTGGTGGCGGAGGTGGTGGGCGACGTCGCGGAGCTGGGCCGCCGCATGGACGAGGTCCGCGCGCTGCCTGGCGGCCGCTTCGAGCTGCCGGGCACCGCGCAGCTCGATGACCTGGAGGAGCGGCTGGACGTCAGCTTCGACCTGGATGAGGACGAAGAGGGCGAAGTGACGACCATCGCCGGCTACCTCATGACGCGGCTGGGCCGTGTTCCCGTGAAGGGGGACACGCTGCGGCTCGACATGTGGCGCATCGTCGTGGACGCGGTGGAAGGGCCACGCGTGGTGCGTGTCACCGTGGAGCCGCAGTCGCGGTCGGCGCCCGCGCGCACCGTGTCGGACGGCTCCGGTGAGCCGCCCCCGAGCGGCTCGAACGAGTCCTGAGCCCGTCGTCGCGGGTCCCTGGCCGGGGCTTCTTCGCTGCGGGCGACCCGCGCTTCACGACGCGGCGGTTCTGTCTCACCATCCCCCTGGCCATGATGCGCGCGTGATGCCCTCCCGCACCGCGTCGGCACGCCTGCCTGTCAGGTGGGCACGAGCGGCGCTCGTGTGGGCTCGGGTGGGGCCGTGCCGCAGGAACCCAGCGGCTACCGGGGGCATGTCAGACCGGAATGCTACGTCCCGCGGAAGGTCACGCGCTCGCGTGGCGCAACAGGACTCAACAGGGCTGAAGCAGCCACACCGGCGGGAGGACGTCATGGGAGCGTAGAAGCGCGGTGCATACGCCGCCGCCTCGCAGTGCGCGCGCTACAGCTACAGAGCACGTCTGCTCTGTCGCAGACCAGGCAACCGAACGTATGGCGATGCGTGGCATGGCCATGCTTGATCGCCCGGAAGGTGGCTGGTACTCCTTTCTGCTGAACGCTCCGAGGCCGATTTTTCGGCCTCGCGCGCGATTTTCTCCTCGTACCGAGCCCGCTCTAGGAGCCCGCTGGCATGCGAATCAAGCGGTTGGACATCACCGGCTTCAAGTCCTTCATGGAACGGAGCGTCTTCACGTTCGACGAAGGCGTGACGGGCATCGTCGGGCCCAACGGCTGCGGCAAGTCCAACGTCGTGGACGCCATCCGCTGGGTGATGGGTGAGCAGAGCGCGAAGAACCTCCGTGGCCGCGGCATGGAGGACGTCATCTTCAACGGCTCGGAGAACAAGCCGCCGCTGTCCATGGCGGAGGTGTCGCTCACGTTCATCGTGGATGACACGGACCAGCTCGCGCCCCAGTACCAGGGCTTCTCCGAAGTGACGGTGACGCGGCGCCTGTTCCGCAACGGCGACTCCGAGTACCTCATCAACAAGACGCTGTGCCGCCTGCTGGACATCACCGAGTTGTTCCTCGGTACGGGCGTTGGCACGAAGGCGTACTCCATCATCGAGCAGGGCCGCGTGGGCCTCATCGTGTCCAGCAAGCCGGAGGACCGGCGCCACCTGCTGGAGGAGGCCGCGGGCGTCACCAAGTACAAGGCCCGCCGCAAGGCCGCCGAGCGCAAGATGGAGGCGACCGACGCCAACCTGCTGCGCGTCACCGACATCACCAACGAGTTGGAGAAGCGGCTCGAGGCGCTGTCGCGCCAGGTGAAGAAGGCGGAGAAGTACAAGAAGCTCAAGGCGCGCATGCGGGACATCGACCTGCACGCGGCCACGCACCGCCAGCTGGAGCTGATGGCGGAGAAGAAGATGCTCCAGTCGCGGCTGGAGAACCTGGGCTCGGAGGAGCGGGAGAGCCTGGACCGGGTGAAGGAGCTGGAGGAGACCATCACCCGGCGCCGCGCGGAGCTGGAGGCGGAGACCGCCGCGCTCCAGGCGCTGGCCGCGGAGGTGCACACGCTGGAGAGCTCCCTGCAGCGCGACACGCAGGAGATGACCTACGGCAAGCGCGACCTGGAGGAGACGCGGGCCCGCGTGGCCGCCGCCCAGGTGGAGCTGGACGGGCTCCTGGCGCGCAAGGCGGAGATGTCCGAGGCCATGGCCGCCCGCGAGGCGGAGCTGTCGGGCATCGCCGGCTCGTGGAAGGAGGACGAGGTCGCGATGCAGGTGGCGCAGGAGGAACTGCGCCGCGTGTCCCAGCTCCAGACGGAGGTGGCGCTGCGCCTGGAGCAGGAGCGCGCCGGCCTGGTGGCCGTGGCCACGCGCCTGGCCAACCATGAGAGCAACCTGGTCAACCTCGCCCGCCAGCGGGGGGATCTGGGCGCCCGCCGCGCGAAGCTCCAGGGCGAGTTGGAGACCCTGCGCGCCCAGGAGCAGACGCTGGAGAACGTCCGGGGCGACGTGGCGAAGCGGGTGGAGGACACCCGGCACCTCGCCGCGGAGCTGGCCGAGCGAAAGGGCCAGGAAGAGGACGCGCTCACCCGCACCCGCGCGGCCTTCACGGAGAACGAAATCGAGGTCATCGCGCTGCGGGAGGAGCTGAGCGACAAGCGCAGCCGCCTCTCCACGCTGGAAGACATCCAGAAGAACTACGACGGCTTCGACCGCGGCGTGCGCGCCGTGATGACGCGCGCCGGCGTGCAGGCCCGCGAGCAGGGCATCTTCGGCCTGGTGGCGGACGTCATCAACGTCACCCCGCGCTACGAGCGCGCGGTGGAGGCCGCCCTGGGGGAGCGGCTCCAGCACGTCATCGTCGAGAGCCGCGACAAGGGCGTGGAGCTGGTGGACTACCTCAAGGGCCACGCCGAGGGCCGGGGCAGCTTCCTCCCGGTGCCCGCGCTGGACGCGCTGCCGGCCCCGCTGGAGCCGGACTTCAGCCAGCCCGGCGTGCTCGCGCATGCCGTGCGCGAGGTGACGTGTGAGGAGGCGCTGACGCCGCTCGTCCAGTTGCTGCTGGGGGACGTCGTCATCGTCCAGGACGTGGCCACCGCGCGCGCGTGGACCGAGTCGGGCGGCCCGAAATGCACGCTGGTGACGGTGGAGGGCGAGGTGTTCCGCCCGGACGGCACCATCGTCGGCGGTGAGAGCGAGGGCGCGGCGGTGGGCGCGCTCCAGAAGAAGCGCGAAATCGCCGAGCTGGCCACCGAGGTGGCCCGCGTGGAGGAGCGCTACAACGAGATTCTCACCCGGCACTACACGCTCCAGAAGCAGATGGGGCACGCGGAGGGTGTCCTCAAGGGGCTGGCGAAGAATCAGCACGCCGAGGAGCTGAACCTCGCCAGCCAGGAGAAGGACCTGCACAAGGCGGGCGAGGACCTGGCCCGCGTGCGCGAGCGGGTGCGTGCCCTGGAGGTGGAGGAGGGGCAGCTCACCCAGAGCCACCAGGCCCTGGAGCACGAGGAGGAGGCGAGCCGCGGCGAGGTGGCGCACGGCCAGGCGGACCGCGAAGGCCGCGAGGAGCGGGTGAAGCAGCTGGTGTCCGAACAGGAGTCGCTGCGCCTGCGCGCGGAGACGGCCAACGGCGAGCTGACGGGCCTGCGCATCAAGGTGGCCGCTGGCAGTGAGCGTGGCGAGTCGGCCCGCAAGGAGCTGGACAGCCTCGTCTCCCAGCGTCAGGACATGGAGACGCGCATCACCCGGCTCCAGGCCACGGTGGTGGAGGGTGGGGCGCGCGTCGAGGAGCTGGCGCGGCGCACGATGGACACCGAGGGTGGCCTGTCCCAGCGCGCCGAGGAGCACCGGCTCGCCGCGGAGGGGCTGGAGGCGCGCCGCGCGGCGCACACCGCGGCCTCCGCGGAGGTGCGTGAGCAGGACGCGACGTTCCGCGAGCTGCGCGGCCGCGTGGACGAGCTGATGCAGGGCCTGTCTCAAATCTCGCTGCGGGAGCGCGAAATCGCCCTGGAGCTGGAGCACCTGGCCGCGGGCATCCGCGAGCGGCACCAGGTGGAGCTGGCGAACGAGCTGCACAAGTACCACATGCTGGCCGCGCTGGCCCCGGAGACGGAGGCGGAGCTGAAGGACCTGCGCGCGCAGGTGGAGAAGATGGGGGAGATCAACCTCACAGCCATCGACGAGCACGCGGAGCTGTCCAAGCGCTACGACTTCCTCACCGCGCAGAAGAAGGACCTGCAGTCCTCCATCGAGCAGCTGAAGGAGGCCATCCAGCGCATCGACGCCACCAGCCGCGAGCGCTTCAAGCAGACCTTCGACGTGGTGAACGAGAAGTTCCAGGCCATCTTCCCGCGCCTGTTCGGCGGTGGCCGGGCCAGCCTCATCCTCACCAACGAGGGGCCGGGTGGGGAGCCGGGCGTGGAAATCGTCGCCCAGCCGCCCGGCAAGAAGCTGCAGAGCGTCAACCTGCTGTCGGGTGGCGAGAAGGCCCTCACCGCCGTGGGCCTCATCTTCGGCATCTTCCTCATCAAGCCGACGCCCTTCTGCCTCCTCGACGAGGTCGACGCGCCGTTGGATGAGGGCAACGTGGGCCGCTACAACGACATGGTGAAGGAGATGAGCAAGCAGTCGCAGTTCATCCTCATCACCCACAACAAGCGGACCATGGAGGTCTCCAACACCCTCTATGGCGTCACCATGGAGGAGCCGGGCATCTCCAAGCTCGTCAGCGTGCGCATGCGCGAGGCGGGCGCGGCCAACGACGACAAGGTGACGGCGGCGTAGGCCCGTCCCGGGCGGGCAGGGCACCGGGCCTCCGGTGTCCGCCCCGCGGCGACGGTTTCCCCTTCGGAAACACAGAAGGCGCGGGCCCCGGCTTCCGGGCTCCCGCGCCTTCGTGTTTTCCGCCGTGGGGCGGGGACTCCTAGAACTTCTTCTTCGGGCAGGCGGCCTTGTCCTGCGCGGCCATCTTCTCCGCGTCGGCCAGTTCCTTCACGGACTCGTCGACGTTCTTCTGGGTGGCGGTGACGACGTCACCCCAGTTCTCCGCGTCCTTCGCCGCCATCTCCGTGGCCAGCGCCAGCGCGGCCTGGTCCGTGGCCTGGCGGGCCTTGATGGACTCGAGGACGTCCGCGTCCGCCTTCACCAGCGCGTCGCACTTGCTGGCCATCTCGTCGAACAGGCGCCAGTTCTTGGTCTTCTGGTAGCGGTCCACGACCTCGGCGTAGGCCAGGGCCGCCGGGGTGCGGGCGCCATCGGCGATGGCCGAGTCCGCCGCGCGCTGGGTGCGGTTGAGGTCCAGCTGGAGGAAGCGCAGCTCGGGCGGCAGGGCGGCCGACGCGGCGTCCGGGGCGGACGAATCGAAGTGGACGAAGCGGTAGGAGAAGCCCAGCTCGTCGGAGGTCAGCTTCGCCGGCAGCGCGGCAATCTTCGGCTGGAGGCAGGCGGCCAGCTGGTCCGCCTCGGTGTTGCCGGAGGGCGCGAAGGTGACCTCGGCCGGGGTGGGCTGCGTCTTCAGCAGCTTGATCTTCGCCGTCAGCGGCGGCGGGACCTGCTCCTTGAAGTTGGCGTAGCACTCACACCAGGTCGGCTGCGCCAGGCGCACCGCGCCGGTGAAGTCCGAGCCCTCGTTGATGTTGAAGGTGACGGAGTTGAGGCCGCTGGTGGTGTGCTCGAAGGGGATGGCCGCCTCCACCGGCTGCGCGCCCTTGGGCAGCGCGGACAGCTTCACCTGGGTGTCCACCACCTTCTGGATGCAGGCCTGGCCTTCCGGGGTGAGGTTCGTCCCGGTAACGGCGTGCGAGGCGCCCTGGTCCGTGACGGTCGTCTTGACCTCCACCGTGGTGCTCTTCTCCGCGCCCCGGTGCTTCGGGTCCACCAGGCACTCCATCACCTGGGGACGCGTGGTGAGCAGCGCGCCCAGCACGACGCCCTGGCTCGCCTGCTCCGGGAGCTGGAGCTCGCGCGGGAAGCAATTCACCAGGTCGAACGGGGGCTGGTTGGTGATGCGGACACGCTCCTCGGTCGACGTGGGCTGTCCGGCCTGGGCTGCGGGCTTCTGCTGGCCGGCGCAAGCGGCAGTGAAGACGACGGAGGCTACGGCAACACGACGCAACATGCGGTTGTTCTCCCTAGAGGTGGACCTGCTTGCGGACTTCTTTACTTCTCCAGGCCCTCGGCGTTCTTGAGGTCCTTGAGCCGAAGCCCGTTCTTTTTCAAAAGGCGATAAAGGCTCTGCATGGACAGGCCGGTGCGCTGCTCCGCGGCCTTCATGTCGAAACCCACGGTTTTCATGACCTCGGCGAAATACAGGCGCTCGAAGTCGGCCAGCACCCTGTCCTTGGCCTCGTGGTAGGGCAGGGTGCCCACCAGCGTGGCCACGTGGGTGGTGGGGGGCTGTCCCTCCGCGCGCCGGGAGGGCTGGGCGAGGAAGTCCAGCCAGCTGCTGTTGCCCGTCTCCTCCATGAGGGCGCCGCGCTCCAGCACGTTGCGCAGCTCGCGCACGTTGCCCGGCCACTCATAGCCCTCGAAGAGGGCCAGCGTCTGGGGCGTGAGGGTGATGCTGGCGCGCAGCGTGTGGGCCAGGGCCTGGGCCAGCGCGGGCAGATCGTCCCGCCGGGTGCGCAGGGGCGGCAGGCGCACGCGCGCCACCGCGAGCCGGAAGTACAGGTCCGCGCGGAAGCGGCCCTGGCGCACGTCCTCTTCCAGGTTCCGGTGCGTGGAGGCGATGACGCGCACGTCCACCGCCACCGGCTGGCCGTCCAGCGACGGCACCTCGCGCGTCTCCAGCACGCGCAGCAGCTTGCCCTGCACGGGCAGCGGCAGCTCGCCCACCTCGTCCATGAACAGGGTGCCGCCCCGGGCCGCCTCGAAGACGCCCCGCGCCTCGCGGTCCTCGCCGTCACCCGCGCGCAGGCCACCGAAGAGCTCGCGCTCGGCCTTCTCCTCGGAGATGAGGTTGCAGTCCACGACCTTGAAGGGGCCGTGGCGCCGCGCCGAGTGCTGGTGCACCGCGCGCGCCGCCAGCTCCTTGCCGGTGCCCGTCTCACCCTCCACGAGCAGGCTCATGTCCTCGCGCGCGATGCGGCGCAGCTCCGTGAAGACCCAGCGCATCTTCTCCGAGGCGCCCACCAGCGCGCCGAAGGACTCCGCCCCCGCCAATTCCACCTCGGTGGGGCGCGGGGCGACCTTCACGGAGAGCTTCGTCTTGCCCAGCTCGACCTTGTCGCCGCTGGTCAGGTAGGCCTGCACCACCTGCCGGCCGTCCAGGAAGGTGCCGTTGCGGCTGCCGGTGTCGCGCAGCATCAGCCCGCGCGAGGTGCGCTCCACCTCCAGGTGGCGGCGGCTCACCGTGGCGTCGGTGAGGACCAGGTCGCAGGCGCTGTCGGAGCCCACGCGGACCAGGCCGTCTTGCGTCTTCACCTTCTTGCCCTTGTCAGGTCCGGCAACCACCTCCACCGTCCATTCGGGGATGGGGATTCGGGTGGTGCGGCCTTCCTGCTCCGTCTGAGTGGTCTGGGTGACCTCGGGCCTATCCATATCGGGTCCTCTTTAGGTGCGAGTCGCATGGGCGGGCAAGCCCGACGCGAGCCTCTTCACATCGGGAAAACTCAAGGCAGTACGAGTGGAACAATCCTGCCTGAGGGTTGTTGAACGCGCGCTTCGACTGGCACGAGCGCCAGCCGTGCGCGGGCAAGTGTCTGGGGAAGTGCGGGGCGGCCGTCGAGCGTGAGCACCAGGTCCCCCACGGAGAGCTTCGCGCCCTCGGGTGCGGCGCGCACATAGAGGCCGCCGGGGCGCCACGCCAGTGTTTCCAGCAGCGCGGCGTTCGCGTCCGGGTTGGCGAAGCGCAGGCGCTGCATGCGCAGGCTGCGCGGGTCCTGCTCGGCATCTTGCAAAGCCGGCGGCAATTCCAGGACTGTGCTGTCCTTGAGCATCCACGCCGCCATGTCGAGCACGTCCCACGGCGCCCACGCCAGGGAGGTGGCCAGCGCGGGGGATGGCGCGCGGAGTGGCTTCAGGTGGCTCGACAGGCCGCGGAGTGCTTCGCGCGTGAGCTCCTCCATGAGGCTCGTCAGCTCGGGAGCAGGGTCCGCGCCCTCCTCAAGGATGTCTGCGTAGGGATTCACGGTGGCCTCCCCGAAGACCTCCAGCACCACCTCTTGCGTGGCGGGGTGGAGGACCTCGACACGGCCCACGTACATCACCACCTCGGTGGCGCTCTGGCCCACCGAGTAGCCCTCGGTGTCAATCAGTTCACGTTCACCGGACTGGACGCGTTTCTCCGCCGAGGGGCGGAGGACCACCAACCCGTCAGGCCGGACGCCGTAGGCGGCCAATGCCGCCACCACGGCGCGCGTCAGCCCGTTACCGCCGTCCTCACCGGGCCGCGTCATCTGCAGCTCGGTGGGGCCGAAGAAGAGGGCCGCGTCACCTGTCTGCGCCAGGGCCACGTTCACCAGCCGCTGTGACAACTCCACGGCGCGCCAGTCAGGCTCCGCCCATTGGAAGCTGAAGGGCTGGACGAGCACCGCGGACGCGCCCAGCGATTCGGGCACGGCGCCACGCACCTGGACGGGTGTGCTCCGGCAGGCCGCGGCCAGGATGGCCACCGTGAGCAGCATCAGGCGCGGGCAAGGGAAGGGGACGGTGTGCTTCACGACCCCCCATACAAGACGAACGTTCGGCCAGAATCCAGAGTCCTGCGTCACTCCCTCGCGGAAGGACGCAGGAATCCGGATGGGGCCTCAGTAGCGGGCCGGCGGGTCGCTTGCGGGAAAGGTCTCCAGCAGCTCCTCGTCCACGGCGTCGCGCGTCGTGTCATTGCCGCCCGATGCGACGCTCGCGTTGGTGGGTTGCTTCTCCACCGACTCCGCGCCGCGCCTGCCCGCTTGGGCCGAGCGCTTGCGGCCGGTGCCCGCCCTGGAGACGCCCGCCATGCGGGCGCCGAGCAGATTCTTGGCCCGCTCGGCGAGGTTTCGCTGCTCCTCCTGCCAGTCGCGGAAGAACTGGGCGAGCTCGGGGTCGCCGTTTTCCTCGGCATCCCGGATGTACGCCTCACTGGTCGAGGCACCCTTGAGCAGGTGGTACAGGACGCTGATGAGGTTGTACTGCTCGTCCCGGGTCCCCGTCTGCCGCTCTTCGCCTGCCATGCCGCCCTCCCGTGGATGAGTGAAGTGCCACGGAGAGAAAGCTATGCACGGCGAGCCGGGAGCCTTGGCGAGGGCGGCTGCCCGCCTGCCTGGGATGCTCAGGCCTGGAGCATCGGCTCCAGGCGGCCCTCGGTGTCCAGGCGGGACAGGTCGGAGTAGCCGCCGACGTGCGTGTCGCCAATGAAGATTTGCGGCACGGTGCGCTGGCCACCGCTCATCTCCACGAGCTTCGCGCGCAGGTCGTCGTCTCCGGTGACATCCACCTCTTCGAAATCCACGCCCTTGCGCTTGAGCAGGTCCTTGGCGCGGACGCAGTAGCCACAGTAGGTGGTCGTAAAAATCTTCACGGGCTTCACGGGTGTCTCCTCCCTCGTATTCACCAAAGTAAGGGCCAGGAAGGCGTGCCGCCACCCAGCCCGCAAAGACGACGGCCCCCGGGTCCCCATGAGGGAGCCGGAGGCCGCGTTCAGGACGTCACCCCGGACGGATGCCGGGGTGAGGGGCGCACTACATGCCCATGCCGCCCATACCGCCCATGCCACCCATCCCGCCCATGCCACCGCCGGCGGGGAGGTCCTTCTCCTCCTTCGGACGCTCCGCCACCATGGCCTCGGTGGTGAGCATCAGCGAGGACACGGACGCCGCGTTCTGCAGCGCGGTGCGGCTGACCTTGGCCGGGTCGATGACGCCGGCGGCCAGCAGGTCCTCGTAGGTGCCCGTGGCGGCGTTGAAGCCGAACGGACCGGAGGACTCCTTGACCTTGTTCACCACCACGCTGCCCTCCAGGCCGCCGTTGCCGACGATCTGGCGGAGGGGCTCCTCGACGGCGCGGCGGATGATGTCCACGCCGAACTTCTCACCGCCGGTCAGCTGCAGGCCGTCCAGCGCCTTGAGGCAGCGGATGTAGGCCACGCCGCCGCCAGGGACGACGCCCTCTTCCACGGCCGCGCGGGTCGCGTTGAGCGCGTCCTCGACGCGGGCCTTCTTCTCCTTCATCTCCGTCTCGGTGGCCGCGCCGACGTTGATGACGGCCACGCCGCCCACGAGCTTCGCCAGGCGCTCCTGGAGCTTCTCGCGGTCGTAGTCGCTGGAGGTCTCCTCGATCTGGGCGCGGATCTGCTTCACGCGCGCCTCGATCTCCTGCTGGCTGCCAGCACCGTCCACGATGGTGGTGTTGTCCTTGTCCACCGTGAGGCGCTTCGCGCGGCCCAGGTCCTGGAGCGTGATGGTGTCCAGCTTGATGCCCAGGTCCTCGGCGATCATCTTGCCGCCCGTCAGGGTGGCGATGTCCTCGAGCATGGCCTTGCGGCGGTCACCGAAGCCCGGCGCCTTCACCGCGCACACGTTCAGCACGCCGCGGATCTTGTTGACCACCAGGGTGGCCAGGGCCTCGCCCTCGATGTCCTCGGCGATGATGAGCAGGGGCTTACCGGCGCGGGCGACCTGCTCCAGGATGGGCAGGAGGTCCTTCATCGAGGAGATCTTCTTCTCGTTGATGAGGATGAGCGCGTCGTTGAGCGCCGCCTCCATGCGCTCCGGGTCCGTCACGAAGTACGGGGACAGGTAGCCGCGGTCGAACTGCATGCCTTCGACCACGTCCAGCGTCGTCTCCAGGCCCTTGGCCTCTTCGACGGTGATGACGCCTTCCTTGCCCACCTTCTCCATCGCGTCCGCGATGATGGTGCCGATGGTCTCATCACCGTTGGCGGAGATGGTACCGACCTGGGCAATCTCCTTCTTGTCCTTGGTCGGCTTGGCCAGCTTCTTCAGCTCGGCGACGATGGCGCCCACGGCCTTGTCGATGCCGCGCTTGATGTCCATCGGGTTGTGGCCCGCGGCGACCAGCTTCGCGCCCTCGCGGAAGATGGCCTGCGCCAGCACGGTGGCAGTGGTGGTGCCGTCACCGGCGACGTCAGACGTCTTGGAGGCAACCTCCTTGACCATCTGCGCGCCCATGTTCTCGAACTTGTTCTCGAGCTCGATCTCCTTGGCGACCGTCACACCGTCCTTGGTGATGGTCGGGGAGCCGAAGCTCTTCTCGATGACGACGTTGCGGCCCTTGGGGCCCAGGGTGACCTTGACCGCATCGGCCAGGATGTTGACGCCGCGGAGGATGGCCTCACGCGCGCGCACGTCGAAAAGAATGTCCTTCGCCATTTGGATGGTTCCTTGAAGGAAGAGTGGGGGAATCCGGATTACTTCTCGATGACGCCGAGCACATCCTCTTCACGGAGGATGAGGTGCTCCTCGCCGTCGAGCTTGATCTCGGTGCCCGCGTACTTGCTGAACAGGATGGTGTCGCCGGCCTTGATGTCCAGCGGACGGACCTTGCCGTCCTCCTGCACCTTGCCGTTGCCCACGGCGATGACCTTGCCCTCGAGGGGCTTCTCCTTCGCCGTGTCGGGGATGAAGAGGCCGCCCTTGGTCTTGTTCTCCTCGGCGACGCGCTTGACGATGAGCCGATCCTGCAGGGGACGAATCTTCATGGCCTGCTCCTTACGTATCGCTTCCGGCGCCGTTTCCGTTGGCAACCGAAAGCTGCTTGGGGTTGAAAAAGGGCCTCGCGACCCATGGGCGTTAGCACTCGCACCTCATGAGTGCTAACTCCCAGGCGCGGCGGATAATAACCACCGAAGTCGACCCGTCAAGCGACGCTGGCCGACCGCTCCCGAACGTGCCAACTGCGCGGCATTGCTGGGGTTTTCCCGTGACGTCCTCAACCCGTGGCTTCACGCCCGGAGGGCTGCCGTGGGGCGCTGGATTGGCACTCGCGATAGGCGAGTGCTAACGCAAGTACCTGGAATCACTGGGAGTGGCTTTTGCCGCGCCCGCACCCGATTGCTACGCTTCCCAGGTCTCCTCCGGGCGACGTCCGCCCGGGGAATGACGGGAGGTGTCAATGAGTGGACTGGTGGCGTCCCTGTCTCTGAAGGAGTTCTTCAAGTCTCTTCTGGGCGAGGTCACGGGGCGGCAGCGGGTAGAACTGGCGGAGGTGACGGAGTTCTACCTGGTGAACCTGCTGTCCGAGTTCGCCGTCACCGACAAGCTGTTCACCCGCGAGGAGGACGGGCGCAAGGACCACGAGCCCCTGGCCATCCTCTACCACCAGGCCTTGCAGCAGGAGCGGGCCGAGCGCATCCGCACGCTGCGCCGGCTGGGCGACGTGTCGCTGTACACCGTGGGCTTCTTCTCCGGCGCGCTGCAGGGCGGCGTGGTGGGGCCGGACTACTACATCCAGATGGGTGGCACGGCGTATGGCCACGTGGCGGAGCTGTCACCGGCGGCGGGCTTCGCGCAGGTGTACCGGGAGCTGTGCGAGAAGTTCCGCAAGGTGGTGGAGGTGCTGGAGGAGATCTCCGCGCGGGGCATGGTGCGGGCAGGCCCCAGCGGCGTGCTGCAAGTCTATGAGGCGTGGGTCCGCACCGGAAGTGACCGGCTGGAGCGCGTGCTGCTCGACGCGGGGATGATGCCTCGGCCCAAGGGGCAGCTCGCCAACTAGCCGGAGGTGGGGATGATTGGCCGCGTTCAGGACCACCTGGAGGCCATCTACGGCTTCACGTGCGAGGCAAGGGCGGAGGTCTTCGTGGTGGACACGGAGGCCGCCGCCCGACTGGGAGGCACCGGCCGCGCCGACGAGGAGCTGCTGGTGCACGAGGCGGGCGACGCGCTGGAGCTGGCCCTCTACCTGTCACCGGCGCTGCTCGACAGGCTCAAGCCCTACGAATCCGGTCCGCTGGGTTACGTGCTGGACAGCGACCTGGCCGGTTACTGCCAGCTGGCCGAAGGCGTGAGCCACTTCCTCTACGTGGCCCACACGGCGGCCCACGGCCGGACGGTGTCGCTGCTGGAGCTGGAGGCGCAGGCGGAGGTGGACAAGTTCGCGGTGTGCCTGCTGCACCGGTGGGGTGAAGGCGTGGGGGCCTGGGCACGGGAGCTGCTCCAGCGCCTCTTCGACCGGGTGTCCTACCGCAAGCAGCTCTCCGTCCAGGAGCGGTGGCGCTACGAGGAGGCGAACCGGCTGTCACGCCGCTTCTGCTCGCGGCTGATGGGGCACGTCGCCGCCCGGCGGTTGGACCGGCTGCTGGGGGACCTGCGTTACGCCTACCGGCTGGGGGCGGAGGCCAAGCTTCGCCATTTCGCGCACGGCGGGTGAGCACCTTTCCTTCCGCATCGGGTAGGGTG
>NZ_JABFNS010000181.1 GCF_013116825.1 Myxococcus xanthus
GTGTATAAGAGCCAGCACCGCGCCGGCCCGCCCTGCCCCGCCGCCCGTCGCGGTGGCGCCCGCGGCCGACGCCGCGGAGCTGCGCAGCCTGCGCGCGAAGGTGGCCGAACTCCAGGCCGAGCTCGACGACTCCCGTGGCGTGGCGTCCCACGCCGAGGAGCGCGTGCGTGACCTGGAGGCGCAGCTGGAGAGCCAGGCCACGGAGCTGGAGACAGCCCGGGCGTCCTCGGGGAAGAACGACAAGGACACCTTCGCCCTCCGCGACGCGGCCAACAAGAAGGACAAGGAGATCCTCCGCCTCAAGACGGAGCTGAATCAGAAGGACCAGGAGATCATCGAGCTCAAGGACCAGAGCCTGGAGCTGGAGCAGAAGGCCAGCACCGCCGAGTCCGAGCTCGCCCAGCGCGACGCCCAGCTCAAGACGCTGACCGCCCGGGCGGAGTCGCTCGCCACGGACCGCAAGCGCGTGGACCAGCAGCTGGCCGCCGCCAAGGAAGAGGCCCGGAGCGCGTCCGCGCAGCTCACCGCGCTGCAGGCGGAGCTGGACCAGCACCAGGCCCAGGCGCATGCCTACGCCGCGGAGCTGGAGGAGCTGCGCGCTCGCGCGGGGCAGTTGGAGGCGGACGTCCAGGCCGCGCAGCATGAGGCCGAGGATCTGCGCGTCCAGTTGGGCCAGGCCCAGGTGGAGCTGTCCGAGCAGGGCAGCCGCGCCAGCGCGGAGGCCGACGAGCTGCGCGGACGCATCGCCGAGCTGGAGGCCGCCACGGCCCGCAACGAGGAGCGCGTGACGCGCCTCTACGCGCGCATCAAGAGCGAGGAGAAGCTGCGCGAGAAGACGAAGAAGGCGCTCGTCATCGCGCAGCAGCTCCTGGACGAGCCCGCGTCCTCGGTGGCGGACGACGCCAGCGAAGCCGCGGCCTAGCCGTACGAGCCGCGCGCCCCGGGCCCGCCGTGCCCGGGGCACTGCCAGCCCCTACCCCTGCTTCTTCGGGGTCGTCTTCTTCTCGTGCAGCTTCTTCGCGAAGCCCTGCACGGCCGCGGGCACGTTCTTGTCGCGGCTGAGGTCCTTCAGCTCGGCGTCGCGGAACGAGTTGAGGAACTTCATGGTGACGGTGAGCGGGACCTTGGGGTTCTTCACCAGCGCCATCTTCACCTTGTGGTTCTTCGTCCACTCGCGGTTGTTGTAGATGACGCGCAGCACGTCATCCATCATCGCGCGGTTGGCGGCGCACGAAAGCACCTCACCGTCGGTGATGCGCGGGCTGCGGATGACGGCCACCGCCACCAGCTTGTTCGTCTCGCGGATGAGCGCGGTGCGGGCTTCCTTGTTGCCCAGCGTGGCCAGCTTGATCTTCTCCGCGATGGACATGCGCATCACGCGCTGGGCCAGCGTCAGGCGCTTGCCCTCTTCCATGGGCGCGGCGGACTCGTCCGCGGCCTCCTGGAACTCCTGGAGCACCTCCTCCGCGGTGGGGCCCTGCGGCGGCGGCGCCTCCGCGGCCTCGGGGCCGAAGACGCGCACGCGCGCGGCCTTCATCTGCGGCACGTCCACCAGCGTCAGCCCGCTGCGCACCGCGAAGTCGCAGACGTTGTCGACGAGCGACACCGGCGCGCTCGCGTTGGCGCAGAGGTTCCGGAGGATGTCCTCGTGGCGCAGCAGGCGGAGCTGGTTCTGCCCGATGATCTCCGCCAGCTTCGGGCCGCAGTCCTTCGCCACGTCCGCCACCGCGTCGTCCGGCGTGCTGGCGTTGAGGACCAGCATCTCCGCGTAGGCCTCGTTGCCCTTCACGAGCCCCAGGAGGAAGCCGAGCACCTGCGGCTGCACCTCTTCGTCACGCAGCGCGGAGCCCAGAATCCTGTCCGGCAGCCCCGCGGCCGTCTTCGCGGCCGTCTCGCGCACGTTCGCGTCCGGGTCGAACGTGAGCATGTAGAGCGCGCCCACCATGTCGGAGGGGCTGAGCGGAATGAGCGACTTCGCCGCCATCATCCGCAGCGGCACCGGCGCAGCGGGGTCCACGTGCTTGCGCAGGTTGGGCGGCAGGAACTCCGCATCGAAGGGACAGCCCGGAGGCGGCGCCGGGACGGCGTTGGGAGCGGCAGTGGTCATGACGCGTGATTCCTTCCGTAGATGATGCGCAGGCCCTCGAGCGTGAGGAACTCATCCACCTGGTGGATGGCCTTGGACTCGCTGGCCACGAGCGACGCGAGCCCTCCGGTGGCGACGACCTTCACCGGGAAACCCAGTTCGGCCTGCATGCGGGCGCAGATGCCGTCCACCATGCCCACGTAGCCGTAGACGAGCCCGGCCTGCATGGAGTGCACGGTGTTGCGCCCGATGACATGCGGCGGCCGCGCGAACTCCACGCGCGGCAACTTGGAGGCATTCTGGAACAGCGCCTCCATGGAGATGTTGATGCCGGGGCAGATGCAGCCCCCCAGGTACTCCCCCTTCGGCGACACCGCGTCGAACGTCGTCGCGGTACCGAAGTCCACGACCACCACGCCAGCGTGGTGCCTCTCGTAGGCGGACACCGCGTTGACGATGCGGTCCGCGCCCACCTCCCGGGGGTTGTCGTAGAGGATGGGCATGCCCGTCTTCACGCCGGGCCCGATGAACATGGGACGGACGCGGAAGTACCGCTCGCTCATCTTCTCCAGGTTGGACTGGAGCGGCGGCACCACGCTGGAGACGACGACCGCGGTCACCTTCATCGGGTCGATGCCGCGATGGGTGAAGAGCTGCCGGAGCAGGATGCCGTACTCATCCGAGGTGCGGCGCGTGCTGGTCTCCACGCGCCAGTGGTCGAGCAGGCGCCGGCCCTCGAACACTCCGAGCACTGTGTTGGTGTTGCCGACGTCGATGGCCAGGAGCATCACACCGCGCACTCTACCGCCGTGGGCGCAGCTGCTCCACGTCGCCCGCCAACACGCGCTCGAGCGAGCCCTCCGCCGTCCGGACCAGCAGCGCCCCGGATGGGTCGATGTCCTCGGCCCGTCCCCGCAGCTCTTGCCGGTCGGTGCGCACCAGCACGTCCTGCCCCAGCGTGGAGGACAGCGCCTTCCAGCGGGCACGCACCGCGTCGAAGCCCGTGTCCAGGTAGAGGTCCAGCCACTCCTCCAGCCGCGTCCAGAGCGACGCGGCGAAGCGAGCCCGGTGTACCGGCTGCCCCAGGGCCAGCGACACCGACGTGGCGGTGGCCCGCAGCTCCTCCGGGAAGTGTTCGGCCTGGGAGTTGAGATTGACCCCCACGCCCACGATGACGAAGTGCACGCGCTCGGGTTCCGCGGACAGCTCGGTGAGGATTCCCGCGACCTTGAGGCCGTCGATGTGGACGTCATTGGGCCACTTGATGGCGGCCTCCACGCCCGCGTCGCGCAGCGACTCCGCCAGCGCCACGGCCGCCACCAACGTCAGCTCTGGCGCGCGCTGGGGCGGCAGGCCCGGACGAAGGATGGCGGAGAAGTAGAGGTTGAGGCCCGGCGGGGACACCCAGGTGCGGCCCCGGCGCCCCTTGCCCGCGGTCTGCTGCTCGGCCACCACGACCTCACCGTGCCTGGCGCCGTCCTGGGCCAGGCGGAAGGCCTTCTCGTTGGTGGAAGGCAGCGAGTCGTGGTGGTGGATGGTGCGGCCCAGGTCGTGGGTGTCCAGCAGCGGGCCCACCTCGAGCGAGGTGAGCCGGTCCGGCACGGCCACCAGCCGGTAGCCTCGCGCGGACACCGCCTCGATGCGGTACCCCTTCGCGCGCAGGGCCTCCACGTGCTTCCACACCGCCGTGCGCGACAGGCCCAGCTTGCTGGAGAGCGCCTCACCGGAGGTGTAATCGCCCCCGCTTTCCGACAGGAAGCTCAGGATGAGCTCTTCCTGGGTCTGCTCGTTCGCATTGGCGGCCACAGCGGCACCTCGTGGAGAGTCTCCACCGTATCAGCATCAGCCCGAAGGCGGCGCCGCGCCGTCCCGGAGCTGCCAGGCCGTCAGCTCCAGGGTGTCCTGCGGCACCATCTGGCCGTTGGCCTCCACGGCCATTTCGATGCGCACCACGCCGACGCCAGGCGCGAACGTCATCGTGTTCACCAACGTGGTCTTGGCGTCCGCCCGGTTGCGGCCCTCCACCTGGACACAGCGCGGGAAGGTGCCCGCGGGCGTCTTACAGGACTCCCCCGCCTGGACGATGTGGTAGCGCTCCGTGGAGGACACGGACACCACGTTCGTCCACGAGTGGCCGGTCCTCACCGGACCGCGCAGCAGGTAGCGCTTGGGATCTCTCAAGCCGTAGCCGTCCAGCGAGAGCTGACCGCCCTGGTTGTCATGGAAGACGCCGGCCTCTTCCTTGAGAATCTCCACGGTGACTTGTTTGTCGTCGCGGCCGTTGAGCCGGTAGGTCCAGCTGTTGCCCACCGCGAGCGGGTAGTACGCGGACACGTCCTCGGTGCTGGCGCTCGCGCCCGCCGCCGCGTCGACGTTCTTGGAACAGCCCGTGCCCAGCACCAGGGCCGCCAGCACCGCGGCCCCGCCCATGCCGAATGAACGCTTCATGTCGATGTCAGTCCGCGCGGCTGGGGCCACGCGCCTCCGCAGGTGAGTGCTTACGTGATGCGTAGAGCGTGTCCAGCGCCTGTTGCGCGGCGGCCTGGACGGCGGGCGCATCGTGCCCCTGCGCCATCGTGTAGAGATAGGCCTCCGCCTCTGGGCCACCGATTTCACCCACCGCGAAGACAATCTCCTGCACAAAGCCCAGGTCACGGCCACGCGCCAGGTCGATGAGCACGGGCACGGCGGCCCGCGCCTTCATCTCCACGAGCGAGCCCATCGTCCTGCGCACCGTCTCTGCGTCGGTCGCTTCCTTGAGCCGGTCGATGAGCAGCGGCGCGGCCGCCGGGTGCTGCCGTTCCGCCAGGGTGCGCAGGCTGAACTCCCGCACCCGCGAGTCCGTGGCCTTGAGGTCCAGCACCAGCGCTTCATCGGAGCGGTCCAGCGCCGTCAGCTGCATGACAGCGGACTCGGTCACCTGGCGCAGGACGTTGGCCAGTGCCGTGCGCATGGCCAGCTGCCGTCCCGCGGGCGAGTCCTCCTCGACGGGCGCCTCTCCGAGCCCGACCAGCTCGTAGCGCTGGGGCAGACTCCCACCGAAGCGCTCCAGGACCAGGTTGGCCCCCACTTCGGCGAAGCTGCGCGGGTCACCGTCCTTCAGCACTTCGCGGGTGAAGGGCACGTCCAGCGTCATGCGCCAGGGCCGCTCCTCACGAGGCGCATCCGCGCCTTTCTGCTCGAAACGGCCGGAGTCCTTCAGGGCGGCGGTGAAGAGCGTGGCCACGCCCTCGGGAGCCAGGCCCAGCAGGGCGTTGTCCCGCAGGGTGGCTCCAGAGAGTTCCACCGGCGCCACCGGGTAGCGCGGCGACTGCCACCGGCAGGCACCGAGCAGCAGGACGACGCAGGAGGCGAGCAACAGGACCGGCTTCATCGCTCCCCAGGGTAACACCTGGAGAGCGACGGCGCCGACCAATCCCTCACCTCCTGGAGTGCCGCGTCAGCTATCGCGCTCCTCGGACGGCCCCTTGGGGGGCACGGACGAGTCAGCGGACGACTCACTGTCGGCAGGAGAGGCAGCAGGCTCGCTGGGCTGTGCGACCTCCACGACCCCAGAAGACGTCGTCGTCGCGGCACCAGGGGCCACTTCGCCCGCCGAGCCGTCCGGCACGCCCGCCTGCGCCTGCCCCGAAGTCGGAGCCTCCGATGACGCTCCCTCGGAAGGAACAGTCCCGGACACATCTGCCTGCGTGGCGACGCCCACGGACGCGGATGCCGCTTCGCCGGACGCGGCCTCGGAGCTGGCACCCTCACCCGCCAAGGCAATCGCTTCGCCCGACACGGCACCTGGGGCAGCAGCCGAGCCCTCGCCACGGTCGGCGCTTGCATCGACCGACTCGGAGACGGGAGGTGCCTCGCCACCACCGCTGACAGCAGGAGACTCGATACCCGTCACACCGGTTCCGGCAGTCGACACACCTGTGGCACCGATAGAAGCCGCCTCTCCAGCGACGCCCCCGGCAACCGTATCTCCGCCAGCGCCCGCACCCGAGGCTCCGGCCTCGTCAGCGGCGGCAGCAACGGAGGCACCCGCCTCGCCCGCAACCGAAGCGCCTGCCTCACCCGCGGCGGCGGCCTCTCCAACAGCCCCGGCCTCAGCAGGAGCTCCGGTGGCGCCGGCCTCACCCGCGCGGCTGCCACGACCGCGACGGCCCCGGCGACGACGGCGGCGACGCTTGCGGTCACCCTGTGCCCCTTCGGCACCAGCCTCCGCGGGGGTGCCATCGGGACGCACACCCCCCACGAAAGCGCTGGCGGCCTCGAGGTCGTCATCCTCCCCGTCCTCGTCGTCGCCCTCCTCCTCGTCCTCACGGCCCTGCAGGACCGGCGCGGCCGGAATTGGAGCGGCTTCACGCGCCTCCCCGGCGGGAGCAGCCGAAGCCTCCTCCGTGGAAGCCCCCGCGGTGGCCTCGGCTTCACGAGCCTCACGGGCCTCGCGCGACTCACGCTCACGGCGGCGCTTCTCACGCGGACGCTCGCGCTCCGCCGGCGCCGCGGCCTCGGTGGGCTCCTCGCCCTCCCGGGCCTGCTTCTCGCGCTGACGCTCCTCGCGGCGCTTCTGGGCCTCCTCGGCATCCAGCTTCGCGGCCTCGAAGAACTTCTCGTCGACCTCGTACAGCGCGACCTGCGTGACGGAGACGGCCGTCTCCGCTTCCAGGAACTTCTCGCCCAGCGCGTCACCGCACCAGAGCATCACCAGCGAACCATTGGCCTGCGCCTCGGTGCGCGCGTCACCGCGCACGTCACCCGCGCTCACCAACAGGCCCACCTGCGCCGAGTAGTGGCCCAGGTCACGCCGCAGCTCCTGCACCGACTTGCGGTCGATGCCGGGGGCGCCCTTCAGCATGCGCACCGCGTAGCGCAGCTCCACGCTGCCCTCGCGCTTGCGCGCCGTGAGCAAGGGCCCTTCCTTGGACCGCTTGGCCACCTTCAGCTCGCGGAAGCCCAGGCCGTGCATCATCTTCACGACGGACTTCTCGAACGTACCGACGTCCAGCTCACCCAGGCGCTTGCGCAGCCCACGCGCCACGGAGCGGCGCGCGTCCTTGAGCGCGGCGCGCAGCGTGGACACCAGCGCGGCATCCGCGGGGGCCTCGCCCGCGGCAGCCGGCTTGCCCAGCACCGGACGGCCCGCCTCCAGCGGGATGCCCAGCGCCTGCGCGAACGCGGCCTGGAGCTCCAGCGGCGGGGCCTCGCTCGGGGCGCCAGCGCGCTCCAGCGACACCTCTCCAGAGTCCTTGCTGAAGGCGTACTGCGGCCGGCGGCCCGCGTCGATGCGACGCTGGTTGTCCTCCAGCAGCGCGGTGAGCACCGCCTCCACCGTGGTGTCCTCGGCGCACAGCTCCTTGACCCGGGCGCGCTCGATGATCTGCTCGGTGCGCAGCCCGATGTCCGACTCGCTGAGGATCTCGAACACCACCTCGGGCAACGGCGGGAAGCGCTTGCGGCGACCGCCACGCTCCTCTTCCTCGTCGCGGCGGCGCTTGCGGTCGCTGCCACGGCCCGCGACCCGCACGTTGTCCGTGCGCGGCTCCGGGTGACGCTCCGGCGGACGCAGCGGCGGCAGCTCTTCTTCAGGATGCGGCTCCACCACTCCGGTTTGAGCCAGTGCCTCGACGTCCTCGGGAATCGACCAGTCAACCAGCGCGAAGGTATCCTTCGCCGTCACAAGTACCTTGCGATCCCGCGTGCGGCGCGCCATGGCTGCGAGGCGCGACAGCATCGTCACCTCAGGCGTCTTGCCCACGTGGGAGAGCAGGCTCTGCTGGATGGACTTCTCGGTAATTTCAAGGAAGTGGAGGGGACGACCTTCGCTCTCCAGGATGCGGAGCGCGGCCTCGTAGAATGTCATCGAGTATTCCCCAGGAATTCCGAACGGTTACAAAAATGTAGGTCCGTATAGGCGGCGGATGCTAGCCATCGCTAAACTGGCTTGTCAACGAACGCAAGATGACCCGCATACGCATCGGACAGCGCTGGAAACGCGAACCCGCGGCATCCCCGCTCGATTCCATCGCACTGGAATTGGACGGGGTGGACCTTCTGTCCGGGGCCGTGGAGGAGTCTCTAGCAGAAGTCGTCCCCTCCCTGGTGCGCTCAGTTGCGGCGCTCGCGGGTGGGCGTCAGAAACTGGCCCAGGTCTCCCTGCCCGAGGCCCACCTGGAGCTGGTGCTCCGCCGCATGGGGCCAGAGGTGGAGCTGCTGGTGGCGAACCTCTCCCGCCCTGCCCGGCTGATGCGCCCGCCCGTCCGGGTGGAGCTGGAGGAGCTGGTGGAGGCGGTCCGGGAGGCCGGCGAGCGATTCCTCGCCGACGTCACCCGGGCTGGGCCCAAGGCGCTCGCCACCACCGTGGGGCAGGCCCTCAAGGAGCCGCTGAAGGGCCTGAGCCGGCCCGCCCGCCCTCCTGACGAGGCGCCGGCCCGGCCCGCCCCCCGGCGCGTGGAGCCCACGGAAGTCCCGGGCTTCGGCTTCGAACTCAAGGACGCCGGGGCGCCCATGAGCCGTGGCGCCGCGCGGGGAACGGCCGGGCTGCTTGCGCCCCTGCTGGCCGCGGGCGAGGTCTGGCTGTCGCTGCCCGGCAAGCCCGAGGCCTGGCGCGTCCCCGGCCCGCCGTTCTTGACGGCGCTGGAGCTGTCGCGACTGGCGGGGGAGCTCGCGCGCGCCGTGGAATTGGGCGAAAGCCGCTTCGAACTGGCGCCCGCGGGCGCGAAGCCTTCACTCCTGGTCGACCTGAAGTCGGGCCAGGCGAAGGCCGGACGCACCGGGACGCCCTTCCCGCTCGCGGGCACCGCGCTCGCCGCCGCCCTCTTCCATCTGGGCGAGTCCCTGGCCGCGGCCTTCGCGGAGGCCGACCACGCGCTGGTGGCCAACCCGTACCGGATGGAGCTGGCGGAGCGCTGCCGCGAGGGCCTTTCGCACCTGCGAGGCCCCGTGCAGCCCCCCGAGGCCAAAGGCGCGGCCCGCGAGAAGAAGGCCCGGGCCACGGGCCAGGGCACCTCACGGCCGTTGAAGGTCCCCGGCCGCTTGCGCCGGCTGCGCTTCGCGAAGCTGTGGGAGAAGCGCGGCCTGCCGGACGCGGAGGAGTCGCGGCTGCTGCTGGGCCGGCACGGACCGGTGTACTGCGCGCCGCACCTGGCCTCCGCGTTCTCTCGAAAGGACGGAGAGCTGTTGTGGAAGCGCGCCGCGGCGTTGGGCGTGGCCGCGTCGGCGGATGGCCACGCGGTGGCGGCGGACATCGCGCGTGTCTACGGCTTCACGGGCCGGGGCGGTGGCGCGCGCTGGCTGCATGACCACGACGGAATCCCGCTGGGCCCGCTGCTGCTGCGCAAGGACGGCCTGCTGCTCACCTTGTCCGAGGACCGCACCGTCGTGGCCTTCGCGGAGGCCACGGGCCGCGAGGTCTGGCGCCTGGCGCCGCCGCGCACCCAGCGCAGTTGGCTGGCCACCCAGGGACACCGCGCGCTGGTGGGCACGGACTCGGGCTACCTCTATGGGCTCGACCTGGAAGATGGACAGGTCCGCTACCGCATGCGCGCGCCCATGCCGTTCCACGGCCCCCCGGTGGCCTGGGGCCGGCGCTTCCTGGCCATGCTGGGCCGCGGCTCGCACTGGGCCGTGCTGCTCGCGGACGCGCACACCGGCGAATCCGTGTGGACGTATGAGCCGAACCTGTCCCACCTGTCCGCGCCGCTGCCCATGGGCTCGCGGGTGTTCATCGCCGGAGAGCGCGAGCGCGAAGGCATGCTGCTCTGCCTGGACGCGAAGGGCCGGCGCCTCTGGGAGCGCCCGCTCAATCTGGGCCCTGGCCCTTTTGCGTTGGCGCCCCTCCCCCGCGCGGTCGTGGTGACGAGCGCCTCGGGCGCCGCCGCCCGGGTGGCCGCATCCGGCACGGTGGACTGGCGCGTGGGCGCCGCGGGCGAGCCGCTCATCAACGCGCTCCCCGCCCACACCGCGCGCGACATCACGCTGGTGCCAGGGGAGCGCGTCCGCGCCGTGGACCCCCGCGGCGGACAGGTGCTCGCGGAGGTCCAGGCCGGCGTGGGGCTCGTCGCGATCCAGGCCGACGTGCGCCTCAACCTCTACTTCCTGGACGACGCCGGCACGCTGTCCGCGTACCGGCTCGGCTCTCACTTCACGGTGGTGGAGTAGCCCCCGCGAGGGCCTAGTTGGCCGCGGCCTTCGACGGGTCGATCTCCTCCTCGGGCCGCTCTTCCTGGGTGGCGCCCTCCCAGGACTCGCCAGCGCCGAGCTTCCATTCCGACGGCACGTCCAGCTTCCACACGTAGGTGGACGCCGCGGTGCCGCCCGACGCCGCGCTGGAGGAGAGGTTGATGGTCATCTCCACCTTCGCCACCTCGTTCGGGATCAGGTCCAGGTCGTAATGGCCCAACACCATCTGCGGGGGGAACGCCTGGACGAAGCGCTCCGGGTGGTCAATCTTCATGGACGGGTCGGCGCCGCGCATCTCGCCCAGCAGCTTCCCCTTCGCGTCCGTGAGCTTCCACACCGTGTCGAACGTGGCGCTGGTCATCATCTTCAGCACCTTGCCGTCATCCTTGAGCACGCGCTGCGCGCCCCACACCGCCAACTGCAGGCGGATCTGCGGCTTGCCCAGCACCATCACCACGTCGGAGGAGACGATGTCCAGGCGCATACCCTTGTCTGTGGCCGTCCACACCGGGCGGTAACGGCCCTCGCGCATGCTGTCGAACGTCTTGCGCGTGTACTCGTAGAAGGCCTTGCGGTCCTTCGCGCGGTCATCCTTCGCGCCGCTCTCCTCGCGCTTCTCCAGCTCCAGGAGATAGTCGTCGAACTTCGTGTTCCCCTTGAAACGAGTCAGGTGCGCATCCACCTGCTCGAAGTAGTTCTTGAAGAAGGGCTTCAGCTCATCACGGTAGCTGGCCTCGTCCGGGTTGGCGCGCATCCAGCCCACGCGTTCGAGGTACTCCGCGTGAATCCGTTGCTGATCCGCATCCCGCTGAGCCTCCAGCGCGCGACCGCTCGCGCTGCGATAACTCATGACGGCGGCCAGCAGCACACCCGCGACGATGACGATGACTCCGAAGTAGCGCTTCACGCGGCAGTCTCCTGTGCCTTTGTCCCGGCAGTGATATGAAAAATCCCCAACGTGATCCAGGCCACCGGGACCCACCTGTTCACCACGCCCCTTCCCTTGGAGGAAGGAGAGCTGCTGGGCAATCCCCAGGTGGCCTGGGCGGCCTACGGAGAACCATCAGACGGCAAAGCGGTGGTGTTGCTGCACGACCTCGCGCATTCGCACCTCGCGTTGGGCCCGCCGGAGGATTCGGCATACCAGCCCTCCGGCTGGGGACGCGCCCTGGTGGGGGCGAACCTCGCGTTGGACCCCGCCATCACCCCCGTCTTCTCTCCCGGGTTGCTCGGCAGTCCTTTCGGCAGCACGTCACCCGCGACGGTGAACCCCGCGTCGGGTGAACGCTGGGGGCTCGAGCTGCCGCCGCTCACGGTGCCGGACATGGCGCGCGCCGTGTCGGCCACGGTGCGCGCACGGGGACTGACGAAGGTGCGCGCGCTGGTGGGCGTGGGCCTGGGCGCCCATGTAGCGCTGCGACTGGCGTCGCTGTTCCCCGACCTGGCCGAGGGCGTGGTGGCCATCGGCGCGGCGCGCGCGCTGCCCGAAGGCGTGCGCGAGAAGCTGGGCCTGTCCTGGCAGGTGCTGCGCGCGGACCCTGACTACCGGGACGGCCTCTACGCGCTGGACGCGCCGCCGCGAAAGACGATGCGCAAGCTGCGTCTGGACTTCCTGAAGCTGCTCTGCGGGCGTGAGTTCCTGGCCTCCGCGTACCCGGCCCCTGAAGCGGCCCGCGCCGCCCTGGAGGCGGAGGCGGACGCCTTCGCGGACGCCTTCGACGCGGTGTCCTGGGCCTCGCTGTGCTCGGCGTACGCGGGCAGTGACGTGTCGGACGGCTTCTCGCGAATCCGCGCGCGGGTGCTCCTGGTGACGGGCACTTCGGATGCCATGGCCCCGGTGAACCGGGTGCGTGACACCTACCACCTGCTGAGCGCCGCGGGCGTGAGCGCCCGCTTCCTCGAGCTGCCGGGGCCCGGGGACCACGCGGCACTGCTCCAGGACGCGGAGCGGCTCCATGGCCCGCTGAGCGACTTCCTGCGGCGGTGCTGACTAGTCCCGATTCGCGGCGCCAGAGAGCTTGCCGCGAAGCGCGCCCACCAACATGCCGATGGCAATCTCGTTGTTGCCGCCATGCGGGATGATGATGTCCGCGAAGTGCTTGGACGGCTCGACGAAGCCCATGTGCATGGGCCGCACGTGGCGCAGGTACTGGCTCACCACGTGGTCGAAGTCGCGGCCGCGGTCCTTGATGTCGCGGGTGAGGCGCCGGAGGATGCGAAGGTCGTCGTCCGCGTCGACGTAGATCTTCACGTCCATCTCATCCCGGACCTCCTTCATGTGGAGCACCAGGATGCCCTCGATGAGGATGATGTCGCCGGGGTCCACCTGCTTCGTCTGCGGCGTGCGCGACGAAGTGACGAAGTCGTAGACGGGCTTCTGGATGGGCTGACCGGACTTCAGCGCTTGCAGGTGCTGAACCAGCAGCTCCCTGTCGAAGGCATCCGGGTGGTCGAAGTTCACCTCACGCCGGTCCGCCAGCGGAAGGTCCTTCAAGTCCCGGTAGTATGAATCCTGATCGATGAAGGCCACGCGGCAATCGGCCAATGCCTCGCGTACCTTGCGGGCAACGGTGGTCTTGCCGGACGCGGTGCCGCCCGCGATTCCGACGACGAGGGGGGACGCCATGTGGGCGCGACGTATCTTACCAGGACGACCAGCGCAAGGGTTCGGTCCAATCCTGGACAATTCTTCCCGCTATCCCTGGCGGATCAGCCCTCGCGCCCTCGCCGCCTCCAGCACCCCAGGGGCTACCTCCGCCTCCGCCATGGGCCGCACAGCGAGCATTCCCAGGAATTCACCCAAGACCGAGGGCACCGACATCACCTCCGGTCCTCCCGCCCTGCGCCGAGCGACGAAGGACCAGGGCCCGGGGCCGGGCCGGCGCGCCACCTGGTTCAGCGAATCCAAGCCGGACAGCTCCAACGTGCCAGACGCCCACGCACGGGCCGTGAGGTGCCGGCGCACGGCTCGGGCGGAGTGGACCAGTTCGGACAGGTCCACGGGAAGTGACCCGACCCGCACGTCCTCCATCAGCCCCACCTGCCCCGGCGCGGGGGCGGGCACCCGCCGCGTGAACAGCGACGGAAGCAGCATCTCCAGCGTCAGCGCCGCCGACGCCCCCTCATCCGGTGACTCGCGCAGGCGGCGCATGGCCCAGGACGCGAAGGACTGACCGGGCGTCCGCGCCACGGAGTCGAAGAGCTTCCGGTACTCCTTCGAACCGGTGAAGGCCGCCAACCCCTCCCGCGTGCCCGCGAGCAACAACCGCGTGAGGGGCCAATCGCGGTCTAGGACCTCCGCGACCACGGCCAGGCGGAAGTCCTGGTCCGCCAGCGTGCCCGCTTCGTCCTCCACGGAGGCCGCGGGCGCAGCGGCGTAACCCGCGTCGAACAAGGCCCAGGGCTGGCTGCACTCCGTGAGTGGAGGCACGGCCGCGACACCCGCCGGTACGCGCCAGGTCAGCGGCGGGCGCGCTCCCGCGGGCACCAGTTGGCGCAGGCGGCGCAAGGACATCCGGGCGACCTCGGGCGGGTGGCCATCCCCCTCGAAGGTGACGGCGCGCAGCGCGGGGCAGCGCGGAATCAACGAGGCCAGCAGGTCGAACAGCTCCTCGCGCACCGGCTGCGTGTGGTCATCCACATAGAAGCTGCGCGGCCCCCGGTGCGTCACCACGCCTCCGGCGATGTGCAGCTCGATGACCTGGTCGAGCGGAAAGCCGTCCAGCCCCGTGTGCAGCGGCAGACCAGCGGAGAGCTGATGGCTGAGCAGGTGCCCCAGGTCGAGCAGCAGCGGCGCCCCAGTGCGCGCGTGCAGCTTCGCCATGAAGTCGAGCACATGCCACTGCCCGCGCCGCGCGAGCACCGCGGGGTTCTCCAGCGCGAGCGGCACGGACAGGTGTTGCTGGACATGGAGCGCGTGGGACACGCACGCCTCCAGGCCCGCTTCGTTGAAGGGCGGCGTGAAGTAGAGGTAGCCCGGGAAGGGCTGCCCATCCACGTGCCACCAGCCCACGTCGTTGCCCACCCAGGGGCTCTCCACGGCGCGCGCGTGGGCGTCCAGATCCTTCAAGGCCTGAACGGGCTCCAGCGCGGGCCCCCAGAGGTTGAGGTGGACGGGATGGAAGAGCACCGGGACGTCCTGGCGGCGGCGCCACATCTCCGGGAACAGCGAGGCGTGCGCCTTCGACTCTTCCAGGGAGAGCGGCGCGCTGTACTCGACGTAGTCGAAGAGGCCCGGTGACTCGTCCAGCAAGCGGTAGGGCTGCGGCACGTCCGCCACGCTCAGGTTGCTGCTCAACCCCAGGCCCCGCCAGGGCAGTGTCCACGTCTCGGAAACCGCATGCGTCATGCGCTCAACGTAGACGCGCCCTGCGTCCACCGCCACCCGCGACTGCCGGGCAGTGGCGCGATGAACGCTCCCGAGGTCGGGTATGCTCGCCGATTCCCCTCCCCCAAGGAGCCCCGATGCC
>NZ_JABFNS010000182.1 GCF_013116825.1 Myxococcus xanthus
CTGCGGACCCGCTCCGCCTTGCACCAGGGCATAAAGCTCGCTCTGGCGGCCATCTCCCCAAGCGACGCAGCAGGCTGGTTCGCCTACTGCGGTTACTCCGTCGCTCAGCCCAGATGAACTGCGCTATCAGTCCTCCCGAGCGTCGTCGAAATCGACCATGTCCTTGGCCGCGAACTTCGCCTGACCGGTGCGAAGGTGCTGCGCGCGGGAGGCTCGGACCACGATGCGGTCCGGGCGACGCTCGACTTTCCTCCGTGAAGTTCCGTGGACCGGGGCCCGGTTCGCCGATGTTTCACCGCCAGATGCGACGAAAGATGAGGGCATGGCGTCAAGAGCGCAGCGCCCACCAGGACCGTGGGCAGCCTGGGAGAGATGGGCGCCCAACAGTCCTGGCGCAGCAGCGGGCCACCACGCCTTGATTCCAGGTCCGGCGTGCTCCGAGCCTCAGGCCCGGGCGCGCAGCACGCCGCCGAAGCCGCGCTCGCGGCCCAGGGCCGGTGACACGCCGGCTTCATTCACCGCTTCGCGCCCGGAGATGAGCACCGCCTTCACCGCGGCGTCGTTGCGGTTGACCAGGCGGACGAAGCCCCCGAAGTTCTCCATGGGCGCCTCGGCCACCTGGTCGAGCTTCGCGTCCAGGCCTTCAGGCTGGATGACCACCAGGTCCGCGCGGCGGCCCTCCGCGAGCACGCCCGCATCCAGGCCGAACCACCCGGCCAGCTCTCCGGTCAGCCGGTGGACGGCGCGCTCCACGCTCATGAAGGGCTCGCCGCGCTTCTCCGCCTCGCGCACCAGCCGCAGCAGCCGCAGGGGGAAGTTGTAGTGCGCCATGTTGCGCAGGTGCGCCCCGGCGTCCGAGAAGCCCATGAGGATGTCCGGATGCCGGCAGATGCGCTCCAGCTCCTCGCGCCGGTCGTTGGCCATCACCGTGTACCAGCGCAGGGCGTCTCCGTGGGTGGAGATGAGGTCCAGGAAGACGTCCACCGCGTCACGCCCCTGCTCCTTCGCCACCTGGGCGAAGGACTTGCCTACCACGCTGGCGTCGGGGCACTGGAGGATGCGTGACTCGTTGAAGTCCCGGTGGAAGGCCCGCGGCAGGAAGCGGTTCGTCCACTCGCGGCGGAAGCGGCTGCGATACTCCGGCGTTCGCAGCAGCCCCGCGCGTGAGGCGGCGTCCTGGAGGTGGAGGGCGGCGGCGCCCGCGCCGAACTCCTCGAAGACGACCAGGTCGATGCCGTCCGCCCAGAGGTCGAAGATTTCGGGCAGGGCCTGCCACCGGAAGTCCGCCCCCAGCAGCCGGTTGGCCACCTGGGACAGCACGCCGATGAGGCGGTGGATGCCCCGGTTGGCGCGCGTGTCCATCATCGAGATGACGGTCGTCTTGAGGCTCGGGCGGAACAACCCGATGCTCTCCAGGAAGAACAGCACCACGTTCACCTTGGTGCTGATGTTGGGCACGCCCTGGAAGACACGGCCTCGTTCGCGGAGCAGCCGCGTCAGGCGGCGGTATTCGCTCCAGCGGGCATAGGTGGACGGCAGGGGGCGGCTGCGGATGTCACGCGAGCCGCCCATCTTGTCCCACTTGAGCGTCATGATGGACAGGCCCACGTAGCCGAGCTCGAGCCCTTCGCGCACCAGGGACTCCATGGCGCGCAGCTCGTCCTCCCGTGGGCGCAGGCCGGGCTCCAGGCTGCGGTGCAGGCCCATGGTGTGGGCTCGCAGCGCGGAGTGCCCCAGGAAGGACGCGACATGGGGGCCCAGCGGCAATTGCTCCAGGTGCGTCAGGTAGTCGCCGAGCGTGTTCCACGTCTTGCGCTCCTCCAGCAGCGACCGGACCGTCTCGTAGGGAATGGCCTCCACGCGGCAGAACATGTCCGCCAGGTCCTCGGGCGTGCCCAGCGCGAGGCTGAGCGAGCAGCTTCCCATCAGCACCGTGGTGACGCCGTGTCGCACGGACTCCGACAGCGAGGGCGCCAGCTCCACCTCCGCGTCGTAGTGCGTGTGGCAGTCGATGAAGCCCGGTGTCACCCAGTGGCCGGTGGCGTCGATGACGCGCGTATGCGGGGCGCGCGGAATCGGTGCTTCCGAAAGCGTGGTGACGGTGTTTCCCCGGATGCCCACATGGAGCTTGCGCGGGGGATTGCCCAGACCATCGAATACGAGGCCGTTCTCGACGATGAGGTCCATGAACGGAGCCTAGGCGCCGTTAATTGTCAGCTTCCAGCCAGAAGGCGCGCCGACAGTTTTCTCCCATACATGCCGGCTTGGATGCCATTGCCTGGGCGCACCCGGGGAGCGCTCGACCCCCGGGCAGCCGCACCGCGGGAGCGTGACTACCTTGGCTTGCGGATGGAAGGTGCGAACGCACCAAGAGCCAAGGAGGCGTGCAATGCAAGGCAAGGGTTGGAAGTGGCTCACGCTGGTGGGCCTGGGGGCGTCGCTCGCGGCGTTCACCGGGTGCAATGATCAGTCCGCGCGGGAGAACTCGCGGCAGGTGGGGCGTGAAGTGGGGGAGGCGACGAAGGAGGTTCAGGAAGGCGCCCGGAAGGCCGCGAAGGAAGCCCATGGCGCGGCCCGTGAGGCAGCCCAGGGGTTCAGGGAAGGCCGGGGCGGCTCGGGGAACCCCGACGCTGGCGTCGACGCGGATTGAGGCCGCGCGCGAGGGGGCTTGCGCGCGGCTTCCAACGTTAGCGCCGCCGCCGCGGGGAGCCTGTGCGTTGGGACGGCGCTGGCTCGGGCCTGGTTCGGGCGAGCCAGTCCTCCAGGCGCTCCGCGGCCTTCAGCTCGTCCGACAACTGGCTCCGGGCCTCCTCGGGAAGGGGCAAGGCCTGCAGTTGCTGCTTCAAGGCACGTCCCGTCGTGGCATCCCCCAGGGCAATCGCCAGCTCCATCCGGGCGGCCAGGGCACGAACCCGGTCCACCACGGGCGCCTCCGCTTCATACCTGGCGAGTCCGATGTCGAGCGCCCGCGCGGCGGCTTTGTCGTCATTCTTGAACTCACGCAGGATGCGCGCGTTGTCGATGGCCTTCGCCAGGCCCGTGAGCTTCGCGGAGCCGCCGTACTCCAGGTCCTCCGGTTCATCGCGCTGGATGAAGACGATGTTGTTGCCGCTGGGGTCAATCAGAGAGAAGCGGCTCTGGCCGGGCCTGAACCGGGTGATGCGAGGCCTGCCCGTGGCCAGCACCTTGCCGTACTTCGCGCGCAGCGCGTCCGTGAAGGTCCGGTGGTAGGGCTCCACCGAATCCACCATGACCAAGCAGCCACCCGAGTTCTCTTCGTTCGGGTCCAGGCTCTTGGCGGCCTTGCCGAAGTTCAGCTCGATGTCTCTCCAGCGCAACGCCAGGTACAGGTACGGCTTGGTCATCTGGTACGTCACGGTGAAGCCGAGCGCCTGGTAGAACGCCAACGTTTCGTCAGCCGAGACGCAGGGAAGCAACGGAACAGTCGTTTCCTTCCCGCTGATGGCGGTGGCCTTCGTCTCATGGGTGGGCATGGCCCGATGATAGACGAGCGGCGTTGCCGCAGGCACCTCTTCGCGTCATGCGCCAAGGTGCCTGTTCCTGCGCATGGCGGCGCTATGAGACGCACATGCGTGGCGGCTCGCGGCGCACGAAGCCGCTCAGGGCCGCACGACGTCCTGGATGAACCGGGTCAGTGCCTCCGCCATCTTCTGGTGTGTGGCCGCCGACGGGTGCCAGTCCTCGCCCACGCCGTCCACGTTGGGATTCTGCACGGCCATCACGTGCCGGTAGACGCGGGCGTCTCCCTGTTGCTGTCGCTCTGCGACGAGCTCGGTGATCCAGTCACCGACATGGACCGAAGTCATCGTGCCGTTCTGCTCGAGCTGCTTGTGGCCGTCCGACATGCTCCCCAACGTGCAGACAAGATGGGCGCGCGGGTGGAGCGTCCGCAGCCGCGTGAGGAACGCGCGGTAGGCGGACTTGAAGGCCGCTTCGTCCGGAAAGTAGGCGTCGGTGCCGCTCCCGGCGAACGTGTCGTTGGTCCCCGCATTGACGACAATCACATCGGGCGACGCGCCAGAGAAGTCCCAGGCGACGCCGTGGCCGGGGACCGCGAGCTCGTAGAGCGCGGGCACCAGGCCGGACGTGGACATGTCCAGGTTGCGGTACACCCCGTGGCCCGAATAGCAGATGAGCACCGCCTCCGCGCCCAGGTTCTCCGCCGTGAGCCAGGCATAGGTGCGCCGCGGATTCTGGTTCTTCGACGTGAAGGTGGGCGCGGTCCAGGAGGGCGAGTCCGGGATGAGGGCGACGTCGCTGCCGTAGCCACAGGTGACGGAATCCCCAACGAACTCCATCCGGAGTCCCGAGCGGGCGGGCGGCTCCCGGAGCTCGCCATGGACCTCCAGCGCCACCAGTTCGCTGTGGCCGACCAGGGACTCGGTGCGCTTGATGAGTTCCACCGTGTGCAGCCCCACCTCCAGGTTGGTGGCGAGCAGGTAGCTGGACTGATGGCGGCTCACCGCGAGCTGTCGCGCGGGCGCCCCGTCAATCACGACATCGAAGTAGGTGGTCCCCACCTCGCCACCCTGGCCCGCGTCGTGGAGCTCCATCCGAACGGCGTCTCCCCAGAAGCGGGCTCGGATCGTCACTCCGGGGTGGGAGAAGACGACGCCGGTATCCGAGCGGTACGTCCGGCCGAGGTACTGCACGCGCGCATCGGAGGCGGGAATGCGCACCCACGCGAGTGCACCCGCGTCAGGCGCGAGCGGTGGAGGGGGCGAGGCTGACTTGCACCCACTCACCAGCAGTCCGACTCCCACGCTGGCGACCAACAGTCCCCGCGCCAGGGCCGCGCCGAGGCCACGCACCGCATGAAGGGCGTTCGTCATGCGCTCAGTGGATATCGCAAGACGGACACACATGCGCTGGGGAACCAGGGCCGCCGGGCGTCCAGGGGGCGTCTGCGCGGGCATCGGGCACCGTGCCGACGCGAGGCTCGGCACGGTGCCTCGCGGCGCGCTACGGGCCGGTCAGCCGATGGAGCGGGAAGGAGGGACGGCTCCACGCCCCGCCGGGGAAGCTCATGTTCAGGGAGGACGGCATGGCGCTCGGAATGCCCGCCGCGCCGTTGATGGTGAACGTCCCCGCGGGCGTCGAGTTCACGGACGGCGTTCCGGAGCACCCAGGGCACAGGTTGTTCCCGGTGATGTAGCTCATGGGGAAGGAGAGTGACGTGCCACTGCTGTTCACCACGCCCTGGAGCCACACCGGGCTGCTCCCCTGGTAGACGGTGACGTTGGCGACGTGCAGCGTGCCCTGGCTGGCGAAGGTGACGCCCCAGCCGGGCTGCGACGGGTCGAACCAGGTGCCAGTCAGGTTCATGGCAGGGGCGCCACTGGCGAACACGAACGGCTGGATGGGCTCGTTGCCGGAGAGACCTCCCATCGTCCAGTAGTAGCGCCACTGTCCGCCGCTGAGGATGAGCCGCGCGGTGCCGACGACGGAGGTCGTCGCGCTGGCGCCATTCCACGAGGTCCGCAGCAAGTCACCTCGCCACTCCCCGGGCTCCGCGTTCAAGTGGCTGATGTACCAGATGGGGGTCCCCACCGCTGTGTACGTGAACCATGTGACGTAGAGCCGGTCGGAGGCGACGTGCTGGATGTCGAGGGAGTTGCCGGAGCGCGCCGGGTTCCACCAGATTCCCTTGGTGGGGAGTGACGGCAGGTTGGTGTAGATGGCCGCCGCCGCGTTGACGCGGCCGGTCCCGCAGTGGCCGGCGCAGCCAGAGACGGGCGTCGCGGTCTGCTTGATGCGCGCGGCGACCAGGCCGGGCGTCAGGGAGGGCTTCTGCGACAGAATCAGCGCGGCGATACCCGCGACATGCGGCGCGGACATGGACGTCCCCGCAAGGTAGCGGTAGCAGTAGTCACCCGAGGTCAGCGCCGACACAGGCTTGCCAGTGGCCCAGGTCGACAGGACCTGGTCGGTGCCGCTGACATAGGGGTCCAGGTCGGGGTCGTAAGGGCAGCCGATGCCCTGGCCATACAGGCCTCCGCTGGCGAAGCCGCCGGGCGCAATCACGTCAACGCGGCTTCCCTTGTTGCTCCAGGACGCCATGCCACCGGACTGGGTGCTGGCGCTCACGGCGATGACGCCCCTGCAGGAGGCGGGCGTCACGTGCTCCGTCAGGTAGTTCGCCGCGCCATGGTTGCCAGCCGCGGCGACGAGCACCACGCCCTTCCCCGTGGCGTAGTCCACCGCGCTCTGCATGTCCGGGTACTTCGAACACGGGTGCGTCTCCGTGGGCGAGCCGGGGTTGTATCCCAACCCGAAGCTCATATTGATGACGCGCGCGCCGTTGTCCGCGGCGTAGCGGATGGCCGCGTTCACTCCGGTCATCGAGATGTAGCCGCTCGACGATGAAATCTTGAGCGGCATGAGCTGGCAGCCCCAGCAGATACCGGCCACGCCCACGCCGTTGTTTGTCCGGGCTCCGAGGATGCCGGCCACGTGCAGCCCGTGGTGCCAGGTGCCATCGTCATAGGGGTTCGAGTCTCCATCTCCGAAGTCGTAGCCCGCCGTCCAGCGGCCCAGCAGGTCCGGGTGGTCCAGGCGCCCGGTGTCGAGCACGGCGATGGTGACGTTGCCAGTGACGGTGTCCCACGCCTGGGGCAGGTTGATGGACGGGTAGTTCCACTGCTGCGAGTACAGCGGGTCGGTCGGCGTGGCGAAGAGCTCGAAGTAGAGGTTCTCGTGCGCGTACTCGACGTCGGGGTCCTGGCGCAGCGCTTCGATGGCCGCAAGGGTGCTGGCCTCCTCCTCGGCCACCGAGCTCTGGGCGAGCGGCTGCTCCCGCGCCAGCGACACCAGGGACGCGCCGCCGGGCAGCGGCTTGATGAGCGCCGTCTGGTAGCCGCGCACGGACGGTACGGCGGCGGCCTGGGGCCGCGCCTTGGCCGTGTCCTTCATCTTCACGATGGCCTGGCCCGGGGCGAAGCGCCGCCTGGCGTCTGCCCGCTTCAACGGCTCCGGCGTGGCGGGGGCCTGGGTGAGGGCCTCGCCTGTTTCCGGCAGGGATGGCTCGGGGGATTCACTACCGCAAGCGCTCAACAACAGCGACGTCAGCAGCGTTGAGAGCAGGGGGACTCGGACAGCCAGGCGCATGCAACCTCCGGTGAGTGTTGAGTGGAGGTCACGATCAAGACGGACTGCGCGTGTGTCAATGAATTCAGGGAGCGCTGTTTTGGCCTTGAGAGGAATTGTGGGGCCGGGTGATTTTTACGGTGGTGGGAGAGACCAATCCTCGATGGATGAGATTGGGTGTCTTGTGTTCTCTGAACGGGAGAGCCGGGCGCGACACGGTCTGCGATGGTCTCGTGGCCGTGCGCGCCCGTCTCCGGGCCTGGTGGCGTGCGTCCAGGCCGGGGCCGCTTGCGGGCTCACCGGGTCAGGGTCTGCCTGGCGGCCTGGAGTGTGTTCGCCAGGAGCATGGTGATGGTCATCGGCCCCACGCCGCCGGGCACCGGGGTGATGGCGCTCGCAATGGGCTGGATGGCATCGAAGTCCACGTCCCCCACCATGCGGTAGCCGCGCGGCGAGCTCGCGTCGGACACGCGGTTCTGCCCCACGTCGATGATGACGACGCCCGGCTTCACCATGTCCGCGGTGATGAGGTTCTGCTTGCCCACCGCGACGATGAGGATGTCCGCCTGCCGCGTGAATGACGCGAGGTCCGGCGTGTGGCGGTGGGTGATGGTGACGGTGGCGTCGGGGCCCGGCGCCATCAGCAGCGACGCCAGCGGCTTGCTGACGATGAGGCTGCGGCCCACGATGACCACGTGCTTGCCCCGGGTGGGGATGTCCTCGCGCCGGAGCATCTCCATGATGCCGGCGGGGGTGCAGGGCACGAAGGCCCGGGGGTCTCCGACGAAGGCGAGCCCGGCGTTCACCGGGTGGAAACCATCCACGTCCTTCGCCGGGTGGATGTGCTCCAGGACGGCCTTGTAGGGCAGGTGGGGCGGCAGCGGCAGTTGCACCAGGATGCCGTGCACGGACGGGTCGGCGTTCAGCCGGTCGATGACGGCGAACAGCGCCTCCTTCGACACGTCCTCGGGCAGCGTCAGCGTCTGGCCGCGCATCCCCAGGGCCTCGCACGCCCGCGTCTTGCTCGCGACGTACGCCTGGCTCGCCGGATTGTTGCCCACCAGCACCACGGAGAGCCCGGGGGTCACGCCGGCGGCCTGGAGCGCCGCGACGTCCTGGGCCATCTCCGCCCGCATCACCCGGCTGATTTCGGTTCCATCGAGGGTCCGCGCCATGCGCGGCTTCTTACGCCAGATTCTCCAGGTTGGCGCAGCGCTTCTTCGCGGTGTCCACCCCAGACGGTGTCCTGGGACACGCTCTCCGTCGTACCCCGTGGGCCCTGGATTCGCGGGGAGCAAAAAGAGCAGGGCCCGCGCGCACTCGGGGCTCGGGCGGCGAATGAAAGGGCGAGGACGGCGCGACGCCGGACCCGCTTCGCTTCCCGGAGAAACCCATGACGTCCATGCATTGTCGTGTTGCCACCACCCAGCGCGAGCTCGACGACGCGGTCCGCGTCCGCTGGGCCGTCTTCGGCGGAGAGCTGGGGTTGATGACGGGGTGGATGCCGCCGTCGCGTCGCGAGGTGAGCTGTTTCGACACGCTGGACACCACCGTGCACCTGGTCGTCTATGCGGACGCGGCCCCGGTGGCCACGTTGCGGCTGCTGCTGCCCAACCCGGAGGTGGCGGATGCCATCGGCGGACGGCTGGGGCTGGAGCTGGAGCAGAGGCTGGACCTGTCCGACGTGGTCCGCCCGGGCATGGTCGTCGCGGAGACGTCGCGCTTCTGCGTGCTCGACGGCTGGCGCCACTCCGAGGCCGTCACCCGGCTGCACGCGGGCCTCTACGAAGAGAGCCGGCGGCGCGGCGTGACGCACTGGATTGCGTCCGCGAACCTGGACACGGATTCGCGCGAGGACGCGATGCTGTCCTGTCAGGTGGCCGCCTACCGGGGCTGGATGAGCCAGCGCTGGCGCGTGGACGTGCCGGAGCCGGTGGAGGCGCCCGCCATCCCCAGCAGCCCCTACTACACGCCCCTGGAGCGGCTGCGCGCGGAGCAGGGCCTGCTGGACGGCTTGCGCGTGCCGAGGGCGCCCACGCTCTTCGCCCGGAAGATGGGGGCGCGCTTCATCTCCGAGCCCCTCTACGACGCCAGCTTCCGCCGCTTCACCCTGCCGCTCATCGCCGCGTTGGATGAGATTCCCGCCAGCACCCTGGCGCGCTTCAACGCGCTGGCGCAGCACCCCCTTCGCCGCGCCGCCTAGGCCGCTGGCGCTTCTTCCTTCCCTTCACCTTCAACGCGCAGCAGCCGGGGACCGGAAACGGCCCGGAAACAGGAGACGTCCGTGAACACGCAAGTGCAGAACCCGACGCAGGTGGACTGGGTGGCGGTGCTGGAGCAGGAGGCCCGCGGGCTGGTGGCCGCGCTGGACGCGCAGCCCGACGCCCGTCGCCTCTTCGACGGAACCATCGACACCGAGGGCTACATCCACTACCTGATTCAGACGTACCACTATGCGCGCTGGAGCACGCCGATGCTGGCGGAGGCGGGCCACCGGCTCGAGCGCCAGGGCCGGCACCCGCACCTGGCGGAGCTGCTGGTGCAGAAGGCCGGAGAGGAGCGCGGCCACGAGAAGTGGCTGCTGTCGGACCTGAAGAACCTGGGGTGCCCGGAGGCGCGCGTGGAGGCCGCGGCGCGGACTCCCGCGGTGGACGCCTACACCGGCTGGAACTTCTTCACCTCCCGGTCCGGCGTGCCGACGGCGGTGCTGGGGACCGCGTACGTGCTGGAGTACCTGTCCCAGACGCGAGCGACGGGGGTCGTGGAGCGTCTGATTGCGGCCGACGTGATTCCGAACATCCGCAAGTCCGTCACCTTCCTGCGCAGCCACGGCGCGCTGGACGGGGACCATGTGGCGGAGATGGAAGCGGTGCTGCGGACGCTGACGGACCCCGAGGACCAGGCGGCGGTGATTTTCTCCGCCCGCGCCACGCGGTGCATCTACCCGGGCATCTTCCGCGAGCGCTGAGGGCCGCATACCTCCCCGGTGGTAGAGACAGGCCCGCGCCTGAAGGCGATCCTCCCCTGCGAATCGTCGTCCGCGAAGTGGGAGGCGTCTTCATGCGCTACATCACCCAGATCCGCCTCGAGGGAGGCGCGCTTCACGAGCACATTGCCCGCCTTCGCTGGAAGGAGGGCAACGAGGTGGGTGAGGGCAGCCGATTGGAGCTGGTCCAGTGGCTCAAGGCCGGGGGCGATGCCCGGGTACAGACGTGGCCCCGGGACGTGAAGGTCGAGGTCATCGACGCCCGGCCTCCGTACCTGCGGACGAAGGCCAATGGCATCCTCACGGACAACCTGCTGGAGCTGCCGCGCTTCTGAAGCGCCGCCTCAGACGGGCTTGTTGAGGTGCGCCGCCTGGTAGAGGAAGTCCGTCCGGTTGTCGACCTGCAGGCGGCGGAAGATGTCGCGCACGTGCGTCTTCACGGTGTCCTCGGAGAGGCCCAGCTCGCTGGCAATCTGCTCGTTGGACCAGTTGTGGAGCATGCCCCGGGCGATGTCGACCTGCCGGGCCGTGAGCTGCATGCGCATGGTTTCGGGGAGCGGAATCGACAAGGGAATCTCGTTCAGAATCAGGGCCCACTGACGCGGGCCTTCGGTTTCGGGGAGCTCGACGAACCGCACCACGCGGTACGAATCCCCGTGGAGGGAGACCCAGAGGTTGTTTTGGAGCTGCGCGTCCGGCGTCATCCGCGTCAGGGCCTCCAGCCGCTCCATGAGGACGAGCGGAATCCCCGAGGAATGAAGGTCCGAGGGCCTGAACCACCGCTCCAGCAGCGTGGCGGCCTGGCGTGAGCGCAGCACCTCATGCGAAGGCGGCGCCACCACGACGTAGGCGGCGTCCGGCCGGCTGTAGAGCTCCTCCAGGAGCCGGGAGCCCGTCGAGGCCGTCTGCATGTCGCGGCAGTTGCGCACCGCGTTCAGCAGGTGGGGCGTGAGGCTCGTCAGGAAGGCGGCGTCCTTCTCCGAGAAAGCCAGCCGGCGGTCCCGGTAGAGCGTGAAGGCTCCCAGGAGTTGAGGATGGACGGGCAGGAGCACCGCCATGACGTGCTCCAGGCTCAAGTCCAACTCCTTGCTGCGCTGGTAGAGCGCGCTGCGCTCCAAATCCTTGCGGGTAATCATCTCCGAGTCCCGGAGGACCACGTTCGGCTGGGCGAAGATGGGGGCCCGCACGAAGTCGGAATCGACCCACTTGGAATACTCATCCAGGAGGGCCAGCCGGTAGCCGGGGACCAGCCATTGGAACTCGACGATGGGGCCCAGGTGGATGAGGCACAGGCCCACGTAGTCCGCGGGTGTCAGCTCCAGCAGAGGCTCCCGGGCGGATTCGAGCGCCTGGGGGAGGGACAAGGTGCTGTTGAGTGCCGCGATGACTTTGTCCCGGAGCAAGAATTCATGGGAGGAGAGGTTCATTGACGCGAGCTTCCTTCCTGCCTGGTCAGGCAACCCTGCGGGGCCGTGTCTGTGTCAGGCCATTCAATAGGCTCCGACTGAAAGGCTGTCCCTCACCCCCCAGTGGTAGGCCCCGAGCTTGACAGGAGGCTCCCTCGCCTGTCGGTGGTCATGCAAGGGGCTGTCGATGCCTTGACAAGACGCGGCCATCCCGGGATGGCCTGCCCCAGGCACGCAGGACCGGAATGACAGGCAGGACGTCAGACGAGGAGCCACCCCTCAGGTTTCTGAGCAGGGCAGGCCGCAGACGTCGGCATTTCGCGACACCTGTCAGTCGCTCCCTGGCGTGCAGGCGTTGGCATCTTCATTGCTGAAGTGCGGGCTCCCTACCGCTGGAGGCTCTGCACCCATGGATTCGAATCGCTTGCGTCTGCTCTTCTCCCGGGCCCTTCGCGCCTCGCTTCTGTCTCCCCTGACGCTGGCCGGATGTGATGGTGAGGTGGACCTGACGGGGTATTCGCCACCTGCTTGCGACAATGGCCAGCTGGCCGTGACGGGCTTGTCACCCGCGGCCGCGCCGGACTTCGTGCAGCTGCGGAGCTTCCATGCGGCGGGCGCGCCCGCGGCAACGAACCCCGTCTCCTCCGTCGGAACACCTTGCGCGACGGCGACCCAGCCCCAGACATGTCTGTCAGAGCTCGAGGCGTTGACGCCTGCCCGTGGGTTCCGCGACGCCTGCGGCTTCATCTGCACCGACTATTTCCTCGCGACGACCCGGGGCGACGTGGTGTCTGCTATCTCCTCGCTGGAGGCCCTGAAGTCGTTCCTGGGGCCGATTGATACGGCGCAGGAGGCCGCGCTGACTGCCTTTGCCGCGGGCTACGAAGTGCGTTGTAGCGAGCTCAAGTATGGGGCGGTGAAGGAGTTGGGCGACGGTGCGTTCGGCGTCGTCGGCACCAAGGGCATGGCGTGTGGCGAGGGGACGGAGTTGGCGCAGTATGCCCTGCGCGTGTCGTCAACGGGCGAGGTGGTGGAGGAGGAGCGCAAGGTGTTGGCGCGGGGCAAGGACAACTGCTCCGTGGGGCGCAGGCCCGAAGGACTTCGCTCACAGGGCGCGGTGGCGTGTGACGATGTGCTGGGACAGCACTTCGCCGCCATTGCCCACCTGGAGGCCGCGTCCATCCAGGCCTTCCTGCTGCTCCGGGAGGAGCTGGCCGCGCATGGCGCGGACCTCGCGCTGCAGGACGCGGCGCTGATGAGCGCGCTGGAAGAGGTCATGCACACGGAGGTCAGCGCCCGCCTGGCGGGACGGCACGGCGCGACGCCCCAGGCTCCCCGGGTGGACGCGGCGGCGCCCCGTTCCCTGTTCGCGGTGGCGCTGGACAACGCGGTGGAGGGCTGTGTGCGGGAGACGTTCGGCGCGCTGGTGGCACGGCACCAGTCGCTCCATGCCCAGGACGCCGAGGTGCGCACCTCCATGGCCCGCATCGCGGAGGACGAGACGCGGCACGCGGAGCTTTCGTGGAAGATTGATGCCTGGGCGCAGGCGCGGCTGTCGGAGGAGGAGCGCGAGGTGCTCCGGCTGGCGAAGCAGCGTGCCGCTGCGGCCCTGCGCGAGGAGGCCAGCGTGCCGGTGAATCCCGTGCTCGTGTCCGAGGCCGGGCTGCCCCCGCCCGAGGTCGCCGTGGCGATGGTGGACACGCTCGCTCAGGAGCTGTGGGCGTGAGGTTCGTGGGACGGTGGGGCAGGTGACGTGCCCCACTCGCCGCGCCCGCTGAAGGGGCCGCGGGCGGCCCGACATCCGGGCGGAGGCCCTGGGGGGCAAGCGGCGCGGAGGGCTCGTTGTTACGCTCACCGGAGGGAGCCCCGGCTCAGGGAATTTTCATGGGGCGCTGGAAGGGATGAGGCGTAGGAGATGAGTCAGCAGCCAGAAGCCGTCCTTCGTGTGGAGCCGCTCGGGATGCCGTGGCGGACCCCGGATCCGTTTCTTTTTTGCGTCCACCACGACGACAAGTACCCCATGGGGAACGAGCGCCTCGGGCCGTCCGCCTCGCTGGCGGGCCGCAACCTGGGCCAGGACTTCGAAGGGCGGGACGGCTGGAACATGTATCACGGCACCGTGGTGCCCGGTTTTCCCCAGCACCCGCATCGGGGGTTCGAGACCGTCACGGTGGTCCGTCGCGGGCTGCTCGACCACGCGGATTCCCTGGGGGCGGCGGCGCGCTTCGGCGGTGGGGATGTGCAGTGGCTCACCGCGGGCGCGGGCATCAATCATTCGGAGATGTTCCCGCTGCTCCAGCGCGACCAACCCAACCCGGTGGAGCTGTTTCAAATCTGGCTCAACCTGCCGCGGGCGAACAAGCTCGTGGAGCCGCACTTCTCCATGATGTGGAATCACGCCATCCCTCGGCACGTCGCCCGGGACGCGGAAGGGCGCGCCACGGAAGTCACGGTGGTGGCCGGAAGCCTGGGAGACGTGAAGGCGCCACCGCCGCCGCCCAAGTCGTGGGCCGCGCAGGCAGAGGCGGACGTGGCCATCTGGACGCTCAAGCTGGCCCCGGGCGCGCGGTGGACGCTGCCGGCGGCGGCCCGCGGCAGCAACCGGATGCTCTATTTCTTCCTCGGCTCCAGCCTGCGCGTGGCGGGGCGTGCCATTCCGCCTGCACACAGCATCGAGCTGCGGGCGGACGTGGCGGTGGAGCTGGAGAACGGCGCGGACGAGGCGGAGTTGTTGATGTTGCAGGGCCGTCCGATTGGAGAGCCCGTCGTGCAGTACGGCCCGTTCGTGATGAACTCGCGGCAGGAGATTCAGGAGGCCTTCGCGGACTATCAGCGCACGGGCTTCGGGGGCTGGCCCTGGCCGGCCAATGGCCCGGTCCATCCGCGAGAGGAGGGGCGCTTCGCCCGGCACGGGGATGGACGCATCGAACGTCCGGCCTGAGCGGGAGCACCGTCAGCGGGAGCCCCGCTTCATGGGCGCTGAGTCTTCCCATTCTGGACGCGGCCGTGAAGCGGGGCGGAGCCATCCGCCGCCCTCGGCGAGACGGCGCTCGCCGGAAACGGGCCAGGATGTGAGGCTGGCCTCTCGCATCAATGGGGCCTGTCTCTTATACACA
>NZ_JABFNS010000183.1 GCF_013116825.1 Myxococcus xanthus
GGCGGGGGCGCGGCGGTCGCGGCTCCAGGGCGCCCAGCCTCACGGCGCGGGGTGAGACGGCGGTTCGCGGGGGCGGTAGAGTGCGGCACGCCGTGCCGGACGAATCGCCCTCGTGGACTGTCTACATCCTGCGGTGCCGTGACGGCACGCTGTACACCGGCGCCACCAACGACCTGGAGCGCCGGCTGGCCACCCATGGCCGGGGGCGCGGGGCGGCGTACACGCGGGCGCGGCTGCCCGTCACCCTGGTGTGGAGCGAGGCCGCGGGGGACCGCGGCGCGGCGCTCCGGCGGGAGGCCGCCATCAAACGGCTGTCGCGCGCGGAGAAGCTGCGCATGCTGGGGCGCCCCTGAGCCCTTGTGGCACGCCACTGGGGCAATACCTCTCCCGGTGCAGGCACGTTACTCTGGCGCCACCATCCAAAGGGGCCGGTTCATGTCTCACTCGTACTCGAAAGTGTTCGGGGCGCTGGTGCTGTTGGGGCTCGCTGTGTCCTGCCGGGCCAATCACGCTCCCAAGGTCTCCACGGGGCCTCGGCCTTCGCCGCAGGTCGTCGAGCCGGGGGGCGTGGTGTCCTTCGTCTTCGAGGTCGAAGACCCGGACGGGGACGCCATGACCTTCCAATGGCAGCAGCTCCCCGCGGAGCCCGCGGGCACCTTCAGCGACGCGACTGCGCGCAACCCCACGTGGGTGGCGCCCGAGGTGTCGGAGACGACGACCTTCGCCATCATGGTCACCGTGGAGGACAGCGAGGGCGATGCCATCCTGGCCCAGGGGCCGGGCGTCATCGTCCACGCGGCGGCGTCCCAGGCGCCCTGAGCGCCGCCGGGCCGCGCGTCAGGCGGTGGCGCGCGGCTCCGAGGGGGGCGGCGCCTGGCCGGCCTGCACCCGGGCCTTCCGGTGAGAGCGGCGCACGACGACCACGCCCAGGATGAGGAAGAGGCCGGCGCCCACGCCCCCGCCGATGACCTGGTACGAAATCAGGTCCGCGGACGTCTTGCGGACGACCTCGGGCAGGTTGCACATCGTCTGGGTGGCGTAGGGCGTCTCGTTGTACCAGCCCAGGTAGTTGGGCCCCAACCAGGAGGCCACCACGAAGCCCAGCAGGGCGCCCGCGAGGATGAAGTTGAGCAGCGTCTTGGCGGCGTTCATCGGCAGGCACCTCGGCTGGTTGACGTCGGGGCGTGCTTAATATGTGCACGCCAGCGCTGCAAAGCGTGGAACGTGTTAAGGGGGTGGACGTGCCGCTGCTCCCGCTCGCCATCCTGTTCGCCGCTCTCGCGCTGGGCTGCGCCGCTACCCTGCTCGTCCACGCCTTCCGGCGGAGTGTGGGCACGGGGGTGATGGTGCTGCTGATTCCCTGCTACATGCTCTTCTACGCCTTCAGCCAGTTCGAGCACCGGCGCAAGGGCCTCATCGTCGCGGGCTTCATGGCCAGCACCGTGCTGGCCGCCGTGTTCCTGGGACTGGGCCTGCACAGCCTTTCGGCGCTGGCCTCGCGCTCCCCACCCACGGGCTTCTGACGGCGGGGCGCCCGGCGTGGAAGGCCGCGTGCGGACACCCATTGGCGCTGTCTGCGCCACCCACCCGGACGAGGCCGCGGTGGCCACGTGCGCGCGTTGTGGTGGCTTCCTGTGCGGGGACTGCACGGAGCTGGCGGGCGAAACGCCCTACTGCGCGCCCTGCGTGGCGGTGCTGCGCAGGGAGGCGCGTCCGTCACGGGTGATTCAAGTGGCGCTGGCGCTCAACGTGGCGGGGCTGGCGTGTCTGCCGTGCTCGCTGGCGTTGCCGCTGCCCACGCTGGTGGCGGGGCTGGCCGGCGTGGTGCTGGGCCTGCGGGAGCTGCGGCGCATTGCCCGGGGCGAGGGCGCCGAGCGCGGACGGACCCTGGCGCGGGTGACCACGGGGCTCGGCTGGGTGAACCTGGGGCTGGCCTCGAGCTGGCTGGCCGTCGTGTTCTGGGGCTTCGGACCTTGAGGGCCGGGCGCCGCGCTCACACGCCGCGCGCGTTCGGGTCCCACATGTACTTGTGCATCTGCAGCTGGAAGCGCACGGCGAGCCTGTCCTCGATGACCCATTCTGCGAGCTCGCGCGGGTGGAGCTTGTCGAACACGGTGGAGAACAGGCTGCCGTAGGGCTTCTGGAGCAGCTGGTGCTCGGCGATGAGCGCCTTGGCCCAGTCGTAGTCCTCGCGCGAGCCGATGACGAACTTCAGCTCGTCGTTGGCGTTCATCGACGTGAAGTTGCGGTAGTCGTTGCGCAGGTGCTCGCCCGAGGAGGGCGTCTTCATGTCGACGATTTTGTGCACCGCAGGAGGCACCAGCCGCACGTCGATGGCGCCGCTCGTCTCCAGCAGCACCTTGAAGCCGGATTCGAGCAGCGCCTCCATCAGTGGGTAGACGCCGGGCTGGAGCAGGGGCTCGCCGCCGGTGACCTCCACCATGGGCGTGCGCAGGCCCCGCACCTCGCTGACGATGTCCGCGATTTTCCGGCGCGCGCCGCCGTGGAAGGCGAACTCGCTGTCGCAGTAGGTGCAGCGCAGGTGGCAGCCCGTGAGGCGGATGAAGGCGCACAGCAGCCCGGCGTGGGAGGACTCCCCCTGGACGCTGAGATAGATTTCCTTCACCACCACGGAGTCCGCGGTGGGGATGCGTCGAGGCTCGATGTGTGGGCGCGCTGCGGGCATGGCTTCTTCGCTGATTCGGGGGGAGGCGTGCTTCAACCCCAACCTGCCGCGCCAGGTCAAGCGCGGTAGGTTGTCTCGCCTGAGGAGGGGTCAAGGGGCGGCGGGGCCCTTCACGCGCTCGACGAAGGTGTCGATGAGCTGCCGGGCGATGCTGAGCTTCGGGGGGATGCGTGGCAGGCTGTCCGGGCTGAACCAGTGGGCTTCGGAGATTTCCTTCTGGTCCACGGTGATGTCGCCGCCCGCGTACTCGGCGGTGAAGCCCACCATCAGCGAGCGGCCGAAGGGCCACGGCTGGGAGCCGAAGTAGCGGATGTTCTTCACGTCGATGCCGACTTCCTCCTTCACCTCGCGCGCCACGCACTCCTCCAGCGACTCGCCCGGCTCCACGAAGCCGGCGAGCGTGCTGAACATGGGCTCTGGAAACTGGGCGTTGCGCGCCAGCAGCATCGTGTCGCCGCGGGTGATGAGGACGATGATGGCGGGGGCGATGCGAGGATAGAAGGGCGTCTTGTCCACCGGGCAGCGGCGGGCGCGCTCACCCGGAACCAAATGGGTGGGTTCTCCGCAGCGGCCGCAGAAGCGGTGGGTGAGGTCCCACTCGACAACCGCGAGCGCGCGGCCCGCCACGGCGAAGCGGGCGTCATCCACTCGCTTGAAGAGCGAGCGGGCGGCGACGGCCTTGTAGCCTTCCGGCGGGACGAAGTCCCGGGTGAACCCCGCCGCGTAGCAGTCCAATCCGTCCAGCGCGCCCAGGTAGTGCGCGGCGGCGGCGAGCTCCGGGAAGGCCGCGCCGGTGGGAATGGCGACGCCGTCCGCATGCTCCCGGACGAGCACGTCCAGGCCCCGGGCGAGGAAGAGCAGGGCACCCTCGCGGGGCCGGTCGGGCGGGGTGTGGTCGGGGACGAAGAGGGGGGCGGAGCTCACGGGGCCACACTAACGGGCCCAGGCCGGGTGTGCAGGCGTTGCGTGCGCTTCGGGCCTGGGCCGGCGGTGGGCTCAGCGGTTCTTTTGGATGAGCTCCACCTTGTAGCCGTCCGGGTCCTCGACGAAGGCGATGACGGTGGTGCCGTGCTTCATGGGGCCGGGCTCGCGGACCACCTTGCCACCGGCCTGCCGGATGGCCTCGCACGTGCCGTGGATGTCATTGACGCCCAGGGCCACGTGGCCATAGGCCGTGCCGAGCTCGTACTTCTCGACGCCCCAGTTGTACGTGAGCTCCAGGGCGGGGTGGGTGTCCTCAGGGCCGAAGCCCACGAAGGCCAGGGTGAACTTGCCGTCGGGGTAGTCGTGACGGCGCAGCAACTTCATGCCGATGACCCGGGTGTAGAAGTCGAGCGAGCGCTCGAGGTCGCCGACGCGGAGCATGGTGTGCAGGATTCGCATGCGGGCTTCATAACGCCATCATCGCGTCGCGTCATGCGTCCCCGCCGCCCGCTGTCCGATGGGCTCAGGGCTTTTCCTCGGACTGTGCCTTGGGCGGCACCGCGAGTGTGCCCACCTCGACATGGGATGATTTCAGCGCCTTGCCGTCGGCGCCCCGTCCGCCGATGCGTGAGCCATCACCCCCGGCGTGCCACAGGCCCACCAGGACCTTTCGCTCGCCCGCGTCCCAGTCCTTCGTGGACACCGAGAAGGCGTCCCGCAGGAGCGTGTCCCGGGGCGCCTCGGCGAAGAAGTAGGTGCCGCCCAGCACCGGGTGGTCCGCGTTCTTCCGCTTGCTTCCTGGTGGGCCAGGGAAGTGGACGAAGATGCCCGCGGAGCGAGGCACCGGCCCGGTGACGCGCCAGTAGAGCACCAGGTGGAGCAGCCCCTCCGCGTCCGGCGCCGACGGTATCTCCGCGCCCACCAGCTCCACCGGCACGTCGAAGCGCGCGTCCACGGGCTTCGCGGTGGGCGGCAGCGCCGCCACGCGCATCGGCGAGCCATCCGCGTTGAGGGGCACCGCGCGCGCCAGCGGCTCAGGTGACGTCGCCAGCAGCGCGCCCCAGGCCACCAGCGGCACACACGCCACGCCGATGGCCGCGGGCCCGAGTCGCCCGCGCAGCCGCCAGGCCACGAAGCCCAGGCCCAGCCATGCGAGCGCGGAGACCAGCGCTCCGCCCAGCCCGGAGCGCGGCAGGAAGCGCAGCACCACGCGGTGCGTCCCTTCCGCCACGCGCACACCGAGGAGCCCGTCCTGGGACACCACCTCGCCCTCCGAGGACTTCCAGCCCGGGTGCCAGTTCTGGTTCACCAGCAGCACCGTGGGGCGCGTGGCCGTCACGTCCACCGTGACGCGGTTGGGGGTCCACTCCACGCGGCGCGCGGTGCCCGCGGAGGCGTCCTCCAGGTACTCCTCCTGGGGCAGGTCGCCGCGCAGGCGCTCGGACATGGGCACCGGCCACGCTTCGCCACAGGCGATGGAGCCCCGGTTGAGCGCCAGGAAGTAACCCTGTGCCCAGCGGTTTCCGCGGGCCTGGGCGAAGGGGCGCTCCGCCTCCTCGGGAACGGGGCCGGGCGCGGGCACCATCTGCGACCAGCGGCTGAGCCGGTCGAAGGCGCGCACCTGGAAGCCCCAGCCCACGGCGATGACGACGCAGGCCACCACCGCGGCGGTGGGCCACCAGGACGTCGCCGTGCGCGCGGCCGGCACGTGCCACACGCGGACCAGCAGCACGGCGAGCCCCAGCGCCACCAGCTCCGCCAGGAAGAGCCCCGCGGGCACGAGGAAGCGCTCCGGATAGCGCAGCGTTCCGAAGACGGGTAGCAGCCGCAGCGCGCCGAACAGCGAGGGCACCGCGGCGTAGCCGGCCGCCATCCACACGCACAGCGCCGCCAGCACCGCCGGGTACAGCGCGCGGCGCCAGGCCCACGCGGCCAGCGGAATCAGCGCGAGCACCGCGGGCGCGAGGAAGAAGTTGCCCGGGTCGCTGTAGCCGGAGCTCGCCGGCAGCTGGAGCAGCATGCGCGCCAGCTCCTCCGCGGAGTTGCCCGGCGTGCCCGCCATGATGCGTGGCGCAGAGCGCATGGTCTCCACCAAGGGCCACAGCCGGAACGCGCAGGCGCCCAGGGTGAACACGGCGGTGGCGCCCAGGGCCCACAGCGCGGACTTGCGCCGCGGCGTCCCGCGCAGCCTGTACAGCGTGCGCCCGGCCTCCAGCGCGACGAAGAGCGCGCCCATGGGCACCGGGTACGTGCCGCCAAAGCCCAGCAGCACCGCGAAGGTGCTGGCCACCACCGCGGCGCCCCGGAGATGGCCCTCCGCCGCGCGGCGCGTGCCCCACAGCAGCCAGGGCAGCAGCAGGAAGCCCGCGAAGTTGAGCCAGCCAATGGACCACGACAGCGCGGTGAAGCCCGCCAGGCCGAACAGCGGCGCCGCGCCGAGCGCCCCCAGCGCGGAGCCCACGCGCCGCCGCGCGTAGTGGAAGAAGCCCTCCATGCCGAGCACGAGGAAGGCCCAGAGCAGCAGCGGCTCCGCTGGCCGCGCGCCCATGAGCGCGGACACGAGCAGCGTGGGAGACGCCACGCGCGTCTGCGGACTGCCCAGCGCGTACTGCCCGCCGCAGGCCCACGGGTTCCACAGCGGGAGCTGCCCGTAGTGCGTCACCGTGCGCGTTCCCGCGTCCTCGTACGAGTGCAGCAGGTGCGCGTCGCGGAAGTCGTTCATGCCCCCGGCCTGCTGCAGCGGACGCCAGGCGGCGGCCAGCGCCAGCGCGGCGAACAATGCCAGCCGCACGCTGGTGAGGGTGGCGGCGCGGTGGGCGAAGCGGAGCAGCCTGCGGGGAGGGGGCATCATGAGCGGAGGGCGCCGGAGCTCAGTCGTAGAAGGGGCGGGGCTTGCAGGGGCTGGCGGTGGCCTTGCGCGGGGGCAGCACGGGCTGGCCGTGCAGCTCCTCGTCGATGGCGCCCAGGACGTCCGTCACCGGCACGCGGCGGCGGCGGGCCTCGTCCAGCGCCCACTGGCGCTCGGACGCGCCGAAGTCATCGTCCTGGGACCAGCGGTCGCCGGGAAAGGACTGGCGCGACTTGCGGCGCCACTCCGGCTCCTGGCTCGCGGCGGCGCGGCCCACCAGCGTGCGCTCTGCCGCGTTCAGGGTGCGTTCGCGCGGCGGCAGCTCGGCCGTGGAGGCGCGCACCACCGCGGTGGCACCGCACAGCGCGAAAGCCAGCCATCCGACCTGTGCCGTTCGACGCCACCTTGCACCCATGAGGGCGCTCTACTCCAATTCAGCCCCGGCCGTCCTCATCCGCGTCGGCGTCCAGTCCATGCGGATCGGCGAGCACCCGGCGCGCTCGCTCCATCATCTCCACCACGATTTGTCCGGCGGGCAGCACGCTCTCGATGCGCGCCATGCTGGCGCCGCTGGCCGGCATGGCCATCTCTTCCAGGTCCCCCTCGGTGTCCGGGGTAGGCACGAAGGCGCTGTGCCGCGGCACGTCGACAAGGGGGCCGCCGCCTGGAGTACCGGGGAACAGCCGGGTGGTGCCGACGCGCTCCGGTGTCGCCATGGGCATGGGCACGCGGCCCTCACGTCCCGTCCACTCGCGCACCACGCGGTTTCGCAGCACGCGCATGCGATGACCCGGCCACTCCCGTCCGAAGACGGTGGTGACGTCCGTGTCTCCCGCGTCCCCATCGACGATGCGCTGCTTGTAGGCCGGGTGGGCATGCGCTTCCACGGAGGCCACCATGCGCGTGCCTACCCAGACGCCATCCGCGCCATGGAAGAGGGCGCGCGCCGCGCTGAGCCCGTCGGCGATGCCACCCGCGGCCAGCACCGGCACCGAGTCCGTCAGCGCGCGCAGCTCACGCACCAGCGCCAGGGTGGGCGTGGTGCTCTGGTTGAGGCCGGACGCCTGCCAGCCCTGGGCGATGAGCCCGTCCACGCCGAGCGATAGGGCCAGCCGAGCCACCTCGCCCGAGGGGGCCTGGACCCAGACCCGGACGCCCGCGGCCCGCAGCGCCGCCACCCACTCCTCGGGTGGCAGTCCACCGTGGAAGGAGACGATGGGTACGCTCCGGGCGATGCACGTCTCGATGTGCTCGCGCGTGGTGAAATGCCGACCGTCCCGCTGGGCCATGAGGAAGTTCACGCCGAAGGGGCGCCGCGTGCCTGCCTGGATGGTGTGGAGCCGGACATCCAGGACGTCCGCCGGTTCCAGTGCGGCGCCGAGCATGCCCACGCCGCCCGCTTCCGATACGGCGATGACCAGCGGCGGCAGCGACACGAAGGCCATGCCGTCGCTGACGAATGGATAGTTCACTCCCAGCTCACGCGTCAGCCGCGTGTGCAGGGTGTTGCCTTCCAGGACATAAATCGGAGGCCGCCGGGGCTCAGGACTCGAATCGCTGCGCTCCTCGTCGGGCTCGGATTCACGGGAAGAGGGCGGGGAACGTCCGTCATTCGCTCCGTTCATCGGGTCTCCTGAAGCTGGCGGGCTCTTCGGCTTCTCCAAGGTTACCAGCAACCCTCTCGACCTAGAGGCGAGGAGCGGAAGAGGGCCTTCCAGGCTGGTTGCCGGGTAACAGCCGCGCGCCGGGCTTGATGAGAGTGCGGGACTTGAACCCGGAGGGAGGGCAATAGGAAACCCCGGGCAGGACGCGCTGTTACCCGCTATCGCCTTGAGCTCACGTCGGTTCGTTGTGCCGCCCGATCCTGTCTCGCCCCGTCTTGTCCCGTTCTCAGTCCCGCTGGAGGGGCACACTGGGGGCACATGCGGCCCACCAGGGGCAACCCGCTCACGGACGCGAGTGGCCCGAATTCCCCAGTCTCGCAGGGCTCACGAGAAGCCCGTGGGAGGCTGACGGTAGCGTGTGCCCTGTCGAGGTGGATGATGCGAACAACACCGCGGGCCTGAGCATCACCGTCATCCCCTAGGTGCTCCGAAGTAAACGGGTCCATCCGTGGCGAGCGACGGTGGGCCCTCCCTGGTGGACATCGGTCCAAGTCCGATGTCCACCGGGGGTTCCTATTCCCCTAGTCAGCGAGGCCGTCGGTGAGACTGGAATCAGAGGTGCGAAGGGGGTTGAGAACAGCCGCATTGCTCCTGCTCCTCGCCGGAGGATGCCGGAGCCCATCCCTGCTCACCGACGGGCGAACCCATGAAGCCCTCCCCGGACAGGAGGCCTCGCCCGCCAGGCGCATGGGCGGAGGGCCCTGGCTGCTTCAGGTCCGCAAACAGGACTTGTGGGTCCGCACCCCTGCTGGGGACAGCGAGTACGCACTGACACGGACCGGGCGGGTGGTGGCCACCCGCCCCTACGGAAACGGGCTGGGATGGAGCGGCGTCGCCATCTCTCCCGATGGGCGCCAGGTGGCCTATGTCGAACGCCCGGAAGCGCAGGAGCACGAATCCCCGGGCCGATGGGCCCTCCTGTGGGTCGTCAATTCGGATGGCTCGGGTCGACGCATGCTGCTGGACCTTCGCGAGCACGCGCTGACTCCTGGGCCGTTCCGCGCGGGCCCCATCCTCTGGTCCTCGGATGGTGCCCGGATCGCATTCTCCCTGGAGTCCTTCGCGCGAACCGGTCCGGAGTCGCGGCCCTGCCCGCTCGCGGAGGTCCACACGGTGGAGGTGGGTTCAGGCAAGGTGGAGCGGCTCTTCGAGAGTCCAACGCACGGGATGCTCACCCCCCGAGGGTGGAGCGCACAGGGGATCGTCTCCTTCTCGCTGCTCTCCTGTGAGGCAACCGCCGAGGTCGGGAAGGACGGCCGCTTCTTCGAATTCGAGCCAGGAAGAGGCATACGAGACACGCACGCGCGCGGTGCGGTTTCCTCCGACGGGGTGCATACGCTCCTGCTGCCATCGACACCGGATGCCGGGGTTCCCTCCGCATTGCTGGATGGAAGGAAGGTGGATGCCCCTTCCGAGGTCGACACCCGACTCCTGCGCCACGTGGCCTGGATGCAGCACCAACCCGTGGCCTATCTCACGACCTACTCAGGACAGCCTCGCTCTTGCGCCTTCGACCGTGTGCCCGCGCCAGCGCTCTTCCAGGCGAACTTCGACGCGTCGCGACCGGGCATCGAGCCGAGAACGGGACTGGGTGGACTCATGGTCCTCGCGTTCTCACCCGACGACGCACACGTCCTCGCCGCGACGGTCCTGCTGCGCTCCCAGGCAAGCGAGGTGTGCTGGCCGGACACCTTCGATTCGCTCCTGGTGATGGAACGCGTCCAGTTGGAGAACAGCCCCACCCTGACCGCGCTCTCCGCTTCCAGCATCCGGCTCGACGTGCCGGCATCGCAGATGGGACCAGAGCTTCAGGGCTTCGTGGGCTGGGTGCGGTAGCACTCGAACCCACGAAGAACGCAATTTTTCGGCTCGGCCTTGCAAGTAACGCCTTACGACAATGCGCTCGTGCCGGAAGGCGTCTTCGTGCCAGGGGCGGGCGGCGTGCGCTTCGAGGCGTTGCCGCCGCCCACGCAAGCACGTGCATGCCAACGACAGGCAGGGACTGGAACGGCGATGCCGCTACGGGGCGCGCGGTGCGCTGGCGCTGGAGCGGCTGTCACGAGCGGAGGACGGCCGTATCGTTGTTATCGGATGAAGCGCCCGCTGCCGGACGGCACCACGCACCTGCTCTTCACCGGGCTGGAACTGTTACGGCGTGTAGCGTCCCTGGTACCTCCGCCTCGGGCAAACCTCACGAGATTCCACGGCGTCTTCGCTCCAGGCGCCAGACTGCGGCCGTTTCTGGTCCCTGAAGCAGGTGCGCAGGAGGCGAGCGCGGGGCATGAGGCAGCGGCCAGGAAGGAGCGGGTGAAGGAGAGGCCAGCGCGAGTGGACTTACGCCGAGTTGCTCAGGAGGACGTTCGACTTCGACGTGTTCGCCTGCGCGAGGTGTGGAGGCAGGCTTAAGGGTGTTGGCGAACGTGAAGGGGGCCCCCGGGTTGCGGGCGATTGTGGAGCACCTGGGCTTGCCCACGGCCTGTGCGAGGTTGGCCCCGGCACGAGGGCCACCCCAGGCCGTGTGGTGTTGAGGCTCAAGACAGCCACCAGGCCAAGGCTCCTGCCACGCACCTGATGGGAGCGCAGCCTGGGCAGGCGTGTGCCCCAAGGGGGCTCAAGCGGCCTGTCCACCGGCCGGGAGCATCGCTCGGGCGGCCCCGTCAGCGGCCCTCCTCGGCCCCTCTGCACCTTCCCTCCCCCCTCAATAGGGCCCCCATTCCTCTTATGCGCAACCTAGCCTTGCATTGAAGCGCCCGGCGCGCTTTCACTCGTCAGTTCGCGGCGGCAACAGAGCGGCAATCGCGAGATTGTGGTGTTCAGCCTACGCGGTGGAGCCATCTCCAAACCGTACCCGTTCTGGACAATCGCAACGATGAACTTGTTGCTGGAAGCATGCGTCCACACTGTTACGACACGTCACGCAGGCGAAAAGGCGCTCCCGAAGCTGCCGCAAGCGCTGATCGCGGTGATTGACGCGCTTATCAGCGAGGCCGTCGAATTCGGACATGGCGGAACGTTCGTCTTCCTTCCCCCAACCATCGATTCTAAAGAGCAGGAGCGCAACCTAGCATCTCGGCTCTTCCCTCCAGTTACGACAGATATCGGAAAGTTACTCATCGAGATGCTCCATAGCGAGGAGATGCCGTACCATGAATTCTCACAAAAACTCTTGCTACAGACCACCAAAGCAGTCGGTCGGCTTGCCGGTGTAGATGGTTGCGTCGTGCTTGATTACGGGCTGTGCCTAAAGATGTTTGGGGCTCGAATCACGACTTCTGATGCCGTAAAGCTAAAGATCCAAACAATCGATCCGTGGTCGCACCGAGGCTTCGAAGAAATGGGACCGCTCGCCGCGCCACGACTGAATACACTTGGCACTCGCCACCACTTTGCCGCCAGACTCTGCGCTGCAATCCCCGGCACAACCGCGATTGTCATCTCGCAGGATGCCGACATCCGCGTCTTCCAGGGCGCTGATGGATACGTTGCCGATTGCGGAGCATTAGCATTCATCCCTGCGTTCTCACATGTCCCGAAGCGTCCTCCACCGTGACGGGTACGCAGAGGCAGAACAAGCCCATGGTACGCTCATGCACATGTGCTCGACCCGGCCGCAGACGCCTCAGCAGCGTGTTGTGCGCCCGGTAGCCGACTATGCTCTGTGCCGGATTGGTCACTACCCGCCGTGCAGACGCACCGTCAGTGCCTGTGGACATCTGCACCAATGGTTCTTCATTCGGCCGGGCAGTATTAAGATTCGCGGTAAATTCTTGCACTTGTGGGCGCATTGAGGTGGTAGCCTTTAATTATCTATGGCTAACGAGGTCGCAATGGCGAGCGAATCACTTGCTGAGCAGATAGAGGCAATCAAAGCCCGATGCGAGGCGGCGGGCATCAAGCATGAGGCGGCACAGCCGCATGTGCCAGCGGGAGCGCCTCCCCCCATCGAGCAACTTTCATCTAGAGTTGGCATCAAACTGAAGATTCCCACTGCTAGAGACCTCACGCCGCTGCTAGTTGTTACCGACTGGCATGCAGAAATGGCGCTGTCCAGTCAGTTTGAGAAATACCGACTTCTAAGAGATGTCGTTGGCATATGGTCCCAGCAGCAGAGGGTTATTGAGTGTGAGATTGACATTCTAAGTGTCTCCGGTTTTATCGATAAAAGACTTATTCGAAAAATCGCCAGCGCGCTTGGCTCCCATCAAAGCAATGATCATTCCGCAATCGACCCAAAGGCAGAGGTCGAGCAGGTTAAGCTCTTTATTGGCGATGTTTCCGTTTGCGTTGACTCAGCATCGACTGAGTTGGCGTTTCTTAACCAAGAAACGCGAAAGTACATTGCACTCAATCGAGGCCGCAGCAGCGAATCATGGCGGCGACTGGTGAATAGAGTTGTGTCCATCCGGATTGAAAATGTAAACGTGTCCAGTCACGACGAAGCAATGTCGATCCTGGAGAAGGTTTCGAACTCAGTCTTTTTTGGGGTCGATTTGGCGCTCGATCTGCCAATTGGCTTGCGCCGAAGAATAGCAAAATCACCCTTGGGAAGAGACGCAGGTGCCGAAAGGAAAATCAAAATCGGCAGTCGCATATCGCAGTATTATGACGACGAGCCCATGAGCCTGTACTGGTACGGTAGATCCGCCAGTCACCTGCCTTTGTTGGCATTTCTGGCCTTCTATCAGGTTCTTGAGTATTACTTCCCACGATACTCCTTGGCGGCGGCAACCAAGCGAGCAAAACAAATCCTCAGAGATCCACGATTCGACTCGACGAGCGATACTGACATCGCCAAGCTCCTTCGGCGCACCCAAGGACTTTCCGCAGGACGCCCAAGCGAACTGGCGCAGCTTCAAGCCGCCATCAGCGAATGCTTGTCTCCTGAGGATGTTCTAGACTTTCTGAGCCCCCACGGCGAGAGGCTCGGCTTCTATACCGACAAGGACAAGGCCTGGAAGAAAGTTGCCGATGCTCCTGTGTCACCCCAGTCAACAGACTTGCTTGCCGATGTGGCACGTCGAATTTACCGTATCCGATGTCGCATTGTTCACACTAAGGGAGAAGAGCAGGAAGTCGAATTGCTTCTTCCGTTCTCAAGAGAGGCGCAGTCGCTAACTCATGACATTGCGCTGGTAGAGTTCGTTGCGACAAAGGTGTTGATTGCGAGCAGTTCTCCCTCAAGTGGGAACGGATCCGAAGCCGCAAAAGGCGAGTCCAGCGCTTGATGCAGCGGCGAAGGCCGAACTTGGTGGCACCCGACGGGTTCACGCCATTCTGGAGCAGGTGGAGTTGCGCTTGCGGCCTGTTCAACTGGCTTCACCGCAGGGGCTACCCCTGAGCGCGTGGTGTTGAGTCCAAGCAATCACGCTGCACAGAAGCCGACCCCTCGGCTTACTGCAGCCTTGGTGGACCGCCTGAACTGGCGTGTACGCCAAGGGGGCTGCACGGCGTCGCCACCGGCCCGGCGCACAGCCCGAGCGGAACCCGCCGCAGTTCTACCCAGCCCCGGTGTACCCGCCGCCACTCTAAGTGCCCCATCTCTCCTAAGCGTTCTTCAGGTTGACGCCTGCTTGACAGGTCGACGCGGCGCTCCACTAGGCGCGGTCGTCACCTCGTCCGGATGGTGCGTTGAAGCAGTAGTCGTCCGCACGCTATCAGGGGCTCGGTCTCTGCCGAAAGCTCGTCCGCACTGGCGGCCTCGGCTACGGACGGTGTAATGCCGCCCTCGTCTTCCGGCACTTCGAAGTCCCAGAGCCTGTCACCCGCCTCGACGAGCGCCCGCTGAACCACCCTCACCGCGTCTTCGCGCGTGTAGGGCCCCAACTGCGCCAGCCGCGCGCATGACGGTTTCCAGCTCGGCGGCCGTGGCGAAGCGCCAGGTGCGCAGGAGGCGAGCGCGGGGCTTGAGGCAGCGGTCGGGAAGGAGCGGGTGAAGGAGAGGACAGCGCGAGTGGACTTTCGCCGAGTTGCTCAGGAGGACGTTCGACTTCGACGTGTTCGCCAGCGTGAGGTGTGGAGGCAGGCTTAAGGGTGTTGGCGAACGTGAAGGGGGCCCCCGGGTTGCGGGCGATTGTGGAGCACCTGGGCTTGCCCACGGCCTGTGCGAGGTTGGCCCCGGCACGAGGGCCACCCCA
>NZ_JABFNS010000184.1 GCF_013116825.1 Myxococcus xanthus
GCCCGCCGGCCCCCGCCCGAACGCCGCCCGCGAGGAGCGCGTGCGGATGACGCCGCTGCGCAAGCGCGTGGCCGAGCGCCTCATCCAGGCCCAGTCCACCGCCGCCATGCTCACCACCTTCAACGAGGTGGACATGGGCGAGGTGATGGCCCTGCGCAAGAAGTACAACGACAAGTTCCAGCAGAAGCACGGCGTGAAGCTCGGCTTCATGAGCTTCTTCATCCGTGCCTCCGTCGAGGCCCTCAAGGCCTTCCCGCAAATCAACGCGGAGATTGACGGTGAGGACGTCATCTTCAAGCACTACTACGACATCGGCGTGGCCGTCAGCGGCAGCCGCGGTCTGGTGGTGCCGGTGGTGCGCAACGCGGACAAGCAGGGCCTGGCGGAGCTGGAGAAGTCCGTGGGCGAGCTGGGCACCAAGGCGCGCAATGACAAGCTGGCCCTGGCCGACCTCCAGGGTGGCACCTTCACCATCACCAACGGCGGCATCTTCGGCTCCATGCTGTCCACGCCCATCCTCAACCCGCCGCAGACGGGCATCCTGGGCATGCACAACATCGTCGACCGCCCCGTGGCCCGCGACGGCCAGGTCGTGATTCGGCCCATCATGTACATCGCGCTCACCTACGACCACCGGCTGGTCGACGGCCGCGAGGCCGTTCAGTTCCTGGTGCGCGTGAAGGAGTGCATCGAGGACCCGGAGCGGCTGCTCCTGGACGTCTGACTTCAGGCCCGGCATCCGGGCAAGACTTGCATTCCGGGCGGCCGGCTGGACTTCCAGCCGGCCGTTTCACTACAACTGGGAGTGTCTCCCGGTTGTCGGGGGGCGGGAAGAACGGGCGGCTCTCCTCGCGCCGCCCCGCAAGACTGAAGGACGTGCAATGGCAACCGGTACCGTGAAGTGGTTCAACGACGCGAAGGGCTTTGGCTTCATCACCCAGGACGGCGGCGGTGAAGACGTGTTCTGCCACCACACCGCCATCAACATGGACGGCTTCCGCACCCTGGCCGAAGGCCAGAAGGTGGAGTTCGAAGTCACCCGTGGCCCCAAGGGCCTCCAGGCGCAGAACGTCCGCGCCGCCGGCTAACGCGTCCGTCAGCCACTCCCACCGGACTGGCCGATGACAAGAGGCCCGGCCCCACCACCTGGGGACCGGGCCTCTGGTTATTCAAGCCCTGGGCCGCGCGGCCTACAGGTGGCGCTTGAAGTGGTCCATGACGCGCTCCCATTGGCGCTCGGTGACGAGCGGGTCGGGCACCATGTGCGTCAGGCCGCTCAGCGGCAGCAGGTCATGCGGCTTGCCGGCGCGGAAGAGCGCGTCACTCAGCTTCAGCGTGTGGAAGAAGTAGACGTTGTCGTCCGCGGTGCCGTGGATGAGCAGCAGCTTGCCCATGGGCTTGTCCTGCTGCGCGTACGTGAGCAGCGAGCTCTTCTCGTAGGCCTCCGGGTTCTGCTGCGGCACGCCCAGGTAGCGCTCGGTGTAGTGGGTGTCGTAGTCCAGCCAGTCCACCACCGGGGCGCCGGCCACGCCGGCCTTGAAGACGTCCGGGCGCTTGAGCACGGCCAGCGCGGACATGTACCCGCCGAAGCTCCAGCCGGAGATGCCCACGCGGGACAAGTCCAGCTCCGGGACTTCCTTGGCCAGCGCCTGGAGCGCGGCGACCTGGTCCTCCAGCGTGACGCCGGAGAAGTCGCCCTTCACCTCGCGCTCCCACTTCGCGCCGCGCAGCGGGGTGCCGCGACCGTCAATCTTCACCACGAGGAAGCCCTGGTCCGCCACCCACTGCGACATCAGGTGCGCGGCCATGCTCTTGTGGACCACGGTGGTGGTGGGGCCGCCGTACACCTCGACGATGACGGGCAGCTTCTTGCCGGGCTTGAAGTCCCGCGGGCGCACCAGGGACGTCCAGAAGCGCTCGGGGCCCACCTGCCGCTGCTCCACGTTGGGCGTGTAGGGCGGCTCCTTCGCCACCGAGGGCAGCTCGCCCACGGTGGTTCCGTCCGCGCGCACCACCTGCACCCTGGGCATGGACTTGAGGCCCTGGCCATTCATCACCATCAGCCCGCCGCTCTTGGACACCGAGCCCGACTCGATGTCGAGCCCCGTCGTCACCTTCTCCGGCGCGCCACCGGCCTTCACTCGCCACAGGTGGCTCTGCGTGGGGTTGGGGCCGCCGTTGAAGTAGAGCGTGTCATCCTTCTGGATGTAGCGCGCCAGCGAGCGGAAGCCCGCGTCCGGCTTCACCAGGGTGCGCACCCGCGCGCCGTCCGCCTTGCGCAGCTCCACCTCCGGGCCGCCGTTGCGCTCCGTGTACCAGAGGAAGCCGCTGCCATCCTCCAGCCACAGCGGGAAGACCTGCTCCAGGTTGAGCCAGGCGGCGTCCTGCTCCGTCAGCAGCTCCCGCGACTTGCCCGTGCGCGTGTCCACCGCGAGCAGCTTCTGCTCGGTCTGCTCCCGGTTCTGCACCAGCGCGGTGAGCGGACCGCCCTTGGGCCACGTCACGGTGGCCAGGTACGGGTACTTCGCCGCGTCCCACTGCGCCCACACGGTCTTCCCACCGGTGACGGGGGTGATGCCCAGGCGCACCTTCGCGTTGGCCTTGCCGGGGCGCGGGTACGCGAAGTCCTCGCCGCCGCGCTCGGGGTGCATCACGTCGACGATGGTGAGCTTCTCCACCTCCGTCGTGTCCGCCTCCGTGTACGCGATGGACTTCGCGTCCGGGCTCCACCAGTAGCCGGTGAAGCGCCCCATCTCCTCCTGGGCGACGAACTCGGCCACGCCGTGCGACTTCGCCTCGGTGCCGCCCTTGGTGACGCGGTGCTCGCGGTTGGCGGCCACGTCGATGCGGTACACGTCGTGGTCCCGCACGTAGGACACCTGCTTGCCGTCCGGGGAGAAGCGCGGATCCAACGTGCCCGGGCCCGTCTTCAGCTCCGTCACCTTGCCGCTGGCGCGGTCCACCACGTAGAGGCGGCCGGACAGGGGCACCAGCAGCCGGTTGCCGTCCTCGGACAGCTGGTAGCTGGTGAAACCCCGGGCGCTGACGCGCATGCGCTCACGGCGGGCCTTCTCTTCGGGAGTGAGCGTCTCCTCGGCGCCCTTGAGGATGGCCTCGGGGGTGAGCAGCTCCTGCGTCTGCCCGCTCTCCACGTCGAACGCGTAGAGCGTCTGCACGTTGGACGTGGGCTGGGTGCGCAGGAAGAGGATGCTCTTCTCGTCGGGGGAGATGCGCACGCCGCCGGGCCGGCCGCTCATGAAGCGGCGCGTCTCCGAGAACTGGCGCAGGAAGGGGTCTTGCGACCGCTGCGTCTTGGACATGGTCAGGGGCTTCTGCTCCTGGGCGGAGGACGAAGCGCTCGCAAGCAGGAGCGCGGCGGTGAGGACGTGGCGCATGCGTCGTCGAATCCCCGCGGGAAGGGCGGGGCTCCTTTCGTGGAAAGGTGCGGGACAGCCTACACTCGGCGGCCTCGCGGCCGGAGCAAACGCCTGGCGTGCTGGAGGATTCCCGACGCAATGGAAACGGAAGACGACGCCCCGCGGCACCTGCGCCTGGCCGGCATCATCCGACTGGGGCTGGGCGGAGGACGGGGCCCCCGAGACGCCTACGTGTTCGACCCGCACCGGCTCGCCCTCCCCGCCTGGGCCTGCGCCCTGGGCGACACGGAGGGCCCCGCCCTGCTGGTGACGCTGGACCGGCATCTGGACACCGTGATGCCCCGGGCCCCCGCGGCCGTGCCGGACCGGACGGCCGGGCTGCGCGCGCTGGATGAACATGCCCGCTGGGCGCTGGACGTGCGCAACTACGACCACATCCTCGCGGCCATGGAGGCGGGGCTGGTGGGAGACGCGCTGCTGATTGCACGCACCCGCCCCCGCGGCGCCTTCGCGGGCGACACCTACGTGGACACGCGGGGCCGCGCGCACCGGCTGGTGGCGGTGCCCACCGTGGACCGGGCGGCGGAGGCCTACAGCCGCCCTGCCCCCGGCGACGCCGTGCGCGACGTGCTGGACGCGGCCGGCCGGGTGCTGCTGGACGTGGACCTGGACTGCTTCACGTCCCTGAGCGACGCGGACCCGACGACGGTGCTCCCCTGGCCCCAGCAGGTGATTCGCGAGTTCCTGCTTCCAGAGGACTCGGAGCCCTTCTGGGACGCGGTGCTGCGAAAGACGGTGGCGCTGACGCTGGCGCGCGAGCCCCACCACTGCGGCGGGCTGCTCGCGTCCGGGGACTTGTTCCAGGACGCGGCCCAGGTGCTGTTCCGGGAGCTCTTGCGCACCGAGCCCCCGTGAGCCGCGCAGCGCGCTACAGCGGCGTCTCCATGAAGTTGGGCCGCACGTCCGTCATCTGCCCGCCCGCGAAGGAGAAGCGGCTGCCCACCGGCGGCCGGGCGTCGTTGAGCACGTAGCCGAAGTCCACGCGGAAGGGCAGGACGTTGAACTGCGGGAAGAGCAGCCGCAGGCCCATGCCCACCGTGTGCACCATGGAGGGCCGGTCATTGAAGGCGCTGCCCGAGTCCCAGAAGAGCACGCCGCCCAGGTGCACCGTCTTCACGACGATGGGGCGGCTTCGGTACTCCAGGTTGAAGAGCAGGAGCCGCCGGCCGGAGTACGCGTCCGCGCCCGCGCCGCGCAGGCCGTTGGCGCCGCCCAGCAGGTGGATGCGGTCGAACAGGTCGTCGATATTCACGTCCAGCAGCCCGCGCGCCACGAAGCGCCCGCCCAGCACCTTGGGCGACACTTCCATCAACTCCGCCGCCCAGCGCCGGTTGGTCCACGCGCCCCCAGGCCCCAGCGGCCGGCGGACGGAACCCGACAGGGAGGCGGTGGTGAGCGTGTCCCCCAGCCGCAGGCGGTAGCGCAGCGCCAGCCCGCCTTCGACGAAGTGGCTCTGTTCGCCGAACACCGGCGGCGCGTAGCGCAGGGTGGCCGCCACCCAGTGGCCCATCTGGAAGTCCTCGGCCAGGACGTACGAGTCCACGTCCCGCAGCACCTCGTAGCGCGCGTCGAAGGCGCGCAGGCTCAGGCCGACATAGCCGGCGTCCTCGGCGCGCGGCAGGTAGTTGCGGTTGAACCACTCCGACTGCTCCGGGGACAGGCCGGACGCCAGCGGCGCGCCGTAGGCGTAATGGTAGGCCCCCACCGTGCCGCCCACGTTCCACTTGTAGCGGGTGCCCATCGAGCGCGTGTACGTGAGGCCGCCCACCACCTCTTCGGTCCGGTAGATGTAGGGCACCGCGGGCCCGCCCGGGAATGGCAGCTGCCAGATGGACGCGCCCCGGTAGACGCGGTTGGTCTCCACGTTCCAGGAGACGGAGGCGCTAGCGCTCCACGGCGTGGACAGCGAGTACAACGGCCGACTCACCGCGAGGCTGCCGCGCGAGCCTTCCGTCTTGCCCGTCTCCCGCCCTTGGATGACCGCGATGGACTCGCTCAGCGACCAGCGGCTGCCCAGCACGCGCGGGTCGGTGTAGCTCTGCCCCAGACTGAGGGTGTCCTGCCGCAGCACGAAGTCCACGGCGATGCGCTTGCCGCGCCCCAGGAAGTTCTGCTCCGTGCCCTGCAGCTTCAGGTACTGGAGCAGCGAGCCCACCGCCGCGAAGTCACTGTTGAGCCGCAGCGACCAGATGTCCTTGGTGACGGCCATCAGCGCCACCGAGTCCGGCGTGCGCCCCTTCACCGCCACCAGGCGGACCATGGAGAACAGGCGCAGCCCGCGCAGGTTGCGCGCCGTCTCCTGGGCGAGCACCTCCGAGTACGGCGCCCCCACCTGGAGCAACACCTCGCGCCGGACGACGTCGTCCCGCGTCCGGGCATGGAAGAGGTTGAGGAAGTCCGGGAAGGGGTCGATTTCGGCCACCACGTCCTCGGTGGCCACCAACACCTCTTCCAGAATCTTGCCCTCCGGCGCCGGCTCCAGAACCCGTCCATGCCGGGCCAGGGCCTCGTCAATCAGCGCGTCCTCGTAGTTGTCGATGGCCGACGCGAGCCCCTCCGCCGGCGCGCCAGACGACGCTTCCGACGAGGAAGGCGCGGCCGCGAGAGACATGGCGACGAGCAACACAGGCAGCGAAAGCGGCACGCAAGGCATCCTGTCATGAGCCGCGGCATGGCCCCCTGGACAATGCCGCGCTCTGTCACATCGCTGGATTTCCAGCTTTCACGGTCGCGTCGAAAATATACATGGGGGAAGCAACCGCGAAGCCCACTGGGTGGATAATGACGGCATGACCAGCGTCGTCGGCCCCCGCCGCTCGCCCCTCTCCGCTCGCCCGACCACCGAAACCGCCCGTGAGACGACGTCCACTCCCCGGACGACCTCCGCCGCGGCCACCAGCTCGTTCCAGCCCGCGCGGCCGGGACTCGAGGGCGCCACGCCTTCGATGCTGACGAAGCTCGGCGCCGTCTTCGTTCCCCAGACGCCCACCGCGACGCAGGCGGCGGCCTCCCACCTGAAGGCCGCGGCCGGTACACCGGCGGCGTCGCTGGTCCACAGCACGAGCCCCAACGCGGACATCAAGGACCACACCACCATCGAGAGCACCATCGACGTCCCCGAGGACGCCACGGTGGAGTCGCTCAAGCTCAACCTGGACATCGAGCACACCTACCGGGGCGACCTGAAGGTGACGCTGACCTCGCCGTCCGGCAAGAGCGCGGTGGTGTCGAACCGCAAGGGAGGTTCGTCGGATGACCTGACGGGCGCCTTCGACCTGTCCGCGTTCAAGGGCGAGCCCACGAAGGGCACCTGGACGCTGGAGGTGCAGGACGCGGCGCGCGGCGACACCGGCACGCTGAAGTCGTGGGGCCTGGACATCGCCCCGAAGACGCCGGTGACGGAGCCCGAGGCGCCGGAAGAGCCCGAAGGTGGCCTCTTCGAGGGCCTGCGCGACGGCGCGCTGCTGGACGCGCTCCAGGACTATGCGTCCGGCAAGAAGGTGGTCAGCTACAACGAGGCCCGCCGGCTGATGTTCTCCAGCCTGGACGTGAACGAGAACGGCAACGTCGTCTGCGTCTACACGGGCGCCGAGGTCAAGGGCGGCAAGATTCCCAACAACTCGGTGATGAACACCGAGCACACCTGGCCCCAGTCGAAGGGCGCCACGGGCGCGGCGAAGAGCGACCTGCACCACCTCTACCCCACCGACAGCAAGGCCAACTCCCGGCGCAGCAGCTTCCCGTTCGGCGAAGTGGTCAACGTGCGGTGGAGCCAGAACGGCGCCAAGCTGGGCACCGACGCGCGCGGCAACATGGTCTTCGAGCCGCCCGACGCCCACAAGGGCAACGTGGCGCGCGCGATGTTCTACTTCTCCGCCACCTACAACAAGGCCATCCCCAACGACGAGGAGGCGGCGCTCAAGGCGTGGAACAAGCTCGACACGGTGGACGCCGCCGAAATCGAGCGCAACCGCCGCATCGCCAACATCCAGGGCAACTCCAACGCCTTCGTCGAGGACTCGGCGCTCGCGGACCGCGTGAAGGACTTCTAGGCCCCCGCGGAGCGCAGCTCCCCATCGCGCAGGGGCGGCAGCTTCTCGCCCCGCGCCACCGCCGCGACGATTTTCGCCAGCCGGTCCACGCCGTCCGACAGGGCGGCTGGCCCCGGCTGGAGGATGAGCGAGCTCTTCACCTCGTAGAGCTGGTCATCCACCACCGCCCGGACCCCGGTCCACCCGGGGCGGGCGACGATTTTCTCCCGCTTCGCCTTGCGCCCGCACCAGCTGGCGATGACGCCCTCCGGGTCGCGCCGCGCCACCTCTTCCGGCGCGAAGATGCGGCCCTGCGCCCCCTGCGACGCGCGCGACTCCCGGCACACGTCCACGCCGCCCACCAGCTCCACCAGCTCCGAACACCAGCGGATGCCGGAGATGAGCGGCTCATGCCACTCCTCGAAGAAGATGCGCGGCCGGCGTGGAAGCGACTCCGCCGCGTCCGCGTGCCGCTCCAGGTTCGCGGTCAGCTCGGCGGCCAGCGCCTCCGCGGCCTCCGGCCGCCCCACCAGCGCGCCCGTCAGCCGCACTGACTGCAGGATTTCCGCGAGAGAGCGCTGGTTGAACAGGTAGACGGGCACGCCCCGCTTCGCCAGCTCGCGGCCGATGTCCGCCTGCAAGTCGGAGAAGCCCAGCACCAGGTCCGGCTTCAGCTCCAGGATGCGCTCGAAGTTCGCGTCCAGGAAGGAGCTGACCCGCGGCTTCTTGCGCGCCTGGGGCGGACGCACGGTGAAGCCGGACACGCCCACCACCAGGTCCTCCGCGCCCAGGCGGTAGAGCACCTCCGTCGTCTCCTCGGTGAGACACACGACGCGGTGGGGATAGGGCGGCGCACCGGAGAGCAGCTCGGACAGGCGGGCATTCATGCGGGACCGCACCCTAACGCGGCCACCGCCGCGCTACGTGTCCGTAGCACGCGCCCATGCGCGTGTGCCGGGCATTCACCGCACTCCCAGTCACGACACGGCGAACGGGTGTCACCTGGGAAACGTTGTGGCGCCCGAGCCGGATTCTCGGCCGGTGGCGCACTGCGCCAACCCGGCGGGTCGCTTGGGAGGTGGACGATTGCAGTGTTAGCATCTGCCCTCATGTGCGACCGGCGTGTCACGTGCCTCACCGGTCGGTGGGGGCAGTCATGATGGAGAGCAACGCCCCGACGAATGGCGCCCCCCCCGACGTCGCGGACCCGATGCTGGGCCGGGTCCTGAACGAGCGCTTCCGCATCCTGGAGACGCTTGGCGCCGGAGGCATGGGCCGCGTCTACAAGGCCGTGCAGTCACCGCTGGACCGGCTGGTGGCGCTCAAGGTGCTCAATCCGCAGTACGGAGAGGGCAAGGACCCGGGCTTCCAGAAGCGCTTCTTCCTGGAGGCCAGCGTCACCGCGAAGCTGCGCCACCCGAACACCGTCACCGTCATCGACTACGGCAAGACGGAAGACGGCATCTACTACATCGCCATGGAGTACCTGGAGGGGCTGACGCTGGGCCAGCTCCTCACGCAGATGGGTCCGCTGCCGTGGCCACGCGCGCTCAACATCACCCAGCAGATCGCCCGCTCGCTGCGCGAGGCGCACAAGGTCGGCCTCATCCACCGCGACCTCAAGCCCGCCAACGTCATGGTCCTCAATCAGGAGACGGACCACGACGTGGTGAAGGTGCTCGACTTCGGCCTGGTGAAGTCCTTCATCGGCGACGCGGCGCCCGTGTCACAGGACACGTCCATCACGCAGGCGGGCATCATCCTGGGCTCGCCGCAGTACATGGCGCCGGAGCAGGCGCGCAACATCGCCGACCCGCGCAGTGACGTGTACAGCCTGGGCGTGGTGCTCTATCAGATGCTGATGGGGCGGCCGCCCTTCCTGGCCGCGCAGAGCATCGACGTCATCGTCAAGCACATCAACGAACTGCCGCCCGCCTTCGGCGCGCTCTACCCCAACCATGGCATCCCCGGCGAGGTGGAGGCGCTGGTGATGAAGTGCCTGGCCAAGACGCCACCGGAGCGCTACCAGTCCATGGACGAGGTGATGGAGGCCATGCGCCGCACCATGTCCACGGTGGGCGTCAGCGGCGCCTTCAGTGGCGCACGCTTCGCGGGCGCGGGCATCAGCGGCGTCGGTGGCAGCGGCCCCATCAGTGGTCCCCACGGAAGTGGCCCCCACGGAAGTGGCCCCCACGGCGCGGCCGGCTCCGGTCCCGCAACCGTGGCGCTGGACATCTCCGTGGAGGAGGCGCCGGTCAAGGGCCGCAAGCCGCTGGGGATGATCCTCGGCGGTGGTGCGCTGCTGGTGGGCCTTGGCGTGGCCCTGGTGGTGGCGATGCGCCCCACCCCGCCCGTCGAGCCCGTCGTCCCACCGACACCGCCCACCACCGCCCAGGCCGCGCCCGAAGCCAACGCGCCCGAGGCCGCCCTCCCGCCCGCGGAGTCCGCGGAGGGTGCGTCCGACGAGGAGCTGGCCCTGGCTCCGCTGACGCGCCCCACCGTGAAGCCGGTGCGCTTCCTCATCGTCAGCGACCCCCTGGGCGCGCGCGTGACGTACCAGGGGCAGGACGTGGGCGAGACGCCCCTGAACCTCGAGGTGGCTCCGAATGCCAGCGGCGTCGCGGAAGCGGCGCTGACCTTCACCCTGGACGGCTACCAGCGCGCCCGCGCCGTCGCCAGGGGCGCGGGCCCCGAAGAACGCTTCACGCAAAAGCTCCAGCCCAAGAAGAAGGCGAGCACGCGGCCTGGAAAGGCCCCAGACTCGTCGCCCTACAAGGACGACCCGTACTAGTGAAAACCCTGACAGCCTTCAAACGAGCGGGCCTCCTCGCGATGTGTCTGTGCGCGGGGGAGGCCCTGGCGGACGCGCGCCTCGAGGCCCGGCGCCACTTCCGCAGCGGCATGAGCCTCATCGCCCAGAAGCAGTACGACGCGGGCATCGCCGAGCTCGAAGCCGCCTACGCCATCAAGCCGCACCCCAACGTCCTCTTCAACATCGCCCGCGCCTACCAGGACTCGGGCCGTTCGAAGTCGGCGCTGGAGGTGTACCAGCGCTACCTCGCCAGCAATCCGCCGGACGCGGCCTCCGTGCTGCCCACGGTGGCCGCGCTGGAGGAGAAGCTGAAGGCCGAGGAAGCGCAGGCCGCCGCCGCGCAGGACCCGTCGTCGGTGCCCATGCCCCCGCCCCCCGCGGGCATGCAGTCGCAGCAGCAGCTGAGCGCGCTGCTGGAGCGGCTGGAGAAGGCCATTGAACGGGCCGAGGCCATGCCCGTGGGGAGCGCCACCATTCCCGGCCTGACGCCCACCGGCGTCGCCTCCGCCGGCGCGGGCGACACGGCCGGCGGCGAGGACCTGGGCGCGGTGCCCTACGAAGAGCGCGTGGTGACGGCGAGCCGTCGCGCGCAGTCCTCGCTGGACGCGCCCAACGCCACCACCGTCATCACCGCGGAGGACATCCGCCTGTCGGGCGCCACGTCGCTGCCGGAGCTGCTGCGGCGCGTGCCCGGCGCGGACGTCATGGCCCTGGGCGTGGGCAGCGCCAACGTGTCGCTGCGCGGCTTCAACCAGCGCATCGCCAACAAGGTGCTGGTGCTGGTGGACGGCCGCACGGAGTACCAGGACTTCCTGGGCCTCACCATCTGGTCCTCCATCCCCATCAGCCTGGAGGAGATTGAGCGCATCGAGGTCATCCGCGGCCCGGGCAGCGCGCTGTACGGCGCCAACGCCATGCTCGGCGTGGTCAACATCATCACCCGCGCGCCCGGCACCGGACCGCGCGCGCAGTTCAACGTCACCGGCGGCACCGGCAACACCGCCGCGGGCTCCTTCGTCAGCCACGGCGGCTCGGGCGCGATGCGCTACCGGGCGGCGGCGGGCTATTCGCAGACGGACAAGTGGAGCCGGGACTACGCCAGCGGCCTGCCGGACGTGACGCTGCGCGGCCCCGACCCGGACCTGGGCGCTCGCGGCGCGCGCGCGTCGCTGTCCGCCGTGTACACCTTCGCCGAAGGGCGCCAGGTGGGCCTGTCCGGCGGCGTGAATCGCTTCACCACGGAAATCTATCCGCCGGGCCTGCTGCGCAACTACTTCATCGACGGCGTCAACGCCTTCGCCAAGGGCGACGTGGAGCTGGGGCCGCTGAAGCTGAAGACGTTCTGGAACCACATCTCCAGCGACGCGGGTCCCCAGTATGAAGCCACGGGCCAGCGCTCGCTGGTGACGTCGCTCAACTCCAACCTCTTCAACGCCGAGCTGCTCTTCGCGCGTGACTTCGAGCTCGCGGGCACGCACCAGCTCAACATCGGCGTGGAGGGCCGCCTCAAGCGCGTGGACTGGGGAGACTACCTGGGCCCGCTGCGCGAGCAGGTGCACGCGGCCTTCTTCGTCCAGGACGAGTGGCGCATCGTGGAGCCGCTGGCGCTGGTGGCCAGCTACCGCGTGGACCGGCACCCGCTGCTCAACCTGGGCAGCCCGGGCCTGGCACACTCGCCGCGCATCTCCGCGCTGTTCAAGCCTTTCGAAAACCACGCCTTCCGCGCGAGCGCGGCCTCCGCCTTCCGCGAGCCCACGTTCCTGGAGAGCTACACGCAGCTGACGGTGCCCGTGCCGGGCATCAACGGCGTCAGCACGCTCACCACCGGCAATCAGCAGCTGCGCCCCGAGCGCCTCACCGCCTTCGAGCTGGGCTGGCGCGGCGAGTCCCCGGAGCTGGGCATCGACCTGGACGTGGCCGTGTACCAGAACACGGTGAGAGACCTCATCGGTCTGTCCGGGGTGTCGCGGCTGCCGCCGGGCCAGTCGTATGACCCGGGCACCGGTTCGTACCTGCTGGGCAGCTCGTCCTTCCAGAACGAGGACGCCATCTACACCGCGCGCGGCGCCGAAGCGGGCGTCACCCTGGCGCCGGTGGACGGCCTGGGACTGAAGTTGAGCGCGTCGCTGCAGGACGTGACGTCGGACCGCGAGTCGGCGGCCGAGTGCGGCCCGTGCAACCAGGCGCCGCAGTTCCGGCTGTACGGCGGCCTCACCTACCGCTCACGCGCGGACCTGGAGTTCGGCGTGGACGCGGCCTACACGTCCGCCTCCACCTGGATTGAGCGCGAGCCCGCCGCCGCGGACCCCACGCGCATCGAACTGGTGTCCAACCCGCTGCGCGCCTACACCGTGGTGAACGCGCGCGTGGGCTACATGGCCGTCAAGGACACCGTCACCGTCGCGCTGGTGGGCAGCCACCTGGGCGGCGCGCATTCCCAGCACCCCTTTGGCAATCGCATCGAGCGGCGCGTCTACGCGACCCTGACGGTGACTCCATGAGCCGCCCTACCCTGTCCTCCTGGAAGCGGGCCGCTGGTGGCCTCGCCCTCGCGTCCGTGCTCGGGCTCGGCTGCGACGCACCGCCCGTGGTTCCCACCGCCGACGTGCGGCAGAACACGCGCAACGCGCGCATCGACGGCAACCTGGTGGTGCAGTCACGCGCGCGTGGCAACGCGGTGGTGTTCCTCTACGACGCGGACCGGCCCCCGCCGCCGCAGGGCACCGGCCGCCCCATCACCTTCACCGTCGTCCCCGCCGAGCAGCTCTTCGGCCCGGCGCTGGCGGGTGACACGCCCGGCCCCTTCGTCGCGCCCTTCAGCTTCAGCCTGGTGCCCGCGGGCCGCTACATGCTCCGCGGCTTCATCGACGCGAACGGCTGCGGCTCGGACGCGGGCGCGGACTGCCGCCGGTCCGACTTCAACCCCTGGTACGGCGTCACCAACGAGCCCAACGCGGGGGACGTGGGTGGCGCGGCGGTGGACGCGACCGGCAGACCGCTCACGGTGGAAGTCGTCGCGGACGCGGACGGCCAGCCGCAGCCCCTCACCGGCGTGGCGGTGAGCATCTCCGACACCGCGCGCGTGCCGAGGGACCGGCCCACGTTCCAGGTGGTGCAGGGAGACGGGCAGCTGGGCAGCTCGGTGAAGCAGCTGCGCCTCCAGCCGCTGTCCCTCCACGACGGCGCGGTGGACCAGCGCCCGGAAGGCTTCGCCGTCAGCTACCTGGACGCAGACAACGACGGCACCGCCGATGGCTTCTGGCCGCGCGTGGTGGTGCGCAAGCTGGCGGACAACGCCAGCAACCTGGTGGACGAGAACGACCTGGACCGAGATGGCGTCCCGGATGACACCGGCGTGGACTACGCCCGCGCCGATGGTTCCCAGGACGGCGTACCGGATATCGTCGTGCTCAACGCGCGCCTGGTGCCAGACAGCATCATCGCCGCGCTCACCGACGAGAACGGCAACCCTCGCATGGAAGGCGCCGTCGTTCCGGAGCTGGTGGTGGAAGTGCGACCCCAGGCACTGGATGCCCGGGTACCTACCAACCCCGTTCCGCTGCGTGAGCTGCCCCGAGGTCGCTACGCGGTGGTGTTGATCCAACCCAGTGGGCAGACATGGCGTGTGCCGAATGAACTGGCACCCCCCCTCGCGTCTGGACTGGGGCTTCCTGCTGTGGAAAGTCAGGCTTTCTTCCTGGAGGTTCCCTGATTGGCGGTGCTTTGACTTCGGACGCTCCATCCGCCAACATGATCGCCGTTCCCCGGGGAACTGCCCCAATTGAGGTTGATGATCCGATGAAGGCCGGAACCCTCCCCGAGCC
>NZ_JABFNS010000185.1 GCF_013116825.1 Myxococcus xanthus
CTGCTGTCGGAGGGCGGTGGGCTGAAGGGCCTGGTGCAGCAGGAGCCCCTGGCGCTGAGTCAGCGGCCCGGCGTGGGGGCTGTCCGGGCGGCGCAGGTGCTGGCCGCGCTGGAGCTGGGCCGCCGCTCGCAGCGCGCCAGGGAGCGCAGGCCCAGGCTGCGCACGCCGAAGGAGATTGCCGCGTACCTGGCGCCGGTGTTGGGGGCGCTGCGGCGCGAGGTGTTCCACGTCTTGTGCTTCAACGCGCGCAACGTGTTGGTGCATGACGCGCGCGTGGCGGAGGGCACCATGAACACCTGCCCGGTGGACCCGCGGGAGGTGTTCGCCGCGGCGCTCACCTCGCGCGCCACGTCCATCGTGCTGGCGCACAACCACCCTTCGGGGGACCCGGAGCCCAGCGTCCAGGACCTGGGCCTGACGCGGCATCTGGTCGCGGGGGCGCAGCTGCTCAACATCAAGGTGCTGGACCACGTGGTGATGGGAGACGGCGGCTACGTGTCGATGCTGGAGCGCGGACTGATGCCGGACGAAGCACGGGAGAAACGGCGGGCGTGGAGCGCGAATGGAGGCGGCGGATGATGGTGGGCATCGTGGGGCTGTGGGGAGCGGTGCAGGTGGAGTTGCTGGAGGACGTCCGGGCACAAGTGGTGCGGCTGGACACCGGACAGGCATGCACGGTGGAGCGCGCGTCGCTGCCCAAGGGCGTGCGCGAGGGTGACGTCGTGGTGGATGGCCGGCTGGAGCCAGGGCAAACGGAGGCGCGGCGGCAGGACGTCGCGCGGACGAGAGCGCGGCTGGCCGTTCCGGTTCCACCAGGGCTCGACCTGTGAGTGGAGGCCGCGCGGCGGCCTCGTTTCCGTTGACGGCTGGACCAGGATGATGAACATGCGCGCGATGCCGGTGGCCCTGCCCTACCTCGAGGAAGCACAGCAGGGGCTGGTCCGCCACTTCCGCCTGTCCCAGTTCCGGCCGGGGCAGGACCAGGTCATCTCCTCCGTCTTGAGCGGCCGCAACACGGTGGTGGTGATGCCCACCGGCGCGGGCAAGAGCCTGTGTTACCAGTTGCCCGCCACGCTGCTGCCGGGGCTGACACTGGTGGTGTCGCCGCTGATCGCCCTGATGAAGGACCAGGTGGAGCAGCTCACCGCGCGCGGCATCCCGGCGACCTTCATCAACTCATCGCTGTCCGACCTGGAGCGCGCGGAGCGGATGCGCAAGCTGCGCGCGCGTGAGTACAAGCTGCTCTACGTGGCGCCCGAGCGCTTCCGCAGCCAGAGCTTCCTGGAGACGGTGTCCGCGCTGGGCGTGGACCTGCTCGCCGTGGACGAGGCGCACTGCATCTCCCAGTGGGGGCACGACTTCAGGCCGGACTACGCGCAGCTCGGACAGGTGCGAAAGCGGCTGCGTCCGCCGCGCACGGTGGCGCTCACCGCCACGGCCACGCCGGAGGTCCGCGCGGACATCGTGCGCGTGCTGCTGATGAAGGACCCGCAGGAATTCGCCATGGGCTTCGACCGCCCCAACCTCTTCCTGGGCAAGCAGGAGGTGGGCGGCGACGCGGACCGGCACGAGGCCTGCGCACGGCTGGCGTCCACGGGCGGGAGCGGCATCGTGTACTGCTCCACGCGGCGCGCGGCGGAAGGCATCTTCTCCGAACTGCATGGGCGCGGGGTGAAGGCGGTGCTGTACCACGCGGGCATGGACGATGACGCCCGTCGCCGCGCCCAGGACACCTTCATGTCCGCGAAGGAGGCGGTGGCGGTGGCCACCAACGCCTTCGGCATGGGCATCGACAAGCCGGACATCCGCTTCGTCGGCCACGCCAACATCCCGCGGGCGGTGGAGGCGTACTACCAGGAGATTGGCCGCGCGGGCCGCGACGGACAGGCCGCGCGCGCGGTGCTGCTCTTCAACCACTCGGACGTCTTCACCCAGGAGCGGCTCATCCAGAGCAGCCACCCGGCCGAGGCCATCTTCGGGGACGTGTGGAACGTGCTCCAGTCGGTGGAGGAGTTCGAGCGAGGCGTGCACGCGCTCGCGGGCACGGTGAACGCCAGCGAGTTCGAGGTCTCCGCGGCGCTGCGCATCCTCGAACGCGAGGGCAAGGTGGAGCGCGGTGGCCGAGGCGAGGGCGAGCACGGCATCACCCTGCTGGAGAAGGCCGCCTCGGCGCAGCCGCACTCGCCGGACGCACAGCGGCTGCTCAAGTCCTTGCTGGAGACGTTCCCCGTGGGCCGGCAGGTCACCACGGAGCTGCCCATCCTCGCGCGCCGCATCGGGCTGTCGGTGGACGAGGTCCGCCACGCGCTGGGCCTGTTGGAGAAGGCCCACGTGGCCAAGGTACGGCGCCCCTTCGCCGGCCGCTCCATTCGCGCGCTGGAGCGGGTGCCCTTCCGCGAGCTGGGGCTCGACCTGAGCCGCGTGCGGGAGCAGGAGCGGCAGAACCTGGCGCTGCTGCGCCGGATGACCGAGTACGCCTATTCGGACCGGGACAAGAAGTGCCGCCGCTCGGCCATCCTCCGCTACTTCGGCCAACGCGACACCCCCACTTCGTGCGGCAACTGCGACGTCTGCACGCCGGAGAAGATGCCCACGCTGCTGGCCCACGGGCCGGCCGCGGCGCGCGCCCGAGGCGCGGGCTCCGCGGCGGCGCCGGTGGTGACGAACTACAGCGAGCTGGCCTCCACGGAGCTGCGGCGCTGGCGCAAGGAGCTGGCGAAGGACCTGGGCGTGGCCCCCTTCATCATCTTCAACGACGCCACGCTGCTGGGCCTTTCCGCGGCGCTACCGGTGGACCGGGAGGGCTTCCTCGCGGTGAAGGGCACCGGGGAGAGCCGCTGGGAGCGCTTTGGCCCCAAGGTGGTGGAAATCTGCCTGATGGCGCGCGCCGCGGGCCACGAGCCCCAGGCCGTGCCGGACGCAGCGGTGCGCGCGCGCAAGCCCACGATTCGCCGCCGGAGCTGAAGCCGCGGCCCTGCTCAGGGGTGCCGGCGTCCGCCCTCGCGCAGGGCCCGGCGCGCCAGCAGCGTCCGGACGCCGCCCATCAACGTGCCCACCACCATCGCGAGCAGGAAAATCACGACCATGGTGGTGACGCCGAACACGACGCGCACGCCCACCTCGGAGATGCGGCCGGAGAAGTAGGCCGCTCGCAAGGGCTCCATGGCCCCCGTCAGCTCCAGGGCCCGCGCCGGCAGCGAGTCCAGCGACAGCGACAGCCGCTGGAGGAATCGCGAGGGGAAGTAGCGCAGGGCAATCTCCACCCCGAGCCCCAGCAGCAGGTAGATGAGCGACAGCAGGAACGCATTGCCCCACATGATGTGCAGCAGTGGGGAATCCGTCCGGGAGGAGAAATACCTCACGCTACCTCGCCGCCTTCTTCTTCAGGCTGGGCAGGGCCTTCTTCACCCGCGCGGCCTCATTCGAGCCACCGGCCAACTTCAGGAACGCCTCGTAGGACTCCACGGCTCGCGGCAGCGCACCGGGCTCACGCACCAACGCATCCGCGAGCGCCAGGCGCGCCAGGCCGTCCGCGGGCTCCAGCTCCACGGCCTTCTCCAACGCAGCCCGGGCCACGTCCTCCTGCTTCTGCCTGAGCGCCACCATTCCCAGTGAAAGCTGGGCGCGCCCATCGAAAGGCGCCAGGCGCACGGCCTCGTCCGCCGCGGTGCGGGCCTCCTTCATGGCCCCCGCCCCCAGCAGCGCGCGCGCCATGGTGGCCCGAGCGAAGGCCTTGTCCCAGGCAGTCGGCGCCCTGGCCGCCAGGTCCTCGAGCGTCCGAGCGGCGCCACGCCCACCACCCGGCAACTGCGCGTACAGCTCTCCCACCCGGCCGCAGGTGGCATCGGGCCCTTCCCGTCGGGCCGCGGCGAAGGCCGCCTCCGCGTTGCCACTGTTGCCCTGGCGCATGAAGGCGAGGGCAATCTCACAGAACGTGCCCGCGTCCTTCGGGTCCAGCTTGTTGGCGCGCTCCAGTGCGGAGAAGCCGCCCCGCGCGTCTCCCGCGCCAAAGAGGATGACCGCGCGAAGCTTGTGCGCCTCTGCATCATCGGGCGCCAGCTTCACCGAGCGCTGCACGGCGCCCTCTGCCTCCTTGCGGCGGCCAGCGTGGAACAGCGCCAGCGCGAAGCCCTTGTGCGCGGCCGCGCTCCCCGGGTTCTCCAACTGCCACGCCTCGAACTGCTTGAGCGCGTCCTGCGTCCGCCCCAGGGCCAGCAGCGTGCGCCCCAGCGCGTCCCGGGCCTCGCCATGCGCGCCGTTGCGCTCCACCGCCTGCGTCAGCGGCTTGAGGGCCATGTCGGGCAGCCCACGCGACAACATCAACCGCCCCAGCGAGCACGCGGCCTCATGGTCACGCGGGTCCTTCTGGGCCTCCTCGAACAGGGCCTGCGCCTTGTCGTAGGCGCGCTCGCGCCAGTAGAGCTGCCCCAGCGCCAACCGCATGTCGTTGCGAGGCCGCTTCGCCGCGTGCAGGGCCTTCTCCAGCAGCTCCCGCGCCTGGGCGCCGTTGCCCTCGGCGGCATCCGCCAGGGCCAGCCAGGAGACGGCCTCCGGCGGATACCGGTCATTCACACGCGTGCGCGCCAGCTCCGCGCGGGCCTTCTTCCAGTCTCCCAGGCGCGCATACGCGGCGCCGCGCACCAGGGCCACCTTGCGCCCCCCGTCAGCCTCCAGGCGGGTGAGGACTTCGCGCTCCCGGTCGCGATCCAGCAGCGCGCGGCCCAGCCCCTCGCGGGCCTCTTCGCTCTTGGGTCGAAGCTTGAGCGCGGCCTCGTAGGCGGCCTGCGCCGCATCCAGCGTCCCGGCCGCACGGCTGGCGGCGCCGAGCGCGAGCTGGAACTCGAAGGCCATGGGCCCCTGGGTCCCCTTGGAGAGCAGCGCGCGGGCCTCGGCGTGCTTGCCCTGAGCGGACAGCAGCTCGCCGTGCACCAGTTGCTGGCGCGCCTTCAGCGACGAAGGGAGCTTCGGGTCCTCCGCGAGCCGCGCCACGTCCGTCAGCGCGGCCTCCAGGTCCTGGTACAGCGCGAGCCGCGCCTCCGCCTGGCCAATGCGGGCCGAGGGGTGCTCGGGGGATTTCTTGCGCGCGCGCTCGTACATCTCGATGGCCTGCGGAAAGTCCTCGGAAGCCTTGTAGTAATCCCCCAGGGCCACCAGCGCGCGGACGTTGGCGCCAGAGGCACGAAGCGCGCGGTCAAAGCGTTCGAGCGCCTGCTTCTCATCCTTCGCCTCCAGCAGCAGGCTGCCGGCGAGCGCATGGACCTCGGTGCTGTCCTGCTGCGAGCCCAGCAGCGCGCTCCGCGCCAGGGCACGTCCGCGCTCGTCCGCCACCAGCACGTTGGTGACCAGCACCTGCGCGGGGGCCGCGTCCTTCACGCCCGGCCGCTCCAGCGATTCCAGCGCCTGGCGTCGGTCCTCGGAAGCCTGCCCATGGTCCGCGTAGCGCAGCGCGTGCGCCCAGGCCGTCAGCGCCCAGGCCCGGCTGCTGCTTTCGTCCATGTCCCGCGCCTTCTCGAGCTGCGCCAGCGCGGCGTCCAGCGAGGCCCCAGTGTCCTGGATGATGAGGTCCTCGGCCCGGGCCAGCGTCTCGCTCAGCGTCTGTCCGCCCTGGCGCGCGCGGATGTTGACGAAGCTGAAGACGACGATGGCCAGCACCACCACGCCGACCACGGCCCCAGCGACCTTCACGCCATGCCGGGCGATGAACGACGTCTTCGCCGCCTCACGCGCCAGCTTCGCCCGCAGCTCCTTCTCATACTCGGCGGTGAGCGCTTCTGTGTCCGGCTTGCGCGCATGGGCCTTCGCGGCGGTGGCCACGGGGGCGGGCGCCGCGTCCGGGATGTCCTCCAGCAGGGAGCGCTTGCCCCCAGAGCCTCGCTGCGCCGCGGGCGTGCTCGCCACGGCGGGCCTCGGCGCCTCCGACGAGGGAGGAGGAAGGTCGCCCAGGAGCCCCCCCGCGCCAAAGGCCCCGGCGTCCTCGGCCGGAGCAGCCCCGGCCCGCGGTTCATCCGCGTCACCGCTCGCCTCGGGCTCCGAGGCCGCGGCAGGCGCCTCCGCGACGGCCACCTGCTGCGTCGGCGGGTCCGCGACGGCGCTGGAGTCCTGCTCGGCGTCAGCGCGCTGCTCGGGCGCGGAGTCCTCCGAGGGCGCCTGGGCCTCGGAAGCCGCTTCATCCGCGCCACGCGAAGGGGCATCCTCGTCCCCCAGCCCCAGGTCCAGGCTCGGAAGCTCCGCGCCCAGGACGGACGACACCGGCACCGGCCGGTTCAACAGTCCCAGCGAGGCGCTCGCGTCACGGCCCCCGTCAGCACCGTCCTGCGGCGCCGCGTCACCTGGAGGGACCACCGCTCCGCCCTGCTCCGCCGCGCCAGCGTCCGAGCCCGCCTGAGCGCTCCCTTCCGCGTCCGCGTTCGCACGCCCCTGGCCCGCGTCCTTCGCGGAGGCTTCGGATGCCACGTCCGCGCGAGCCGCCGCCAGGGCGTCTCCCGCCGGCGTCGCACCGGCGCTCGCGGGCTTCAGCTTCGCCGCGTCACCCAACGCGGCGGCGCGCAGCCGGGCAGCGGCCATGGGCGCCACCGTGGGGCTCGGAGCCTCGTCCTTCGACGCCTCCTCCGATGACGCGTCCTCATCCGACGAAGGCTTCTCCAGCCCCATCAGGTTCGCGAACACAGGAGCCGGCCCCCCCGCGAACGCCTGCTCCGTCTGCTCCAGCCACTGCTTCACGCGGCCATCGTTCGGCTGCAGCGCCAGGGCCTTGCGAAGAATGGGCAGCGCGGACCGGTACAGCCGGTGCTGGAGCAGCACCTCGCCAATCAGGTTGTAGGCGTAGGGGTTGTCCTTCTCGATGGAGATGGCCTGCTCGAACTGGTCCATCGCCTCCGCGGGCCGACCCTGCTGGATGAGGGCCTTGCCCCACAGCACGCGCCCGACGACGGATGCTGGGTGGTGGGAAATGCCTTGCCCGCAGACCTCGATGGCACGCGCGGCGTCCCCCTTTTCCAGCAGGGCCTTGGCGAGTTCGACGAAAACGGAAGAGGTGGGGTCCTGCCGGAGGAGCTGCTCGTAACGCTCCACCATCGACTTGGCCATTGCGCTCGCGACTCCGGTGCTCGGGCGGGGAGCCGGACCATAGCACCGCTCTCTCGTCCGACGCTGCTGCCGGGTGGTACCCTCCCCACCGTGAATCGCCTGCCTGCCCTGCTCCTCGCGCTCGTCCTCGGGGCGTGCGCAACCACGTCCAAGAAATCCAATCTGGAAGCACTCAAGCCCACCGTGGAGCGCTTCCACCAGGCCCTCCGGTGGAAGGACTTCCGGAGCGCGACCCACATCCTCGTCCCCGAGCGGCGCAAGGACTTCCAGAAGGCGCGCCTGGCGCTCAACGACGACAAGGACCTGTCCATCACCGACTACGAAATCGAGGACGTGAAGCTGTCCGACGACGGGCACCGGGCCACGGTGCAGAGCCGCATCCAGTGGATGCGCCTGCCCTCGGCCTCCGAGCGCACCGCCATCGTCACCTCGGAGTTCGTCTTCCGGGACGGGGCGTGGCTCCTGGAGAGCCAGGACGACGGCCCCTTCGAGGGCGAGCTGCCGAGCCCGAGCACCAGCCCCGAGCAGCCCCCATCCCCCTGAAAAGAAACCGCCCACCGTCTCGGGGCCGGCCGAGGCGGTGGGCGTCGGGAGCTCCCCTATGGAGCGCCCTACAAGAAACCGCCCGCCGTCCCGGGGCCGGCCGAGACGGAGGGCGTCGGGAACTCCCCCATGGAGTGCCCTACAGTTTGACGGGGCGACACCGCTTCCGGGCCCATGTCGCCGCGCCGTGATGGGCAGCCACTAGAGCAACGGGAGTGCCAAGCACCGCGCCTGGAGCGCGGCGCTGGCGAATGGCTGGAGATTCAAGGGGTTGCACCGACTGACCGCCTGACGCCGCCCTGCCCCCGGGGCAGGCCTCTGACATGTCTGTCAGGGGCCCCCGGGCCGGACGTCGCGCAGGGCCTGACAACAGTGTCAGGGGGCCTCGGACTTTCCAGCAGCTAGTCGCCCTGGACGGAGCGGATGGTGTCGCGCATGGAGTGGCGCGGCTTCCAGGCCACGTCCTTCACCCAGCGGCTGCCATCCACCGCACACAGGAACTGGATGTGGTCCAACTCCGGCGGCGGGAAGTTGGCCAGCCGGTATTTGAAGAGCATGCCCAGCAGCGGGCGGGCCACGGGGTGCGGCACGGGGATGGGGGTATTGCCCAGCTCGCGCATCACCGCGGACAGGGGCACCTCGCCGGGGCCCACGACGTTGTAGACGCCCTTGGGCTCGGGGCGCAGCGCCTCCACCATGGCTCGCGCGACGTCCTCCACATGGATGAGCTGCACCATGGGGTCGAAGCCCGCCATCATCCAGGGCCGGCGCATGCGCAGGTAGTTGGACGGCGCGTTCTTGATGGTGGGCCCGACGATGTGGACGGGCCGGAGGATGACCGTCTCGATGTGCGGGTGCTTCCAGAAGAAGCTGTGCGCCAGCATGTCCACTTCGATGAGGTCACGCACGCCGGAGAAGCGGCTGGCGGCCATGAGCGGCGCGTCTTCCGTGAGGAAGTTGGAGTTGTCCGGGCTGGGCCCGTAGACGTTGGCCGAGGACAGGACGACGACCTTCTTCACGCCGTACTTCGCGCAGTACTCCAGCAGGCGCGTGGTGCCCACCACGTTGAAGGAGTGGTGCTCCTCCTCGCTCATCCGGGGGTCATGCATGATGCCCATGTGGATGACGGCGCGGATTTCGTTCTTCCGGAAGACGTCCTCCGCCTTCTTCTTGCGGAGGTCGAGCTCGTACATCTCGACGTCCTTCGGCCGTCCCACGAAGGGCCGCCGGTCGATGCCGATGATGCGCTCATGCTTGTGCAGCAGCTTCGCGAGGGTGCGGCCGAGGTTGCCGCTGATGCCCGTGACGACGACGGCCGGTTTCATGGAACCTCCCTCTTTAGCACCGCCGCGTCTGGCGCTCACCAGAACACGCCCTGACGCTCCTTGAGGCCCTGGTGGAGCATGGATTGGATGGACGCCTTCACGGTGCGGACCTTCTTGTCCAGCTCACTGTCCTCGTCGTCCGGGCGCCCGGAGAAGTGCAGCGGCTCCCCGAAGTAGATGCGGTACTTCGTGGGCAGGGGAATGGGCAGGCCCGTGGGGGTGATGGGGAAGGACGGGAAGCCCAGGAGCTTCGCCACCGGCTTCAGGTCCATCAGCGCCGGGGCCTGCTCCTCGGCGCCAATGACAGCCACGGGAACGATGGGCGTGTTCGTCTCCAGCGCCAGGCGCATGAAGCCCAAGCCGAACTCCTGGAGCTGGTAACGCTGGGGCCACAGCTTGTTGATGCCGCGCGTGCCCTCGGGGAAGACGAGGATGGCCTCCTCCGCCTCCAGCAGCCGCCGGCAGTTCTCCGGCGTGCCAACAATCTGCCCCACGCGGGCCATGAAGGTGGACACGTATGGGAGCGACGACACCCACTTCTCCACCATGCTGCGGATGACGCGGGGCGGGCTGGCATCCAGCATCATCGCGACGCCAATCATGGCGCCGTCCATGGGCAGTTGGCCGGAGTGGTTGGACACCAGCAGCACCCGGCCGGCGGGCACGTGCTCGATGCCAAACGTCTCCACGCGGAAGTAGTTCCGGTAGAGCCACAGGAGCGGGGCCACCGCGGACAGGCTGTAGTCCAAATCGAAGCCGAACGGGTCCACCCCGTACTCGTTCCCCGGGCGCGACAGGCCATGGAGCCGCTGCTTCTGTTCGGAGCTGGCCAGCCGGTCCGTCCACTCGCGCAGGCCCTTCTTCACTCGGTCGGTGACGTTCTCCAGCATGGGGGCTCTTTACACCACCGGCCCCGCCGCCGGGAGGGTCCGTCGGCGGAAGCCCTCGCCCTGGCGGAGCAAGCGTGCCCCACGGACACCCGGGCACGGCGGGGACGTACGCTGGCGGACAGGTGCCCCTCGTGGGAATGCCTTACACCGAGGCCGACAGCCGCCCGGCGACGTCGCGCAGCGTGAGAACCTCGCGCTCCGACTTCAGCCAGCCGAACACCTCGCGCAGGCGCGCCATCTTCTGGGTGGCGCTGACGCGCAAATCCCGCTGCTGCCGCACCAGCTCCGGGGGAATCCCGTCCGACGCGTCCAGCACGTCCACGCCATGCAGCTCGAAGTTGAAGAAGGTGTCCCGCCGGCACGTGCGCCACAGCGCGTGCAGGGACGCGCGGGGCAGCGTGGTGGCGAAGGTGCCGATGAGGGGGAAGCGCAGCGCGGGTGTCACCGTCATGGGCAGCTCCAGCACCGGGCCCGAGCCCCGCCGGTAGGGCTGCGCCGGGTCGGGCCGGTACGGCACCCGAGGCGCCAGCAGCACGCGGGGCGTGTCCAGCACGGAGCGGGACGGACGCCCCAGCACCGACAGGGCCCCCATCACCGCCGCCTTCGCGGAGTAATACGGCACGGCGGGGAACGCCGAGGAGCCATACCGGTAGCCCAGCGCCGCGGTGGCCGCGTACAGGTCCGCGTTCAGCGTGTAGCCCGGCGCGCGGAACCCCTCCGGCCGCGCACCCGTGGCCGCGAGGATGGCGGCGTCCGCGCGCGCCAGGTCCGCGTGGATGGCCTCGGGGCCCCGGCGCGTCAGCGCGTAGTCATGGGCGTGGCTGTGGCTGGCCACCTCAATGCCCGCCTCGTGGGACGCGCGCATGCCCGCCACGGCGACCGGGTCGGACTCCAGGTCCTCACCGATGACGAAGAAGGTCCCCGGAATGCCCAGCCCGTCCAGCAGCTCCCGGAAGCGAGGCACCGCCACCGCGTGCACCAGCGAGCGGGCGCGGGCGTCCAGCAAAGACTCCGGCAGGCCGTGGATGCGGCAGTAGTGAGGTAGCGAGTCGAGGTCGACGGAGATGGACGCCAGCCGCACGGTGCGCCCTCCCCGGCTCAGGTCCCGCGGACGCGGATGACGTAGAACAGCTTGCCCACGTTCTTGAGCACGTTGGGCACGCGCTTGAAGAGGTGGATGGAGGGCTGGCGCTTCTCGTGGAGTTGGATGGGAATCTCCATCACCCGCAGGCCCTCGCGCCACGCGCGGATGACGAACTCGCTGGCGAACACGTCCATGTCCACCACGCACTTCTGGATGACGGGCAGCAGCGCCTCGCGGCGGAACGCCTTCAGGCCGTGCGTGTCCGTGCCCTGGAAGCCCAGCGCCACCTTCAGCAGCTTGTTGTGCACCCGCGTGGCCGCGCGGCGAATCAGCGGGCGCTGGTCACTGGCGCCCTTGGCCGCCTTGGAGCCCACCACCATGTCCGCCTCGCCCCGCTCCAGCCGCGGCAGCGCCGCGTCGTAGAAGGTCAGGTCGCACAGGTCGATTTCATCGCAGATGACGTAGGTGCCCCGGGCCTTGAGGATGCCGGCCTTGAGCGCCACGCCGTAGTTGGGCGTCTCCGAGTGGAACCAGCGCAGGCGCGGGTTGTTCGCGCACATCTCTTCGAGGATGGCCGGCGTGGCGTCGCGCGAGCCGTTCTCCGCGAAGATGATTTCGTAGTCGAGCCCGCGCGCGTCCAGCCCCTGGCGCAACTCCTCCGCCGCCGAGGCGATGATGGACTCCTCGTTGTAGACAGGGATGACGACGGTGAGGTGCGGGGCCATGAACTCGAACAGAGATGGCTAACACGCCCCAAGCCACCCGTCGACACAATGCGACGGGTGGGCGAAGGGGATGTCAACCGTTGAGTATCCTCGCGCACGCACGCCCGGCGAGGATGGCGTCTTCCATGGAGGAGTACTCCCACTGCCCATAGCGGCCGGCAATCTGGATTCCGGCATGCTCCAGGAAGCGCAGAATCTCCGACTTCGCCGGTCCGTAGGCGTCGTCGTAGAGCACGTAGGCGTGGGGAATCTCGCGCGCCTGGGCGAAGAGCACGTCGTCCGCGGCGTGAATCATCTGCGAGCGCACCAGGTCCTCCACCGCGTACTTCTCCGCCGCGGCCAGGGACAGCTCGCCGTGGTGGCTGTACTCCACGTAGAAGGTGGACGTGTCCGGCGGCGCCAGCGGCGCGTACACCGCGGAGGGCGAGCCGATACGGTACGTGTGGAACTCCGGCTCTGGCAGGTAGATCCAATGCCAGGGCTGGCGGTTGGCCCCCTTGGCGCCCACGGCCACGTAGGTGACGGTGGTGGCGCGCAGCTGCTTCGCCGCGTCCTGCACCGTGTCGGGCACGCCGGCCTCGCCCTTGGCGAGCAGCTTCACCAAACCGGGCAGGGAGATGCTGGACACCAGCCCCGCATAGGGCTGCACGCTCCCGTCGGACAGCGTCACCTTCCGGGCCTTCCAGTCAATGGCGGTGGGCTCGGTGTGGGTGCTGAGCTGGCCGCCCTTCAGGTGGCTCAGCATGGCGCGGGCGAGGCTCTCGATGCCGCCCTCACGCGGGTACAGGAACGACGCGTTGTAGCCGACCGCGTCGCTGCCAGCGCCCAGCGCGCCGTCCACCACTTCCTTGAGGTTGGGACGGGGCACGAAACGGCCCACCCAGGCGGCGGACATCTCACGCGGGTGCACCGTCCACAGCTTCTGGTTGTAGGGCACCATGAAGTTCTTCGCGAAGCCCTCGCCCATGTAGCGGAGGATGAACTCCTCGAAGTTGCGCGGCTCGCGCTCGCGCAGTTCGCGGCCCTTCTCACCGTAGACGGCCTCCACGTAGCCGGTGAGGTTCTCCGCCACCACCTCCGGCGGCAGGCCGTGGGTGTTCACCTGGTACGGGAAGCGGGTGAACACCCCGCGCGTGAAGATGCCGGCCTTGCGCTGGATGCGGACCATCTGCTCCGGCAGCCACAGCGTGTTCACCAGGGCCTGGATTTCCGGGTCGCGCAGGTGGAGCCAGTGACCGGTGGGGTCAAAATAACACCCCTGGATGACCTCGGTCTTGATGAGGCCGCCGACACGGTCGGACTTCTCGATGAGGCGCCAGGGCTTGTTCAGGAAGTGGGCGGTGGAGAGGCCCGCGAGGCCCGCGCCCAGGATGACAATGGGTTCCATTGACGGGCGGGTCTACCACCTTCCACTCCGGGAACGGCGAATCGAACGCGGCGTGCTGACTGGCGGAAGGCAGGGGCCCTCGCCCGCTTGCCCGGGAGGGTGCGCTTCAACCTACTCGTGCGCGTTCTTTCCGGGCTGGAAACGCCTCTGGTAGCCTGCGCGCACCGCGAAGGCGCTCGGTCCCCCTCTCGCGAGCTCGGAATCCCATGAAAGTCTCCTGCCCGTCTTGCCAGACGAACTACAACATCGATGACAAGCGGATCCCTCCGGGCGGCGCGAAGCTCAAGTGCGCCCGGTGCCAGACCACCTTCCCCATCAAGCTCGATGCAGTGAGCGCGCCCGCAGCGCCTGCTCCCGCCGAGCCCGCCATTCCCCTGCCGGGTGCCGCGTCCGCCGCGCCTCAGGCCGCCGCCATCCCGCTGCCCGGCGCCGTGACCGCGCAAGCCGCCGCCATCCCGCTGCCCGGCGCCGTGACCGCGCAGCCCGCAGCCATTCCGTTGCCCGGCGCTGTGACCGCACAGCCCGCAGCCATTCCGTTGCCCGGCGCCGTGACCGCGCAGCCCGCAGCCAGTCCGCGCCCTGGCGCCCCCACGTCCACGGGGGCCATCCCGCTGCCGGGGGCCGCGGCGCCCCACTCCGCCGCGATTCCGCTCCCTGGCGCTCCCGCGTCCACGGGCGCCATCCCGCTGCCGGGTGCCGCGCCGGCCCACGCCGCCGCCATTCCGTTGCCCGGCGCCACGACCGTGGGAGCCATTCCGCTGCCAGGCGCTCCCGAGGCGTTCGGCGCCGCGCCCCACGCCCCGGCCATTCCCC
>NZ_JABFNS010000186.1 GCF_013116825.1 Myxococcus xanthus
CCCATTGCCACCACCACCGCCCCCCGCTCGCAGACAGACGCCACCGCCGCCGCCATTGGCGACATTGTCCACCCCACGAGGTGCATTCGTGGCGGCGTTCAAGCCCTCACCGCTCAACGCTCGCGTCGAATCAGGCCGCCCGCTCGCGGGGCACCCCATGAGGGGCTCGTTTTCACTATTGTTCGCCGTATCCCGGGCGTACGTTCCGCCACGAAAGCCGGCGCCCTTCGCACTCAGGCGGCTCCCATTCGCCAGCGTCACGTTGCCCGTCGCCAGGAAGGCCAGCACGCCTCCCGTATACGTTTCGGGATCCCAGGCCCGAGCACGAACCTCCGCGCTCACAGCGAGCGACAGCGTCGTGTACTCCGGCACGCGAACAACCTGGGTCACTTCCGCGGCGTAGGAGTACTTCAGGGGCCGGTCCAACGTCAGCGTGAGCTCCCCCGGCATGCTGCGGTCGACGCTCGTGATTCGCGCCAGCTCCCACCGCCCCACCGCGCCTCCCTCGAGGTTGATGCGAGCTTCGCTGCCAGCGGGCGCCGCGGGGACCAGACCGGTCGTCTGGATGATCATCACCAGGTCACCGTGGGCGTCGCCGCTTCCCACAGGGCCGTTGAAGTCAGGGATGGCAGGTGTCGTTGACGTGTCGGTGGCCCGCGACGTTCGGATGGTCGTGTCCCCTGGCGCCAGCGGCTCCAGGACCTGGGCGTAGTTGTTGATGACCGTGCCACCATTCGTGTTGGTGATGCTCCTGGCGCCATCCTGTCCAGTGCCCACCAGATAGATATCCGGGCCCGGCAGGGCCGGCAGGGCCCAGAGCCCCACTGCCACCATCAGCACCTTCGTCAGAGCATTCGTTCTCATCGAGATGGTTCTCCGCGGAGGCACACGTCAGCGCTGACCGCGCTCGGACTTGTCTTGCTGTGGATCCGCCAGCAGGAACTCCACGCGGCGGTTGTTCTCACGGCCATTCGACGTCGCGTTGCTGTCGATGGGGCGCTCCTGGCCATAGCCCAGGGCCTTCAGCCGCTCGGGCGCGATGTCCCGGCCGATGAGGTACTGGCGCACGGCCTCCGCACGCCCCTGCGACAGGCGGCGGTTGTCGTCCGGGAAGCCCCGGTCGTCCGTGTGCGCGCCCACCACGACGAGCGGAATCTCCGGGTGCTCCCGGATGACGCGCGCCACCCAATCCAGCAATTCATAGGAGCGCTTCTGGATGCGTGCCTGCGTCGGCTCGAAGAAGACCTTGCCCATCACCACCAGGCGGTCCGGACGAATCTCCACCAGCGGCAGGATGTGCAGCGGGCAGCCCAGGTTCTTGGCGTCCCCCGGCTCATTCACACAGCTGTCCGCGCGGTTGGGCACGCCATCCTTGTCCGTGTCCGACTCCGGGCAGCCATTGCGCTCGATGGGACCGGCCTCGTTCGGGCACTCGTCCTTGTCGTTGTCGATGCCGTCGCCGTCCGTGTCCCGCACCGGGCAGCCCCGGTTGTCCGCGGGCCCCGGGTCCGACGGGCAACTGTCGATTTCGTCGGGGACCTCGTCTCCGTCCTGGTCCGGAATCGGGCAGCCCTGGCGCGCGGCGGGACCGTGCTCCAACGGGCAGCCGTCCAACATGTCTTCGATTCCGTCACCATCCGTGTCCTGCGCCGAGCAGCCCTGGCGCGCCACGTCTCCCGGCACCAGCGGGCACTTGTCGTCGGCGTTACGCACGCCGTCGCCGTCCTCATCCATGTCCGGGCACTCTTGGATCTTCGCCTCGGGCGGCAGCCCCATCTCACACCGGACCGAGGACTCGCCCGGGCCCCGCGGCGGCGTCACGTTGCCGAAAGCCCCGCCCACCATCAGCCGGAACAGCGGCGTGCCGGGCGCCGCACCCACGCCCACGCCCGCCAGCGCGAACATCTCCAGCGACGAGCCCACCAGGTAGCGAGCGCCAGGAAGCAACTCCACCGAGGTCGGCTGTTCCGTCAGCGGCAGCATGCCCCGGACGTTGAGCTCCCAGCGCAGCCGCTTGCCCGTCGTGGCCAACGCCACGCCCAGGCGCAGCTCCTGGCCCACCTCATCCTCGGTTTCGCCCGTGCGGTCCGTCAGCAGCACGCGCGGGCGCTGCAGATAGCCAACCTCCAGGCCCGCGCGGATGAAGCCGAAGTGCCGCCCCACCATCACCCGCGGCGACAAGCGGAGCCCGCCATCATCGCGGGCAAAGGCCCCCTCGCTGCCCAGTGGCAGCCCCGCCGCCACATCCAAGGCCAGGTCCACCCCACCCGCTTCCGTCTGCCTCAGCAAGCCGAAGCGCGCGCTCACCACCGGCGTGGACAGCGCCTGACTGGCGGGCACGGCAATCCCATAACGCGCCATGCCAACGTCGTCGCCGCCCTGGAACGCCACCATGGGAACCTGCAAGCCCACCTGAAGCCAGTCCAATGGGGCATACGCGGCGGCCAGATGCGCCGTGGTGCGCCCAGAGACGATGGCCACCTCGGGCTGCTCGCGAATGAGGTTGTCCATGTAGACGAGCGGCTGATGCGCGTAGTGCATCATCACCGTCGCGCGGAACGCCCCCACCGGAAGCAGCTCGCCCATGCCGACGAGGAGCGACCCCTCCGCGCCGGGATTCAGCTCCAGGCGCTCCAGGTCGAAGCCTCGCAACACGGGTGCGTCCTGCGCCCCCGCGGACAAGGACGTCAGCGCGAGTGCCAGCGCGAGCCCGCGGTGCAGGAGCTCTTTTCTTCTCATGGTTCTCCCCGAAGCCGTCTGGGTACCCCGGGAAGACCCGCAGTTTCAAGCCAGCCCCCCTTTTCCACTCTACACCGAAGTCCGACCCGGAATGGGGTGGCCCCAGCGTCAGCGCACGTCCGCAATGAAAATTTCGCGTCAGCCCCCCCTGGTACGCCAATTCGTGGCATGCTGCCGCACCACAAACGGGCCCAATCCCATGGACGAGGCCCCGCGCTGGGGGACTGTGGATGATCGCGAACGCCGCCTTGAAAGCCAACCAGGCTGAGTTCGAGTTCCAGGCAGGTTCCTTCACCGCCGGAGAGCTGGCCGTCCTTGGATTTGAAGCCGAGGAGACGCTGTCCCAGCCCTACGCGGTGGAGGTGGCGCTGGCCGCCCGGCCGGACGTGGACGTGGATGAGAAGGCGCTGCTGGGTCAGGACGCCCGGCTCACCATCATGCTCGGAGACGGCACGGCGCGCTTCTTCCACGGCATCGTGTCACGGATGTCACGGTGGGATGAAGGCAGTGGCCCGGAGCGCCGCCGCTACCGCGCCACCGTGGTGCCGCGGCTGTGGACGCTCCGCCACCGCCGCAAGAGCCGCATCTACCAGGAGATGACCGTCCCGGACATCGTCCACAAGGTGCTGGACGAGGCCAAGGTGGAGCACCGGCTGGCGCTCACCGGCACGTACCCCAAGCGCGACTACTGCGTGCAGTACCGTGAGTCCGACCTCGACTTCGTGTCCCGCCTCCTGGAGGAAGAAGGCATCTTCTACTTCTTCGAGCACGGCGAGGACGCCCACATGATGGTGATTGGCGACGGCGCCTCCGCCAATCCCGAGATGCAGGGTGAATCCAAGCTCGTCTTCCGCGAGCGCAGCCAGATGGTCGCCTCGCAGGAGTACGTCCACGAGCTGGTCTCCCGCATGGAGGTGCAGCCCGGCGCGGTGGCCCTGCGCGACTACAACTTCCTGCGCCCCGCCCAGGACCTGGGTGCCAGCTCCGAGGCGGAGGACGGCGAGGCCGCGCTCGAAATCTACGACTACCCCGGCCGCTATGAAGAGCCCGCGCCTGGCCGCAACCTGGCGAAGGTGCGCCTCGAGGAGCTGCGCGCTCGGGCGGAGACAGTGACGGGCGCCAGCTACAGCCGCCGCATCTGCGTGGGCCACTCCTTCGAACTGGCGGACCACCCGGACGAGGCCGCCAACCGCAAGTACCTGCCCGTCTCCGTGCGGCACCTGGGCCACCAGTCGGAGGCGCTGAGCATCGAGCAGGGCTCGCTGCGCAGCCGGGAGGACTACCGCAACGAGTTCCTCTGTCAGCCCGCGGAGGTGCCCTTCCGCCCGCCGCGCGTGACGCCCCGTCCGGTGATTCCGGGCGCGCAGACGGCCATCGTGGTGGGCCCCAGCGGCGAGGAGATCCACACCGACGAGCACGGCCGCATCAAGGTCCAGTTCCACTGGGACCGCGAGGGCAAGAACAACGACAAGAGCTCCTGCTGGATCCGCGTCAGCCAGGCCTGGGCGGGCCCGGGCTGGGGCGCCCTGTACCTGCCGCGCATCGGCCATGAGGTCGTCGTCGAGTTCCTCGAGGGCGACCCGGACCGGCCCATCGTCACCGGCAGCGTCTACAACGGGGCGAATCCGACCCCCATCGACCTGCCCGGCAACAAGACGCAGAGCACGCTGCGCTCCAGCTCCAGCCCCGGCGGCGCGGGCTCCAACGAGCTGCGCTTCGAGGACGCGGCCGGCAGCGAGCTCGTCTATCTGCACGCGCAGAAGGACTTCAACATCGTCGTGGAGAACGACAAGACGCAGGAGGTCCGCGGCAACGAGACGTTGCTGGTGCGCAAGGACCGCTCCCGCGTCATCGAGGGCAACCAGGCCCTGCTGGTGAAGAAGAACGACGACAGCACCGTCACCGGCAACCAGACGCTGGCCGTCACGCAGAACCGCTCCACCACCGTGGGCGGCAACCACACCGAAGCGGTGGCCGGAGACCAGTCCATCAGCGTCAGCGGCAACCAGGCCCTCACGGTGGCCATGGCCTCCGCGGAGACGGTGGCCCTGGGGAAGATGCTCAACGTGGGCGGCGCGCTCGCCGTCACCGTGGGCGCCGCCTTCAACGAGCTGGTGGGCGGCCTCAAGTCCGAACAGGTGGGCGGCGCCAAGGTGGAGGTCGTCGGCGCCAAGAAGTCCGAGACGGTCAAGGGCGCCCGCACGCTCCAGGTGGGCGGGGACCTCTCCGAAGAGGTGGGGAAGTCCCGCACGCTCAAGGTGGACAAGGACATGCTGGTCAGCGTGGCCGGCAAGGTGAACCACGCCGCCAAGGACGCCTACACACTGTCCGCCAAGGAAATCTCACTGGTTGCCCAGGAGCAGTTCACCCTGAAGGTCGGCTCCGCCACGCTCCAGGTGAAGAAGAACGGGGACGTGGTCATCAAGGGCGCCAAGATCGAGGTCACCGCGACGGGCGACGTCGTCATCAAGGGCTCCAAGATTTCCGAGAATTAGGAGCAGGAAGGGAACCGCCATCTGGGGGGTGGCTTGAATCCTGTCCGCCCTGTCTGGCAGTTTACGCTTCGCACGGAAGTTGTAAGGACCCGTGCGTTCTTTCAAGGAATACGAATCTTGGCGCTAGGACACACAGGCGCCGGTCGGGTGCGGAATGCCGGCCGGAACCTCCGGTGGGGTGTGGTCATCGCGCTCGCGGCCGCCTTGAGCGGGAGCGCGGGCTGCGTGAAGCGTGTGCCCCAGGCGTGTGAGACGCCGCCGCCGTTCCAGGTGGTGGTGGATGCGTCGGAGCAGCTCAATCCCGACGCGCGCGGGCGCTCACTGCCCACCGTGGTGCAGATCGTCCAGCTCAAGGACAGCGTCCGGCTGGAGCGCGCGGGCTTCAAGGACCTGTGGGGCAAGCCGGAGGAGTTCCTCAAGGAGGACCTGCTCCAGGTGGCCGAGCTGGTGATTCCGCCCGGCCGCCAGGTGAAGCGCTGGGTGCAGCGTGATCCGAAGGCCCGCTTCGTCCTGGCCATGGGGCACTTCCGGCAGCCGCTGGGCTATTCGTGGCGGACGGTGGCGGCGCTCCCCGTGGTGGAGGAAGCGCGCTGCGTGGAGCGCCCCGCGGGTGACCAGGGCGACCCGAAGCCGGGGGACGAGGTCTTCCGCTACCGGCTGCAAGGCTATCAGATTGACCTGATGTTCCGGCCCATGACGCAGGCGCCGGAGCCTCGACTCCAACCCCAAGCAGGCGACGGCGTGTCGCCGCGGAGAGGTGTATGAAGTCCGTGCAGCGAGTCGTGTGGTCGGAGGGCATGTTCATGAGCCCCCACCACCTCCAGCAGCAGGACCTCTACCACGAGCAACTGCTGGATCAGCGGCTGGCCTCGCTCGAACCGTATCCCTGGGGCGTCGTGGCCCTGGAGTTCGACATGGAGGCGCTGCGCGCCGGCCAGGTGCAGCTGACCCACTTCACCGGCATCCTCCCCGACGGGCTGCCGGTCTCCTTCGAGTCCGGAGACGCGGAGGCGCCGCCCGCGCGGCCCGCGGATGCCTACTTCCCGCCCGCCCAGCGCACCCTGGACGTGTACCTGGGCGTTCCGCGCGAGCGCAGCGGCGTGGAGAGCTTCGGCAGCGGGGAGCGGCTGGGCAGCAGCCCGCGCTACACGCCCGCCTCCCGCCCCGTCAGTGATTTGACGGCCTCCACCTCCATCTCGCAGGTGGCCTTCGGTCAGCGCAACGTGCGGCTGCTGTTCGGCACCGAGCCGCGCGACGACTTCGAGTCCATCAAGCTGTGCGAGCTGTCGCGCGACCGCTCCGGCAACCTGATGCTGGTGGAGTCCTTCATCCCGCCGTGCCTGCGCATCGACGCGTCCCCGTTCATCATGAACGAGCTGCGGACGATGTTGCGGCTGCTGGTGTCCAAGCAGCGGCAGCTGTCCTCGCGGCGGCGGCACCGGGACGCCTCAGCGCTGGAGTTCACCGCGGGCGACGTGACGCTCTTCCTGGAGCTCAACGCGCTCAACGGCACCATCCCCTTCCTCCAGCACGCGCTGGACGCGGGCAACCTGCGGCCCAGGGACTTGTACCTGGCGCTGGCGCAGTGCGCGGGGCAGTTGTGCACCTTCTCCGTCAGCGCGGACCCGTCCACGCTGCCCACCTTCCAGTTCACCAACCTGCGCGCCACCTTCGAGGAGCTGTTCCGCCGCCTCTCCGAGCTGATGCGCTCGGTGGCGCTGGAGCAGTGCCTGTCGGTGGACCTGACGGCGGGCACAGACGGCATGTTCCGCGGCCGGCTGGAGGACGACCGGCTGGAGCGCTGCGGCCACTTCATCCTCGCGGTGCGCAGCGAGCTGCCGGAGCGCGTGGTGGCCGAGCAGCTCCCCAAGCTGTCGAAGGTGGCCGCCTGGGAGGACATCCGCGCGCTGGTGCAGGCCGCCGCGCCCGGCGTGCCGCTGGCGGTGACGTACCGGCCGCCGCCCGAAGTCCCCGTGCAGCCGGGCACCGTCTACTTCAGCCTCTCCATGAATGACGGCTACTGGAGGAACGTGATGCGGGACCGCAACCTCGCCATCTACCTCCCGCAGCCGTTCGACGCGAGCCGAACGACCGTGGAACTGCTCGCGGTTCCCACCGCCAATCGCTGACGCCCCGAGCCGCCCATGGACCGAGTCACCGAAGCCACGAAGGACTGTTTCGACGCCGCCATCCAGCTGCGCGGCTCCGAAGCCTCGGCGGTGCCCCCGCCCGAGACGCTGCACCACCGCCTGCGTGGCGTGGTGGACGAAACGCTGCGCCGCGCCGCCGTGCTGGGCTTCAGCCATCAGGACGCCCAGGACATGGCCTACGCGCTGGTGGCGCTCATCGACGAGGTCGTCCTGGGCCGCCCGGAGGAGTACCGACAGCTCTGGATGCCCCTCCAGCTCCACTACTTCAACGAGAACGTCGCCGGCGACGGCTTCTTCGCGCGCCTCAACACCGTGCGAAAGGACCCGCACCGGCACGAGGTGCTGCAGGTCTACTACCTGTGCATGCTCTTCGGCTTCCAGGGCCGCTACCGCATCCGCGGCGGCGAGCTGGAGCTGATGACGCTCATCGACACGGTGCAGAAGGACCTGGAGCGCGCGCGGCCCTTCGACTTCGACGTGTTGTCGCCGCACGGGGACCGGCCCACCGAATCGCTGCTCTCCAAGCGAAAGAAGGCGTCGATGGTGGGCATCTCCGCCGGAGCGCTCGCGGTGGCCGTCCTGTTCTACGGCGTGCTGCAGTTCTTCCTCAACGATAAGGTCGGTGAGCTGAGAAGCCGCATCGAGGTCCACGCGGCCCGCAACACGGCGACGAGCGCCAGCCAGACGCAGGCAGCGGGAGGGGCGCAGTGATGGCGTACCTGTTACCGCTGTTGGGCATCGGCGCGCCGATGTTCGCCCTGATGACCTACCTGGGCCTCTCCATGCAGCAGGCGGCCATCGTCGCCGCGCTCGCGGGCCTGCTGGCCGCCGGCGTGGTGTGGCTGGTCAAGCGCATCCGCGCGCGCGCCGCCGCCAAGAAGCTGGAGGGCGCGCTGGCGGCGCAGGCGGATGAGCAGGCCACCACCGTGCGGCCGGACCTGCAGCCTGAAATCAAGGCCATGCAGTCGGAGTTCACCAAGGCGGTGGAGGCGCTGAAGGCCTCCAAGCTGGCGCGCGGTGGCAAGGACGCGCTGGCGGTGTTGCCCTGGTACCTCATCGTCGGTCCTCCGGGCGCCGGCAAGAGCACCGCGCTGCGCAACTCCGGGCTGAAGTTCCCGTACCTCTCCGCGCGCGGCGGCGTGCGCGGCGTGGGCGGCACGCGCAACTGCGACTGGTGGCTGACCAACGAGGCCGTGCTGCTGGACACGGCCGGCCGCTACACCAGCGCGGAGGAGGACCGGCCGGAGTGGCTGGCCTTCCTGGACACGGTGGCGAAGCACCGCCCCAGCCGTCCCATCAACGGCCTCATCGTGGCCATCAGCGTCAGCGAGCTGCTGAACGCGGACCCGCAGGCCGTGGGGGAGATGGGGCAGACCATCCGCGAGCGCCTGGATGAAATCACGACCCGGCTGAAGATGCTGGTGCCGGTGTACGTGATGATCACCAAGTGCGACCTGCTGCCCGGCTTCGTGGAGATGTTCTCCGACCTGTCGCGCGTGGAGCGCGGGCAGATCTGGGGCTTCACCGTGCCGCTGGAGCAGCAGCGCGAGGCGAGCACGGACCTGTTCCGCGAGCGCTTCGACCAGATGCTCTCCGTGCTGGAGCAGCGCTCGCTGCGCCGGCTGGGTCAGGAGCGCCGGCTGGAGACGCGCGAGAAGATCTACGGCTTCCCGCAGAAGTTCGACGCGCTCCGGAAGAACCTGGCGGAGTTCCTCCAGCCGCTCTTCCTGGAGAACGTGTTCCAGGACACGCCTGTCTTCCGCGGCCTGTACTTCAACAGCGGCACGCAGGAGCTGCGCCCGGTGGACAAGGTGTCCCCGTCCGCAGCGGAGATCTTCGGCAGCACCAATGGCCGGGCGCAGACGGATGGCGCCACGGACGGCCGCAGCTACTTCCTCTGGGACGTCTTCACCAAGGTGATGTTCCAGGACCAGCAGGTGGCCGTGCGCAGCTCGCTGGAGGAAGCGCGGGTGCGCCGCCAGCGGATGATTTTGGCCAGCGCGGCCTCCGCCGCCACGGTGCTGCTGCTGTCGCTGCCCACGGTGTCCTTCTTCAAGAACCGCAACATGGCGGAGGCCGTCACCGAGGCCATCACCAGCGTGAATCTGGACCCGCGTGACGACATCCGCCGCGTCGAGGACCTGATTCCGCTGCGCAACCGGCTCCAGGAGCTGACGGAGTACGAGGAAGGCAGCGCCCCGGTGTTCATGCGCTTCGGCCTCTACCAGGGCCAGAAGCTGCTGCCGCAGGCGCGCCAGTTCTACAACGCGGCGCTGCGCCGGGTGCTGCTCGGCAAGCAGTTCGAGCTCATCCAGCAGCGCCTGGACAACTTCGGGAAGAACCCGGACCTGCTGACGGTGCGCAGCGACGAGGACTACAGCAAGCACTTCGACGCGTACCGCCAGTACTTCGACGACTTGAAGATGTACCTGCTGGTGACCACGCCCCGAGACCCGCGCGAGCCGGAGCTGGACGAGCTGCAGCGCAAGTGGCTCCAGGACGAGATCGTCAAGCACTGGAAGCGCGTGCGGGGCGACGCGGTGGACGAGCGGGCCGTGGCGAACCACGCGGAGACGTTCCTGCTGATGCTCGCCAACGAGCAGATGCTCCCCGAGGAGCAGAAGCCGGCGCGCGAGCAGCGCATCGCCTTCGGCCGCGTCACCGGCGTGGTGCAGTCGGCGCGCCGCTCGCTCAACAACGTGCCCCTGGTGCGGCTGGAGCTGGCGCAGCTGGTGGCCAACATGAGCGGCGCGTACCCGGACGTGACGCTGGAGCAGCTCGTGGGCTCGGTGCCGCAGATGAGCGCCACCTCGCGCGTGCGGGGCGCCTTCACGCGCAAGGCCTACGACGACGTCATCCGCGAGCGGCTGGACCTGGCCTTCCAGGACCAGCAGTCGTGGGTGCTGGACCGCGATGAGAAGGTGGACACGGTGAGCTCGCGGCGCGAGCTGCGCACCCGCTACTTCGAGGCCTACACCCAGGAGTGGAAGGACTTCCTCGGCTCCATCCGCGTGCAGGCCCCGGAGAACCTGACGCAGATGGAGAGCCTGCTGACGAACCTGACGCGCGGCAAGCCCAAGCCCTACGGGCGCCTGTTCCGCGCGCTCACGTACAACGTGGTGCTCGACAAGCGCGACGCCAAGGCGGCGGAGGCCGAAACGGGCTTCCTGGCCAAGGCGGGGAAGCTGTTCGGCTCGGAGCCCGGGAAGGACGTGCCGCAGAAGCGCGAGCTGCTGAACGCCAACTCACCTTCCGGCGCCCAGGAAGTCACGGCCCGCGACCTGGAGCGCGAGTTCGGCTCGCTCATCCGCTTCGCCACGGAGACCTCCAAGACGGAGGACGGCGAGGAGTCCCTGACGGCGCTGGATTCGTACGAGGACCAGCTGGCCACCGTCCAGACGACGCTGCTGGCGGTGAAGGACAAGCCGGCCGAGTCCGGCCTGCTGCTGGACAAGATTGAGTCCACCCGCAACAACGTGGAGATGATGGTCCGCAAGCAGACGGACAACGTCGCCATCTTCGAGCGGCTGCTGCTGCCGCCGTTCCAGGAGATGCGCTCGGTGGTGTTCGTGGGCGTGGCCTGCAACAAGAGCAAGCTGTGGCAGGACCAGGTGGTGACGGCGTGGAGCAGCGCCTTCAAGGGCAAGTACCCGTTCGACCGCGCGTCGCAGGCGGACGCGCCGCTGCCCGAGGTCGCGGAGTTCCTGCGCCCCGAAGGCGGCCTGGTGCGCAAGTTCGTCAAGGAGCAGCTCCTGGAGGACGTGGTGGCCACCGGACGCCGGTGGGAGTTCACCTCGTCGGGCGGGGTCATGTACCGGCCTGACCTGCTCGGCTTCCTGGAGAAGACGGGCGCGCTCTCCACCACGCTCTTCCCTGGCGGCGACACGGTGGACCCGCTGGTCCGCTTCCAGGTGCGCCTGCGCCCGGGCGTCTCCGCGGACGGCATGGCGTCGCAGATTTCATCCATCACCCTGACGCTCGACGGGACGGACGAGACGTACCGCAACGGCCCGGACACGGTGTGGAAGCCGATGATCTGGCCCGGTCAGGCGGGCAAGCTCGGCGCCCGCATCACCGTGCAGAGCGCGGATGGCTCCACGGAGACGACGCTGGAGGCCGAGGGTGACTGGGGCCTGTTCCGCCTGCTGGAGCGCGTCAAGCGCATCGAGCCCAGCGCGGACGGCCGCTACTTCACCGCGACGTGGGAAATCGAGGAGATGAACGGCGCGCTGGTCTCCATCGACTTCCGTCCGGAGCGCACCGCCAACCCGTTCTTCGGGATGTCGGGCAACACGTCCAAGCTGCTGGCCATCTTCCGGGACCCGGGGTTGCAGCCACCGACGAGCATCGCTCGCAAAGGCGAGTGCGCGCCGCAGGCCCTCGCGGCGGATGGAGTTCATTGACATGGCAGTGCAGTCGCCGCGCATCGGCCTGCTGGGCAAGACGCCCCGACAGGCCGAGTTCATCCGCCACAACGCGGCCACCCCGCTGGCCCTCCAGCTCTACGGCTGGATGGAAGCGGGCGTGGAGCGTTCGCGAAGAGCCCGGGTGGACCTGCCCGCCGAGCCCGTCTGTTTCGTCTTCACCGCGCCCGGCCAGAAGCAGGCGCTGGTGGGGTTGATGGCCCCCAGCCAGGACAGCGTGGGCCGGACATTCCCGCTGGCCATCTTCACCGAGGTGTCCTCGGCGGAGACGGCCTCGCGGCTCGCGTTGACGCCAGAGGCGTACCAGCCCTTCCTGCGCGCCGCCGGTGCGCTGGCCCAGTCCGCCGCGGAGCTGGAGGTGCCACAACTGCTGGAGCGCGTGGCGGCGCTGCCCCTGCCGGGGCCGGGGGACTACAGCCTCGCGAAGCGGCTGCTCAACGCCGTGCTGGCGGACCACCACACCGTGGACCTGCTGGGCCCGGTGGTGGAGGGCACGCCGGAAGGTGGGCGTTACTACGCGCTGCACACCTTCCTCACCGCGTGCGCGGGCGAGCGCGGCAAGGAGCAGTCACCGGCTGGCGTCACCCTGGACTGTCCGCTGACCACGCGCGTGGGCCCCGTGGCCTGGCTGGAGCTGTCCTCGCGGCTGCTCAAGTGGACGCACCAGCCGCCGGCCTTCTTCTGGTCCGAGGGCGAGAAGCCCCGGCTGCTCATCAGCCTGGGAGCGGCCTCCCCTGCCCTCTTCCTCGCGCTGGCCCAGCCCAGCCGTCCGGGCGCCCAGGTGTGGCCGCTGCGCACTGAGCGCCCCGCCGCCATCGACAACGCGCGCAAGGGCCTCACGGCCTCGGCGCGACAGGTCATCGACGCGCCGTCCACCACCCTGGAACAGCTGTTGCAGACGCTTTCGCGCTGAAGCCCCACCCTGCCTATGCCTCCCACCCTGGAACAGCTTCGCGAACGTGCCCTCCCCTGGGCCGAGCCCGTGCCGGGGGCGTCCCCGGCCGGCGTGCAGGCGAAGCACGAGCCCGCATACGAGGCCGTCGCGCTGGAAGTCGCGAAGTTGGAGTCTCCGGCCAGCAACGCCGTGCGCTGGGATGACGTCGTCGAGGGCGCCGGCGAGCTGCTGAAGCACACCACCAAGGACCTCTGGCTCGCCTCGTACATGGCCTATGGCCTGTATGCCACGCGAGGCCTGGACGGCGCGGCCACCGGCACGGCGGTGCTCGCCGAGGTGACGGAGCGCTACTGGCAGGACCTCTTCCCGGAGGCGAAGCGGCTGCGCGGCCGGGCCAACGCCGTGGCCTGGTTCGTGGACCGGCTGGGCCGCATCCTCCCCACCGTGGACCAGGCCTCCGTGAGCGCGGAGCCCCTGGACGCGCTGGCGGTCGCGGTGAAGCGCCTGGCCCAGCTCTCACGCGAGCGGTTCTCCGACATGGCCCCCGCGTTCGGGCCGCTCCAGGACGCCATCGCCCGGCTCCGCGCCGGACTCCCCGAGCCCGAACCCGCGAGCGTCCCGGATGGACGCACCGCGTCCTCGGAGGACGCGGACGCCTCGCAGCCGCCGGTAGATGGGCTTGCGCCGTCCCAGGGCGCGGACACCCCGTCCGGCGAGGCCGGAGAGACCGCCGTGCGCGCGGCGGTCTCCGCGCATGCCACGCGGCCAGGAGCGCCTCCGGACAACGCTGAGACGCCCACGAACGGCAATGGCAACCGAGCCGCTCGGGAGGCGGGCAATGCCAGCGCCAAAGACAAACCAGCTCAAGCCAATGGTGCTGGAAACAGCGCCGCCCCGGGTAAAGGCAACACCGCCCAGGGCAATCCCACGGCGAAGAGCGCCCCCACCCCGGCGAAAAGCGGCACCGCTCAGGACACCGCCAAAGCCAGCGCAGCCAACCAGGGCGGCGCCTCCGCGAACGGCACACCCGCCCCACCGCGC
>NZ_JABFNS010000187.1 GCF_013116825.1 Myxococcus xanthus
CGGTGTCCTCCAGCATCCACCCCAGCCGCTCCTTCGGGTACGCAGGGTCCACCGGCACGTAGGCCGCCCCCGCCTTCAGCACGCCCAGCAGCGCCACCACCATGTCCACCGAGCGCTCCAGGCACACCCCCACCAGCGACTCCGGGGCCACTCCCAGCCCCCTCAGGTGGTGCGCCACCTGGTTGGCCCGAGCGTCCAGCTCCCGGTACGTCAGCCGCTCCGACTCGAACGACACCGCCACCGCGTCCGGCGTGCGCGCCACCTGCGCCTCCATTAGCGCGTGGATGGTCCCCTCGGAAGCGGGCGCCATCTCACGTCCCTGGAAGCCCTTCAGCACCTGCTGCTGTTCATCGTCGGGCAGCATCGGCAGCGCTTGAATGCGCGTTTGCGGATCGCGCACGACCGCCTCCAGCAGCGTGTGGAAGTGCCGTGTCAGGCGCATCGCCGCTTCGGGCGTGAAGAGGTCCAGGCTGAACTCCAGCCCTCCCTCCAGGCTCCCGTCGCCCAGCTCCATCAACGACAGGGTGAGGTCGAGCCGGGCTGTGTCCGTGCTGGACCGCAGTTGCTCGACCGTCACGCCCGGCAGTGACGGCGGCTGCATGGGCGCGTTCTGCAGGGCGAACATCACCTGGATGAGCGGCGATCTGCCGCCACCGCGCTCGCCGCCAACGGCCTCGACCAGCCGGTCGAACGGCACGTCCTGGCGCACGTACGCCGACAGGGACTCCTCGCGGACGCGCGCCACCAGCTCCGCGAAGGTCGGCGTCCCGTCCAACCGGGCCCTCAGGGCCAGCGTGTTGACGAAGAAGCCGATCAGGGGCTCCAGCTCGGACTGGGTGCGGTGGGCAATGGGGCTGCCCACGCAGAAGTCCTTCTGTCCCGAGTAGCGCGAGAGCAGCACTTCATAGGCCGCCAGGAGCACCATGAAGAGCGTGGCACCCTGGTCACGAGCCACCTTCTTCAGCGCCTCCGCCAGCTCCGCCGACACCGCGAAGAAGTGGCTCGAGCCACGAACGGTGCGGGTCGCGGGTCGGCCCAGGTCGCCGTTCAACTCCAGCGAAGGAACACCCATGAGGTGAGTCCGCAGCTCGGCCAGCTGCGTCTGGATGCCCTGCGACTGCACCCACTGCCGCTGCCACGCGGCGAAGTCCGCGTACTGCACAGGCAGGGGCGGCAGGGAAGACGGCTGGTTCTTACTGAGCGAGGCGTAGAGCGCGGCCACTTCCCGCACCAGCACGCCCATGGACCAGCCATCCGATGCGATGTGGTGCAGGCACAGGAGCAGTACGTGTTCGTCCGCGTCCAGACGAAGCAGCACGGTGCGGAGCAGGGGAGCCACGGCCAGGTTGAACGGGAAGCGGGCTTCCTCCGTCATCCGCTGCCGCACGCGCGCGTCGCGAGCTGGCCCCTTGAGCGAGGACAGGTCCTCCACGGGAAGATCCCAGACCTCTGGCGCCGGCTGGACGTGCTGCGTGGGCAGTCCCTCCGTCGCGGAGAAAGAGGTGCGCAACACCTCGTGCCGGGTCACGACTTCGGCGAAGGTGCGCCGCAGCACATCCACGTCCAGCGCCCCGGACAGCTTCAGGGCGAAGGGCACGTTGTAGACGGCATGTCCCTTCTGGAGCTGCGCGAGGAACCACAGGCGCTGCTGCGAGAAGGACAAAGGCAGCGCCGAATCCCGGGGCACTGGCAGCAACGGAGGCATCGCCGCGCGCGACGCCTGCATCATCAGCGCCTCAATGCGCTCCGCCAGACCCGCGAGCGTGGGCGCCTCGAACAGCGTCCTCAGCGGGACCTCCACGCCGAGCGCCGCGCGGATACGCGTCACCAACTGAGTGGCCAGCAGCGAGTGGCCTCCCAGTTCGAAGAAGTCGTCGTGTGGCCGCACGCGCTCGACGTGCAGCACCTCTCGGAACAGCGCCGCCAACTGCTGCTGGAGCAAGGGCAGGTCCGCCGCCTGGGAGTCTTCGACGGGCGACAGGTCCGGAGCTGGCAGGGCCTTGCGGTCCACCTTGCCATTCGGAGACAGGGGCAGGGTGCTCAGCGCCACCACGGCGTTGGGCACCATGTACTCGGGGAGCCGCTGGCGCAGGTGCTCCCGGAGGGACGCGGTGTCCACATTCTCCGGTGTCACGTAAGCCACCAGACGCCGGTCCCCCGGGATGTCCTCGCGCACCACGGCAATCGCCGTCTCCACCGCGGAGTGGTTGCGCAGCGCGGCCTCGACTTCCCCCAACTCGATGCGGAAGCCTCGCAGCTTCACCTGGAAGTCCACTCGGCCCAGGAACTGGAGCGTGCCGTCCGCCCGCCAACGCGCGCGGTCTCCCGAGCGGTACAACCGCGCCCCCGGAGGCCCAAAGGGATTGGGCACGAAGCGCTCGGCCGTCAGCGCGGGCTGGCCCAGGTACCCCCGCGCCAGGCCGTCGCCGCCGATGAGCACCTCACCGGGGACGCCCACGGGCACCGCCTGCATCGCCGAGTCCAGCACGTACACCTGGGTGTTCGCGATGGGCCGTCCAATGGAGACGGAGTCACCCACCGCTTCGCCCGGCGCCATCCGGTGGCACGCGGTGAAGGTGGTGCCCTCCGTGGGGCCGTAGCCATTTACCAACCCCACGCCCTGCGCCAGCCGCTCCCGGACGCGAGGCGCTGGCAGCACGTCGCCGCCAGCGAGCAGCTGACGCACCGTGCCCAGCGCCTCCGGCTGGTGCTGCTGCATCTGCTCGAAGAGCGCCGCCGTCAGCCAGAGCACCGACACCTGGTGCCGCACCAGCGCCTGTCCCAGCTCCGCCAGGTCCGGCGTCCGCTGCGGGTAGAGCACCAGGCGCGCCCCGTGCAACAGCGCACCCCAAATCTCCAGGGTGGACGCGTCGAAGGCCAGGGGCGCCAGTTGCAGCACCACCTCCGACGGCCCCAAGTCCACGAAGCGCGAGCCGATGAGCAGGCGCACCACACCCCGGTGTGGAATGGCCACGCCCTTGGGCATCCCCGTCGAGCCGGAGGTGTAGGTGATGTACGCGAGCTGCTCTGCGCTCACCAGCCCACCCGTCACGGGCGTCGACGGCTGGCGCTCAATCCGCCCCCATTCCTCATCCAGCACCACGATGAGCTGCGAACCGGCGGGCAGCTCATCCTCCAACGCGGACTCGGTGAGGATGGCGGCCACACCCGAGTCCTCCGCCATGAAGGCCAGCCGCTGCGCGGGGTACGACGCGTCCAGCGGCACGTAGGCGCCACCCGCCTTGAGGATGCCCAGCAGGCCCACCAGCAAGTCCAGGCCCCGGTGCAGGAAGACGCCCACGCGTGATTCGGCGCCCAGGCCCAGCGAGCGCAGGTGGTGCGCGAGCTGGTTGGAGCGCGCGTCCAACTCCGCATACGTGAGCGAGCGTCCCTCGTGCTCGACGGCGATGGCCTGCGGAGTCCTCAGCGCCTGCTCCGCGAAGAGCGAAGGCACGGTCGCGTCCACCGGATAGGCGGCCTGGGTGGCATTCCAGGCCGAGAGGACCTGCTGGCGCTCCGGGGCCTCCATCATGGGCAGCGCACCGAGCCGCTGCGACCCGGCCCCGTCCGCCACCGCCGACAGAAGCACCCGCAGGTGCTCCACCATTCGCCTGGCGGTGTCCGGGGTGAAGAGGTCCTGGCTGTATTCCAGCTGGCCTTCCAACTCACCGCCGCGCGCCCTCATCGCGAGCGTCAAGTCATACCGGGCCGTGTCCGTCGCGCTCGGCAACACGTCGACGTGGAGCCCCGGAAGCGACGGCGCTTGGATGAGGTCCGAGTTCAGGAGGACGAAGAGCGTCTGGAACAGCGGCGTCCGGGACAGGTCGCGCTCACCGCCCACGGCATCCACGAGCTGCTCGAACGGCACGTCCTGATGTGCGAAGGCGCCCAGGGCCTCGTCGCGGACACGGGCCACGAGCTCGGCGAAGGTCGGATTGCCGCTCAACCGGCAGCGCAGCGCCAGGGTGTTGACGAAGAAGCCAATGAGCCCGTCGAGCTCCGGCCGGGTGCGATGAGCCACCGACGTGCCCACGCAGAAGTCCGTCTGCCCGGAGTAGCGCGCGAGCAGCGCCTGCCAGCCTGCCATCAGCACCATGTACAGCGTGGCGTTGTGGGCCGAGGCCACTCGCTCCAGCCCAGCCACCAGCTCCGCGGACAGCGAGAAGAAGTACGACGCGCCCTTGGCGCTGCTGACCGCGGGGCGCGCATGGTCGGTGGGCAGCTCCAACGTGGGAACGCCCTCGAGCCGCGATCGCCACCAGTCCAGTTGTGGCGCCAGCGCCGGGCCTTCCAGTACGCGCCGCTGCCACACGGCGTAGTCCGCGTACTGCACCGTCAGCGCTGGCAACGGGGACTCACGCCCCTGAGACAGCGCCTCGTAGAGCGCGGCCACTTCCCGCACCAGCACACCCATGGACCAGCCGTCCGAGATGATGTGATGCATGCACAACAGCAGCACATGCACGTCCGGCCCCGTGCGCAGCAGCACCGTGCGTAGCAGCGGGCCCTGCTTCAAATCGAAGGCGTGGTGAGCCTCTTCTGCGATGCGGACCTGCATGGCCGCGTCACGGGCGTCGGGCTCCAAGCCGCTCAAGTCCTCGACGGGCAGCGGCCACTCGGCGGGCGCCGGGTGGATGCGCTGGACCGGTTGCCCCTCGCGCGTCACGAAGGTGGTGCGCACCGCTTCGTGACGGCGGACCACTTCCAGGAAGGTGCGCCGCAGGGCCTCCACGTCCAACATGCCCGTCAGCCGCAAGGCCGCGGGCATGTTGTAAGTGACCTGTCCGGGATGCAGTTGCTCAATGAACCACAGGCGGCGCTGAGCGAACGAGACGTCGAAGGTCGCCTCGCCCTGGGCCGGCCGGGGTAGGGACTCCAAGGGAAGCAAGGTGCTGGTCCGCGGCGCCGACTCCAGGCGCGCGGCGAGGCGCGCCACGGTGGGAGCCTCGAAGAAGGTACGGAGCGGCAGGTCCACGCCGAGCTGCGCGCGCAGCCGGGTCACGACCTGGGTGGCCAGCAGCGAGTGGCCGCCCATGAGGAAGAAGTCGTCGTTCAGGCCCACGCGTTCCAGGCCGAGCGCCTCGCGGAACAGGGCCGCCAGTTGCTGCTCCAGCTCCGTTCGAGGCTCCACGTAGTCCGCCGCTCCCAGACCGAGGTCCGGAGCTGGCAGGGCCTTGCGGTCCACCTTGCCATTCGGCGTCAATGGGAAGGCGTCCAGACCGACGAACGCGGACGGGACCATGTAGTCCGGCAGATGCTGGTGCAGGTATTCGCGCAGCGGAGCCACATCCGCCTGCGGGGGAACGACATACGCCACCACGCGATTGCCCCCGGAGCCGTCCTCGCGCACGACGACCGTGGCCTCGACGACAGAGGGATGGGCGCGCAGCACCGCTTCGATTTCACCCAGCTCGATGCGGAAGCCGCGCACCTTCACCTGGTGATCCAACCGGCCCAGGAACTCCAGCACGCCGTCCGGGCTCCAGCGGACGCGGTCACCCGTGCGGTAGAGCCGGGCTCCGGGGGCGGCGCTGAACGGGTGAGGCACGAAGCGCTCAGCGGTGAGGTCCGGGCGGTTCAGGTAGCCGCGCGCGAGGCCCGGTCCTCCCAGGCACAGCTCACCCGGCACGCCCACGGGCACGGGACCCAGCGCCGGGTCGAGGACATAGACCTCGGTGTTGTCGATGGGCCGGCCAATGGGGACGGAGCGGCCCACGGAGTCCCCAGGCGACAGCGTGAGCCGGGTGGCCATGGTGCTGCATTCGGTGGGCCCGTAGCCGTTGGTCAGGGTCCCCCCTCGCGCCAGCCGCTCCCGCGCCCGGGGGGCTGGCATCGCTTCGCCGCCCGTCAGCAGGTTGGGCACTCGCGCCAGGACCTCGGGCTGGTGCTGCTGCATCAGCTCGAAGAGCGACGTCGCCAGGACGAGCCACGACACCTTGTGCTCGACGATGAGCCGGGCCACCGCGTCCGGCTCGGGCGTCCCGGGCGGGTACACGACGAGCTTTCCGCCATTCAGCAGCGTGCCCCACAGCTCGATGCTGGAGACGTCGAAGGCCAATGGCGCGAGCTGAAGGGTGACTTCCTCGGGCGCCTGGGTCAGGAAACGGGAGCCCTCGCTCAGTCGCAGCAAGCCCCGATGCGGCAGGGCCACACCCTTGGGCGTTCCCGTGGACCCCGAGGTGAAGGTGGCGAACGCCAGTCCCTCTGGGAACACGGGAACCTGCACGGCCTCCGGGGAGTGACGGGCGATGTCCGCCGCATCCGCGTCCAACGCCACGACGTGCCACGGACCGTCCTCGAGGGAGGGCAACAGCGACTGCCACGTCAACACCGCGGCCAGGCGCGCCGTCGAGGTCGCGTGCTCCAGGCGCTTGACGGGCCAGGACGGGTCCAACGGCACGTAGCAGCCACCGGCCTTGAGTGCCCCCAACACCCCGATGACCAGCTCCAACCCGCGCGACGCGCACACGCCAATGCGGGCCTCCGGCGCCAGTCTCAGGGATACGAGGTGCCGGGCCAATTGGTTGGAACGAGCGTCCAGCTCCGCGTAGGTGAGCGAACGGCCCTCGAAGGTCACCGCGACACGCTCCGGCGTGCGCCGGGCCTGCTCCATGAAGCGCTGATGAACGGTGGTGTCGGCGGGGTAGGGCGCAGCCGTGTCGTTCCAGGCCACGAGCACTTCGTGGCGCTCGGCCTCGCTCCACAGCGGAACCGCGCTGATGCGGCGTGAAACGTCCTCCACGACGCCCTCGAGCAGCCGCTGGAGCTGCTCCACCATGCGGCGCGCGGTCTCCGGGGTGAACAGGTCGAGGCTGTACTCGAGCTCACCTTCCAGGCGCCCGCCGCGCTCGACCAGCAACGCTGACACATCGAACCGGGCCGTGTCCGTGCCCGTGCGCAGCACGTCGACAACCAGGCCCGGCAGCGTGGGCGGCTGCATGGGCGCGTTCTGGAGGACGAAGGCCGCCTGGAACAACGGGGTACGCGACAGGTCGCGCTGGCCCCCCATCACCTCCACCAGCCGGTCGAAGGGAACGTCCTGGTTCGCGAAGGCCGCCAGGGACTCCTCGCGGACTCGCGCCAGCAGGTCATCGAAACGCGGATCGCCGTCCACGTTCGCGCGCAGCGCCAGGGTGTTGACGAAGAAGCCGATGAGCCCTTCGAGTTCCGGCCTCGTACGATGGGCCACGGGCGTGCCCACGCAGAAGTCCGTCTGCCCGGAGTAGCGCGCGAGCAGCGCCTGCCAGCCCGCCATCAGCACCATGTACAGCGTGGCGTTGTGGGCCGACGCCACTCGCTCCAGCCCAGCCACCAGGGAAGGCGGCAACGTGAACGTATGCGTGGCCCCGCGCAGCGTGCGCACAGCCGGGCGCGGGTGGTCGGTGGGCAACTCCAACGTGGGTGCGCCCTCGAGCCGCGAGCGCCACCAGTCCAGCTGTGGCGTCAGCGCCGGGCCCTCCAGCACACGTCGTTGCCATGCGGCGTAGTCCGCGTACTGCACGGTCAGCGCTGGCAGCGCGGCCTCACGGCCCTGCGACAGCGCCTCATAGAGCGCGGCCACTTCCCGCACCAGCACGCCCATGGACCAGCCGTCCGAGATGATGTGGTGCATGCTCAGCAGCAGCACATGCACGTCCGGCCCCGTGCGCAGCAGCACCGTGCGCAGGAGCGGCCCCTTCTCCAAGTCAAAGGCGCGGTGGGCTTCTTCGACCATGCGGGCCTGCGCGGCCGCGTCACGGGCCTCGGGCTCCAAGCCGCTCAAGTCCTCGACGGGCAGTGGCCACTCGGCGGGCGCCGAGTGGATGCGCTGGGCCGGTTGACCTTCGCGCGTGACGAAGGTGGTGCGCACCGCTTCGTGACGGCGGACCACTTCCAGGAAGGTGCGCCGCAGGGCCTCCTCGTCCAACCGCCCCTTCAGCTGCAATGCCGCGGGCACGTTGTAGGTGAACTGTCCGGGATGCAGTTGCTCGATGAACCAGAGCCGCTGCTGCGCGAACGAGACGTCGAAGGTCGCCTCGCCCTGGGCCGGTCGGGGCAGGGGCTCCAAGGGAAGCAAGGTGCTGGTTCGCGGCGCCGACTCCAGGCGCGCGGCGAGGCGCGCTACGGTGGGGGCCTCGAAGAAGGTGCGGAGCGGAAGGTCCACGCCAAGCTGGGCGCGCAGCCGGGTCACGACCTGCGTGGCCAGCAGCGAGTGGCCTCCCAGTTCGAAGAAGTCGTCGTTCAGGCCCATGCGTTCCAGGCCGAGCACCTCGCTGAACAGGACCGCCAGTTGCTGCTCCAGCTCCGTTCGGGGCGCCACGAAGTCATCAGCCGCCAGACCGACGAGGTCCGGAGCTGGCAGGGCCTTGCGGTCCACCTTGCCATTCGGAGACAGGGGCAGGGTGCTCAGCGCCACCACGGCGTTGGGCACCATGTACTCGGGGAGCCGCTGGCGCAGGTGCTCCCGGAGGGACGCGGTGTCCACATTCTCCGGTGTCACGTAAGCCACCAGACGCCGGTCCCCCGGGATGTCCTCGCGCACCACGGCAATCGCCGTCTCCACCGCGGAGTGGTTGCGCAGCGCGGCCTCGACTTCACCCAGCTCGATGCGGAAGCCTCGCAGCTTCACCTGGAAGTCCACTCGGCCCAGGAACTGGAGCGTGCCGTCCGCCCGCCAACGCGCGCGGTCTCCCGAGCGGTACAACCGCGCCCCAGGAGGCCCGAAGGGATTGGGCACGAAGCGCTCGGCCGTCAGCGCGGGCTGGCCCAGGTACCCCCGCGCCAGGCCGTCGCCGCCGATGAGCACCTCACCGGGGACGCCCACGGGCACCGCCTGCATCGCCGAGTCCAGCACGTACACCTGGGTGTTCGCGATGGGCCGTCCAATGGAGACGGAGTCACCCACCGCGTCGCCCTGCGCCATCCGGTGGCACGCGGTGAAGGTGGTGCCCTCCGTGGGGCCATAGCCATTTACCACCCCCACGCCCTGCGCCAGCCGCTCCCGGACGCGAGGCGCGGGCAGCACGTCGCCGCCAGCGAGCAGTTGACGCACCGTGCCCAGCGCCTCCGGCTGGTGCTGCTGCATCTGCTCGAAGAGCGCCGCCGTCAGCCAGAGCACCGACACCTGGTGCCGCACCAGCGCCTGTCCCAGCTCCGCCAGGTCCGGCGTCCGCTGCGGGTAGAGCACCAGGCGCGCCCCGTGCAACAGCGCACCCCAAATCTCCAGGGTGGACGCGTCGAAGGCCAGGGGCGCCAGTTGCAGCACCACCTCCGACGGCCCCAGGTCCACGAAGCGCGAGCCGATGAGCAGGCGCACCACGCCCCGGTGCGGAATGGCCACGCCCTTGGGCATCCCCGTCGAGCCGGAGGTGTAGGTGATGTACGCGAGCTGCTCTGCGCCCACCAGCCCGCCCGTCACGGGCGTCGACGGCTGGCGCTCAATCCGCCCCCATTCCTCATCCAGCACCACGATGAGCTGCGAACCGGCGGGCAGCTCATCCTCCAACGCGGACTCGGTGAGGATGGCGGCCACACCCGAGTCCTCCGCCATGAAGGCCAGTCGCTGCGCGGGGTACGACGCGTCCAGCGGCACGTAGGCGCCACCCGCCTTGAGGATGCCCAGCAGGCCCACCAGCAAGTCCAGGCCCCGGTGCAGGAAGACGCCCACGCGTGATTCGGCGCCCAGGCCCAGCGAGCGCAGGTGGTGCGCGAGCTGGTTGGAGCGCGCGTCCAGCTCCGCATACGTGAGCGAGCGGCCCTCGTACTCGACGGCGACGGCCCGCGGAGTACGCAGCGCCTGCTCCGTGAAGCACTGATGGACGGTGGTGTCAGCGGGGTAGGGCGCAGCCGTGTCGTTCCAGGCCACGAGCACTTCGTGGCGTTCGGCCTCGCTCCACAGTGGCACCGCGCTGATGCGGCGTGAGGCGTCCTCCACGACGCCGCGGAGCAGCCGCTGGAAGTGCTCCACCATGCGGCGCGCGGTCTCCGGAGTGAACAGGTCGAGGCTGTACTCGAGCTCGCCCTCCAGCCGCCCGCCGCGCTCCACCAGCAAGGCGGTCACATCGAACCGGGCCGTATCCGTGCCCGTGTGCAGCACGTCGACGACCAGGCCCGGCAGCGTGGGCGGCTGCATGGGGGCGTTCTGGAGAACGAAGGCCGCCTGGAACAACGGGGTACGCGACAGGTCGCGCTGGCCGCCCAGCACCTCGACCAGCCGGTCGAAGGGAACGTCCTGGTTCGCGAAAGCCGCCAGGGACTCCTCGCGGACTCGCGCCAGCAGGTCATCGAAACGCGGATCGCCGCCCACGTTCGCGCGCAGCGCCAGGGTGTTGACGAAGAAGCCGATGAGCCCTTCGAGCTCGGGCCGCGTGCGATGGGCCACCGACGTGCCCACGCAGAAGTCCGTCTGCCCGGAGTAGCGCGCGAGCAGCGCCTGCCAGCCCGCCATCAGCACCATGTACAGCGTGGCGTTGTGGGCCGAGGCCACACGCTCCAGGCCCGCGACCTGCTCCGAGGACAGCGTGAAGAAGTACGAAGCGCCCTTACCGCTACGGACTGCGGGACGCGCATGGTCGGTGGGCAACTCCAGCGTGGGAGCGCCTTCGAGGCGTGAGCGCCACCAGTCCAGTTGCGGCGCCAGCGCTGGCCCCTCCAGTACGCGCCGCTGCCACGCGGCGTAGTCCGCGTACTGCACCGACAACGCGGGCAGCACGGCCGCTCGCCCCTGAGACAGCGCCCCGTAGAGCGCGGCCACTTCCCGCACCAGCACGCCGATGGACCAGCCGTCCGAGACGATGTGATGCATGCACAGCAGCAGCACATGCGCATCCGCGCCGGTGCGCAGCAGCACCGTGCGCAGGAGCGGCCCCTTCTCCAAGTCAAAGGCGTGGTGGGCCTCTTCGGCCATCCGGGCCTGCACGGCCGCGTCGCGGGCCTCGGGCTCCAGGCCGCGCAGGTCCTCCTCGGGAAGCGGCCATTCAGCCGGCGCCGGGTGGATGCGCTGGGCGGGCTGGCCCTCGCGCGTGACGAAAGTGGTGCGCACCGCTTCGTGACGGCGGACCACTTCCAGGAAGGTGCGCCGCAGGGCCTCCACATCCAACGGTCCCGTCAGCCGCAGGGCCGCGGGGAGGTTGTAAGCGGCCTGCCCGGGGTGCAGCTGCTCCAGGAACCAGAGCCGTTGCTGCGCGAAGGACGCCGCCAGTCCTTCATCAGCGGACCGACCGCGCTCCAGCGGGACCAGTGCCGGGACACCCGGTGCGTCGGCCAGTTGGACTTGCGATTCGATGCGCTCCGCCAGACGGGCCACGGTGGGCGCATCGAACAGGGTGCGCAGCGAGATCTCCGTGTTGAGCTGCGCGCGCACGCGCACGACCACCTGCGTGGCCAGCAGGGAGTGTCCCCCCAGCGCGAAGAAGTCATCGTTCGCGCCGACTCGGGACTGGCCCAGAATCTCACCGAAGATGCGCGCCACCTTCTCCTCGGTGGGCGTCCGCGGCGCGATGAAGGCGTCCGCGGCGCCCAGGCGCTCGGCCTCCGGCGCGGGCAGTGCCTTGCGGTCCACCTTGCCATTGGGAGACAAGGGCAGGGCGGGCAGCACCACGAAGGCGGAGGGCACCATGTGCGGCGGCAGCTTGTCCGCCAGCGCGTCGCGGAGACGGCTCACCGCCTGTGCACTCCGAGCCCCGCGCAGCGGATCGCTGGCAAGGCCATCCCAGGAGGTGACCTGCTTGGGTTCGGGGGCCAGGTCGAGCGTGCCCACCTCATCGGGGCGAGCGAACACCACGTCCAGCGCACCATCCCGGTGCGCGGAGGCCCAGCTCACCCGGACCTCGTAGCCAAGCTCCGAGCCCAGCACGTACAGGTCCTCCGGCTCCACGCCGCGGGGCCCCGGCCAGTCATGCAGGGCCTCGCGAAGCCCCGCCACCGTGGGTGGAGGCGTGGCGGCCAGCAGCTCAACGAGCCGAGTGGGCTCCAGGACTCGCGCGTTGGGGAGCCCACGCACGGCCAGCATTCCGGGCCGGGCGCTCAGTTGTTCGCGCAGTCCGTCCAGGGTGAGGCTGGCGCCGTCCACCCAGTCCGGCTTCGTGCTCCGGGCGGGAGCCTTGGCGGCGTCGCCGACGTGGAGGATGACCTCGTAGCGGAAGCGGCTGAGCTCGTTGTCGTAGCGCCCGTGCTTCGGCAGCACCTCCACGCGATGGATGCCCGGGATGCGCCCAGGCAGGGCGGTGAAGAAGGCAGGGGAGAGGACCAACTCCTTCTCCGCCAGGATGTCGCGCTGGACGCGGTAGGCGAACTGGGACGTGGCGACGGGGCCCGCGGTCCGGTGCAAGCGCACCGAGGCCCGGAAGGCTTCGAGCAGCTCCAGGCTCCGCACGTCGCCCAGGAACACCCGGCCCCCTGGCTTCAGGACGCGCACGGCCCCCCGAAGCACGTCGAGCAGGAACTCAGGGCTGGAGAAGTACTGGACGACCGAGTTGATGACGACCGTGTCGAACGAGCCCGGCTCCAGGCCAGAGAAGTCGTCCACGCTCCGGTGCAGCAGGTGCACGGAATCCAGAGCGCCGCCCATGCGCTCACGCTGGCGCTCGATGCGGTCCAGGGCGGGCCGGGCGAAATCGACGCCCCAGTAGGCCTCGCAGCGAGGCGCCAGCCGGTACAGGAGGAGGCCGGTGCCGCACCCCAGCTCCAGCACCCGCTTGGGCTGGAAGCTGAGGATCTGCGCCACGGTGGTGTCCACCCACTCACGCATCTGCGCGGGCGGCAGCGACTCGCCGGTGTAGCTGTCCTCCCAGCCGACGATGTTGAAGGTCGGGTCTTCGCTCTCCGTCGTCTCGCGTGCGTAGGCCTCGTCGTAGATGGCCTGCCACTGGGAGGACGCGTCGACCTCCTGCGCCGCCGCCGCATCGTCCAGGACGACGTAGGCCACCAGTCGCTGGTCACCCGTCGAATCCTCACGAGCCAGCACCACGGAGTCGCGGACGGCCCGGTCCGCGGCAAGCGCGGTCTCGACTTCACCCAGCTCGATGCGGAAGCCACGCAGCTTCACCTGGAAGTCGGCTCGGCCCAGGTACTCCAGCGTGCCGTCCGGCAACCACCGCGCCACGTCTCCGGTGCGGTACAGGCGCGCGCCCGGAATGCCGCTGAAGGCATCCGGCATGAAGCGCTCCGCCGTCAACTGCGGCCGCTGCCAGTACCCGCGTCCCACCTGCACGCCGCCAATGTGCAGCTCGCCCGGAATGCCCACCGGCGCCGGCTGCCCGTGCGCGTCCAGCACGTACAGCACCGTATTCGCCACCGGCCGGCCAATCGGCACCCGGTGGAAGTCCTCGCCACGAGGGCAGGGCCAGTACGTCACGTCTACTGCCGCCTCTGTCGGCCCGTAGAGGTTGTGCACCCCCACCGACGCGGGCAGCCGCGCGTACGCCTTCTTCACCAACTCCGCGCTCAACGCCTCGCCGCTGCACACCACCCGCCGCAGGCTTCCCAGCCCCTCCAGCCCGGGCTCCTCCACGAAGGCGCGCAGCATCGACGGCACGAAGTGCAC
>NZ_JABFNS010000188.1 GCF_013116825.1 Myxococcus xanthus
GCCGCCACCTGCCGGGCGAAGCGCCGCGCGAACGGCAGGAAGCCCTGATCCGGATGACGGCTGCCTACCATGGCCAGCCGGCGCCGCGGCAGCCCCGGCACGCCCCGGTAGAAGAGCACCGGCGGCGCGTCCTCCACCTCCGCCAGCCGCTCTGGATAGGCCGCCTGCCCCTGGAACGCCACCTTCATGCCCGACGCCTGGCAGGCCTCCCACACCCGCCACGCCACCGGCGCCAGGCGCTCAACGGAGGCGAGCCTGCGGCGAACCTGTGAGGAAACCGGCGCCTGGGACACCCAATCTCGCACCGGAGTCGCGGCGAGCGGCGCGAGGCCTCCGTCCGCGAACGCGCGCAGGGCGACCAGCGTCCTCGGCCCCAGGCCGGGAACGGCCCAGAGCGCGAGGCATGCCTGCTGCTCCGCCGTGAGGATGTCCGTCTCAGCGTCCGCCATACCCGTCCCCCGCTCGATACCCACCTATATAGAAGGTGGGGCCGCTGGGAGGGGCGCGACACATAAACACCGGACCGCCACCGGTCAAGCACTCAGCCCCTCCATCCGAGGGGCCCATTGCATTTTTCCTGCCGCGCCGCTCAGCGGCTGGCCGAGGGCGACGAGCCCGCGGACATGTGGGCGCGGTCGCCGGGGACCAGTTCCTCCAGGGAGCGGGTCATGAGGCAGTTGGAGGTCCGCTCCTTGACCTCGGTCACCATGCACGCGCCGATGTTCCGCCAGGGGAAGGACTGCTCCTCCTTGGACGGCTTGCGCACGTCGTGGCCCAGCACGTGGCGGGACGGGTCCCCCTTGCGGAGGATGGTGAAGGTGTTGCCCGGCTCCACGCCGTCCGCGCTGCCCTTGTCCACGACGATGCTGTGGTTCTCACCCAGCACCGTGAGGTACGGCACCAGCGCGGTGATGACGGTGCCGTCCACCTGCTTCGCGTTCGGCTTCGGCGCCACGCGCTCGGTGAGGCGCTCACCCACGGGGCCCACCAGGTCGCCACGCTCGATGCCGTCCCACGTGTCCATGATCTGCGCGGTGACGATGCCGTCGCCCACGCGCTGCACGCGCAGGGTGCCCACGAAGTCGGTGAGGAAGCCCAGCGGGCGCCCGGTCACCGGGTGCTTCACGGCCTGGGTCGTGTGGTAGACGACGTAGCGGTCCCCCACCTTCACGTCACCCTTCCGCTTGAAGCGCACGTAGACGCTGTCCGGGAAGGAGAGCATCACCGCGTTGGAGGGCGAGCCCTCGATGCGGCCGGCCTCGTCCAGTTCGCGCTGGGTGACGAAGCCCTGCGTCGTCACGGGGATGGAGTTGGCCAGGTCGACGCCAATCTTGCCCGTCACGGTGACCTGGTCGTTGGAGGTCATCTCCATGGGGGCCGTCACGTCCCCCTCGTCGACCACCATCTCCGTCACCTGGGTGGGGACCTCCTCGCCCGCGGCGAAGAAGCGCACCTGGTTGCCGGGGTAGATCCAGTGCGGGTTGGCGATCTCCGGGTTGTAGGACCAGACCTTGGGCCAGTACCAGGGGCTGCCCAGGTAACGCTGGGACAAGTCCCACAGCGTGTCACCGGACTCCACGGAGTGGACCTCACCGGGAGCGCTCTCACGGCCCCGGGGCGCGCCGGGCGGGATGGCGACGGAGGTCGGCTGCGCGGAATCGGGCGCCTCGTCCATCACCTCGGCGCCGCCCATCTCACCGCCCGTGTCCTGCTCTTCCTCGTTCTCCTGCTGGGCGTACGCGGTTGGCGCGACGGCGAGGCTCAACATCAGCGAGGTGAGAATCCGGGAGCGCATCGCGGGACGTCCTTTCGAAAGAAGCATCACTGGGGGAGCGCGGCGAGCCGCTGTTCCGCCTGGGTAGCAGCCGCCGTCCCCGGGAACTGGGTGACGACGCGGGTGTAGAGCACCTTGGCATCCGCGGACTGGTTGAGCCGCATCCGGCACTCGGCGAGCCGGAGCATGCCGTCCAGCATGGCGTCCCCGGCGGGATACTTGTCGATGAGCCGCTCGAACGTCTTCGCGGCCCCCTTGAACTCGTTGAGGCCAATCTGGCCCAACCCACTGAAATAGAGCGCGTTGTCGGCGCGCGGGTGACGCGGGTTCTCATCGGCGAAGCGGCGCAGCTTCTCCACCCCGCCCTCCACGTTGCCGGTGCGCAGCATGTTCACGGCCTTGTCGAACTCCGCGTCGAGCACGTCGGGGTCCTGCTGCTCCCCCGCGTCCTCGTTCGACGCCACCATGCTCGCGGCCGACGCGGCGCTCGCCGACGCGCCGGCCCCTTCGTCCGGCGCGGGGCTGATGAACATCTCCATCTGCTCGTCGTCCGGCTCCATCACCGCCACGGCGGTGGGCAGCTTCGGCGCGGGCTCATGGCGCGGCTTGAGCTTCACCACCGCCAGCTCCGGCGTGGCGCCCAGCGACTCCTGGGCGGACGCCTCCACCTTGACCGGAATGGGACGCGCCGACGGGCTCTCACTCGAAGCCCCCGCGCGCGACACGGCGTCGTGCGCCTCCAACCGGGCCACCCGCTCCACCAGCCGCTCCTGGGACGCGCGCAACGTGCGCAGTTCGGAGCGCAGCGCACTCACCTCCGCTTCCGAGGAAGCGGTGGTGGCGCAAGCGCTCAGCGCACACAGGGGCGCGGCGGCGAGCAGACGGAAGATGACGGAGCGCGCGGGCACGGGCCTTTTTCAGCAGAGGGGTCACCCCGAGGATAGGAAGGCCCGTCGGAGAGCGTCAAGAAATCGGCCCCCACACGGGGTGGCTAGAAGCGGTGTACCACGTAATTGAGGTGCCGCCCCGTCCGCCCCGCGTCCCGCCGGTGGGAGAAGAAGCGCGTGGGATCACACGCCGTACAGGCCTGTAGTACATCGATATGGGTCCGCTTGAGCCCCGCCCCCTCCAACGTCTGACGCACCGCGCGGGTCAGGTCCAGCTGCGGCTTGCCTTCCACCCAGCGCACCACCTCATCCCCGAAGCGCGCGCGGAAGCGCTGCGCCAGCTCCTCCGACACCTCGTAGCAACAGACCTGGATTGAGGGCCCCACCGCCGCCAGCAGCCGCTCCGGCCTCGCACCGCGCGCCACCAGCACCTCCACGGCGCGCGCGCTGATGTCCGCGTCCGTCCCCCGCCAGCCGGAGTGCACCGCCGCCACGCTGCGCCCATCCGGGTCCACCAGCAGCACCGGCACGCAGTCCGCCGTGCCCACCGCCACCCAGCTTCCCGGTGCCTGCGTCCACAGGCCGTCCGCCTCGCCCTCCGTGGGGCGCAGCCCCTGGGCCCCCTCCCCGCTCCGGGCCTCCACCACGCGATCTCCATGCACCTGCGACACGCGGCTCAGCGCTTCGAGCGGCGCGCCGGCGGCCTGTGCAAGGCGACGGTGGTTCTCCTCCACGCGCGCCCGCTCGTCGCCCACGGAGAACCCCAGGTTGAGTGACGCGTAGGGCCCCTCTGAACAACCGCCAGCGCGGGTGGTGAAGCCGTGCGGCACCGGCAACAGCGCGGAGGTGAGAAACTCGGTCGACATGGAATCTCCAGGAATCCACCTGATTGATGCACCAGGAGGCGATCCAGCGTCAGCGCAATCGTAGGATGATTTCGCTGCTTCGTTTGACAGGTAGCGTCAGCCACCTGACAATTCATGGACCGTCCAAACTCCGTGAAACCCGTCCGAAACTCCGCGCTCGAGAGCCGCGAGCACCCGTATGCCCCTGGGTCCCGACACCGTTGGTCGCAAGCTGCTGTGGAGCATCGCCCTGCCCGGGTTGCTCGTGGCGCTGCTGGGCGTCGGCCACTTCTGGCGTGAGGCGCGGGTCGCGGTCCAGGACGCCACCCAGGTGGAGTCGCTGGCGCTGGCGGAGTTCGTCGCATCCACCTTCACCCTCCCGCAGGCGCGCGGGGCTCCGGCCCATGGCGCGGTGACGGAGGTGATGCGCTCCGACACCCGGCTCTTCCGCTCGGTGGAGGACGTCCGGGTGCTGACGCCGGATGGACGCATCCTCTGGTCCCGCCGCGCGGGTGAAGAAGGCACGACGCACCCGGAGGCCGCGCGGCTGACGGCCCCTGGCCCGGAGCGGGCGCGCTCGGTGGCGCAGATGACGGAGGTCATCCGTCCCCTCGGCGGGCCCGAGTGCGCCGGCTGCCACACCTCCGGCGACGTGCCGGGCGCCAGCATCCTGCAGCTGCGCATGGCGGAGCCGGCGCTGCACCAGCAGCTGTCGTCCGTGTTCGGCGCGGCGCTCGGCTCCATGGGCCTGTTCGTGGTGCTGCTGGCGCTCATCACCGGGCTGGCGCTGCACTTCGTCCTCACCCGCCCGCTGCGCAAGCTGAGCGTGGCCATGCGGCGCGCGGAGGCGGGCGACCTGCTGGTGCGCGCGGAGGCGCGAGGCACCGACGAGCTCGCGCAGTTGGGCGCGGCCTTCAACCAGATGCTGGCGCGGCTCACCTCCATGAAGGCGGAGGAGATCGACACCCACCGAGACCTGGAGCTGGTGAAGGAGAAGCTGGCCCTCAAGGACGAACTGGAGGACCGCCTCAAGGAGCTGTCGCTGCTCTTCGACGTGGCGCGCTCGCTCAACGCCACGCTGGAGCTGGATGAGCTGCTGGACGCCGTCACCCGGCTGGTGACCGAGCGGCTGCGCATCCCCGAGTTCTCCATCATGTTGATGAACCCGGAGAACCTGCTGGAGATCAAGCACGCCTGGCCGGAGGGCCGCGGCGCGGAGGGCCTCACCTTCGCGCTGGGCGAAGGCGCCTGCGGGCGCGCGGCGGAGACGCGCAAGTCGGTGTACCTGCCGGACACGTCGGACCGCTCCAGCGTGTTCGCCAAGCCGGACCTGGTGAAGGGCGGGCTGAACAGCGGCGCGCTGCTGGCGGCGCCCATGGTGCACATGGAGACGCTGCTGGGCGTGATGAACTTCCAGCGCCCCCAGGTGGCCAGCTTCTCCGCGGAGGAAATCGAGCTGCTCAACGCGGTGGCGGACGTGGTGGCCACGGCGGTGAAGAACGCCCGGCTGCACGCGGAGACGGTGAAGCTCACCATGACGGACCCGCTCACCGGCGTGCCCAACCGCCGCCACCTCTTCCAGCGCATGGAGCTGGAGCTGGCGCGCTCGAACCGCTTCGGCACCCCGCTGGCGCTGCTCATGGTGGACGTGGACCACTTCAAGCGCATCAACGACCTGGCCGGCCACCGCGTGGGTGACGAAACGCTGCGCCGGGTGTGCGACGTGCTGCGGCAGCGCGTGCGCAAGGTGGACACGCTGGCGCGCTACGGCGGCGAGGAGTTCGTCATCCTCCTGCCCCAGACGAACAAGGCGGAGGCCATGGAGGTCGCGGAGAAGCTGCGCCGCGCCGTGGCGGAATCCGTGGAGCTGGTCCAGCCGGGCCTTCCGGGCAACCACGTCACGGTGTCCATTGGCGCGTCGCACTTCCCCTCCGACGCCTCCGCCCAGGAAGAGCTGGTGGACTGCGCGGACGCGGCGCTCTATTTCAGCAAGCGCACCGGCCGGAACCGCACCACCCAGTACGAGGCCGGCATGGAGCTGCACCCGGGCCGCGAGCGGGGCCCGCACACGCCCACGGCCGAGCCTCCCGCAGTGACTGCCTCCTCCACTCCTCCGGGTGGCGTGGCCAAGGCGTAGGCGCTCAGTGGCTCACGAGCGGCTGCGCCATGCGCAGCAGCAGGTCCGCGCACTCCTCGTGCGGCCTCACGGCACCCGCAGGGCGCGCAGGTTGCGAGCCCCGCCCGGTGCCGTCACGCGCAGCAGCAAGGTGCTCCCGGACGCGGCGCCCTTGATGATGCGGGCCAGGGCGTCCGCGTTCTCCACCTTCTTGCGGTTGGCCTCGATGACGACCATGCCGGGCTCCAACTGCGCGCGGTCCGCCGGCGAGCCGGGCACCACGTCGGTGATGAGCGCGCCGCTGCTGTCCGTGAAGCCGGCCTGCTGCGCGGTGCGTGCGTCCAGGTTCTGGAGGCTGACGCCCACGCGCCGGGAGCTCTCCTGCTGGTCCTCCGGCCGCTGCTTCCCCGAGGCCACGCCCTCCAGGTCCGGCCGCGTGCCGAGCGTCACCTTCACGTCCTGCTTCTTGCCGTCGCGATAGAGCGTCAACGTGGAGGTGCTTCCGGGGCGCTTGAGCGCCACGGTGCGCGTCAGCTCGCCGCTGGAGGTGACGGTCCGGCCGTCGATGGCGATGACGACGTCATCCTGCTTCAGGCCCGCCTTCGCCGCGGGAGAAGACGGCATCACCTGCGTGAGGATGGCGCCTTGATTCACGGGGAGCTTGAGCGCGCTGGCCAGGTCCCGCGTCAAGTCCTGGATGCCCACGCCCAGCCATGCGCGCGTGACGGAGCCTTCCTTCTCCAGCTGCGGCAGCAGTGAACCGATGAGATTGCTGGGCACCGCGAAGCCGATGCCGGAGCCACCGCCGACGATGGCGGTGTTGATGCCCACCACTTCGCCCTTCATGTTGAAGAGCGGACCGCCCGAGTTGCCCGGGTTGATGGCCGCGTCCGTCTGGAGGAACTCGTCGTACTGGCTGGCGCCAATCTCACGCGCCCGCGCGGAGACGATGCCCAGGCTGACGCTGGAGGCCAGTCCGAAGGGGTTGCCAATGGCCACCACCCAGTCACCCACGCGCAGTGCATCCGAGTCGCCCAGCTTCACGGTGGGCAGGTTCTCCACCTTCTCCTTGAGCCGCACGAGCGCCACGTCCGTGAGCGGATCACGCCCCACCACTTCGCCGCTGAAGCTGCGTCCGTCATCCAGGCGGATGGTGATGCTGACGGCATCCTCCACCACGTGGTTGTTGGTGAGGACGACGCCCTTCGGGTCGATGATGAAGCCGGAGCCTGCCCCTTGGCGCAGCGGCTCGCGGCGCTGACTGCCGCCCTCGCGGCCTCCACCGAAGAAGCGCTCGAAGAGCGGGTTGTCCTCCATCCCACGCGGAACGCCGCCCCCTCGGGCCTGCACGTCCACGTTGACCACCGCCGACTTCACCGACTCCACCAGCGGCGCCAGCGACGGAAGCGCCTGGGCCTCCCGTGTCGCGGGCTGGAGGACGTTCCCGGCGCCCGGCTGGGTGGCCGCTGGCGGCGTCTTTGGCGCCTGCGCGACAGCAACAGCGGGAGGCAACGCGACCAGGAGCGCGGCGACGAGCGCCTTCCGGAACGAGACGGTCGAACGGTTCATATGCAGACCAAGCTAAAGCCGAAAACCTGCCCCGCAAGCCAAACCGTCTGACGTGGCGACAGGAGGACACATCCCCCCACCCTGCTCCCCTGGTCTCAGGCAGGCCGATAGAGGCGGTAGTCCAGCTCTGGATAGAGGTTGTCCCGCCCCTCCACCAGAGAGAGCCAGCCCTCGTCCAGACCGCCGCCGCGCAGCTGCGCGTGCAGGCGCTGGAAGCGCAGGATATGCTCGCGCGTGCGGCGCTGGGCATACTCCACCATGGTGCCCGTCTTCATGATGAAGGCCCAGTCGGAGGACTGGGCGAGCAGCAGCTCCCTGGCCGCCTGATTGAGCGCGCGACGTTGCAACTCACTGGCATCCGGGAAGTCCCGCGCCAGCTCCACCATCTGCTTCGCGCAGTGGTTGAGGTGGCGGTAGATCCAATCATTGCTGCCGTCGAGCCACATGTTGGCGTAACCGCCCGCGCCCCACGAGGACAGCGGCGGCGTCGCCACCTGATTCTCCGGGTGCTCCCGCAGGTCATCCAGCGGCGTCACCAGCCGGAACGTCTTCTGGTCATACGCGACCTTGCGGATGAGGAAGTCGAGGAACTGGGGCCCCTCGAACCACCAGTGGCCGAAGAGCTCGGCGTCATAGGGCGCGACGACCACCGGCTCCCTGCCGCCCAGGCGCGAGGCCAGGTCTTCAATCTGCCGTTGGCGGTTGAAGAGGAAGTTGCCCGCATGCACCGAGGCCCGCGCACGCGCCGCGAGCGGATCATACGGGCGCTTCTCGTTCGTCTTCCCGGTGATGCGGAAGTACTTGAAGCCGGTGTTCTTGCGCTCGCCGGTGGGCTGGATGAAGGGGCGGATGTAGTCCAGGTCCAGGTCCCAGCCGATGTCCCGGTAGAACTCGCGGTAGTCCGGGTCGCCCGGGTAGCCGTGCTCGGTGCTCCACACCTGCTGGCTGCTCTCCGGGTCTCGGGCATACGCGGCGACGCCCGCCTCGGTGAAGACGGGTGCGTAGGGGCCATGCAGGGGCCGGGGCACGGCGTCCGTCAGGCCGTGCGTGTCGACGAAGAAGTAACGAATGCGCTCGCTGGCCAGCAGGCGCTCCAGGCCCGGGTAGTAGCCGCACTCAGCGAGCCAGATGCCGGCGGGGTCCCTGCCGAAGTGCTGGCGGTAGTGGTTCGCGGCCACCGTCACCTGGGCGCGGACGGCCTCGGGTACCTGCTGCATCAACGGCAGGAAACCGTGTGTCGCGTTGCAGGTGAGAATGTCCAGGTAGCCCGCGTCCTGGAGCCGCCGGAACGCGGCGACGAGGTCGCGCTTGTAGCGGTCATGGAACGCGCGGCGCAGGGAGTCGAAGTGGTTCCGGTAGAAGCGGGCAATGGGGCCGAAGGTGGCGTCGTCTCGCGTCCGATGCACCTCTCGCGCGCCCAGTTCGCAGAGCAGGTCCAGCCGCCGTGCGTAGCGGCTCATCAGCAGCTCGTCGCGCAGCATGGAGACGAGCGTCGGAGACAGCGTCATCGCCAGGCGGAACGGGACGCCGTCCTCCGCCAGTCCGTCGAAGACCTGGAGCAACGGGAGGTACGTCTCGGAGATGGCCTCGTAGAGCCAGTCCTCCTCGAGGAAGTTCTCATGCTCGGGGTGCCGAACGAAGGGAAGGTGCGCGTGGAGCACCAGCGCGAGGGAACCCAGGCTCATGGTCGTTCAATGTCTCCGTGCGGGTTCAGGAGCGGCCATCGTCCGAAGGCGGCTTCCGGGGAGGCGGCTCCGCCGCGCCGTGGGTCGCGTGGTCCTCTCGGGCCTCGAAAGAGGAAGGAGACGCCGTGCGGCGATGCACCGCGCCTTCCGCACGGGACCGCGGCACTTCGAAGTAGCGGTGGTCCTCCTCGTCGGCGTCTGCCTGCGCGCGGGCGTCGCTTCCCGGTGCCGTGGCGCCGGATGCACGTGGCGGAGCCTCGACCGCGGGGGAACGAGTACCGGCGCCGTGAGCATCCTTCGCGGCGGTTCCGGTTTCTGTGTGTGCCGGCGTGTCGGCAGCGCCCGACGGGTGAGTCGGAGCACCGAGGAAGCCTCGACCCGAGGCGCCTGTCCCCTGCGGAGGGGAATCCAGGTGGTGACGCTCCGATGCCCCCGACGCCCGTTCCGGGGCATCCAGGTAACGACGCTCCGAGGCGCCTGCCCGCTGCGGGGCTGACTCCAGGTAGCGCAGGTCCGATGCTCCCGGAATGCCCTGCACGTCCAGATAGCGATAAGGCGAAGCGCCGCTGACCCGCGCACGAGTCGCACCGCCTTCCGCGTAGCGCAGGTCCGATGCCCCCGGAATGCCCTGCACGTCCAGGTAGCGATGCGGTGACGTGTCACGGCCTGCCTGGTGTGCCGCGCCGCCTTCCGCGTAGCGGAGGTCGGATGCGCCCGGGATGCCCTTCACATCCAGATACGCACGGGGCCCGTGCCCCCTCCCGGCATGACGCATCTCCGAAGCCCCCGGTGCACGGCCCAGGGTCTCCAGGTAGTGCGACGCGGGAGCAGTCACGGGGCCACGCAGCTCGCGCGCATTCCGCTGCGCCGCGACCGACACATCGCGCTGGTCCGAAGCCCCCGCCGCTCGCCCCACCAAGTCCACGTACCGCTGGTCCGAAGCCCCAGGCACGCGCCCCACCGACTCCACGTACCGCTGGTCCGAAGCGCCCGGCGCTCGCGCGGGGGCCTCCAGGTGCGCCTCCGTCATGTCCCTGCCTCGACGCTCCCTGTGGACTTCCGGCACATCCAGCACGCCACCACTGCCCGGCAGGTTCACCCGGCGCCACGACACGTACTCGCGCTCCTCTTCCGGCGGTGGCGCTTCCACGATCGCCGCGGGTGGCGCCGCCTCGAGCGGAGGAACCCGAAGGAAACGCACCGTCAAATCCGTGGAGACACCCGCGGGAGGCAACGTCACACGGTTGCTCGAAGCACCGATGCGGCAGCTCCGCCCATCACGACCGACGAAGTGCGCCTCCACGCGATACGTCCGCCCCGACGGCAACCCTGGGATGTAGAAGCCGCGAGCCTCCACCGCGAAGTCCAACTCCCGCTCCATCTGTTCATCACCGAACACTCGAAGCACGGTACGCGGCGCCTCCAGTGCATCCTGCGCCCGCAGCAGGGCCCCCAGGCTGAAGTCCCAGGACACGAAGAGCGTGTGCGGGTCCCTCGGCAACAGGAGGACGGCGTCATCCTGGTACCCCGCCGGCAGCTCCCCCAAATCCTCGGCATCCACGGGGTGCGGCGGCGAAACCGGCGCGCTCTCCACCAGGTGGTGCCTGCGCGCCTCCGCCTCGCCAGCCACGCGCGCCACGAAGAAGCCCTCCTCCACGGGCTCCGCGGGCCTTTGCACGGGCGCGGACCGTGTAACGGGCCGCGGCATCGGTTCCGGCGCGGGAACGAGCGGCCTCGTGACGGAAGTCATGACGGGCGTCACCGGCTCACGCGGCCGTTCCACACGGGGCTTGGGCGGGAACGTGACCACCTTCGCGGGTTTGACCGTCGGCTTGCTCCCGGGCTTCTCGGAGGCCCGCTTGGCGGCCACCCGCTTGGGCGCGGATACCCTGCCCTGGTCTTTCGCGGCGGTCGGGGTCCTCGACTTCCGGGGCGCCTTCGCGGCGTCAGGGGTGGGCGCCTTCGCCTTCCTGGCGGCCGGGGCCCGGGCAGGAGATGCAGCGGGTTTCGCGGCCGAGCGCTTGGGAAGCACTCGGATGCCCGCCAACCGGGCGAGCTTCGCCAGGGCGGGGACATAGGCGGCAAGGGCTGCGAGCAGCTCCTCTTTTTTCATGCGACTGTAGCCGCTCCCCAGGTGCTTCCGTGCCAACTCCCTGAGGTAGCTGACCGTCACGCTCTTGAGGTCTTCCATAGGCAAGCCGGCCTTTAGGTCGCTGGTCGTAGAGGGTCAACGTGCCAGCATTACATGTGTTCTTCGCCCGACCCCCTTTCTCGTTCCATCAACCGATGACACTCAGGGGGCGGCTAGGTATCCTGCCCACGCTTGAGCGACCTGCCCAGACTGCTCCTGTGCAGTTTCGACGTCATCCCCGGTCCGTCGGGTTCATCCCGGCGTTTGACCGAGTACTTGAAGGCGTTGCCGGACCGCTTCTCCGTGGTGGTGCTGTCGGCGAAGACGCCTGACCACTCCCACATCGAGAAGTACCAGGGCGCCCGGCTGCTGCGCGTCCCGGTAGGCTCGGGGGACCTCGCTTCGCGCATCCAGGCCTTCGAGCGGGCCGTGCGCCGGCAGCTCGAAAGCGAGGACTATGCGCTCGCCCACTTCACGGATCCCTTCGGCGGATACGCATTGTGCGAGCTGAAGGGAGACTATGGGTACCGGCTCATCTACGAGGCCCAGACGTTCCCCTCGCAGGAGCTGCGGTACACCCACCCGCAGACGGAGGGGGACCGGCGCTTCCTGTCGAAGATTCGCAGGCAGGAGCTGTTCTGCCTGATGAACGCGGACCTCGTCGTCACCGGCTCGGAGACGACGCGCGCGTACATCCAGTCGCTCGGCGCCAGTGAGGAGCAGGTCCGGGTGCTCCCCGCGCCGGTGGACCTCCAGCCCTTCACGCCCGAGGTGCTGGGCGCCCCGGACGGCGAACCGCTCCGGATGATGTACCTGGGCAGCCAGGTCGGGTGGCAGGGCCTGTCCACGCTGCTGCGCGCGGTGGAGGTGGCGGCCCGGAAGGAAGAGGTGCGCCTCACGGTGGTGGGCGCGCGCCACGCGGACTGGCAGCCGCACCTGGATGACCTGGTGAAGGAGCTGGGCCTGGGCGACCGGGTGGAGTTCCAACCCCCGGTGCACCACGACGACCTGGCCAAGGTGCTCGCGCTCGCGGACGTGGGCGTGCTGCCCATGGATGACGTGGAGCGCAATCGCGTTCAGGGCGGGCCGCTGGCGAAGGTGTCGGAGTACTGCGCCGCGGGCCGCCCCGTCATCGCGGCGGACCTGCCCGTGACGCGGGAGCTCATCCCGGCTGGCGCGGGTGTCTTCTTCCCTCCGGGCGACAGTCAGGCCTTGGCCGATCGCATCATCGAGCTGGCGCGCGACGTGAAACGCCGGCTGGAGCTGGGCCAGGTGGCCCGGGCACACGCGGAGGCGGCGCTCGACGCGGGGCTCATTCGCGGCAAGCTCCTGGACCTGTATGACTCGCTGCTGGAGAAGCGGTCGGAGCCCGTCTCCACCACGCGCGAGGACAACCTGCCCGCGCCCACCACGGTGACGGGAACACCCACGAACCGGCTGGCGGCGCTGCTGCCTCCCGAGCCCTCCCCCACGGCGGCACCGGTCTCCAAGAAGGCGCCGGAGCCTCGGAAGGACAAGGACGCGCCTGCCTCGGGGCGTGCGCGCGAAGACCTGCCGCTGGTCATGGGGCAGGTGCTCGATGAGGGGCTCGACACGCGCCTCATCAAGACGGAGCTCGAGACGAATCCCATCGAGCCGCCCGTGGTGATGGGCGCGCCGCTGCGAGAGCGCTCCGCAGCGGCCGCCGATGCCGCGACCACCACGGTCCGCGGGAGCGAGGACGCCGCGTCCAGCGTGCCCGGCAACGACGCGACGCCGGAAGGTTCCGCGCACGACGCGAGCGACGACGACGATGCTGAAAGCGCGCTTCCCATCGTTCAGGCAACGGAGGTCGAAGACGCGGACGAACCCCCGTCGCCGACGCCCATCGTCAAGGCGCCGGCTCCGTCAGCGCAGGCGTCTTCGACGGCGAGCGACGATACGAGTGAGCACGCGGCGACGACTCCCGTCGTGAGAGCGCCCGCCTCCTCCGGCCGGTTCGCCGCCGTGCAGAGTGACGGCGACAGCGAAGCCTCGGGGGCAACGCCCATCGTCAAGGCGCCATCGTCTTCCGGGCGGCTGCCTTCGGTGCTGAACGAGGACGGAAGCGGAGCCTCGGCGACAACGCCCGTCGTCAGGGTCCCCCCACCTCCGGGCCGGTCTCCTTCCCCCGTGGGCGCGGATTCCAGCGAGACGTCATCAGCGACGCCCATCATCAAGGCGCCCACCGCGCTGAACCGGACGGACGCGGGCACCACCGAAGCTGCCGGGGACGCGGATGAAGCCCCCGCGCCAACCCCGGTCGTCCGCAGCCCCGTCATCGAAGCGCGCTACGAGCCACCCTCGCACACGCCGGTGGTGCGCTCGCCCTACGACCGCCAGCGGGACGAACCACCCGCGCCCACGCCCATCATCCGCGTGCCCACCGAGCTGCTCCAGGAGCTCCTCCCCACGCGCGCAGCCAGCAGCCGGGGAACCGACTCCTCAAGCCGGCCGGAAGAGTACCCAACCCCAACCCCCATC
>NZ_JABFNS010000189.1 GCF_013116825.1 Myxococcus xanthus
GTGCTGGGGGTGGTGCAGTCGGCGGGCGGGCTCGCGCGCGTGGTGGGGCCGGTGTGGAGCGGCTTCCTCTATTCGCGGCTGGGGCCTGGTGCGCCCTTCACCAGTGGGGCGGTGGCGGCGGGCGTCGCGCTGTTGGTGGGAGCTTCGCTCCTGCGGCGGCGCGTTCCGGACGCGCCGCCGCAGTCGAGCTTGAAGGTCTGAGCGCGGGGCCGCTTACAGGCAGTACCGCGCGAACGTCGGGCTGCTGCACAGGCTCTGGAAGGCCGCCAGGTTGCAGGTGTCGGCGCCGGGGCCGACGTTGCACGGATTGCCATGCGGGCTGCCGTAGTCGCTGCAGGTGAACTCGACGCGTTCGCCGAACAGGTGGGTGACGGCCACGGTGTTGTTCGCGTATTGGCCGTTGACGACGCAGCGGTCCAGGTCACCCGAGTGGTCCACGGTGTAGACGCCGTGGGACAGGAAGCCGGGGCACTCCACCGTGCAGCTCGTCGGCGACTCCGGCGGGCGGAAGCCATACATGAAGGTGTTCGGCTGGCCGGTGGTCGCGCCGAACGTCCCCGTGGGTGCGCCGGTGGGGCTCAGCGGGTCTCCGGTGCCGTTCCAATTTCCCTTGGCCAGCGAGTACGTGGTCGCGCCCACGGCGGACAGGGCGTTGAGCGCGTCAGCCTGGTTGCCCGCGGCGCCGTAGAACGTCCGGAAGGAGCGGACCTGTCCGACGGCGAGCGAGCCCAGCCGGAAGTCGAACTGCGCGCCCAGGTCACCCGGGCCCACGTTGGTGAAGTCACCCGTGCCGCCCATGAGCGAGTAGTTGATGGCCAGCGGGTCCAGTGACACGAAGTTGTTGTCGACCGCGCTCACCACCCAGGGGTTGCCCGCGGTGCCCGCGACGGTGACGTATTCGGAGAAGGTGTTGGGCAGGATGTCGTAGTCGATGCCGCGCGTGTAGCGCAGGTCGGAGATGAAGGCCGTGCCGATGTTCTCGATGAGGACGTCCACCTGGTACAGATGGTTCGTCACCGGCGACGGCGTGTAGATGTGCGTCACCCGGAACGTGTTCCCCACGCGCACCACCGACATGGTGGAGATGGGCGATGGCGCGTTGATCTCCACCGTGAGGTTGGAGGACGCGCCGCAGTCCGCGGAGCTGTAGCCGGAGATGCCCAGGTCGGCGCTCGCGACGCCCCAGCCCTCACACGCGCTCCCGGGCGCGGCGGCCTCGCCGTTGGTGGGCAGGTAGCGCAAGCCAATCGTGCGGGTGCCGAAGGTGCCGCTGGAGACCGTGTTGGTGGGGCAGGGGAGGTTCAGGTGCCCCGCGGGCGCGACGCCGAGCCGGACGACGCCGTGGTCGATCATCCCGGGACAGTCAGGCAGGGGCGGGGGGAGGAAGTGGGGCTCGGACGCGAGGAGGCGCTCCGCGCGCAACAGGGCCCTCGCGTTCTGGGGATGGATCCGTGCCTTCGCGTCGGTGGAGGCAAGCGCCTCCGCGCCGGAGGCCATCGCCTGGCCGCTCCAGGACAGGGCGCAGAGGAGTGCCGCGTGCAGAAAGCGCTGGGGATTCTTCGATGTGAGCATCCAGGTTCTCCTGTACCCGGCGAGGCCGGGCAGTGAGAGGGCCATGACCGGCCCGCCGTGCAGCCGCGGGGCCTGACCTGGATGCGCTGCCACTGGCGGCGGCGCCCGGTGGGCCCGAGGCGTCCGCAGCCTAGCCAGTTACGGAGCGTGCGTGTGCGTTGTGCTCGCTGTTACACGGACTCCGTGTGTGGTGACGGCGATGTGGCCGTGGGTGCTTCCTTGGAGGGGGGCGCCCTGTGTGCGGGCGCTGGGCCTGTTCTGTCGGAATGGGTTATGGACAGTGTGGAATCCTCCATTGAGGGCATCCTCAACGGCCCACCTGACCCGAGCACCCTTCAAGCCGACCTTCGTCCACATGAATCGCAGACCCGAGCTCGACATCCTGCGCGGAATCCTGCTCGTGTTGATGACGCTGACGCACCTGCCAACGCGACTGAACACGATCAGCAACCAGCCATTCGGATTCGTCTCCGCGGCCGAGGGTTTCGTCTTCCTGTCCGCGTTCCTCGTGGGCGTGGTGTACGCCAACAAGATTGAAGCGGCGGATCCGAACCTGCTGTGGCGCAGCCTCTGGCAGCGGGCGCTCAAGGTCTACGGCTACCACGTGGCGCTGCTGGCCTTCGCGTTCGCGGTCATCGGGACGTTGGGCATGGCGACGCACCGTCCCGCCATCCACAACCTGCTGGGCTTCTTCCACGAGGACCCCGTTACCGCGCTGTGGAGCAGCTTGTTCCTGCTCTACTGTCCACCGCTGCTCGACATCCTCCCGCTCTACGTCGTGCTGCTGTTGCTGACGCCCTTCATCCTGCTGGGCGCGCGCAAGGCGGGGTGGACGCGCATCCTGTGTCTGAGCGGGTTGGTGTGGTTGTCGGCGCAGCTGGGCTTGAAGCGCGCGCTCTACGATTTGCTGGTGTTCATCCCGGTGCTGCCGTGGCCGCCGCTGCGCATCGAGCTGTCGGGGGCCTTCGACTTCTTCGCCTGGCAGTTCCTGTGGGTGCTGGGTGTGTGGCTGGGCGTGGGCCGTGCCACGGCGCCGGAGAAGCGTGAGGTCGTCTCGCCCGTGCTGCTCAGCGGGGCGCTGGTGGTGAGCGTGGCGTTGCTGCTGATGCGCTACCAGGTGGGCATCTTCAGCATCGACCTGGACCTGTATGGCGCTCTCGTCGACAAGTGGACCCTGGCGCCCGTTCGGCTGGTGAACTTCCTGGCCGTGGCGCTGCTGGCGAGCTGGCTGAGCCCCAAGGTGTTCCGCTGGCTGCGCCCCCGCGTGCTGGAGGCGCTGGGCCGTGCGTCCCTGCCCGTGTTCTCCGTGCACCTGGTGCTGTGCCTGCTCAGCCTGGCGCTGCTCAATGAGAACGAGGACCCGCTGGCCGACTGGGAAGAGGTCGTCGTGCTGGTGGCCACGTTCACCGTGATGCTGCTGGTGGCGTGCAGACAGGCGGCCGCGCTGCGCGACAGTCAGACCCCATAGGGGGCTTCTCTGAGAATTCTCTCAGAATGCCCTCAAACGGCATGCGCGCGTCCTCCCTAGGGTGCGCGGCATGTGGGTCCTTCTCGTCACACTCCTCGCCGCGGCGCCAGCGCGAGAGTCCCCTCCACTCACCTTCGCCGAGTCCCAGGCGCTGGCCGCGAAAGCCGCGCTGCCCGCGAGCCTGGCGCGCGCCGTGGAAACGCGGCGTGTGTGGGACTCGCGGTTGCCGTGGCTCGCCGCCAACCCCACGCTCAGCGTGGTTCCGGGGCGGCGCGCCCAGCCCGAGGGCTCAGGCTTCGAGCTGACGGTGTCGGTGGAGCAACCGCTCTTCCTGTCGAACCTGGCGGGGGCTCAGCGCGACGCGGCGAGCGCGGAGACCCGGGCGCTGGAGCGGGAGGCCGTGGCCGCGCTGCTGAACCGTCGGCTGGAGGTGGCGCGGGCCTGGCTGACGCTCTGGTCGGCCCAGCAGGTTGCGGCGACGGCCGCGCAGGAAGCGACGTTGGCGGGTGCGCTGCGCACCTCTGTCGCGGATGCGCTGGCGCTGGGCGGCGCCACCCGGTTGGAGCTGGCCGAAGCGGAAGGGTTCGAGGCCGAGGCCCAGTTGGCGCTCCTGGCTCGCGAGGCGGAGGTGACCCACGCGCGGCTGTCGTTGGCGGTGCTGGTGGGCCGTCAGCCCGATGCGCACCTGGTGGTCGCGGAGGAACTGCCGGAAGTGGCGTTGCCGCCGCCTTCCGAAGAAGCGCGGTGGCTGGCGCGCGCCTCGGAGCTTCCAGAGGCGGAGGCCCGGCGCCTGCTGGGGGGGGCGGAGCGGGCCCGCGCGGCGGAGGTCCGGGCCGCGCGGGGCTGGCAGGTGACTGTGGGCGCGCAGGGCGTGCGTGAGTACTACGGTGGGCTCAGTGGCCTGCTGATGGTGGGCGTGACGCCGCCGATGTTCGACGCGGGGCAACGCGAGCGTGGCGCGCTCCTCGCCTCCGCTGAACGTCTGGAGGGCGAGGCCCAGGAAGCCGCGCTGCGCGCCTCCTCGGAGCTGGCCCTGGCGTTCCGTGAGCGCGAGCAGACCGCGGCGCAGCTCTCCGTCGTCGAGAAGTCCCTTGCGCCCAAGGCCGAAGAGGCCGCGCGGCTGGCCGACGTGTTGCTGCGCGCGGGCCAGAGCACGCTGCCTGACGTCCTGCGCGCCCGCCGCGCCCGGGCCGCCGCCAACATCCGGCTCGCGCTCGCCCGTGGCGAAGCCTCGCTCGCCGCCGCGCGGCTCCACCTCCTGCTCTCCGCTCTGCCATGACGCCCTTCGTCCGCCGTTTCGTCGCTGTTCCGATGTTCGTCCTGTCCGGGGCGTGCACGTCCGGTTCCTCCACCGCGGAGGTTCCTCCCGCGCCGCCCCCCGCGCGCTCCTCCGCGGCTTCGGCGTGGGTGCCCGTGCGCGCGGCGTCTCGCGTGGCCCTGGCGGAGGCCCCCGCGCTGGTGCTGTCCAGCCCGGACGCCGTCGCCGCGCTCTCCGCGCCGTTCCGCGCCCGGGTGCAGCAGGTGCGCGCGCGGCCGGGCCAGCAGGTCAAGGCGGGAGACCCGCTGGTGGAGGTGTTGATGCCGGAGGTGGTGGAGGCGGCGGGGGCCGCCAGCGCCGCCTCGCTGCGGCTGGAGGCCTATTCGCGGCAGGTGGAACGCCTGGAGGCGCTTCATGCCCAGGGCCTGGCGAAGCTGCCCGACCTGGCCGATGCCCAGACGCAACAGGCCGAGGCCCGCGCCGCCCTGGTCGCGGCGCACGCGGTGTTGCGCGTGGCGGGCATCGCTCCTGGGGAAGCCCGGGGCGTGGCGGAGCGCGGCACCGTCTGGCTCAAGAGCCCCATCGGAGGAATTGTCACCGAGGTGCGCGCGGTGCTGGGGGAGATGCAGCCCGAGGCCAGCGCCGCCTTGGTGCGGGTGGCTGCCGACGGCCCCACGCGCTTGGAGGCCCGGCTGTCCGTGCGTCCTCCCGAGGGCGCCAGTTTCGCCTTCGTGCCGGCCCAGGGCATCGTTGTTCCGGTGCGGTGGGTGGGCCAGTCCCCGGTCGTGGACGCCTCGGACGGAACGTGGCGCGCGTGGTTCGAGCCAGAGGACACCGCCGCCGTGCTGCGCGCGGGGCAGGGTGGCCGGTTGCGCATCCAGGCCGCGGCGGGCGAGGACACGGTGCTGGTCCCCGCGCGCGCCCTGGCCTTCGACAGTGCGCGCACGGTCGTCTTCACGCGCGGCGGCGAGGGGCAGCCCGTGCGCCGGGAGGTAGAGGTGCTGGCCACCTCCGGCGCGGAGGCTTTGGTGAAAGGGCCGCTGTCTGCCCGGGACGCGGTCGCCGCTGACGGCGCGGCGCTGCTGTTGGAGTCGCAGGCCGGTGACGGCGATGAGGTGACGCCGTGATTGAAGCCCTCGTGCGCTGGTCGGTGCGTCACCGGGTCTGGGTCCTGGCCCTCACGGGCGTGCTCGCGCTGGCGGGCGTCGCGGTGTCGCTCCGCCTGGAGCTGGACGCGATGCCGGACATCACCACCAACCAGGTGCTCGTTCTCACGCGTGCGCCCGGCCTGACGCCCGAGGAGGTGGAGCGGCTGGTGACGCGGCCGGTGGAGGTGGCCCTGGGTGGCATGCCCGGACTCGAGGAGCAGCGCAGCCTGTCCCGCTATGGCATTTCCTCTGTCACCGCCGTGTTCGAGGACGGCGTGGACCCGTACCGGGCCCGGCAACTGGTGCAGGAGCGCCTCAACGTGCTCGGCTCCACGCTGCCCCCGGGCGTGGACCCACCGGAGCTGGGTCCGCTCACCGGTGGGTTGGGCGAAGTCTTTCACTTCACGCTGTCCTCGCCGGAGCGCACGGGCGCGCAGTTGCTCGAGCTGACGCAGTTTCGCGTGGCGCCCCGCCTGCGTACGGTGCCGGGCGTGGTGGAGGTCAACAGTTGGGGAGGCCACCAGCGCACGCTGGAGGTGCGCGCGGACGCGGTGCGGCTGGCCCAGCGGGGCGTGACGCTCGCGCAGTTGCGTGACGCGCTGGAGCGAGCCACCGGCAGCGCTCCGGGCGCGAGCCTCCCGGTGGGAGAGCGCCACGTCCTGATTCGCGCCGTGGCGCGGCCTCGGGTGCCGGCCGACCTGGCGGAGGCGTTGATTCCCCGGCCTGGGGCCACGGCCGTGCGCCTGGGCGACGTGGCCGAGGTCACCGAAGGCGCGCTGCCTCGCATTGGCAGCGCCACCTCCAATGGGCGCGGCGAGACGGTCTACGTCATGGTGCAGATGCTCCGGGATGCCAATGCGCTCGCCGTGACGGGCGCCATCTCCGACGCGCTCCCCGATGTGCGAGCGCTGCTGCCCGAGGACGTGCGGTTGGACGTCGTCTACGACCGCGCCACGTTGGTGCGCGGCACGGTGCGCACCGTGGGCAAGAACCTGCTGGAAGGAGGGCTGCTCGTCGTGGGCGTCCTCTTCCTGTTGCTCGGCAGCGTGCGCGCCGGCCTGCTGGTCGCTTCCGCCATTCCGTTGTCCATGCTGGGCGCGACCACCGCCATGGTGGCGCTGGACATCCCCGGCAACCTGATGAGCCTGGGAGCCATCGACTTCGGCCTGCTGGTGGATGGCGCGGTGGTGATGGTGGAGGGCCTGTTCCACCGGTTGGCGCATCTGTCGCCGGAGGAGAAACAGCGTTCGCCCCGTGAGCACGTCGAGGAGACGGCCGTGTCCCTGGCCCGTCCCGTCTTCTTCTCCGTGCTCATCATCCTGCTCGTGTACCTGCCCATCCTGTCCCTGCGAGGCGTGGACGGGAAGATGTTCCGGCCCATGGCGATGACCGTCGTCTTCGCGCTGGGCACCGCGCTGCTGCTGTCGTTGACCTTCATCCCCGCCGCCGCGAGTTGGCTCATTCGCCCCGAGCACGTCCCCGCGCGTGAGCCACTGCTGGTCCGCTGGTTCGAGCGTCTCTACGCCCCGGCGTTGCGTCAGAGCGTGCGCCGGCGCGTGCCCGTGGCCGCCGTCGCCGTGTTCCTGTTGGCCGTGGGTGGGTGGGTCTTCGCTCACGCGGGCACGGAGTTCACGCCGCAGCTGGACGAAGGCGACATGGTGATTCAAACCACGCGTGTCCCCGACATCAGCCTGGACGCGGCGGTGAGCGAGGCGGGCCGGATGGAGCGAGTCCTCCTCGAAGCGATTCCGGAGGTCCGCCAGGTCGTCTCGCGCGTGGGCAGCCCCGCGGTGGCCACGGACATCATGGGCTTGGAGATGGCGGACGTCTTCGTGTCGTTGGCGCCGCGGGACGCGTGGCGGCCCGGGCTCACCCGTGAGTCGCTCATCGAGGAGATGGGGCAAGTGCTGGAGGCCCGTGTCCCAGGTGGAGACCCGGCCTTCACGCAGCCCATCCAGATGCGCTTCAACGAACTGCTCGGGGGCGCGGTGACGGACGTGGCGCTCAGCATCTACGGCGAGGACCTGACCGAACTCGGGGTCCTTGCTCGCCGGGCCGCGGCGCTGTTGAGCCAGGAGCCGGGGGCAGTGGACGTGCGCGTGCTCGCTCCGCCGGAGGTGCCGCTCTTGGAGGTGACGCCTCGCCCGCTCGATTCGGCCCGCGTGGGCCTGGGCGCGGTCGATGTGCTGGAGGCGGTGAGCGCGGTGCGCAGTGGCGTGGAGGTGGGCGCCACCTGGGATGGGGCGGTGCGCGTGCCCATCGTCCTGCGGTTGACGGGCGCGTCCGATGCCTTCTCCCTGGCCGAGCTGCCCGTCCCCACGGAGACGGGAGGCCTGGTGCCGCTCTCCCGCGTGGCGGACGTGCGGTTGACTTCCTCGCCCGGGCTGGTGAGCCGGGAAGGGGGCCAGCGCCGGCTGGTGGTGGGCTTCAACGTGCGAGGTGCGGACCTGGGGACGGTGGTGGAGCGGGCACGGATCCGCGTGGAGCAGTCGCTCGCTCCGCCTGATGGCTATCGGCTCGAGTGGGGCGGTCAGTACGAGACCTTGACGGAGGCACGGCAAAGGCTTTCGCTGGTGCTTCCCGCCGTGGCCCTCCTCATCTTCGCCGTGCTGCTATTCGCCTTCCGCCGCATGCGTCCTGCCTTGGCCATCTTCGCCAACGTCCCCTTCGCTTGCGTGGGTGGGATGATGGCGCTGGCGGCCAGGGACCTGCCCGTGTCCATCTCCGCGGCGGTGGGCTTCATCGCGCTGTCCGGCATCGCGGTGCTCAACGGCGTCGTGCTGATGTCGCGCGAACAGCGGCTCGAAGCGGACGGCCATGCTCCCGGTGAGGCGGTGGTGATGGCGGCCCGCGAGCGCGCCCGGCCCGTGCTGATGACGGCGCTGGTGGCGGCGCTGGGCTTCATCCCGATGATGCTCGCTCGCGGGGTGGGCGCCGAGGTGCAGCGGCCCCTGGCCACGGTGGTGGTGGGCGGGCTCGTCACCTCCACGCTGCTGACCCTGGTCATCCTCCCCACACTCTACCCATGGTTCGCGGGTAGGACGCGCACGCAGGCGCGTGCATGATGGGGTGAAGGAGGCTGGTGCCGTGAGGCTGCTGCTGGTGGAAGACGAGGAGCGGATGGCGAACCTGCTCCGGCGGGGGCTCGGGGAAGAGGGCCACCTCGTGGACACCTGCCGCACGGCGGAGGACGCGCTCGACCAGGCAGGCGAGGTGGCCTACGACGCCATCATCCTCGACTGGGCCCTGCCCGGCATGGATGGCGTGGCGCTGCTGCGGCGCTGGCGCGAACGCGGCTTGATGACGCCGGTGCTGATGCTCACCGCACGCGGCACGGTGGGGGAGCGGGTGACGGGCCTGCGCGCTGGCGCGGATGACTACCTGGTGAAGCCCTTTGCCTTCGAGGAGCTGCTCGCGCGCCTGGAGGCGCTGCACCGCCGCTCCGAGGGCCAGACGCAGTCCTGGGGCGGAGGGGCCATCCACATCGATGCCCGGCGGCGGATGTTGACGTGTGGCGACCGCGAGGTCGCGTTGACGGGCCGCGAGTTCGCCCTGCTGGGGGAGCTGGCTTCGCGCGCGGGCGAGGTCCACACCCGCTCCAGCCTGCTGGCGAAGGTGTGGGGCCCCAGCTTCGATGGGCCTCCCAACATCGTGGACGTCTACGTGGGCTACGTGCGCGCGAAGCTGACCGAGGTGGGCGCGGAGGGGGTGACCATCCAGGCGGTGCGTGGGGTGGGCTTCCGGTTGGTGATTGAGGGCGCTCGGTGAGGTTGGTCCGGCGGATGTGGCTGTGGGGCGCGGTGGTGCCCGTGGTGGCGGTGGTCGCCGCGCTGGGCGTGGCCGTCCAGGTGTTCCGCGTGGTGCTCGAGCGGACCCTGGACGAAGCCTTGCTGTCGCAAGCCGCGGCGGAGAGCGTGAGCCTCTTCGACGCTCCGGATGGGCGCCCGCATCTGCACGTGGAGCCCTCCCCGTTGGCGGGAGAGGTGCGTGCCTTCGTCCCCGCGACCCGGCTCTACGGGCCGGATGGGACGCTGCTGTCCGTCTTCCCGCCCGAGTCACCCACCGTCTACGAGCGGGTGCTGCCCGAGGACGGGCCCACGTCGCGGCTGGAGACGCAGCGCCTGGCCACGGGCCTGCGGCTTCGCGTGCTGACGGTGCAGGTGCGCTCGCCGAAGGGCGTGCCCCATGTCCTGCAGTTGGTGGCGTCCCTGGGGACGGTGGACCAGGCGGTGGGCACGTTCACCACCGTCGCCACTGTGCTGGCGCTGCTCCTGGGCGGGGTGCTGATTGGCATCCAGGGCTGGCAGGCGAGGGGGCTGGCGCGACGGCTTCACGGTATCGCGGACCAGGTGGCTCGCTCGCGCGACGGAGGCATGGCGGCCCCCGTGCCCGTGGACGAGCCCCGGGACGAAATCATGGAGGTGCGCCTGGCGCTGACCGAGGCCGCGGTGCGCGTGCGCGCGGCGCGTGAAGCGCAAGAACGCCTCATCGCGCGCGCCGCGCACGAGCTGCGAACGCCGCTGGCCCTCATGCGCACCGGCTTGGACCTGGCGCTGCGGCGCGAGCGTGGCGCGGAGGAGTTGCGCACCGTGCTGGAGGAGAACCGGCGCGAGGTGGACCGGCTGGCCAGCGTGGCTGGTGCGCTGCTGGAGCTGTCGGCGGCGGGCGGCGCCCTCGATTTGCAGCAGGGGGATTTGCGCGGGCTGCTCGACGAAGCCGTCGCGGGGGCATGGGCGGAGGCGGACCGTCGCGGTGTGTCGCTGCGCGTGGTGGGCCCCGACGTGGCCGACTGCCGGATGGACGCGATGGCCGTTCGTCGAGCGGTGGACAACCTGTTGGCCAACGCCCTCCGCTACGCGCCACGTGGGTCCGAGGTGCGGCTGGAGCTGGCGCACCGGGACGCGCATTGGGAAGTCGCTGTCCAGGACGAGGGGCGCGGCATCCCGGAGACGCACCGTGAGGACGTCTTCACGCCTTTCCACCGCCTGGAGCGGGACGCGGGGGGCGTGGGGCTGGGACTCAGTCTCGTGCGAGAGGTGGCGCGGGGCCATGGCGGCGACGCGCGCGTGGTGGAAAGCCCGGGGCCGGGCGCGCGGGTGCTGCTGACGCTGCCTGGCCGGTGAGCCCGGGAGCGTTCGTCGGGGCCCGGGCCGTGGCCCGGGTTCGCGCGTGTCTCCCACATCCGCCTCCGGTACAACGCCGCCGGAGTTCATCCCTTCCGACAACACAGCGTGGGGCGTATGGCCAGGGCTCGTCGTTCGAAGCAGCGATCCGATTCGTCAGGTACCCCCGAGCATGGTTTCGTGGAGGTGCGCGGCGCCCGCCAGCACAACCTGAAGAACATCGACGTCCGGATTCCTCGTGACGCGTTCGTCGTGTTCACCGGCGTGTCGGGCTCGGGCAAGTCGTCGCTGGCCTTCGGCACGCTCTACGCGGAAGCGCAGCGGCGGTACTTCGAATCCGTGGCCCCCTATGCGCGCCGTCTCATCGACCAGGCCGGTGTGCCGGAGGTCGACGCCATCGACGGGCTGCCCCCTGCCGTGGCGCTCCAGCAGCACCGCGGCGCGCCCACCACGCGATCGTCCGTGGGGAGCGTGACGACGTTGGCGAACTCGTTGAGGCTGCTGTACTCGCGCGCGGGCACGTATCCACGCGGCCAGCCGCACCTGGATTCGGATGCGTTTTCGCCCAACACGCCCGCGGGCGCGTGCCCCAAGTGCCACGGGCTGGGCCGCATCTACGACGCCACCGAGAAGTCGATGGTGCCGGATGACTCGCTCACCATCCGGGAGCGGGCGATTGCCGCCTGGCCACCCGCGTGGCACGGCCAGAACCTGCGCGACATCCTGGTGACGCTCGGCTACGACGTCGACCGGCCGTGGCGCGAGCTGCCGAAGAAGGACCGCGACTGGATTCTCTTCACGGACGAGCAGCCCACGGTGCCCGTCTACGCGGGCTTCACTCCGGCCGAGACGCAGCGGGCCCTCAAGCGCAAGGCGCCGCCCAGCTACATGGGCACCTTCACGGGCGCCCGGCGCTACGTGCTCCAGACCTTCGCCACGACACAGAGCGCGCTGATGAAGCGGCGCGTCTCGCAGTACATGGTGAGCGGCGACTGCCCCGACTGCCACGGGAAGCGCCTGCGCCGCGAGTCCCTGTCCGTCACCTTCGCGGGGCTCGACATCGGCGAACTGTCGCGTCTGCCGCTCAGTCAGCTCATGGACCTGCTCGCGCCCGTGGCGGATGGGACGGCCAAGGACGTGACGGCGCTTGCCCGTGCCCATCCGGAGAAGGCGCTGGTGGCCCAGCGCATCGCCCATGACGTGTTGGCGCGCGTCAACGTCCTGACGGAGCTGGGCCTGGGCTACCTGTCGCTCGAGCGCGGCACGCCTACGCTGTCTCCTGGCGAGCTCCAGCGCCTGCGGCTGGCCACGCAGGTGCGCTCCAACCTGTTCGGCGTGGTGTACTTGCTCGATGAGCCGTCCGCCGGGCTGCACCCCGCGGACACCGCGGCGCTGCTGAAGGCGCTGGACCAGCTCAAGGGCTCAGGCAACTCGCTGTTCGTGGTGGAGCACGAGGTGGATGTCATCCGCCACGCGGACTGGATTGTCGACGTGGGGCCCGACGCGGGGGAGCAGGGCGGACAGATTCTCTACAGCGGCCCGCTCGAAGGTCTGAAGGCGGTGAAGGCGTCCCGGACGCGGCGCTATCTCTTCGGCGACGCGGAGAAGCACCGCGGCACGCGGCGTTCGCCCAAGGGCTGGCTGCGCCTGGAGGGCGTGTCGCGCAACAACCTGAAGGCACTGGACGTCGACTTCCCGCTGGGCGTCCTCACCACGGTGACGGGCGTCTCCGGCTCCGGGAAGTCGAGCCTCGTGAGCCAGGTCCTGGTGGAGTTGGTGGCCGGGCACCTGGGCCATGCGGTGCCGGAGAGCGAGGACGAGGCAGAGGCGCTGGAGCGCACGGTCATCCACACCACCGGCGGCAGGATTGCCTCCGGCATGGAGGGCATCAAGCGCCTGGTGCAGGTGGACCAGAAGCCCATTGGACGCACGCCGCGCTCCAACCTGGCGACGTACACGGGGCTGTTTGACGCCGTCCGCAAGCTCTTCGCCGCGACGCCCGCCGCACGCTCCCGGCGTTACGACGTGGGGCGCTTCTCCTTCAACGTGGCCAAGGGCCGCTGCGAGACGTGCGAGGGCGAGGGCTTCGTCAGCGTGGAGCTGCTCTTCCTGCCCAGCGTCTACGCGCCGTGCCCCACGTGCCAGGGGGCCCGCTACAACGCCAAGACGCTGGAGATTCAGTACCGGGGCAAGAGCATCGCCGAGGTGCTGGGCATGACGGTGGACGCGGCCCACGACTTCTTCAGCGAGGATCCGCTGGTGCAGCGGCCGCTCGCCGTCCTGCGGGAGGTGGGGTTGGGATACCTGCGGCTGGGGCAGCCCGCGACGGAGTTGTCCGGCGGCGAGGCCCAACGCATCAAGCTGGCCACGGAGCTTCAGCGGGCCCAGCGCGGCAGCTCGCTGTACGTGCTGGACGAGCCCACCACGGGCCTGCACCCCTCCGACGTGGACAAGCTGATGGCGCAGTTGGAGGGGCTGGTGGCCTCCGGCAACACCGTCATCCTCGTCGAGCACGACATGCGCGTGGTGGCCGCCAGCGACTGGGTCATCGACATGGGCCCGGGCGCTGGGGACAAGGGCTGTCT
>NZ_JABFNS010000018.1 GCF_013116825.1 Myxococcus xanthus
GCTCGGGGGGCTCGCTTACAACATCAGCACGAGCGCCACCGGCAAGGAGTTCAGCTGGGCGGGCTGGGGCACCCAGGTGGGCATTGGCGCCGCCGCCGGCGCCATCGCCGGTGGCTTCTCCGCGGCGGGGGAACTGGCGGCCACGGGCCTCAACCTGGCGACCCGCAGCATGATGAACATCGGCCTGCGTGCGGGCGTGGACCTCATCGGCGGCGCGGTGTCCGGCTTGGCCAGTCAGATGATTGGAAACGCCGTCGCGGGCGCACCGCTGGGCGCGGACCTCACCTTCGCCGCGGTGTTCGGCGGCGCGGGGGGAGCGATAGGCAGCGTGGTCGCCACTGGAGGAAAGGCCACGCTCAGCCGCATCGCGCGCTCGCTGGATGACCTGGATGGCCTGGCGGACGGGCTCCGCAAGACGGTCTACAACGTCGCGAGCGGCCCGACGATGCAGCTCGAAATCGAAGGGATGCGAAAGCTCGTCGCCCTCTCACTGGGCGGCACCTTCGGCACCGCGCTCGGGTACACGCTCAGCTACCTGCACGCGGAGCAGTACCTGCTGCCCGGAATGAAGTGAGCGACGCGCTCGCGTCCCCAGGAAGTCGTGATGCCCCCGGCACCCGGTCCGCCGGGACTGAACGCAGTCCAACGACGTGGAGGTCAGACTCGAATGGAATCGACGACACGCTCGAAGCCGCGAATCCTCTTTGCGGGAGCTACGACAGGGCAGGACTTCAACTCACTGAAGGACGTGGGCGAGCTCTCCGTCAGTAATGGAAAAGACGGGCTGGAAGCCGCGGAGGTGTGCTGGATCGACTGCCTCACGACGAAACCCGGGCAGTACGAGCCCTTGCTGCGCACGGCCCTGGACGAGGGCAAGACGCTCGTGCTGAGCCACCCGGACGCCCATGCCCACCAACACCTTTCGAAGCTCGCGGGCTGCCGGGTGGATGGGGAGAGCGGCGCCCTCATGGTGTCCCGCGACCTGGGCGCGTCCACCCCCTCCAGCTATGTCGTCACCGCGCTCGCCATGCCCATTGACGACCCCGCTGCGCAGCAGCACTCGGGTTCTGGAGGCGAGGCTGGCGAGGCCACGAACGGCAAGCCATCCCCTGTCCCTCTCCAGGCCAGGACCCCATCGTCAACGCCCCAGGACAATGGCGCCCGGCATGACTGGGCTGCCCTGCTCGAATCCCATGGACGCCGGGCCGGCCGCGCCCTGGGGGGACCTGGGCTGATTCCTCCCGCGGGGGTCATGTACGGCATCAGGACCCTGAACCAGTCGTATACCCGTCACCTCACCAACTCCGACGATTGGAGCGCTGCCTCCGGAAAATCCCAGACGGCGGAGTTCGACTTCGTGAGCTCGTTCTATGTCTATCGCGAGAACGGCAAGCCGAGCGCCGACTACGTCGTCATCCGCATCCAGGAGGCCACCTTCAACCCCTCCACCTTCATGGTGAATGTCGATAACGCCAAGGGGTTCTGGCAATACCACTTCGAGACCCGGTGCACGAACAACCGGAACGTGCCCCTCCTCAGCACCAGCCCGGGGACGACCAACGGGCCAGGGGTCGGCGCGCAGATCTCCCTGCCCGTGCTCGTCAAATCCGTGCAGGACGGCAGCTGCGTCCCCAACCACTGGTCGGCGACCCATGGCCCGGTGGGCCGAAGCATCGAGGGCTGGGCCTTGTTGAATCAGAGCAGCAACGGCTCTGGAACTGGCCGGTGGGTCTACCACCATCGGGACTTCTGGAACTCCCAGAACGACCCCCCCGATGAATTCGGCCGCTGGTGGGCCATGATGTACGAGGGTGGCTACGGCGGCAGGGTGAAGACACTCACCTCGCTCGCCCGCGCCGCATTCACCGTGGAGAACATCTGTGCGTGGAGGTTCAGCGCCAGCACAATCTCCTCCAACCCCAACGTGACCTTCACCGAGTCACTGAACTATCGCCACGTGGCTTTCGCGAACCCGAAGGGAACGGGCCGCAACCACCGTATCGTCTGGGCTTGGGCGGACAGGAGCGCCTCCACCACCATCAACCTGGTCACCGTGACGGACATCGCCAGCCCGTGCCGCTGAACGCCGCGCGCTGAGGAACGGTAGCGGGCCCGCTCCAGCAGCTACGGCGCAGCGAGCAGCGCCTCCAGGCGCCTCGCGTAGAACGCACGCGAGCGCTCGCCGTTGACGGCCGCCACCACCACGCCCTCGCGGTTGATGAAGACGGTGGCGGGCACGGTGGAGATGCGCAGCGGACCCAGCACCTCGCCCTTCGCCGTGGCCACGGTCATGTGCACCCCCAGCGCGGCCGCAGTCTGACGATTGCGCGCCTCGCTGGGGTTGAGCGAGAGCGCGAGGAAACCGACGCCGCGCGCCTCGTACTCACTCCTCAGGGCTTCGAGCTCGGGCAACTCCCGAGCGCAGGCGTGTCAGCCTGGGGCCCACACGTTGATGACCCAGGGGCGGCCCAGCAGCGCAGCCCGGTCGATGCGCTCGCCCTCCAGCGTCTCGGCCCGCAGGCTCTCCGGCACCGGCGTGCCGGGGCGGTCATAGCGGTCATTGCGGTCACACGCTCCCAGCAGCAAGGCGAGCGCGAGCAGGAGCGGGGCGCAGACGGGACGGCGCATGGGCTCTTTATGCACACGGAAGTACGCCCGCGCATCTACTTTCCGCGCGGGAACTCCGGCGGCGCCCACGGTGTCCTCCCGGAGCACCGCTGCCTACCCGATATTCGGTCGCTGCGTCCATGGTGGCCTTGAGTCTGCATCCGGCATTGCGACAACGCGGGCGAAACCACCGGCGCGGAGCCTGGAGCGCCGCCACCATCACGCTCGGACCGGGGTCTCCGCCACCCGCGGGGTGCGGACCATCTGCTCATCGGTCAAACTGCTCTTCCTCGCGGCCGACCGACCTGCTGGCCGCGAGGACGCTCTCCCGCTTCAACTGGTCCGAACAGTGGGGAGCAGAGCACCCATCAGTCATCCCTGATGGCGTCTCCACTCGTCGTACAGTCCGTGCTCGCCCGCCGGGCGCAGTGGCCGCAAGGCGAGGGACTGGGCCTGGGGCCCTCGGGCCAGCTGTGCGTAGAGCGACGCAGTGGAGAGGCCGAAGGCTTCGCCCTCCTCGTTGGAGTAGGCGAAATAGGCGCCCTGGATACCGCACAGGTGCATGGCGGCCAGACACATCGGACAGGGATGACCGCTGGCGTAGATGATGCAGCCGCCCAGGCTGGCACTGCCGAGGCTCTGGCTCGCTTTGCGAATGGCCAGAAGCTCGGCGTGGGCGGTGGGATCCTTCGTCTGATTGACCTCGTTGACCGCGCGCGCAATCACCCGGCCGTCGCGCACGAGCAAGGCCCCGAACGGACGGCCACCAGACGCGACGTTGGCGCGGGCCAGGGCGATGGCCTCGCGCATGAACTCTTCGGCGGACGACGGATCCATCAGCGACCTCCGGCGGCTACGAGCATCTTGGCGATCGCGTCTTGATTGCGCTCGCGGGCGTGCTGGAGCGGCGTGACGCCGTCTCCGTCCGCCAGGTTGACGTCGGCACCGCCGTCAATCAGGAGACGTACGATCGCCTGGTGACGTGGCCCGCCGTCGCTGAGCAGGATCGCCTCGAGCAGTCCAGTCCAGCCCAGGCGATTGACGTGGTTCGGCTCGACGCCGGCTTGCAGCAACGTCTTCACCACCTCCACGTGCCCGCGTTCGCAGGCCGGAATGAGCGCGGTGCCACCGTAGCGGTTGGTGCTCTTCAAGTCGGCGCCGTTCTTCAAGGTCAGGCGCAGGATCTCCAAGTACCCCCGCGCTCCGGCCAGGAGATAGGCGCTGTCGAGCTGGTGGTTCTGGAGGTTCACGTTCGCTCCTGCCTCGATGAGGACGCGGACAGCAGCCACGTGGTTCCCGGCGGTCGCCAGCAAGAGCGACGTGTTGCCCGCGGAGTCCCGGGCGTCAACGGCCGCCCCCTCGCGCAGCAGCTCGGAGACCGTCGCCGCATCACCCTTTTCCGCAGCCCGCAAGAGCGCCTCAGGCGGCTTGGGAGAGCCGCCGTTTCCCGCTCCCGCAGAAGCTGCGCAGGCCATCGTGAACAGCGTCATGAGCATCACCCTCCGAATGTTCGCCCGGGACACGACTTCACCTCCTGGCGAGATGCTCTAATCCCCTGCCCTTTCATAAGAAAACGAAATACTGGAATGATTCATAGTGGGGTTCTGAATAGTTCGACCGAGAGCTCTTCGTGGAGACACCGGCATGCTCGATCTCTTCTTGCTGCGAAGCTTCGTCGCGGTCGTTGAAACGGGAAATTTCACCCGGGCCGGCGAGCGCCTGCACCTGACCCAATCGACCGTCAGCCAGCAGCTCATTCGCCTTGAGCAGAGCCTGGGTTGCCGGCTGCTGAACCGCAGCCAGCGTCACGTAGTGCCCACAGAAGAGGGGGAGCGCCTGCTTGGCTATGCGCAGCGAATCCTTCGCTTGGCTGAGGAGGCGTCCGTTGCGTTGAACCCCGACGGCGGCGACGGTGTGTTGCGATTGGGCGTGCCCGAGGATCTCGGGGGCGAAGCGCTGATGCCGCTGCTTACGCGCTTCGCAGCCAAGCGACCGCGCCTGCGTCTGGAGGTCGAGTGTGGATTGAGCCACCACCTCTTGCGCCTCTACCGCAACGGCGAGCTCGATCTGCTGCTGGTCAAGCAATGGGGCGCCGACAGCGACGCCCATGCGCGCTGGACGGAGTCCCTGTGCTGGATCGACAGCGCGGAGCAGCCGGTGGCGGCGCGATACGAGGGAGACACGGATGCGCTTCCGCTCGTGGCGTTCCCCGTTGGGGCGCTCTATCGGCAGGACATGATCCACGCGTTGGAGAGCCGCGGGCGTGCGTGGCGGATTGGCTACTCGAGTGCGAGCCTCGCGAGCCTCTGCGCGGCGGTGAGCGCTGGGCTCGGCGTCAGTCTTTTACCTGCGAGCAGCGTGCAGTCCGGCCATCGCGTGCTGGGCGAGAAGGATGGCTTTCCTGCCGTAGACGGGCTCGAGCTTGCCCTCTACGCCCGTTCGAATCTCGGCGCCGTCGGCCGGACTCTGCGCGATGAACTGTCCTACCTTTGCACCCAGCGTGCAGAAGCTGCGGTTCGTGCTTGAAGACATGGTGAACGGGAAGCACGCCGCTGGGCGTGGCTGGCGACATCGGCCGAGCGCCTGCGCGCGATTCCTCGGGACGGGGTGAAGGCCGCCGTCGTACGCGTGGATTCTGATAGGGACCGAGGCCCGCGCAAGACGAAGCGCCACACGCGGGCCCCGGGACGACAGGTCTCAGCAGAACCAGCCGTTCTGCACCTGGCCATCCACGCCACAGTCACCCCAGGCATGGCCGGGCACCCACTCGCTGCCACCGCTATACACGGTGAAGGTCTTCCCGCGAGTCAGCGTACAGGTCGAACCGTTGGGGCGATGCACCGTCAGGTCGTTGGCACAGACCGTGAGCCGCTTCCCGTTGTCCCACGTCTGCGCGTAGTAGTACGGGCCCGCCATCGCGGTCACCGAGCCCTCGCCATCCTTCTGCGGCGCGGTCGCCACTGGCACCTCCTGCAGGGTCTCCGGAGCTTGCTCCTCGCCTCCACAGCCAACGAGAAGGGCCGTCGCAGCGAGCATGGATGCAATCAAACGCATGGGTATACTCCAAATCAGGGGGCGCACACACAATGCCGGAGAATCCGACTAAACAAGGATACGACAGGATTCAATTCCTGCCAATGCAACCAAAGTCTCGCCGGCCTCCAAGCGACCTTTTTCTGACAATTCAATAGACGCCTGCCCCTGACACCTTGCGTTGGAGTTTTCTCCGACTGCTGCGTCAAACGCGCGTCATATCCCAGTATTCTCGGCGAAGGCGTCTCCGCGCATGCGCTTCCACTGGGGCGTGGGTGCCCTCTCCAGTCGGGCGTGTTGCCAAGAACGTGCTGGAATAGCCCCCTGAAGAGTCGGACAGGCTCGTTCGGCGAGCCTGAGTCGCAGCAGGCGCGTCCCGGCTCTGTTACCGTCGCGCTGCCATGATTCTCGCGCGCCAGCCTCGGAGCCCCACTCTGGCTCCTCTCGTGGAATCCCTCTGGACATACGACGGGCAGCTCGCGCACGGCTTCGAGCGCATGCTGCCGTCTGGCCGTATGCAGCTCCTGGTCAATCTTCATGAGGACGCGTTCCGGGACTACAGGCTCGACGGCCGCCTCGCACACAAGACTCGTGGCGTAGCGATTCAGGGCGCCCACACCGCACCGAGAGTCGTCGACACGGCCTGCCAGCGCTCCATCTGCGGGGTGAGCTTCGCCCCCGCGAGTGCATCGCCGTTCCTGGGCATGCCGGCCTCGGAGCTTACCGGGAAGCTCGTCGACCTCGACGACATCTGGGGGCGCGACGGCCCCCTCCTTCGTGAGCGCCTGCTACAAGCCCCCACTCCCGCGACCCGGCTCGACGTGCTCGAGGCGGCGCTGCTCGCACGGGCACGCGCGTCCAAGCCTCGCGACGAAGCAGTGGCGGTCGCGTGCTCGCTGTTGATGGGCGGCGCGAGCGTCCGCGCGGTGGGCGTTCGACTCGGCCTTTCGCCGCGCCGGCTCATTGAGCGGTTTCAAGGACATGTCGGCGTCAAGCCCAAGCTCTTCGCGCGCATCGCCAGATTCCAGCGCGCGCTCGAATCGGCCGGGGGGGAGATGACCTGGGCCACCCTGGCCTGTGAGCACGGGTTTTCGGACCAGGCACATCTGGTCCGCGAGTTCAGGGCATTCTCGGGAGCCACTCCCGTCGCGTATCGCCCTCGGTCGGATGAGGCCCGCAACCACGTCCCTCTCGACGAGCGGCAATTTCCTTCAATACGAGGCGGGCCGCCCCGGGGCACATTGCGCCAATGCTCCCAAACGAACCCCTGACCGAAGTCCAGCCGCTCCCCCTTGAGGACCGACCGTACGACAAGCAGGAGGGGCGGTCGTGAAGGTCCTACGCATCGTCACCAATGTGGGCGCGACGACGCCAGCCGCAGCCAAGAGATTCTACCGGGACATCCTCGGACTCGACGTCCTGATGGACATGGGGTGGATTGAAACCTACGGCTCAAGCGAAACGATGACTGTGCAGATCAGCTTCATGTCGCAAGGGGGCTCAGGCGCACCCGTGCCAGACATATCCATCGAGGTCGACGACCTCGACGCGGCCCTCACTCGGGTGAAGAAGGCGGGAATCCCGATAGAGTATGGACCGGCTGACGAGCCGTGGGGCGTGCGCAGATTCTTCGTGCGCGACCCCTTCGGAAGGCTGGTGAACCTGCTCACCCATCACCGTTGAGCCATGCGGGGCCTCGAGCCGGACGCGGTGCTGGCTACGAGCACGGCGGCTGGAGAGCCTCCTGAGCCGAGATTTTTGGGACGCCGGCAGGCGCCTCCCCTCTTTCTCCTCGAGCACATGGGCAGCCATTCGCCGGCTGGCGGCGGATGGCGCGACGCATTCCACGCCCATCGAGAAGCGAAGAGAGGAACCTCCCCATGCCGCCGCCCCCGGTCCGCCGAGACCCGCCGAAGCCGCCTCCCGTCAAGCCTCCGCCCGCTCCGGCGGCGACACAGCCGCCCAAGTCGAAGCGCGCGCCGGCCGCACAGAGGCCCGCCCCAGCGGCGACACAGCCGCCCAAGGACTCCTTCAAGCCTACGAGCCCCGGGACGACGCCCCCGCCGTTGCAGATGGGGCCCTACGTCCCCGGGCATGAGCCCAAGAACGACAAGCCCCAGACACAGCCAGCTCCCGCGGCCCCAAAGAAAGAGGAGCAGGAGTCGAACGGTCTCGGGAACTGGGAGACGTATCCCAAAGCGTTGGACACGAAGGTAACAGCCCGCCAGCAGCTCCAGGATGGCAAGGACCGGGTCCAGACGTGGAAGGACAACCGAAGCGCGGGACACGGCCTCGCGAAGACATTGAAGGAGGGCGTGAAGGACAACTTCGTCAAGTCCATCGAGGGCGGCAAGAACCCCAAGGACCTGGACAATGGTCTAGGAAGGCTGGGCAAGGCCAACACGGCCCTCAAGGGTGGCGTCGGCGCCACCACCCTCATCAATGGAAAGGTGAGTGATGCCTACAAGGCCGTCGCCGCCGGGGGACTGTCGAGCAGCAATCCCGAGGAGCGCAGCGAAGCCCTGGATGCGCTTGCCGATGCGGGCAAGACCTCAACCGAGACCCTGAAGGCGGGGCTCGAGACCGCACGAGACCTCCAGAAGTACGGGAGCGCGACCCGGGCTGCCAACTTGTCCCTCAAGGCCGCCGCCCCGGACCTGGGCCTCAAGGGGCGGCTCAAGATTGCTCACAACCTCTCCATGAAGGCGTTCAACCATGCGGACGCCGGGGATGTGGGCACCGCCGAGAAGTTCGACGCGCTCAAGAAGGCCAGTCGGTCCTCCACGACGGACATCGCCGCCAAGGCGCACGGCGACAGCAACAACCAGGCACAGAAGCGGCTCAACAAGGGCATCAAGACAGGCGCCCAAAAGACCGCGGACAACGCGTTCGACGCGGCCATCGACAAGGGTGCCAAGGCCGCAGGCGGAAAGCTGGCCAAGTTCGCGGGACGATTCGTTCCCGGCGCGAACGTCGCCATCGCCGGCTTCGACATCGCCACGGCCATCGCGACGTCCAACTCCAAGGACGCCAGCCCCGGCAAGAAGATAACGGCGTGGACAACCGCCGCAGGCTCCGTGCTCGCAGCCACGAACATCCCGGTGGTGAGTCAGGTCGGCGCGGCCTTCTCCACGGTCTCCGACCTCGTCGGAAGCTTCTTCTAGGAGCCCTCCATGCACACGCCTCCTGACACGTCCAATCCAGGCCAACCGCTCTCGCTCGGGGAGTTGCAGGGCATGGGGCTGTTGAACCAGGCCCCCGGAGCGATGGCCTTCCGCAATGCGACGAGCCCTCGCCTTCCGCTCCTCCGCGAGGCGCCTTCGCTCGAGGAGCTCCGGGTGAAGATGCCGGAGCTCGGGGGAATTTCGCCCGAGGCCATCCTCGATCGCTTCGCCGCGCTGTGCCGCGCGGTGGCGCCGCGCAGGGAGCGCGAACCGGGCGAAGCCGTTGACTCCGGAGACGACGTGCTCCTGGACGTCGTCGGCTTCGCCAACGGACGGCTCATCCCGTTCTCCGCCCGCGCGGGCTGGAGGACGGAGGCCACGCCCGACCCGCTGCTCCCCGGCTTCTTCGAAGCCCTGGCGCGGGCCCGGGTTGGCGAGCCCGTAGCGGTGGACCTCGTCCTGCCCGATGACTACGCAGTGGAGCCCCTCCGTGGCGTCCCTGCTCGCTTCGACGTGAAGATGAAGGCGGCCTACCAGGTGACGCTACTGGAGGAGTCATCTCCAGAACTCTTCGCCGCGCTGGGACGCGGAGGCTCGCTCGACGAGGTCATGGAGTACATCGCCGGGGAACTCATCGCCGAGCGGGACGCGCGGTACCTGTGGGACTTCCAGGACCACGTGATGAAGGAGGTGGCTCGGCGCACGCACGTCGATGTGCCACGGAGCCTCATCGACGAAGAAATCCGCCAGCGGTGGGCCGAGGCCGAATATCCAATCCTGGTGAGCCTGAGGCTACCGAACGAGCGGATCCGTGAAGGATTTGATGGCTGGCTGCTCGACGCCTCCACCCGGAGCGAAGTCGAGTACCGGCTGCGGCTGGCGCTTGGGCTTCGGGCCATCGCCGAAAGAGACCACATCCAGCCCGCTCGGGAGTCCGCGGAGGAGCTGTTCAGCAGCCTCGCGGAGAAAACCCAACTGAGCCATGGTGAGCTGGGGCGCCTGCTCCAGTCCGACAAGAACCTCGGCCGGAGGTTCGACACGCTGACGATGCACATGGCGGTCGTCAGTCACGTCCTGTCCAAGGCTGACGTTTCGCGGGAGTAATGGCAAGGCCATGGGCCTGCGTTCATAGGGAGAAGGCGCTCGGCCCGAAGAAAGGGGGCAGCTCAATCCATGCCGAGCGACAACCTGCAAAGGAAAATTTGATTGTCCTTTGCCGAACACCCTGAACCACGCAGCGACAAGGCAGGAATTCGACCACGCTGGACTCACGGAGCGTCGAGAGCCTCTCTTGCAAATCAAGAATTGAGTGAGGTCCATCTCCGCGCCGTCGCGAGTCCACGCAGTCCTGCCCGTGCAATCGAGGGCAAAGAGGGAATGGGGCGGCCTGCGTCCCTGAATTTCCTGGAGACCTGCCTGCACGCACAATCGCGCTCCCGAGCTCTGCTATGTTCGGGAAGCCGAATCGCGTTGCGGAGTCTTCACCCATGCAGTCGTGCCCCCAGGAAACGACGCTGACGGACTTGATTGCCGGGCTGCTTTCCGAGGCGCACCGGGCCCAAGTCCTGGCACACGTCGAGACCTGTGCCGACTGTCGGTGGACACTGGCAGCCGGAGTGGGCACTCAAGCGCCATCCAGCGCTCCGACAGCCCCTGGGGAGGCGAATTCCCAGCCATTGCTGCTTGGCGCCAGGCTCTCCCGGTATGTGGTGCGAGAGTGTCTCGGCGCTGGCGCCATGGGCATCGTGTACGCGGCGGATGACCTAGAGCTCGGTCGCCGTGTGGCCCTCAAGATGTTGCGCCCCAAGGGAAGCCAGCGAGAGGAGCTGCAGCAGCGGCTGCTGCGCGAAGCCCAGGCGCTGGCCCGGCTCTCACACCCCAATGTCGTCACCCTCTATGACGTGGGCGCCTACGGAGACGGTGTCTTCCTGACCATGGAGCTGGTGGAGGGCACCACCCTGGCGGAGTGGATGAAGGAGCCTCGTCCCTGGAAGGAGGTGCTCCGGGTCTTCCTTGAAGCCGGCAAGGGACTGGCCGCCGCGCACGCCGCGGGACTGGTGCACCGCGACTTCAAACCCGCCAACGCCCTCATTGGAAAGGACGGGCGGGTCTTCGTGACGGACTTCGGCATCGCCCGGCTCCTCCACCAGGAAGAGGGCGCGTCGCACCAGGAGCCCATGGAGGCCCCTGTCACTCCCACGGGTCGCCTCACCCGGACGGGCCAGGTGTTGGGCACGCCCGCCTACATCGCCCCGGAGCTGGTGCGAGGTCAGCGCGCGGATGCCCGCTCCGACGAGTTCAGCTTCTGCGTGGCGCTCCACGAGGCCCTCTTTGGGGCGCGCCCTTTCCAAGGGGAGACGATGCAGGAGCTGGTCCTGGCCGCGCAGCAAGGGAGGATGAGCCCTCCGAAGCGCGAGGTGAAGGTCCCGGCCCGGGTTCGACGCGCCATCTTCCGGGGGCTCAGCCCGAAGCCCGAGGATCGCTTCCCCACCATGCAGTCACTGCTGGCGGCCCTCGCTCCGCCGCCGCACCGGAGGCTTGTGCCGCTTCTCGTCACGACGACCGTGGCCGGAGCCATGGGCATCCTCGCGGCCTACGGGATGACGGCGCAGCGGCGCGATGACGGCTGTGCGCGGGAAGCGGAGAAGCTCGCGGTGGCATGGAGCCCCGCGCGGCGCGAACGGGTCCGCACAGCCTTCCTCGCCACCGGCATGACCTACGCCCCCCAGGCCTGGAAGCAGTTCTCGACGGTGATGGACGCCCACACCGCGCAATGGCAGGCGCTCCGCACGGAGGCCTGCCTGGCCGCAACGGGCGACACCGCGGACCAGGCCAGGCAGACCGCCGCGTGCCTCGATGCGCGGCTCTGGCAGATCGCCGCCGTCACGGAGGTGCTGGAAAAGGCGGACGCTCAGACGGTTCAGAACGCGCGCCAACTGGCGGCCTCCCTGGAGGGGCTCGTCGGATGCCGCGATACCCCCGGACTCACCAGCCGCCCCCAGCCGCCCGACAACCTCCGCTCCCGCGTTCATGCGGCGCGGAACAAGCTGGCTCAGGTCCGGGCCCACCTCGTGTCACACCGGTTCACCGACGGCCTCGCGGTGACGTCAGCCCTGCTCGAAGAGCAGAAGGGGCTCGGCTACAAGCCGCTGGAGGCGGAGGTATTCCTGGCCCACGGCACCGTCCTCGGGGGCCTCAACAAACCGAAGGAAGCGGAGGCCTTCTTCTACCAGGCCCTGTGGGCTGCCGAGGCCGCGCGCGACGACGAGACGGTGGCACGGGCGTGGCTGGAGCTCATCTGGGCGGTGGGCGAGGAGCAGTCCCGCCCCGACGAAGCGGAGAAGCTCATCCGGCACGCCCGGGCCGCCGTCGAGCGGCTGGGGCGGGAGCGCTTCCCGGACATCACGACGGAACTGCACACGCGCCTGTCGTCACTGCGAGAGGCGTACGGCCAGCTCGCAGAAGCGGAGCAGGAGGCGCACCAGGGCCTGGAGTTCTCGCGGAGGAGGAATCCCCCGGACAGCCTCCGCACGCCCAACCTCATCCACCAGTTGGGACGCATCCGCTTCGGCCAAGGCCGCCACGAAGACGCGCTGAAGCTCCACCGCGAGGCCCTGGCACTGCGCGAGCGCATCCTTGGCGCTGACAATCCGGCCCTCGTGACTTCCTACAACCGGGTCGCCACTGCTTCGCTGGAGGTGGGCCGGTACGCCGAGGCTGTCAGCGCCTGGCGCAAGGCCCTGGCCCTTCAGGAGGCATCCTCCGACCCAGAGACCACCCCCATGGGGACGGTTCTGCTGAACCTCGCCGTGGTCTCGCGCGTCGCGGGTCGACTGGAGGAGGCACGCTCCATGGCTGAGCGGGCGCGCGCCATCTTCGAGCGAGCCCGGGGCCCCCACCACGTCACCGTCATCTTCGCGCTCTCAGCGCTGGCAGACATCTCCAGTGACGCGGGCCAGGGAGACGAGGCGCTGGGCCTCGCCACCGAGGCGCTGGAGCGCGTCCAGCGTTCACTGGGCCCGGACACGCCACGCGCCGCCCTGCCGCTGACCATCCGGGGACAGGTGTACTTGAAGGCGGGCCGCCATGCCGAGGCACGACGCGACCTGCTGGACGCGCTCCAGCGGCTCGAGAAGGAACATGGCCCGGAGGGCGGGAAGACGGTCACCGTGCTGCTTCCCCTCGCCGAGCTCGCCCTGGCGACCCGGGCTTCGAAGGAGGCGCTCGCGTACTGCGAGCGGGCGAGGAAGGTCACCGAGAAGGCGGGTGGCGCGGAGTCCCCGGACGGCGCCAGCGCCCTTGCCTGCGCTGGGGAGGTGCATCTGGCGCTGGGCACCTCGGCGGAGGCGGTCCCCCTGCTCGAGCGCGCCCGGCGCATCCAAACCCAATGGGGCGAAGTCAAAGACGCGCAGGTCGCCGGGAAGACCGCCTTCCTTCTGGCCCGGGCGCTCATGGAAACGCGCGCTTCCCCGGAGCGGGCACGAGCGCTCGCGCTGGCAGAGGAGGCCCGGACCCGGCTGGAGTCCGTGGGGGTCCGGGGCCAGTCCGAGCTCCAGACGGTGCTGGCCTGGCAACGGCGTGAGGTGAACCGATGAGCGACGAACAGCGAACAGGCTCCCTGGCGGCGCTGCTGCGGGCATATGTGTCTCCGGAGCAACGGGCGGAGCTGGAGGCCGAGGAGGGATTCGAGGCGCTGCTGGACAGACACGTCGAAGCAGCACGGACCCAGTGGCCCGCGTTGTCACTCCCGGCGGAGACCTTCGTGCGGCACCTGGCCCGGCACCTGCCTGTGGGAAGGGCCGCGGAGGTGATGCGCATCCTCCAAGGTCCCGACCTGTATCTCGCGTGCGCCTGCACCTCCGGGGACCCGGCGGCCCTCAAGGGCTTCGAACAACACATCCTCCGGCATGTCCCTGCCCGGCTCGGGAAGGTGTCGCCGCCCCTGGTGGAGGAAGTGCTGCAGATGCTGCGCGAGCGGCTGCTCGTGGGCAGCAGCAACACGCCACCGAGGATTGCGAGCTATGGGGGGCGAGGGCCCCTGCGGACCTGGGTGAGCATCATCGCCGCGCGCATCGCCTCGGAGTTGATGGGCCAGGACGAGCGCCATCAGCTCGTCGCGGAGCCTCCCGAGGAGCTCGCGCGGATGCTGGCCCCGAGCGACCCCGAGTACGCGCTGCTGCGCGAAGATGCGCGCCAGCTCCTCGTCGAGTCGCTCCGAAAAGCGGTGGCGGTGCTCTCCGAGCAGGAGCGGACCCTGCTGCGCTTGCACCATTTCCATGGGTTCACGATGGACCGGCTGACGCTCATGTACGGCGGCTCGCGCTCCGGCGTCGCGCGCAAGGTCGCCGATGCCCGCGAGCAGCTGCTCGAGCGCGTTCGCATGGAGCTCGCACCGAGGATGAAGCAGGACCAACTCGCCCTGGAGAGCCTCCTGGGACTGGTCAGCAGCCGACTGGATATCAGCCTCCTGGGCTTGCTGGACTGAAGCCCTTGGCGCCCCTCTGCCGTCGGGCGCCCGACTGCTGGCACTGCTGACGCACCGGCGCCCTGCCGACTTGCCAGGGCAACGCCGCCATCAGCGTCGTCTCCGGAGATTTTTTGGGACGTCGGTGGGCCACCTCCCTCTTTCTCTTCGATTACAGGGGCAGACACGCATCGACTCGCGCAGGGCGTACGCACGTCGGGCATGCCTCATGCCCGGCCTCCAATCACGTCCCCGGTGACGTCGAAGCACTAAACGAAGTCGGACGCCATGCGCGAGAGGACGCCATGCATCCTTCCATCTACGACGATGCAAGAGTCGTCTTGTCGAGCGGCCTGTCGCGACATGACACCTGCGTCTGGCTTTTGTGCCTCGGGCTCTCCCTTCTCCCCTTGAGCGCCCGAGGCGACGTCTCCCCAGACGTGCACCGCTGTGCGGTAGTCATCCACCAATTGATAGGGGACCTCGAGTACGAACGAGCGCTGGAGCAGGTTGTCCACGGCAAGGCGATGTCGAAGAGGCCTGAGGATCAGGTCGTGATGTCGCTCTACGAGGGCGTCATCATGGTGGAGTTGAGTGGGCGGTTGAGCGACGCCGAAGCTACCTTCAAGGCGGCCCTCTTCTTGAACCCCGCTGCAAAGTTGCCGCTGCTTGTCTCACCCAAGCTGAAGCAGCACTTCGAATCGGTGCGCCAGGATGTCCTGAGCGAGCTGGCCGCGCGAGGAGTCGCTCGTGAGCCCCTGAAGATGGAGGCCCCCACAGAGGCACAGCGGGTTCAGGCGCCACGAGGGCCGCTTCCCGCAGTAGCCGGCTCGCACTCCGCATTGAGAGACCGAGCGCTCATCCCCGCGGTGGCGGGAGGAGCCCTCGTCGTCACAGCGGGCGTCTTCTGGGGATTGGCGGAGGGAAAGAAGTCGAAGCTGGCGCACAAGGCGCAGCACATCGGCTCACAGGCCGAGGCCAGGAACCTGGCCAGCAGCGCGCGCGGGCTGCAGACAGTCTCCGTGGGGTTGCTGGTGGGAGGTCTGGTGGGGCTGGGCGCCGCCACGGGAATGTACCTGCTGGGGTCGCCAGAGGAGCAAGGCTCCCTACAATTCGGGACGAATGGGTCGTCCGCGTTCGTGTCTGGAAGGTGGCCATGAAGCCCCTGCGTCGCTCGACAGCCCTTGGATTGCTGGTGCTCAGCGTCCATCTCGCTGCTTGCCTCGACGTCGACGAGGCGGTGGACCAATTCTGCAACAGCAAACCTGGCGCATGCCTGGATGACGCATCGGATGCGGGCCCTGATGGCAACGGCAGCCTGGATGGAGGTAACGATGGAGGTGGGCCGCACGGCGGAGGGGACGGCGGTTCCGACGCAGGCACTGACGGCGGACCTCCGGATGGCGGGCGCGAATCGCCGGGGTGGAAGTCGGTGGCACCGATGCAGACGCGGCGCACAGGGCATACGGCCACGAAACTGGAAAATGGTCGAGTGCTCGTCGTTGGTGGGAGCAGCGCAGGCAACACCCCCACGAACACCACCGAGCTCTACACCGTCTCATCAAACAGTTGGAGTCCTGGGCCAGACCTCGGGACGGCGCGCATGGACCACACCGCCACCCTTCTACCGAACGGAAAAGTACTGGTGGTCGGTGGCCGGGGCCCTGGAGGTGGCGCGCTGAACAGCGCCGAAATCTACGATGCGGATGCGAATGAGTGGACTCCTGCCAGTCCCATCCCACTTGGAGCACGCGCCAGCCATGCCGCCGTCCTGCTTCCCTCGAGAGAGGTGCTGGTGGCGGGTGGCGGGAACTCGCATCTCGACGGGCTGAACACCTCCGCGCTCTATCACCCGGACACCGACTCCTGGACAGATGCTGGGAGCTTGAATGTCAAACGCAACGTCCTGACACTCACCCTCCTGGAAGTGGGCGTGGTGGTGGCCATTGGTGGCTTCAATGCTGCTGGAGCGGAGACGACGGCCGAGGTCTACGACTCGAATCAACCCGAGGCCGGATGGCGACCCCTCCTGGCGCAGATGGAATATGGGCGCCACGGACACGCCTCCACGCTGCTGCCTTCTGGAAGAATTTTGGTTACCGGCTCCCTCGAGGGTTCACCTGGGAGGGTCCTCAAGGCAGCAGAACTCTTTCATTGGAGCAGCACTTCGTGGACGCACGAGACAGAAATGATGGAAGCCCGTTCCTTTCACACGGCGACCGCATTGCCCTCAGGCGAGGTGCTGATTGCGGGCGGGTATTCCAGCCCCTACGCAATGCCACGTGCCTCCGCGGAGATATTCCGGCGCGATGGTTCCTGGGAGTTCATCGCCCCCATGTCATCGGCGCGCGTCAATCACACTGCCACATGGCTGGAATCAGGGAGTGTGCTCATCATCGGGGGTACCGACGGCAGTGCCGTACTGAACACCGCCGAGCGGTATGTCCCCTGACGCCTGTGCCTGGCTCGTATTCGGTCGCTGCGTAGTGAGCTTCAAAGAACCCGCTGCCTCGGAGTCATCCCATGGCCAAAATCACAGCCCCCAAGCCGCAAACCACAACCAGGCCCGCGGAGAGCAAACCGCAGAGCCCCCGGACTCAGGCGCAGCGGCCTACTCCCTCCGGGCACACAGACGCGTCTAGCTTTGGCAAGGCTCCCAAGGACTTCTCGCAGCTGGGGGCGCCCACGCCGAGCCCTCGACCGCAGGACCCTCCTTCGACTCCGCCCGCCAAGCCTCCGGAGAAAAAGCCGGCGACACCTCCGACGGAGGAGACAGACGCCACCGAGCCGAAGAAGGCTCCCACTGGGAAGGAAGCGGCGCAGCGCCTTCAGGACAAGGACCGATACATCGGTGGCGCGGGGCGGAACGAGCGGACCCGCGAGTTCACCGAGATCATCCAGCAGCACCAGAACGACCCGGAGTATCTCAAACAACTCTACGCAACGTTAGGAGACAAGGACAGCAAGGAGTTGATTTCCAGCGCATCCGCGCAGATCGCCCATGACCAGAAGGGGCTCTACAAAACAGATGCGGAGCAGACGGCGGCGTTGAAAGCGCTCGCCAGGAGCACGGGCTCCGCGTCGCCCAGCGTGGTGAACGAGCTGGCACGCGAAGCGGCCAAGAGCCAGGTGCCAGACGCCATGGTCTCCGTACTCAAGCAGCCGGAGACCCCGGAGTCCGTTCGTCGCACGTTCTTGAATGAATCCGCCAAGACCGCGGACAAGAACACCATCCAGGCGCAGAACTTCGCGGACGTACTCAATTCAGACCCCAAGCTCATCCAGAATTACAGTGCAGAGCTGGGGAGAGACAAGTTCGTCTCAATCCTCGAGAAGGGACTACAACAGCCACCGCACAACAACAGCTTCTCGGGCCGAGAGCCCACCAGGTCGGACGGTGCGGCCAAGATACTTGGGCAGGTGCCAGACCTGTTCAAGGGGCCGGCGTATTCGGACCACCGTGCGAACATCTTCCGCGTGGGAGCCAACTCGTTGGGGGACAAGACCGACCCCGCCCGTGCGGCCCAACTGGAAGGACTCAAGAAGATTTTCCGCTCGGCCCCCTCGGGTATCATCAATGAACTGACGAACAATTCGGGTGGGCCCAACAGCGCCTACGACGACACGCTCCAGGCGTTGCCGAAGTTCTTGCGCGATTCGGTCATCAACGGCTCGGGCAAGGACCCGGGGTTCGCGAAGTTCGTCAAAGAGGACTTGCCCAAGCAACTCCGCGCAGGGGCGCTCAACCCAGCAACCGCGAGTGGAAAGCCCCCCGTCAATGACCATTACGCGCGCACGCTGGGGAGTCTCACGGGAGCCATGGTGGGAGCGTATGGACTGGAGATCAAACGCACCGAGGACGCGGGGCAGTTCAAGAAAGACCTGGCGGAGACTATCGCGGGTGTGGCGTTGGCGCCCTTGGGTCCTGCGGGCGAGGTCGGGAAAGTCGCGCTGAAGAACTTCATCACGGACGTGCTCTCCAGCAAGGACACGTCCTGGACGGAGCAGCTCCGCGAGATCTCCGCCGCAGTGAAGGATAAAGCCTCGGCGGGGCTCCAGAACTTCGACAAGCACAAGGATGCCAATGGAAGGGACATCTCGGGCGGCAAGGGTTGGAACACCGATACAGAGCAGGAGTTCGAGCTGGGCTATGACGCCATCCTCGAACGGCTCCGCCTGTTGAGTGCCAATTAGCGCGGCAGTGCGGTTTGAGCCGCGCGCCACGTGCTCGGTCGTGTGTCGGCCCTCAGGCGCCTCGTTCCCCTCCAACGGGAAGTTACTCGAAACCACTGCCCCCAGGGCTGGTTGACAAGGAACGCGAGTCAGCGCCGGGCGGGAGGGATGCTCACCTCCGTCACGCCTCGGGCGTCGAGCTGGAGGACGGTGGGCGCGCGCTCGCACTCCCACGTGGTGACATTGGCGAAGCACGTGTCCCCTTCGCGCCACAGCCCGCCGTCGTCGTGGATGTGGCCAAACAGGTGAAGCCGGGGACGCACGGCGAGCACGCGCTCGCGCAGGTCCATACAGCCGCCGCGTCCCCCCACCGAGGAGCGGTCCCCGAAGCCCGCCGGAGGCCCATGGGTGATGAGCACATCCAGGCCCTCGGGGATGGCCGCCCACTTGCTAGCGAGGGCGGTGCCCCGGGGCAGGTTGAAGGCCCAGTCGTTGTAGGCCGGCTGCCAGGGGCTCCCCCAGAAGCGCAGGCCCGCCACGGTGGCCTCGCCGTCCTGCAGGTAGACGACGTCCTCGCCCAGAAGCGCCCGGGCCTCTCCGGGCGAGTCGGAGAAGGCCCAGTCGTGGTTACCCGCGACGATGACCTTGTGACGGTAGGGCAAACCACGAATCCACGACGCAGCCCGGGCGAGTTCGTCCAGGTCCCCCGCGCGGCACATGTCGCCGGCGTGGACGAAGATGTCGCCCGGGGGCATCACGAGCTCGTCGTGGAAGAGGTGCGTGTCCGAGACGGCGACGATGCGCATCCTCGCATCATGCCTCGTCGCCGCCTCATGTTCACCCAGACCTGAGACGAAAAGGGACTCTGTCGAGGGGGCGGAAGGACTGTTCTCGTGTTTTCCGCCGCAGCCTCCAGCGAGGGCCGAGGCGACGGGACAGCGTGTGCTCGTTCTGCTGGCCGCTACGGCCTTGCGGCTTCTGTGCCCCACCACAAGCGTTGAAGTGGACGCACAGAAGGAGCCTCGCGATGGAGATCAAGCCCCAGGCCATGGCCATTCCCAGGTCGACTGATCACCTCGAGCGGGGGAAGTACGGTCCGATTTTTCCGAAGACCCCTGCTTGTTATGGCTTCACGATTGTTGCCAACGTCAAGCCGGGGCGCGCCGATGCCATGCGCGGCTACGGCCAGAGGATCGCCGAAGCACTCAAGGCCAATCCCGACCTCCTCGCGCCGCTCAAGCTCCACTACCTCCGCTGGGTGCTCTTCGATGACGACACCCGGTTCATGTATCAGGGCATCTTCGACACCGATTTCGACAAATACACCGAGGACGCGGTCGTACTCTTCACACAGTCCGGCATCAACACCGCCTTCGAGAACCTCGAGGGGTTTCCCATGGACTGGAAGACCAACACGCCTGCGTTCATCAAATTCATCCGAGACCACCAGTGCAACAGCTTTCTCGAGTACGGCGAGTACCCGTTCTTCACGGGCGATGAAATCAAGAAGGCGCTGAAGATCAAGGCCGCGCTCGCCGAGATGCTCGATCAGATGCAGTAGAGGCATGTCATGAGCGAAACGTCGGGGCGGACGTACAACCAGAACCACACGCCGAGGCGATACATGCGGGGGCACCGGCGAGTCAGCGTCTACACGTCCTGGAGCTACCCCGGAGAAGCCAATCGAAGCCCTGCCGAAATGGACAACCGGTTCTCGACGATGACCGAGGTTCGCCGAGCCCTCTGGCCCGCCTACGAGTCCCCACAGTGGGCAGACCCGCTGAGGTTCCAGCAAGGAGTCTCGGGCTCACTTGAGCTCTTCTTCTGGGCATGGGTGAAGTTCCAACAGGTCATCGAGGAGGTCACCGGGCACGGGGTCCCCATGTTTCAGCGGGTCGATCAGGCGGGCTTCACCCTGCCACTCGACGAGAGGGTCCTCTCCGATGCGGACACGCTGCTCGTCTTCGGCCTGGACCACAACGTCACCGGACAGGTGGCCGCCCCGGAGGAGATAGAAGCGGCCCGCGCATTCCTCGAGCGCGAAGGCACCTGCCTGGTGATAGGCCCACACCACGACGTCGGACACTCGCCAGACCTGGCGGAGCGCGCCATGGAACACACCCATCATGGCGACCCGCTGGTGCCTCGTCAGCAACGCTTCGGCGGCTATACGCGCTCATTGATGAAGGGGCTGGGAATCCCCGTCGAGAATCGCTGGGGTCTGCGCCCTGCCGTCGTCGAAGGAACGAACCGAAGCGTCCCTTTGACGGTGATGGACGACCTGGATACGCGCGGCTGGCTCTCCGGGGTCCAGAACTTCAACTTCCACATGCACCTGCCGCACTACGCGGTCACGACGGAGGACTCCCATTCCATTCGTGTCCTGGCGAAACAGCCGATCGACCTGACCAGGCCCCATCCCTTCACGAACGAGGGAAACACCGAGTTCAATGCGCTGGTGTGGATGCCGCCGGGCGACGGCAGGGCCGGCGACGTGCTGGTCGCCGACTCCACCATCTTCAGCACTTTGTTCGGGGCGGATGAGAGCCTCGTGCGTTTCTGGAAGAACCTCGCCACGGCTCACTGAGATGCTCGAATTGGACGACATCCAGAGCGGAGTGCTGCGGCCCCGCCCTTCTCCGTACGTCGCGACCTATATCCTCCTCCGTATCGATGACCGGAGCGCGGGGCGGGAGTTGATGAGGCGGCTCTGCTCGGTGGTGGCCACAGCCGCCCATCCGAGCAGCCCGACCGCCGATTGCTGGCTCAGCGTCGCGCTCACGTATCACGGGCTCGAGGCGCTGGGCGTGCCACAAGACTCGCTGGACAGCTTCGCGTGGGAGTTCCGCCAGGGGATGGCCGCCCGGGCGAAGGCACTGGGAGACGACGGCGAGAGCAGCCCCGAACACTGGGAGCCACCGCTGGGAACGAGCGATGTCCATGTCGTGCTGACGGCGCTTTCGCCGGTTCAGGCTCAACTCGAAACGGCACTGGAGCGCGCGCGCAAGGCGCTGCGGGAGCTTGGCGGCATCGAAGCAATCTGGCGTCAGGACTGCCATGCACTGAGCACCGGCAAGGAGCCGTTCGGCTTCAAGGACGGCATCAGCCATCCGGCCGTCGAGGGCAGCGGCATTCCAGGAAGCAATCCCCACGAGGAACCGCTCAAGGCAGGCGAATTCGTCCTCGGCTATCCCGACGAAACGGGCGGCGTGTCCCCGATGCCCTGGCCTGACGTCCTGGGGCGCAATGGGACGTACGTCGCCTTCCGCAAGCTTCATCAGCGGGTGGCCGCGTTCAGGCAGTACCTGAAGGCCATGGCGAGCAGCCGGGAGGACGAGGAGTTTCTGGCGGCGAAGATGATGGGGAGGTGGCGGAGCGGCGCGCCGCTGGCGCTGTGCCCACACCACGACGCTCCCGACCTTGGCGCAGATGCCTCACGGAACAACGCCTTCCTCTATTCAGATGACCCGACCGGGTACAAGACGCCTCCCGCGTCACACGTCCGGCGAGCGAATCCCCGCGACGCGTCCGTCGCCGGCGTGGTCAGACTCCATCGGATGATCCGGCGCGGAACCGCCTACGGGCCCGAATTGCCCGAGGGCATGCTCGAGGACGACGGCGCCGAGCGAGGGTTGATGTTTGCCTTCATCGGCGCGCACCTCGGACGGCAGTTCGAGTTCGTGCAATCGGAGTGGATCAACGGCGGTGACTTTCTCGGGCTGGGCGATGCGAAGGACCCCCTCGTCGGCGCGAACGATGGGACGGGCGTGTTCTCAGTCCCAAAGCGTCCCATCCCCAGGCGCATGCAAGGCCTCCCTCGGTTCGTGGTCACCCGTGGAGGCGAGTACTGCTTCATGCCCGGGCTCCGGGCTCTGCGGTGGCTAGCGGACCTCCGGACATGAACGGCTCGGAGCGCATGGACGTCGTGGTCATGGGCGCGCCAAGGCGAGTCACTCCGAGGAGGACACGGGGTCGACGGTGGTGTCCTGGCGCGGCGCCTGGAGCGCGGGAGGCGATGCGCTCAGCGCGCCCAGGTAGAGCCGGCCGTGGAAGCCGTGGGGCTGCTGGGCGGTGAAGAGCTGCAGGCCAACGGCCTGCTTGGAGGACTGCCGTGCCTCGAGCGTCGGGCTGATGCCGAAGACGTTGCACTCCACCTCCTCGTCCCAGACGCTGTAGCGGCATACGAACTGGGTGCCTCGCTGAAAGCCCACATCCAGGGCACGCACCGAGGGCAGGGCGCGCACCACGCGAGCGCCCATGGGCTCGAAGTCGCCATCCCAGCTCACCTCCGTGGTGCGCGCGTGGACGCTGCCCGTGAGCACCAGCGTCCAAGCCTGGGGGCGCTTCGACTGGGCGTTCAGCAGGTGCTGGGCCATCTGCGCCTCGCGCTCATTGCCGTGGGCCTTGTCAGAGTCGATGGCGGCCACGTCCACGTCCTTTCCGGAGACGCGCATGCGGCGGACCTGCTCGACGAGCCACAGCATGGCGCGGCTGCTGCGCCCGTCCTGGTATGCCCGGCGCCAGAAAGCGCTCCCCGAGAGGAGCTCCTGAACGGCCGCTGAATCGCCGTCGCTGACCAGGTAGCGATCGAGGAGCGGCTGCTCGGAGACGGGAATCGACAGCGCCAGCGTCACCGGCAGTTCCTGGGCCGAGGCCTCGCACAACATCCGCAGTGCCGCGGACGGCACCTCCTGCGTGCCCAGGGGGTCCGCCACGAGCAGGACGCCTCCGGCGGAGAACAGGGACGAGGCGCCCGCCACGGGAGCACCACACTCGGGAGCGGCGGACGTGGCGGTGGTCCCCCCCTTCTCGCCCCAGTTCTCCATCACCACCGAGCGGATGGGCACAGGGGAGTTGCCGCCCACCAGCTCCAGCGCGGGAGCCATCTCCAGCCGCTCCAGCAGCTTCTGCTCAATCCCCAGGTCGCGGTAGCCGTGCGCCGGCCGGTAGCCCTCCAGCCCAGGGATATTGGCAAAGGCTCCCGGCACGGAGAGATGCCCGCCGGACCGACCGGATGCCTCCGCGGTGTAGCCTCCCCCTTCCTGCGTGTACCTGATGCGAAAGACTCGCACGAGCGCCTGCCGGGGCCCGAGCCGCGTCCCTTGGATGTAGTAGCGCTCGGGCGGAATGACGTCCGGAATGAAGGAGGAGAACATCTCCAGTCCCCCCTCCTTCTCCATCACGTCATAGCGGCTCTTCTCCAGGATGTACCGGGCCGTCATCATCGCGTCCTCGGCGGGCACCTGATAGACGACCTCGTGCGTGGGCGTCTCGTACTGCCCCGTCTCCGGATTGTACTGGGTGGAGATACCTCGCATGCCGGTGGCGCACCCCACGCCCCCCAAGAGCCCCAGCACCAGTGCAAGCCGTCGCATCGCTACCTCCATGAGCCACAGGTCCTTGAGGCTGGTTTCGGGCCTCCTTGAGAGCAGTTCCTGCCCATGTTGCCCCTGGCCGTACTCCAGGGCAAAGCGATGGACGCGCAGTCCTCCGTCACAATGAAATTTCTGTCTATTCCCGCGGCCTCCGCCAGATGCAGGTGCAAGAACTTTCGCCAACTTTGCATTGGTGCTCACCGGTGGCGGAGCCAGAGCATCCATGAGCGGCCGGGCAGTGGCTCGGTGATCGGGCTTGTGATATCGACGGAAATCCCGATCAGAATCGAGGGGGAGCGATGCGCAGAGAATGGTGGCTACCGCTGGCGGCGCTGCTTCTGGGGAGTATTCAGGCACAGGCGGAGGAGGCGCCGGGCCCACGCAACCGGGCCGAGGCTGTCGAGATCATCGCGGAGCTCCGCAAGATCGTAGCGCCCGAGGGGATGGAGCGCACCGAGAAGCTCCGCATCGGGGGCATCGACCAATGGGTCTCGATCCGCAGCCGCGACCTGCGCAATCCGGTGCTGCTCGTGCTCCACGGCGGCCCTGGCTGGGTGACGATGCCGACGAGCTGGTATGTCTCGCACGGCTGGGACGAGTTCTTCACCGTCATCCAGTGGGACCAGCGCGGCTCGGGCAAGACGTATGTCGCGAACGATCCGGCCATGGTCGCCCCGACGCTCACGGTCGACCAGGTGCACGCCGATGCCGAGGAGCTCGTCAAATGGGTGCGCAAGACCTTCGGCAAGGAGAAGATCTTCGTCCTCGGCCATAGCTGGGGGAGCCTCCTCGGGCTCACCCTCGCGGAGAGGCACCCCGAATGGCTCCACGCCTATATCGGCGCGGCCCAGGGCATCGATGCGCGGGAGAGCGAGCGGCGCGGCTGGGCCTGGGCGATGGAACAGGCGCGCGCGGCGAAGAACGCAGAGGCGATCCGCGACCTCGAATCGATCGCGCCCTACGCCGTTGGCAAGAAGCCGGTGGCGTTGAAGGACATCCTGCTCCAGCGCCGCTGGCTCAATTTCTTCGGAGGTGCCGCCTATCGGCGTCCCGATGCGAGCTTCGAGGGCGCAGCCGTGAATCTGTCGCCCGAATACACCGACGAGGAGGTACGCCAGGTCTGGAAGGCGCAGGATTTCTCGGTCGAGAGGCTCCTTGCCGCGGTACTGACGGCGGACCTGTCGCATGTGAAGCGGCTGAAGACGCCGCTGATCCTGTTCCTCGGACGCCACGACCGCAATGTCTCCGCGACGGTTGCCGCCGAATGGTTCGCGGGCGTCAAGGCGCCGTCGAAGCGGCTCGTCTGGTTCGAGCAGTCTGCGCACGAAATGATGGCCGAGGAGCCGGGCAAGGTGCTGCTCTCACTCGTCCGCTATGCCCGTCCGATCGCCGAGCGCGCCGGCGATGTCGCGCCCGCCAGCCCCCCATAGAGCAGGCCGCAGCGAGGAAGTGACGCTGCATTGAGTGTTGACGACAGGGGAGCATCGTCTCCTGCTCTTTCAACCAGGGAGAGCATGGGGCATCTTCCGAACGACGACTGTCGAGCCAAGGGCCCGACCGATGGTGGCCAACATGAACGCATCCGTACCGACTGAAATCACGCACCAGGTTTCAAGCGCCTGCTCAGTGATTGGCCGTCACCTCGCCAGTTCGCTGCAGGCCATCCACCTCTTCGGCTCGGCGGTTGATGGAGGGCTGAAACCACACAGCGACATCGATTTGCTGGTCACCGTCAGCGCCCCACTGACCGAAGCCGTTCGACACGCGCTGAGCAAGGAGTTGTTGTCGGTCTCGGCATGGCCGATGACGCATGAATCGCTCCGCCCGCTCGAAGTGACCGTTGTCGTCCGGGATGCGGTCGTCCCTTGGCGCTACCCGCCGTCGCGCGAACTTCAATTCGGGGAATGGTTGCGCGGAGAACTGGAAGCAGGCCGCGTCCAGCCCGCCATCGTGGACCCCGACCTGGCAATCTTGCTGGCGAAGGCAAGGAGGCACAGCATCTGCCTGTTGGGCGCGCCAGCAACCGACGTCTTCGACCCCGTGCCCCGAACCGATCTGGCGAGAGCGTTCTACGACACCGTTCTCCAATGGAACGAACCTGCGGACTGGCGAGGGGACGAAAGGACCGTGGTGCTTGCGCTGGCTCGCATCTGGTTCAGCCTGTCGACGGGGGGAATCGCCCCCAAGGACGTTGCGGCCCAGTGGGTCATTGAACGCCTGCCGGATGAACATCAAGGTGTCGCGCGCAGTGCGCGGGCGTCTTACCTTGGAGAGACGCAGGACGACTTGTCCAGGAGAGGCCCGGAAGTCGACGCGTTCGTACACTGTGCCAAGACGGCCATCGAACGAATGTATTTGGAATTGCAGCTCGACAATCCGGCAGCTCGCTGAACCTGTGCCTACCCCAAATTCGGTCATTGCGTCCTGAGCGCGTCAAGGCGAGTGAGCTCGGCGGGCGAGTACGAGCTCCACGCCCAGCGCAAAGCTGGCGGACACGTCAGCCTCCATCACTGACGTGTCAGTGACATGGGACTCCCCTGGCACTCGGAGACTGGCTTCACCGCAAAGAGTTGAAATGACTGGAGCCGTTCCTCCGCGGCCCCTGGCGCGAACATTGCTCTCGTCGCCGGCGCATCCATCCACGGCACCTCGTATCAACCTCAGAGCGCCCTGTGCAAAACAAGACCTGGACCGACGCAGCCCTCTTCGATCATCTCCAGAAAGCCGTCTACCTGGAGCTGTGGACCATCCCCCTCTATCTGACGGCCGCCTATTCCTTGCAGGTTCCCGGCACGAACGCTGACCACCCGCCCAAGCCGGTGACCGTTCGCGGAAAGAAGAACCCCAATCGAAGCCGTGAGCAGCTCGCCTTCAACAACATCTACTCGGTCGTCGTGCAGGAGATGCTGCACCTCGAGCTGGCCAGCAACCTCTTCAATGCGCTGTTCGCCCCCAAGGGATACTCGCCGAAGTTCACGGGCGAATGGGCGCCGCGGTACGACCGGTTCCCGTCCTGGATCGCGGTCAACAAGCCCGTGAAGCTCGGGCCGGTGAACCCTGAGCAAATGTCCCTCCTGGCTGCCATCGAGACTCCCGAGCCAAAGTCCGATGGCGCGCCGAACGGGCCGCAAGATGTCTACGATTCCATCGGTCAGTTCTACAAGGCCATCGAGCAGGGCATCCATCAGCGCTGGAACGACCTCTACCAACCCGACGCGGACCACCGGCAGAAGAGCGAATTCGCCAATCCGCAATATATAAGAGACGACTACACCAGGTTCAGCAGCACCATCGGCGGTGACAGCCGCACCGCGCTGAAACAGGCGAATGAGGTGCTCCAGGCCATCGTCGGGCAGGGCGAGGGCAACGTGGGACCCATCATCGACGCAGAGCTCCGCCCCGAGGATGCCAACGACCTGGAGGATCAGTTCAGCCATTTCGCGCGATTCCGGATGGTGCAGGCAATGCTGAAATTCGGCGGCCCGCTGGAGACCTATCCCGCCACAGGGGGCAGTGGGCTCGCGGCCGCGCAGCAGCAGCTCACCGCCGGATTCACGAGCCTCTTGACCGCCTTGGAGAAGGGCTATGCCGGGGACGACGAACTCGACCTCGGTAGCATGTGGGCTCTTCCCAATCAGATCGTGTCCGTGTGGTCCGCGGGCGGAGTGCCACAGTTCTAATCATCCCTGACAAAGTCAGGGATGAGCTGCACGTTGGAAAGGGCCAGCTCCCTGTTTCGCCGCGTCGCGTGTCTTGACGCGGCAGGAATAGGCTCGCTGTGCCTGGCCCAGGTTTTGTCTTTCGACACACCTGGATAGAAATGAGCAGTCGTTTCATCAAGAAAAACAGAGGGGGTTGCGTGTTCATGCGGATGAAGGCCGGTCTGGCCCTGGCGGCTGCGGTCAGCAGTTTGATGACGGGGTGTGTGGAGGAGTCCTCTCGGGACCAGGCTCTAGAAGGGCTCGCGAGCAAGGACGATGCCCGCGCGCACGGACTGAGCAAGGCGACCAGTCGGGGCCGCGAGTTCTGGCTGGCCTTCCCGGGGAACTACCAGCCCACTGCGGTGCTCACGTTGTTCATCGCCAGTGACACGGCGACGACGGGGCAGGTTCGCGTTCCGGGGCAGGGGCTGTCCTTCGACTTCTCGGTGACGCCGGGGCAGGTGACGGCGGTGGCGCTGCCCTCCTCGGTGGCACAGGTGGCCGTGGATGGCGTGGAGCCCAAGGGCATCCATGTCACCGCGGGCGCGGACATCTCCGTGTATGGGCTCAACCGGCTCGTGCAAACGACGGATGCGTTCCTGGGCCTGCCCACCGAGAGCCTGGGCACGGACTACGTGGTGCAGGCCTATCCGAACGTCAACGTCCTCAACGGCTCGCAGTTCTCCGTCGTGGCCACAGAGGACGCGACAGAGGTGACCATCACCCCCTCGAGTGTGGTGGGCAACCACGCAGCGGGAGTGCCCTTCCAGGTGGCGCTGAACAAGGGGCAGACGTACCAGCTTCGCAGCACGGGGGCCGCGCCCTCGGACGTCTCCGGGACGCTCGTTCACGCCACGCGCCCGGTGGCGGTCTTCGGCGGGCATCAGTGCGCCAACATCCCGGATGGCACCACGATCGCCTGTGACTACCTGGTGGAGCAGCTCCCCCCGACCTCGACGTGGGGGCGGCGCTTCGTGACCGTGCCGCTGGCCACACGCCTCGGCGGGGACACCTTCCGCTTCGCGGCCGCCAGGGACGGCACGCAGGTGAGCCTCAACGGCGCGGTGGTGGCGCAGCTCCAGCGCGGCCAGGTGTTCCAGACGAACATCCAGGGCTCGGCGAGCATCACCGCCAACGAGCCCATCCTCGTGACGCAGTACTCCAATGGCTCGAGCTTCGATGGCATCCCGTCCGACCCGTTCATGATGTTGGTGCCGCCCTTCGAGCAGTTCGCCGCCCAGTACACCGTCACCACGCCGAGCTCGGGGTTCCGCAGCAACTTCGCCAACATCGTGGTCCCCAACGACGTCGTGGCCGAGGTGAGGCTGGACGGGGCGCTCATCCCGGCGAGCCAGTTCCAGGCCATCGGGGCCAGCGGCTTCTCGGGGGCCCAGCTCCCCGTCGCGCTGGGGGCGCACCGCCTGTCCGCGCCGCAGCCCTTCGGCGTCATGCTCTATGGGTTCGATGCCTACGACTCCTATGGCTACCCAGGAGGAATGGCCCTGGCGCCCGTGGCGGAGGTGAGCAAGCTCACGCTGTCGCCCAGAGAGGGTGTCGCCGTCGTCGGGGACCTCCACTGCGTGACGGCCACGGTTCGGGACGCCGCGGACCGGCCGCTCGCGGGCGTGCGAGTGGACTTCGCTGCGTCCGGAGTGAACTCCGCCTTGGCCTCCGTGAACACCACCGCCGACGGGCAGGCCGAGTTCTGCTTCGAGGGCACCGCCCCCGGCGAGGATGTGGTGACCGCGAGCATCGGCTCGGTGACCGACCAGGTGCAGGTGACCTGGACGAAGCCCAACGCCCCGCCCATCGTGGACGCCGGGCCCGACCTGGAGGGCATGGCCTCCCAGCAGTTGACGCTGCGGGGCTCGGCCTCGGACCCGGATGGTGACCCGCTCACCTATGCCTGGAGCCATGTGGCGCCCCCGGGCGTGCACTGCACCTTCGGGTCACCTTCAGCCCCGGTCTCGAGCATCGAGTGTGACGGGGCCGGCACCGTCACCGTGTCACTGACCGTCAATGACGGCACCGCGACCGCCACCGACAGCGCCCAGGTGGTGCTCGGCTGGGCGTCGGAGCTCACGATGTGCGGCCTGCCCCGCTACACGAACTGGACCGCCATCAAGGCGTGCGGCTGGGCCACCGCGGGCGGCAGCAGCACGGGCATCGCCTCCGCGTACTTCACCGTGGATGGCGGCGCGCCCATCCCCGTCATGCCCGACGCGGGCGGCGGCTACGTCTCCACCCAGCTTCACCTCACGGAGGGGACGCACGTGGTCCGACTGACCGTCGTGGACGCGCTGGGGCACGTGACGTGGCGTGAGCAGACGGTGTCCGCGGACTTCACGCCGCCGGTGCTCGTCATCCTGTCGCCTACCGAGCAGGAGACCAACCCCGACCCGGTCGTCACGATGGTCATCCAGCAGCAGGACGCCAGCCCCGCCACGGTGGTGACCCAGGGGATCGTGATGGAGGACGTTCCCGCGGGCAGCAACGTGCTGCGGCACACGGTGAACCTGGTGCACCGCGACTGGTCGCTCGTCCACGTCCGGGCAACGGACGCCGCGGGCAACACGACCGAGGTGATGGCGCGCGTATACGTGGCGCCCTGAGCGCGGCGTGGCCCTGGGCGGGAGAATGACGCTCGCCCGGGCCGGAACGTCCACCCGTACGGCGCGCCGCGCGTCCCGTGCTCGACGGGCGCGCGGCGTTCGCCTGGGCGATGGGGCAGAGCTCGCCCGCGCTCGCCTTCACAGGCCCGTTCAGGCCAGAGACGCCGACCCGAGCTGCACGCCCCTGTTCGTCACACGCAGGGGCCTGGTGGCTGAGCAGGGGACACGCAATCGTCCGCCGGCCCGAACGTAGCCGCTCCGGAAGCCGCCGACCGGCTCCAGGAGACGTCGCGATGGATTCCGTTCTGGGTGGACTGCGTCAAAGCCTGCGCTCGCTGGGCCGCAGCCCCGGCTTCACGCTGGGGTGTGTCCTGATGCTGGCGGTGGGCATCGGAGCGAGCACCGCGCTCTTCAGCGTGGTGGAAGGCGTTCTGCTGCGTCCCCTGCCCTATCCGCGCCCCGAGCGCCTCGTGGAGCTCTCCCAGCGCGCGGCGGACGGCCATCCGATGCGGTTCTCGGACCCCAACTTCGAGGATGTGCGGACGCGCGCTCGCACCGTCTCGGCGCTGGCCCAGGTGTCGGGAGCGGCGAGCGTCGCCGTGACGGGCGCCGACGAGCCGGCCTTCGCCACGCTGGCGCTCGCCTCACGCGACTTCTTCCCCGCCTTCGCGGTGCGGCCAGTCCAGGGGCGCCTCTTCGCGGAGGAGGAGCAGCAGGCGGGAGGTGCTCCCGTGGTGATGGTGAGCCACGCCTTCTGGAAGCGCTACCTGGGCGCACGGCCACTGCCCCTGCCGGACACCCTCACCTTCGAGGGGCGCGCCTACTCCGTGGTGGGCGTGATGCCCGAGTCCTTCGACTACCCGGTGGGCACGCAGCTGTGGATTCCGCGAGAGCTGATGCCCCCCCTGCCCAGCCGCACCGCACACAACTGGCGGGTGGTGGGAAGGCTGGCGGACGGCGTCGACCTCCAGGCCGCGCGAATGGAGCTCACACACATCGCCCGCGAGCTCGAAGCCCAGTACGGCCAGGACACGCGGATGCATGACATCGCCGTGGAGCCCTTGCAAGAGAGCCTGGTGGGCCGCGTGCGGTCCACGCTCTACCTGCTTGCGGGCGCCGCGGCCTTCCTGCTGCTGGTGGCGGGCGCCAACGTCACGAACCTGCTGCTCGCCCGCGCGGCCACCCGCGCCCGGGAGCTCGCCATTCACGTGGCCCTGGGCGCGGGGCCCGGAGCGTTGACACGGCGGTTCCTCATGGAGTCGCTCCTGCTGTCACTGGCGGGAGGCGCACTGGGGGCCGTGCTTGCCGCCTGGGGCGTGCGCGCGCTGCTCGCGGCCGAGCCGGGCCACCTGCCACGAGTCGACGAGGTGGGGGTGAACGCCACGGTGCTCCTCTTCTCCCTCGGGCTCTCGCTGCTGCTCGCACTGGGGCTGGGGCTGCTGACGGCGCTGCGCGCGGCGCGGCAGCCTCCGGGGGCCGCGCTGGCGGGCGCCGGTCGCACGCACAGCGGAGGCGGGAGCGCCGAGCGCACGCGTCGAGCCCTCGTCGTGGGGCAGCTCGCGCTCGCGTTGGTCCTCCTGGTGGGCGCGGCGCTGCTCGGGCGGAGCCTGATGGGGCTGCTCTCGCTGGACCCGGGGTATCGCACCCAGGATGTCGCGGTGCTCAGCCTCGTGCTCCCTCCGGCCAAGGACGAGGCGCAGGGGCGGCACAACGTGCAGTTGCAGGAGCACCTCCTCTCGCGACTGGCGGCGCTGCCCGGCGTGCGCGCGGTGGGCGCCGTGAGCAACTTCCCGCTCGAGGGAAGCCCGGCGGGGGATGGCACCTTCATCGTGCTCAACCGCCCCGACGAGGTGGGGGACTTCGAGGACTTCGGGCGGCTGGCGCGCGAGCCCGAACGCACCGGTAGCGCCGAGTTCCGCGTGGCGAGCGAGGGCTACTTCGCCGCGCTCGGCATCCCGCTCGTGCGTGGGCGTCTGTTCGATGCGCGCGACACCTTCGACGCGCCGCACGTGGCCGTCATCAGCGAGTCGCTCGCGAAGGCCCGCTGGCCCCATGAGGACCCGCTGGGCAAGCTCATTCAGTTCGGCAACATGGACGGAAACCTGCGTCCCTTCACCATTGTCGGCGTGGTGGGGGACGTGCGGGAGCAAGGGCTGGATGACGCGCCCAGGCCCATGTTCTATGGCGGCTCCCGGCAACGTCTGCGGGCCTCCTCCCGCTTCCACCTCGCCGTGCACGGGCCAATGGGCTCCGCGGCCCTGGTCGCCGCGGCGCTGCCGGTGCTGCGAGAGCTTGCCCCCGAGCTGCCCTCGCGCCTGTCCACGGTGGAGGGATTGCTCGCGGGCTCACTCGCCCCCAGACGCTTCAGCCTCCTGCTGCTGGGCGCCTTCGGTGCGATGGCGCTGCTGCTCTCGGTGGCGGGCCTCGCGGCCGTCGTGTCCTACGCGGTGGCGCAGCGCACGCGGGAATTCGGTATCCGCTTCGCGCTGGGCGCGACGGCGGAAGACGTGCTGGGGCTGGTGCTCCGGCAGGCGGCGCGGCTCGCGGGGCTGGGAATCGTGCTCGGCGTGCTGGGGGCCCTGGGGCTCAGCCAGGTGCTCGCGGGGCTCGTGTACGGAGTGAGCACCACGGACCCGCTCGTCTTCCTCGTGGTGGCGCTCCTCCTGCTCGGCGTGGCGCTGCTCGCGAGCTGGTTGCCAGCCCGTCGTGCTTCGCGCGTGGACCCGATGACCGTGCTTCGCTCGGGGGCCTGAAGCGCCTGTGCTTGTTCCACGCGAACAGGAACCGCGTCATGGCGGCCAGTGAGTGCGGTGGCAGCGGAGGCTGACCCAAGCCCCACTCCATGAGGGAGACAGGGTGCCGCCTCCCACCACCCCTCCCTGCCTGGGGTGTCCTCCACGGCCCGGACCTCGGGGGCGGACAGCGGCGGCAGGGCTTGGGGAAATCGATGCGGGGCCATAGCAGCGTCTGGCCCCCGCCGCGCAACCGGGTCCGGTAGTCCGGAGCGGCTTCCAGATACTCCCTATCGCGCGCATGTTCGACATTGAGGCCCCACCATTCCTCGGGCCCCATCTGCAAGACGATGCATGGAATGACGCGTTTGCTAACGCATCTGGGTGATATCCCAATCCCCAGGTTCCGGTGTCTAATGAGGCATGCGCGAACACACGTGGAATTGGAGTGCGGTAGGGATGTTCCTCATGGGAATGGGAGCGCTCATTCCCACGCCGGCGCACGCCTGTGCCGCGCCCAACTGCATGGTGGGGGTGCGCTTTCCCCTCCCCGAGGACGGCGGTGTGGTGCCCGCGAACGTCCCCGGACTGGTGACAGTGCCGCCGCTGCTGGAGAGCGTGGATTCCTCCACCGTCCGGCTGCTGTTGCCGGATGGAACGCCGGTGCCCGCGACCGTCACGCCGGGCGCGCATCAGACGCAGGTCCTGGTCCCGGACGCACCACTGGTGCCAGGCACCACGTACCGCATCGAGGCAAAGGGTGTCTGTCAGTTCCAGCCCACCCAGACCGAGTCCGTGACCTTCACCGCCGGCCCCGCCCTCGCTCTACCCACGACCATCGGCTCCCTGACGGCCGATGCGCCGAGCCAGGGTATCTACAACGTGTACGGAGATTCGAGCTGCGGCGACAGGCAGGTGGAAGGGAACTTCACCACACTGCGCTTTACGCCGTCACCGGAGCTGGTGCCGTTCCTTCCGTGGGTGCATTGGACGGTGGAGGTGGACGGAGAGCCCTGGTCGTATGCGAAGCACAGCGGGCTGACCTCCACTGGTGAGGAGAACCTCGAGACGCGCCGCTACGAGTACAACCGGCAGCTGCTCTTCCTCCATACATTCTGCGACTACGTGAGCTGCGCTGATTCCTACCACCGGCCGCCCATCAACAGCCTCCCGCCCGGACAACACCGGGCCACGCTCAAGGCGACGCTGGAGCACGCGAACATCACGCTTCCCCCCGTGAGCGTGGACTTCGAGTTGAGCTGCCCGGCACGGGCCGCGAACGTGGGAATGAGCCAGATGCGCGGATGCTCGGATGGGGGGACCGAGATGGACGGGGGGACCGAGATAGACGGAGGTATCGTGAACGAGGATCCGCTCCCCGAATCGGTCGACACCAAGAAGGGCTGCACCCAGGCCGGGGGCGGACTGACGGTGCTGGGCCTTCTCTCGACGCTCTCGCTCTTGAGCGGCCGGAACTCGCGCCGCGCGAAGTAGCTGGCCACACATGCGCCAGGCGCCAAGAACGGCGGTTGCTCGCTCGCATATTCGGGGCCGAACCTGGATACGTAGCCTCCAGAATCCATACAGGTGAATCATGGGACAGACCGCAGACCCCTCGAAGACGTCGCCGCTGGTCCTGACGAATCCCAAGGGACTGTTCGACCCGGCGCCCTACGGCTTCTCGCACGTGGCGCAGGTGGCGCCGGGCACCCGGCTCATCTACCTGGCGGGGCAAGGTGGGGAGAATGAGAGCGGGGCCCTCCAGCCCGACTTCCGTCTCCAGGTGCGACAGGCGTTCCAGAACATCCGCACAGCCCTGGAGTCCGTGGGAGCCGGCGTCGGCGATGTCGCCAAGCTCACGATGCTCGTGGTGGACCACACGGAGGAGAAGCTCCGGATCATCGGCCCCGAGTTGGACGCGGCCTGGAACGGCGGCATGAAGCCGACCTGTACGCTGATTCCCGTCCCTCGGCTGGCGCTGGACGGGATGCTCTTCGAAGTCGAAGCGGTCGCTGTCCTACGTGCCTGACAGCGCGTAGCCGCATGGGATGAACCCGCCCTCCGCATCGCGTTGAGTGAGGGCTTCTGCAGCCGGTCATGCGGCGAGGCGCACCTGCGAGTGGGCACGGCGAAGGGTGCCCCCGCGCGGGCTCAGTCGGCGTCCGGGAGCAGCGAGGGGGCGGAGAAGAAGAGCAGCCCACGGCTCAGCATGGGGAGCCATGCGCTGTAGTGGTCATCGCCGGGAAACTCCAGGTATTAGACCGCGACGTCGCCGCCGCCCATCGCCTCGAGCTCCACGGCGAACCTGCCCCGCGTCCCCTCACTCTTGCGCGGCTTCTGCTCCAGCCCTCCTACCGTGAGCAGCACCGCGCCTTCACCGGGGTCCGCGCGAACCGCTCCAGGAAGGCGGTCTTCTCGGTGAGCACGTAGCGGTCGTTCCACCAGATGGACGGGCTCCCCGCGATGAAGGTGTCGAAGGACGTGGGCCTCGTGAAGAACGCATGCAGCACCAGGAGGCCGCCCTAGGAGTGGCCCATCAGCGCGGTGCGCGAGCTGTCAATCGGCAATCTCGAAGCAAGCGCGGGCTCAAGCTCATTCTTCATCCGGTGTGGGTCGAGTCGAGGTCGAACTGGAAGGTGTCCTGGAGCGTCACCGGAGCCCCGTCCACCCGAGCCACCGGCCCTGCGCGGGACACCGACCCCGAGGCGCAACTGGCGGTCAACAGCCCCGCCGCGAGGAGCCCGTGGAAGCGTGCGGCGAGCAGCGGGTTCAGCAAGCGCAGCCCAAGGGAGCGCGCCAGCGCGAGGAGGATGAAGAGACTCATGGTGGGAGACCCGGTGATGACGGATGAATTGGAGCCCCCGCCCATGCACGGCGGGGGCTCCGAACAGCAGGCGGGTGGCTAGCGAATCCGGAGGAGGCCGCGCACCTGGCCCTCGACGACCGTCTTCGCGTCCCCGAGGCCCGTCTCGGGGCTCATGAGGCGGAAGCGCGTCTGTGCATTGTCATTGATGAACTCCGGCAGCACCAGGAGCTCACCCGGATTCTGCGGGATGGTGCGACCGTTGGTGGGCACGAGGTCGTCCCGGACGACGGGCGTCGCGGTCGGCGCATCGCCGAGGGTGACCTCCCACAGGCTCCACCAGGCGCCCACGGCGGCGCTCTGCCCGTTGAACGTCCGCTCGGCGGCCACCGCGGCGTCCCAGGCGGACTGCGCGGCGGCCTTGTTCATCACCCGCAGGTAGCCCTTGCCGGGAGCTCCAGGCAGGAGCATGGCGGCGATGTCACCCTCCGTCCCCGGGTTGATGAAGGAATCAAGCGTGGTGGACCACGCATCGAACTCGCCAGTCGCGGGATCGAAGCGGACCATGCAGGGCGCGCCGGTGGTCCCGGGAGACACGAAGTGCGCTCCGCTGCCCAGCGACTCGGTGGCGTAATAAATCTTCCCATCCGTGTGCTTGACGCCGTCGCGCGCCCAGCCGCAGCGATTGTCGACCTTAACGGTCACCTCGTCGGTCTTCGTGTCCACGATGACCAGCGCCGTCTTCGCCGGAACCGTCTTCACGTCCGCGGCGTGCCAGCCACCGGCGATGATGACGTCGTCGCCAACGGTGATGGCCAGGCTCTGCGAATAGCGGAACGTGAAGTCGCCGTCCTTGAGCTGGGACGTCAGGTCCTTCGACGTGATGATGGCGAGGTCCTGGGGATTCCAGATGACCAGCTTGTAGTTCACGTGGTCGAAGTAATAGGCCTTGGTCTCGCTGACAAAGTAGTGCTGGGACTGATAGCCACCGGTCGCGGCGACCCCCTGGCTCGTGAACGAAAGCGGATCTCCAGCCTTGAGCGAGCCATCCGCGTTGAGGGTGTAGGGGGTCACCGTCGGCAGCCTCGAACTGCTGACGATGAACTTGCCGGTGCCCGGAAGGCCGGCGGCGATGTACGCGTCCGCGGGAAGCTCGATTGCGTCGCCAATCCCGACAGTCTGCGCTTTCTCGATGTCGTCCAACGTCACCAGGTAGCTCTGGGTGTTTCCACCAGCGATGGCGACCTGGGTGATGGCGGCGTAGAGGGGCTCGTCGGTTCCAGCGTCAGGGCCCCCGTGGGGGCCGTCCGAATCCGAGCAGGCGGTGGCGGACACGGCGAGGGCGAGGAGTGAGGCTTTCAGCTTCATCGGGCTTCCTTTTGGCCAAGGGTTCCTGCGAGGAGACTCGAAGCGCCTCATGGGGCACTCAGAGCTCAACCGTGGCGCGCGCGGAGAACGCGCGGCCCGGCTTCTGGACACCGACGATGTCGAAGGCGGGAGCGTCGGTGAGATTCTGGAGGTTGAAGGAGAAGGAGAACGCGCGCCCCTCGAACCGGGAGCGGTAGGTGAGCGCGGCGAAGTGCAGCACCTGGGTGGGCACCCGCGCCTTGTCGCCGCCCCGCCCGGCGCTCTCCCAGGAGCGATAGAACGACTCGACGAAACGGGTCGTCCACTCCAGGCCAAGAGCGTCCTCGGCGCTCAAGAGCTGACGCTTCTGGAACCGCGCGGTCGCCGTGGCCTGGAACCAGGGAATGTTGGGCATGCGGTCCCCGTGAAAGCGGGCGAACTGGCCTTCCCGCGCGAGGTTGCGGACGTCGAGCCAGGTGACGGTGCCGGTGAGCCCCACCCAGTCGCCGGGTGAGTCCCAGTCCACGCCCGCGTGCGCCGAGAAGGAGCGAGCGTGGTCCACGTTCTCGTAGGCCTGCGTGGCGTCACCGGGGAAGAGCTGGATGAGGTTCTCGACGTCTCGGACGCCCGCGACCGCGTTGGCACCGAAGCGGCCAACGGGCGTGACGATGGGGAGGAGCTCCACGCCCAGGTTGGCGTTGTGACTCGACTCGGGGACGAGCGCCGAGTTCTCCACGAGCAGTCCCCCATCACCGAAGAGCTCGTCCACCCGCGGCATCCGCGTGGTCCGCTCGTAGGACGCCTTGAGGAGCAGCCCCCGCGTCAGACTGAAGCGCAAGGTGTCACCGAAACCTCCGGCCCACCGGCGCTCCGCGGCCTCCTGCCTCAAGCCCGAGGCGAAGCGCTGCAGATAGCCCTTCACGAACACGGTGTTCTCCAACCTGCCGCCCCAGAGAAGCTGACGATGGGAGAGACCGCCGAAGGCGGACGTGAGCGCGAGCGGCACCCGGAGGGGGTCCTCCTGCTGCAGACGGGTGAGGTAGGCGTTCTCGCCGCTTCGGTCGCTGTCGTCGACGCCGAGCGAGACCTCGAGGTCCTCCGGGTCGAGCAGCGTCCCGAGGAGCCGCACGCGCCCGAACAGCGTCTGGCGTGTCTGGGTGTTCTCCAGTGGCGTCGAGCCAGTCTCCCCGGCCCTCGCCCGCGTCGCACGGCAGGCGCCGTACCAGTCGTAAAGACAGTCGGAGGCGTCGCGTAGCTCGCCCACACGCTGGTTGTACCCGGCGATGGCGAGCACCTTCAGCCGCTCATGGGGCGACACCTCGTAGCGAAGCCCGAGGCCCCAACTCTCCTGCGCGGAGGTGACCGCGCCATAGGGCTGGATCATGAACTGGTCGTGCGGGACCTCCTTGTCGTAGCGGCCGAGGTAGCCCTTGAGCACGAGCCGGTCGATGCCCGGCAGTGACTCGAACCCCAGCTCGATATCGCCTCCCGTGCCCCGATAGGCGTCATGGTTGCGGCGGAGTGCGCGCGGCGAGACGCGCCCCGTCGCCGGGTCATCCACGGGGACGGTGATGACGTAGTCGTTCTGCGCGCGGTCGTGGAATCCCGCGGCCCGCACGAAGACGTGCTCGTGGGCGCTCCACGTCAGCCTGCCAGTCCCCCGGTAGCTGCCGAAGGACCCGCCCTGGAGCGACAGGGACGCGCCGGTTTCGGGCTTCGCGAGGTCGGAGCGCAGGTGGATGGCACCGCCCAGCGCGTCCGTCGCGAGGCGCACCGGGACGACGCCGTTGAAGACCTCGAGTTGCCGGATGAGCGACACCGGAACACTTCCCAGTCCGTAGACATAGGGCGAGTACTCGATGGGGACGCCGTCGAGGAGGACTCGCACCTGGTCGCCGGAGAGGCCCCCGAGCGAGAGCTGGGTCCGGCTCCCCATTCCGCCCGTCCGCTGGACCTGCACGGCAGAGGCACGCGTCAGCACCTCCGCGAGGTCCTCGGCGCGCTCATGGGCCTTCTCCAATTCGACGACGTCCACCGCCTCCGAGCCGCGCACCAGGGCGCGGGCTTCGGTCGACCTGGCGCGGACGACCGAGGTGAAGCCAGGGGGAGCGGGAGGCTCGGGCTCCTCGGAAGGCTTCGCGGTCGCCTCTTCCGCGGGCGTGTCAGACGCGACTTGGGCGACCGCCTCGGCGCCTGGCGGCGCGGCCTCGGGAGGACGGGCGAGGACGAAGTGGTGGATGAACTCGAACTGACAGGGGACGGGGCTGCCGCCCTGCATCGCCGGGGAGAAGCGCGCGTTTTCGAGCGCGCTCACGGCCGCCTCATCGAGTCCGTGCCCAAGTCCCTCGACCACCTCCGCGCGCGTGACCCGGCCCTCCGCATCAAGCGTCAGGAGGAGCTTCACCGCGCCTTCAAGCCCCGCGGCGAGCGCCTCGGGCGGATAGACAGCCTCTGGCTGGGCCAGCAGCACCGGAGGGACGACCCCACCGGATGGCGCAGGCCCGCCCTCCCCCTCCGGCGCCTGCGTGTGCGGCGTCTCACTAGAGGGGGAAGCGGATGTGGCCGGCGCCGGGGACTCGCTCGCATCCTGGGCTCGCGCGACGCCCGTCGACAGCACGGAGAGGAGTGCGAGCGTGGGGACCAGAGAGGATGGCGCGGGGGCACCCCGCCAGCGACGAAGTGTGGGCATGTTCACGGTGTACAGGCAGGGCTCGAAGGCGCGAGGACGATGTCGATATTGATACGCATTATCAACATCGGGACGTCCTATCAGTGGCGGCGGTGGGGGTCAATTGGTTGGCGATGCTCTTCACCGGCTGCGGAGCGGCCTCGGTACGGCCCAGCGCGTCCATGCCCCCTCCGCAGATGAGGGAGGCCGGGTTGGTCCGGCCCGTCGTGAGGGACCCGATGAATCAACCCATCCCCGAGTGCGCATCACGCCCTGCCAGGGTTATTGAGCAGAGATGTTCTGCCTCCGCCCCTATCGCGATGTGGCCGACCTCAATGCCATGGCTCGCCTCGTGGCGCAGGCCTGGGCGGAGCGCGGTCCCCACGTGGAGTGCACGGTGGGAGACCTGACCTGGCGCCTGCTGCGCAATACGCAGGTACGACCGCGGGAGGACATCACCCCATGGGAACGCACACCCGGGCAGCCCGCTGGCTTTGCGTGGGCCTACGGCAACGGCGATGTGGACCTGCTCGTCCACCCGCTCGTGCACGCTGACGCCTTCGCGGAGGCTGTGCTTCCCTGGGTTCGCGCACGCTACGAGCGCCCCCCGCAGCCGGCCACCATGTGGGAGTTGGAGAGCAACGGCCCGCTGCTCGCGGCGCTGCAACGGCGGGGCAGGCGGCGCACCACGGGCGGGTGCTACCTGCACCTCGCACTGGAGGCTGACACCGGATGCCCCCTTGTTTCCTACACCCCACCAGGGTGCTATCGGACGCAGGAAACGTGGGCAACCCGGCCTCTCCACGGGAAGGCAACTAGATGAAGAGTCAAACCAAGACAGATGGCGAGTCGGCATCGAAACTCATCAACGAGAGAATTGCCGAGCTGGGTGACTGGCGAGGCGATACGCTCGCGCGGGTGCGTGCCCTCATCAAGGAGGCCGTCCCGGAGGTCGTGGAGGAGTGGAAGTGGCGGGGAACGCCGGTCTGGTCTCACGACGGGGGCATCTGCACGGGTGAGGCGTACAAGAAGGCCGTGAAGCTGACCTTCTTCAAGGGAGCTTCGTTGGAAGACCCCTCCGGCCTCTTCAACTCGAGCCTCGACGGGAACGTCAGGCGCGCCATCGACATTCACGAAGGTGAGGCGCTGGACGCGAAGGCCTTCAAGGCGCTCATCCGCGCGGCCGCCGCGCTCAATACGTCGAGTGGAAAGAAGCCCACGAAGCGCTCGCAGTGAAGGTTGACCTCCGCGGCGCGGGTCGCTCAACTCGTCCTTGAGAAGACGTTGAGACGCCCCGCCCCCGGCGGTCCCAATCACCGCCCATCTGGAGTGAACACCATGGCCGTCAAATCGCCCAAGGTCGCGAAGAAGACCACCGCCAAGCCGAGCACGACGAAGGCGGCCACACCGAGCAAGGCAGCCGCCAAGTCAGCAGCCCCCAAGCCCAAGAAGGCCACGGCGAAGAAAGCGGCGGCAGCGCCCAAGGCCACCGCGGCCAGACGCAAAAGCCCCGCTGCGGCCGCCACGCCGGTCCTCCTCTCTGGCGGCAATCCGCAGATTACAAAGGGCTACGGCGACGCCCCCATCCGGGCCTACATCCAGGCCATGCCGGGCTGGAAACGCGACGTCGGGCACCGCCTCGACGCGCTCATCGAGCGCACCATCCCGGGTGTGAGCAAGGCGGTCAAATGGAACTCGCCGATGTACGGCGTCGAGGGCCAGGGATGGTTCCTCGGCATCCACTGCTTCACGAAGTACATCAAGGTAGCCTTCTTCCGCGGCACCTCGCTGCGCCCCATCCCACCCGGTGCGTCCAAGAGCCAGGACACGCGCTACCTCGATATCCGCGAGGACGAGCCGCTCGACGAGGCCCAGTTCGCCTCCTGGGTGAAGCAGGCCAGCCAATTGCCTGGCGAACGCATGTGAGGCGTGCCCTCCGCGCATGACGTGCGCCTCGTGCGGCGCCCTCCATGCGCGAGTGCCGCTCAGTCAGAAGCACTCCTGCCAGAGCGAGAGACGGCCTCATGCGCGAGGACGCGGAAGTGCTGCGCCGCGGGCGCGGGCCGCGTGCCAGGAAAGGCCACCACCAGTTCCGCGTGTCCGGCGGCGCCGCTCAGGGGGCGGCCCCCCCCTTTGGGACACAGCGCCTGGGAGGACGCGGGAGCGAGGGTCAGCCCCAGGCCCGCTTCCACCACGCCAACGCGGATGGCGGACGCGCTCATCCGCGCGGGCAAGCGCTTCGAATTGCGCATCATGCCCGGCCAGCCGCACTCGCCTCGGGGTGCCGCCAGTCGCTGCTACCGGGATGATGTGGGCCTGTTCTTCCTCCGCCCCCGGGCGGTCCACGGTAAGGGCGCCTCATGGGCCCTTGCGGCCAGGCGCCCGGCGGTCCGCGTGGAGCCAGCGGCGCACCTCCTCCAGGTACTCCCGTGGGAGGACATGTCCGCTGTCAAAGGTCTTGTGCGTCTTGCGACGCAACGGAGCGGCATCGAACAGGGCGCGGCTGTCCGCGACAGGCGCGAAGTCATCCTTGTTCGCCGTCAGCAGCAGCCAGTCCTGGTGGACGCTCGCCATGTGGCGCGAGGGGGCAACCTCCTCCATCGACGGGTCGATGTGAGGTGGAACCATCGTGACCAGGTGGGTGATGCGGGGCTCACGCGCCGCCAGCAGGATTCCCACCTGGGCGCCCATGCTGTACCCGGCGACGAGCACCCGAGGCGGCTGGCCTTTCGCCAGCACGGTGGTCAGCAGCGCGTGGGCATCACGGACGGTGTCGGCAATCATCGCCACGTACCCTGAAGGGTCCCCTTGATGGGCCCGCTTTGCGAGCGCTCCCGGCCTGGCCTCGGGCGTCGCCCGCGCTCCGTGCCGGCGTGCATCGAGGAGATAGACGCGGTAGCCGGACCGCAGCAGTTCGTCCTTCAACACACCGCCGTGGGTTGGCCCCTCGTTCGACAGCCAGTCCTCCTTGCGGCGTGTCAGGCCGTGCAGAAGGACGGCGATGGGTGGATTCGCGGCAGCGCCCTCCGGCTCCAGCACCCGCGTGGGGATGCGTTCTCCATCCGCGCCGCGAACGTCCAACGACGTTTCCGGAGCGGCGGCACGGGCCACGGAAGCGGAGAGAAGCAACAGGCACAGCGATAGCAAGCGGGTCATCGAGGTTCTCCCAGAGGTCAGAAGCCCGCTCACCCTGCCCCCCTCCGCGTCAGCCACGCGTCAACACCCGGTTGACCTCCGGTTGACGTGGCGGCTGATAACCTGCCCACCCATGCGAGTGCTCGTCGTCGAAGACAACCTGGACCTCCAGGCCAACATCGAGAGGTTTCTGGGAAAGGACTTCCAGCTCGACTTCGCCGCCACCGGGCCCCAGGGGCTCACGCTCTCGCTGGGCCAGGAATACGACGTCATCGTCCTGGACCTGATGCTGCCGGGAATGAGTGGCATCGAGCTGTGTCGACGCTACCGGCAGCTCGCGCCCCGGCTGGTGCCCATCCTCATGTTGACCGCTCGGGACACACTCGATGACAAGGAAAAAGGCTTCCGCGCGGGCGCGGATGACTACCTCGTCAAGCCGTTCTCCTTGAGGGAGCTGCGGCTGCGGCTCGAAGCCCTCGCGCGGCGCCCCGTGCCTCCGAGCGGACGACGGCTGACGGTGGGGCCACTGACGCTGGAGCCAGACACGGGCCAGGCCCGGCGAGGCGTGCGCGCCGTCCACCTCAACAAGACGGAGACACTCCTCCTGAGGCTGCTGATGGAGGCCGCGCCCGAGCCTGTCTCGACGGCCACGCTGGCCCACCACCTCTGGGGAGACGATGCGCCGGAATCCAGTGCTTTGCGCACCCACGTCTATGCCCTGCGCGGAGCACTCGCAGAGCTGGGGATGAGCGACTGCATCACCACCCTCCGCAACAAGGGATACCGCCTGGATGCGCGCGAGGACTAGGTCGGTCCGAGGTCTCCTCCTGGGCGCCATGGGCATGTCCGCGGCGCTCGCGCTCGTCCTGATGGGGACGTTCTTCACGCTCTTCAGCTACGACCTCGAAGACGCCATCTTCGCTCGGTTCGTCGCCACTGCGGCGGACGGACGCAGGGATGACACGGGGGCCATCCCACTGGGAATGACGGCCTATGTCGGCCACGAGCGCCTTCCGTCCTGGCTCGGAGACACGCTCCCCCTGGACACACCTCGCGGCGAATATGAGGTCTTTGCCCAGGACCGTGGGCACTTCCATGTCGCGGTGCGACCGAACACGTCGGCTGGTACGACGCGCTACGTGGTCTTGGACACGACGGCGCTGACGAGCACCACCCGCCACCTGCGCCAGACCTCCGGACTGCTGCTGGCAAGCGCCCTGCTGGCCCTCCTGGGCGCCGCCGGGCTCTCCCTTGTCGTCGCGAGGAGGCTCAGCCGCCCGCTGGAACAGCTCGTCGCACGCGTCCAGTCGGACACTCCGGCGAAGGAAGAGGACGCCGGGGTCACCGAGGTGCGGGCCCTGGCCGAAGCCCTGCGTGTCCGGGATGCCCGAATCCAGGAACTGCTGGAGCGGGAGCGCGCCTTCAACCGGGACGCGAGCCATGAACTTCGTACCCCCCTCGCCGTGGCGCAGGGCGCGGTGGAGATACTGGAGTTGGATCCACCCGCCGACACGGAGACCTTCGGCCGTCTGCGGCAGGCCATTCACCACATGGGCCTTCTGACGGAGGGCATCCTCTGGCTGGCCCGGTCAGGCCGCTCCGACGAATCGTGCGGACTGGTGAGCATCTCCCGCGAAATGGTCGCGCTGTACGGCAAACACCGCCCTCACGGCGACGTGGCGCTCGTCATCGAGGCGAAAGAGGAGGTCCTCGCGCCACTTCCGGGGTCCGTGGCGCGAGTGATGTTGGGCAACCTCATCAAGAACGCGCTCGCCTATACGCCCCAGGGGCGCATCGGCATCCACATCGCGCCAGAGGGCTGGAGCATCTCCGACACAGGCGTGGGCTTCGGCCGGGTCGAGCCAGGGCACACGGGCTTCGGTATCGGCCTGTCGCTCGTGGAGCGGCTGGCGCGCCGGTTCCACTGCGACGTGGCCATCAGCGCCGTGGAGCCACACGGGACGAGGGTGCGGCTCACCTGGCCCTCCGAGGAGCCCGGCTGACCATCCTCGCGGGGGACCGGTGACTCTTGCCACCGATCCCGCCTACCGCGACCGCTACTTCTGATGCTTGGCGATGAGCGCGTTCGCGGCTTCCGGATTGCTCTTGCACTCGAGCAGGGCGCTGAGAATCAGCGGCGCGACAATGGTGGCGTCCGACTCGATGACGAACATCGGCGTCGTCTCGGTCAGCTTGTCCCAGGTGATCTTCTCGTTGGGCGTCGCGCCCGAGTACGAACCGTAGGACGTCGTCGAGTCGCTGATCTGGCAGAAGTAGGCCCAGGGCTTCACCGGCTTCTGCAGGTCGTACTTGATTGAAGGAACGACGCAGATGGGGAAGTCACCGGCGATGCCGCCGCCAATCTGGAAGAAGCCGACACCCCGGCCCTCGGACATCTCCTCGTAGCGGTCGTAGAAGTCGGCCATGTACTCAATGCCAGACTTGACGATGCTCGCGTTGCACTCGCCCGCCTTCACGTAGGACGCGAAGATGTTGCCGAACGTCGAGTCCTCATAGCCAGGGACGACGATGGGCAGACGGTGCCGCGCCGCCTCGAGCAGCCAGCAGGCCTCCGGGTCACCCTCATATGCGGAGGGGTCGAGCGCCTGGATGAACGCGTAGAAGTACTCGTGCCAGAAGCGACGCTCGCCCTTCTCGGTCGCGCCCTTCCACATCGGGACGGCAATCTTCTCCACCGCGCGGAACGCCTCGTCCTCGGGGATGCTCGTATCGGTGACCCGACGCATCCGCTGCTCGAGGATTCGCGTATCGTCCTGCTTGGTGAAGTAGCGGTACTCGGGAAAGTCCTTGTACCCCGAATGCGCGACGAGCCGGAAGAGCGACTCCTCGATGTTGGCGCCCGTCACCGACAGACCGTGAATCAGCCCCGCCCGGATGGCCGGCGCGAGCGTGATTCCGAGCTGCGCCGACGACATCGCGCCCGCGACGCTCCAGAACATCCGGCCACCGTTCGACACATGCTCCCAGTAGGACAGGAGCGCATCACGCGTCGCGCGCGCGTTGAAATTCTTGTAGTTCGTGAGGACGAACTTGAGAACGGGAAGTTCGGACGAGGACATGTGAGCCTCCAGCAACAACGTGGTGAATGCTCGAGAGGCACACGCCTGACGGAGCCACTCGAGGACACCCTACGGTCGCAACGAGATGTCGCGGCCGCCATCGGAGCGTCAAGTGGCTCCGGGCTAGCTAGCACAGGAGGACCGCGAGCCGCCACCGCGTTCCACGCCTCCCCGGTTGCCCACCCACAGAGCCGCCCACCTCAGATGCGTTGAACCACCCGCAGCGCGAAGCGCACGAAACGTGCGTCCAGTGGCTCATTGAGCATGAGGCGCTGCCACACCAGGCCGGAGAGCACGTTGACCACGAGCTCCCGGTCGGCGGGCCGGCGGTCGGCGAGGCATGCCCGGAGCTCGTCCCCCCGCGGGCGCACCAACTGGGCGATGAGCCTCCGGTGGAGGTCCTCGTCGAATTGCGCCTCCGCCATCAGCGCTCGCAGCACGGGCGCCGCCTCCCCGGCCCCCCGGCAGAACTCCACCAGCGTCGAGGACAAGGAAGGCTTGTGCCGGCTCATGCGGGGCGCCTGACTCACCCACTCGGAGAACGCGTCGAGCACCAGCGCCCCCTTGCCCGGCCACCAACGGTAGATGGTCTGCTTCCCAGCCCCCGCGCGCGCGGCCACGTCAGCGGTCGTCACCGCCGCATAGCCCTTCTCCAGCACCAGCTCCTGCGCCGCCGTGAGAATGGCCAGGCGCACTCTTTCGTCCCTGGGTCGTCCCGTCCGCATGACTCGTTTTTACGAGACTCGGAGTCTCGGAAACAACCCACTTACGAGACCCACGGTTTCGAAATCGCGTAACGCAGTGCGCACCTGCGTAACCCGCGCGCGTTGACGGAGGAGAGGGCCCTGTGTACGACTGCGAGTGACCATGGCTAAACAATCAGGTTTGCTGCGCCGTCTTGGGAATGTGGCGCTGAACGAGGTGAGCGAGCGCTTCGGCAGCCCGTCACCCACGCCTTCCTCCGGAGACACGCGCTTCACGCCGCCGACGCCCGCCGCGTCGAAGGACGAGGAATCACTCGAAGGCTGGGGCTTCGCCGACACGCGTTTCGTGGTGAAGCCCGACGGGAGCACCGTCCTCACGGGCACCCGCTACAACATCAGCAATGTCGCGCTGCCAGACTTGATGCCGTGGTTCGCCGGCAAGCTGGCCTCACCGCTGGGGTACGACAATCGCAACGAGCCGCACTACCCGCCCGAGATTCCCGCGGCGAAGAAGAACGACAAGCTTGTAGCGGCGCTGCGCGAGTTCCTGAAGGAAGAGCAGCTCACCGACGACCCCAAGCAGCGCCTGCGCCGTGGCCACGGCCACACCGGCGGTGAAATCTGGGCCATCCGCTACGGGAAGCTGGACCGGGTGCCCGACCTCGTCGTCTTCCCGCGCAGCCACGATGAGGTGGTGCGACTGGTGGAGGTCGCCACCCAGCACGGCGCCTGTGTCATCCCCTTCGGCGGCGGCACCAACGTGACGGAGGCGCTGCGCATCCCGCTCTCCGAGGAGCGCCTGGTCATCGCCGTCGACATGCGGCAGATGAACCGGATTCTGTGGGTGGACCCCGTCAACCGCATGGCCTGCATCGAGGCGGGCGCCACGGGCCGTCACCTGATGGAGGAGCTCGCGAAGTTCGGCTTCACCATGGGCCATGAGCCGGACAGCCTCGAGTTCTCCACGCTCGGCGGGTGGATTGCCACGAACGCCAGCGGCATGAAGAAGAACCGCTACGGCAACATCGAGGACCTGGTGCTCGACATGCAGGTCGTCACGCCCCAGGGCATCGTGGAGCGCCCGCGCCAGGCCCCCCGGGAGAGCGTGGGCGTCAACCCGCGCCAGTACATGTTCGGCAGCGAGGGCAACTTCGGCATCGTCACCACGGCGGTGGTGAAGCTGTTCCCCCTCCCCGAAGTGCAGCGCTACGGCTCGGTCATCTTCCCCGACCTCGAAACGGGCCTCTCGTTCCTCTACGCGCTCCAGCAGTCGGGCGCGGTGCCGGCCAGCGTGCGGGTGATGGACAACACCCAGTTCCACTTCGGCCAGGCGCTCAAGCCGGCCAAGCACGGGCTGGCCGCGAAGATGAAGAGCGAGCTCGAGAAGGCCGTGGTGACGAAGCTCAAGGGCTTCGACCCGTACAAGCTCGCCGTGGCCACCCTCGTCTTCGAGGGCTCGCGCGAAGAGGTCGCCTTCCAGGAGAAGACGGTGTACCGCATCGCCTCGGAGCACGGCGGCATGAAGGGCGGTGGCGCCAACGGTGAGCGCGGCTACCAGCTGACCTTCGGCATCGCGTACATCCGGGACCTCACCTTCGAGCACTGGGCCATCGCCGAGAGCTTCGAGACGAGCGTGCCTTGGAGCCGTGCCATGGACCTCTACGAGCGCGTGCAGCGCCGCGTGGAGAAGGAGCACGCCGCGCTGGGCCTTCCGGGCAAGGTCTTCTTCACCGGCCGCTTCACGCAAGTCTACCAGACGGGCGTGGTCATCTATTTCTACCTGGGCTTCTACGCGCGCGGCGTCAGCGACCCGGTGGGCGCCTACGCGGCGCTCGAGCATGCGGCGCGTGAGGAGATCCTGGCCGCGGGCGGCTCGCTGTCGCATCACCACGGCGTCGGGAAGATTCGCCGCGACTTCCTGCCCGAGGTGTACTCGGAGGCCGCGCTGGCCCTCAACCGCAAGGTCAAGGCCGCCATCGACCCCGACAACGTCTTCGGCGCGTCGAACTGCGGAATCAACGGCCCGGTGGCCCTGACCCCGGATGAGGAGGCGCACTGATGTCCCGCCACGTATTTCTCACCGGCGTCACGGGTTTCGTTGGCAAGGTGGTGCTGGAGGCGCTGCTCGCGCAGGGCGTCGAGCGCGTCACGGTGCTGGTGCGCGACTCGAAGGACCGCCAGGGCCGCCTGCATTCGGCGGCGGAGCGCTTCGCGAAGGTGGCGCAGGCCGAGTGCTTCTCGCGCCTCCAGCCCGGCTGGACGGAGCGCGTCGCGGTGGTGAGCGGCGACCTCGAGCAGCCCGCTTGCGGCCTGTCTCCCGCCGACGCCGAGGCCGTGCGCCAGCACGTCACGCACGTCGTGCACTGCGCCGCCAGCGTGGAGTTCGACCTGCCGCTGGCGCAGGCGACCTCGGCCAACATCCGGAGCGCGCTGTCGGTGCTGGAGCTCGCGCGCACATGCCCCAAGCTGGTGGGCATGGTCGACGTGTCGACGGCCTACGTCAGCGTATGGAGGCCCGGCCCCATCGAAGAGAAGCTGGCGCACCTGCCGAAGCCCGCCGAGGAGCTCTACGAGGCCTTCCAGGTGGCGCAGGGCGACGGCCGCGAGTGGATGGAGCTCACCGGCCACCCCAACACGTACACGCTCACCAAGAGCGTCGCCGAGCACCTCATCTGCGAGCGCCGCGGCCACGTGCCCGTCGTCATCGTGCGCCCCAGCATCGTCTCGGCGGCCCACCGCACGCCCTTCCCCGCCTGGCTCGACAGTCCGGCGGCACTCGCGGGCTGCCTGCTGTACAGCGGCCTAGGCGTGGTGCGCGCCTTCAACGCCGACCCGTCGGTGCGCCTGGACGTGGTGCCGGTGGACGTGGTCGCCAGTGAAGTCGTCCGTTCGGTGTTCGGCCCCATGCCGAAGCCCGGTCAGGCCGTTCCCATCGTCCACGCCACCATGGGTGTGCAGCGCGCGCTGCGCATCGACATGGCCGCGGCGTCGACCATCGAGTGGTTCAAGCGCCGCCCCGGCGTGGTGAAGGCGCCCGACATGTTCGTCGGCCGCAAGGACCACGGCTTCGACGCGGCCGACTTGATGCGCCGGGAGCTGCCGGTGCAATTGCAGAAGGCGGCGCTCGCGCTCTTCGGCCAGGCCAAGGCCCACCGCCGGCTGGTGCGCGCCGACGAGAAGGTGCAGTACCTCAACGAGGGCTTCGCGTACTTCACGCACCACACCTTCGACTTCGTGCGCAGCGAGCCGCTGGAGGTCCCCGGCTTCGACCCCTTCGAATACGTGCGCGTGGTGAACGAGGGCATGTACCGCCACCTGCTGTCGCGCGATGAGAGCCAGGTGTCCTTCGCCGGGCCGAAGCACGACGACGCGCGCGGCGACCGGACGTGGGTCCAGGAGCGCGGCGTGGGTAACACCACGCACAAGGTGTTTGGCTATGCGCTGCGCAAGACGTTCCGCCACTGCACCAGCGACGTGACGTTCGACCGGCCCTCGTTCGAGCGCGCGATGGCGCAGGTGCCCCCCGGCACGCTGGTGGTGCTGGCGCCCACCCACCGCAGCTACTTCGACTTCCTGCTGACCAGCTACCTGTGCTTCCAGCACCCGGAGCTGGGCATCTCGATGCCACACATCGCCGCCGCGGAGGAGTTCGGCCGCATCCCCGTGGTGGGTCCGATTCTCAAGGACTCGCAGGCCTTCTTCATCAAGCGCGGCGTGGGCCGCGAGGTGCCGGAGCTGGGCGAGGAGCTGCGCCGGCTCACCGAGAAGAACGCTTCGCTCATGTTCTTCGTCGAGGGTCAGCGCAGCCGCGCGCGGCTGATGCTGCCGCCCAAGCGCGGGATGTTGCGCGCGCTGCAGAATACGAAGCGCCAGTTCGTCGTGCTGCCCGTCGCCATCTCCTACGACCGGCTTCCGGAGGAGGCGTCCCTGTCGGAGGAGCTGTCCGGCAAGCCGCGCCCGAAGATGACGCTCACCGGCGTGCTGTCGTGGCTCACGAAGCTGACGCGTGGCCAGGTGCAGCTCGGCCGTGTGCATCTGTCGTGTGGCGCGCCGCTGGCGCTCACCCCGGACACCGACGTCCGCGCGCTGAGCCATGCGCTCATGGCGGAGCTGCAACGCCACACCACGGTGAGCAGCTTCCATCTGCGCACGTTCCTCGCCGAGAACCCGATTCCGGGCGTGGATGAAGTGTGGCTGCGCGAGGCCATCGAGCGCCGCGGCGGCCGCGTGCTCGACAGCGACCTGCCCGTCCCCAGCCCCCTGTCCCCCGCGCTGGCACACTCGCTCCGGAACCAGTGGCAGCACTGGTTCGCTGGCGATGTGCTGGCCCGGCAGCCCGGCAACCCCGCGCTGGAAGACCACCTGTCGCGCTACCGTTGGTGCGCCACGCCGCTGGCCGAGCTGAGCGACGCGCGCGTCGACGCCGTGGTGAAGGCGCTCTTCGAACCTGTCGTGCGCGACTATCAGGAGGCGACGAAGGTGCGCGCGCCCGACGAGCTGAAGGCCGTAGCGGTGACGCACCGGCCGCACCTCGATGGTGTGGTGCAGGCGCTGGTCTCGCGCGACATCGTGAAGCCCGCGGGTGACAACTTCGAGTGGGGACCGAACGCGGCGGAGCTCTCGCAGTTCCATGAGGCCTGCGCCTGGCGCGGGGTGCAGCCGTGAAGACACTCGTGACGGGAGCCAGCGGGTTCCTCGGACGCAACCTGCTGGAGACGCTGGGCGACGACGCCGTGGCGCTGGTTCGCTCGCCACTGCCGGGCCCGGTGGCCCAGGTGTCGGGCACGCCGCTCGACCCTGACGCGTGGCTGTCCCAGGCCCAGGGCGTGAAGGTGCTGATTCACTCCGCGGGAATGGTCCACCACAGCCGGCAACACGCCGACGAGATGGTGCGCTTCAACATCGACAGTTCGCTGGCCATGGTGCGCGCCGCGAAGGCGCTCGGCGCCCGGCTGGTGCTGGTGTCGACGTCAGGCACGGTGGGCTGCTTCTCCCATCCGACCATCGAGGCGGACGAGCACTCCCTCTACGCCGAGGCGCTCGTGGGCCGGTGGCCCTACTACCTGTCGAAGATTCACGCCGAACAACAGTCGCGGAAGCTGGCGAAGCAGTTCGGCGTGGAGATGACGGTGGTGCGGCCTCCGGTGCTCCTCGGCCCCGGGGACACCCTGGGCCGCTCGACGACCAACGTGGCCCGCGTGCTGAACGGGCGCCTCCCCTTCATCCCCACGGGTGGCATCGCCTTCACCGACGTGCGGGACGTGGCGCATGCGCTCGCGGTGCTGGCGAAGAAGGCCGACTGGCGGGACACGTACCACCTGCCCGGCACCACCCTGCCCCTGCGCACCTTCTTCGAGCGCGTGGGCGAGGTCGCCGGCATCCGGGTGAACCGCCCCGGCGTGCCGACGCTCGTCGTCGACGGGCTCGCGAAGCTCGGCTCCCACGTGCCCCTCAAGAAGCTGCCGGACCCCGTGGTGCTCGAGATGTCGACGTGCCACTGGGGGTTCAGGACGCTGTGGAGCCACGAGGAGCTCGACTACCGGCCGCGGAGCCACCGGCAGACCCTGAGCGACACGGTGGCGTGGCTGCGCGAGGCGCAGGCGCGGCAGACGCCCCTGGCGGGCTGAAGTCTGGAGGGGCGGTGCTCCGTCGCCGCCCCTCCCCCTCAAACAACGAGGGAGCGATGCGGCACATGGCCTAGACTGGGTCCGAACCACCCCCCTTACGGACCCGGTCGACCATGAAGCCCACGCCAGGAGACATCTTCGTCGTCCATACCCCTCGGCTTGACGCCTACACGGCGGTCCAGGTGACCGCCCTGAAGGTGGAGGGGAAGCACGAGTTGGCCTGTGTGCTGGCGTTGGATTGGGTAGGCCCCTCCCTGCCCGACGCCGCCGCGGTGGCGGCCATGGCTCCCGCCCACTTCAACTTCTTCTTCTGGAAGGACCACTGCGTCCACGTCTGGGCGTCCGCCGAGGTTCCTCGCGGCTTCACCCGGGTGGGCCACCGGCCACCCCTCGTCGTCGAGGACGTCAACAGCTACAGCGGTTGGCCATCCGGCAGCGCCCTCTACAGTCAGCGCCGCTGGGAGGCCATCCCCCAGGCGCAGCGCGACGCCTTCAAGCAGATGGTCGCGGCACGCGACGAGCAGGTGCTGTTCACCGTCGGCGACATGGAGGTACGCCGCTCGACGCAGCGGCTGGACACGGCTCGCCTCGCCGCCGCGCCTGACTTGACGGTGTTCGAGGTGCTGCCGATGCTGACGTCTGTCAATGCGGACGCCCCCATCCCTGGCCTGTTCGACTTCATCCGGCGCCGCCCCTTTGTCTATGAATCAGCGGTGCTCAAGCATGGTGAGCGCCGGGTGGACCTGCGGGGAGCCCAACTGTCCCGGCTCACGCTCGACGTGACGGGCGTCCACGAGCTCTATCTGAACGACGGACTGGAGGATCTGTCGCTGGTCGGCCAGCCCGACCCGGCGCTGAAGATTCACGGCGAGGCGGATGGGCGCTGGCTGACCTTGTCCCTGGACGCTCCGGACATGCCCTGGTCCGGTCTGGACACACTGGACAGCCTTCATCTGAGGGCCGCGCGCGACGTGGATGCGTCGCGCATCGTGCGGCGCTTTCCGAACCTGACGGAGCTGCGCATCTGGGGCGCCCCGGGCTACCTGAGAAACACCGCGGAGCTGGCGAAGCTCCCGGCCCTGGCCATGCTGACATTGAGCGACCTGTTCGGGATGTCACCCGACGAGTTTCCCGGTCCGGAACAGCTCCCCCACCTGGGCATGCTCTGGTTGACGAGCATTCCCGCTGATGTCGCCGCCCAGGTGAAGAAAGCCTACAAGGCCGCTGCGCGCGAGGGATTGGACCTGTCGGTGCGACAGCCGCGCAAGGCCGACTGGCTGGCGGAGAACCTGGACAACCCCTTTCGCGTCAGGGACGGGGCCGACAACATCACCCCGGCCCAGGCGAAGAAGGCCGCGGCGCTGTACCGCCAGGCACGGTCGGCCGCGCTCAAGGCCGTGTCCGAAGGGGACCGCTCCCCCGCCGCCCTCGTGTCCGCGCTCACCCCCATCGTCACGGCCTACACCGAGGGCTTCAACAAGCTGGATGCCCGCAACACCTTCATCTTCACCGAGGAGCGTGAGCAGATTTATCTCGCGCTGGTGGGCATCTTCGACGCGGTGGATGAAAAGCTCCGGTCCACGGAAGGGACTCCCGCCGAGCCGCTCCATCGAGAGGCCCTGGTGTCGGTGATGGACTCGATTCGAGACTTCTAGGGTGATTCACCGAATGCCTGCATCAAGCCATCCAGCTATTTTTTCGTAACAAATCTGTATCAATCCCAGGGGACAGCCGGACGCAGTCATTGAATTTTTTCACACGCCCAGAGGCATGTAGCGTCCGCGCGCGGGCGCCAACAGGACATCTGTCCATTCCGTATCGGAACACTTATTACCGTTTAAAACGGGCAAATCTGGCGTGCTATCTTGCGCAGCCATGCGCACTTCCCTCAGCTTCGCGTCCCTCCTCGTCGCTTCTTCCCTCACCGCTGGCTGTCTCGGTCCCGAGACGGACACGGATACGGATGCGGTTCAGTCCGTCGAGCAGCAGGCCACGGACCCCTTGTTCCGCGTCCACAACATCGTCGAGGCGGTGCTCCCGGCCGGCAACTACGACGGTGTCGCTGGCGACGAGTGCATCGCGCTCGTGAACCCCGAGCACCGCCTCCGCAAGATCATCATCGTCGAGACGGCCGGTGCCAACGGCGCTTGCGCGCTCAACGCATACAGCGCTGGCGGCGCCCTCAGCTTCACCTGGGGCGACACCACCGTCTACCAGGGCTCGACCGGCATCGCCGCCATCCGCGCGGCGCTCTCCGACACGAATGGCGCCGTGCACCGCCTCACCGGCACGCTCACCTCCGAGGCCACCACCCTGGCCCACCTGCAGTCCTTCCTCACGCAGACCAACGCCCAGCAGGCCAGCCAACTCGCCACGTTCACCGCGGAGCGCGTCCACTCCCGCTACGACTTCGAGGGCCAGGAGCAGGTCTACGCCGAGGCCGCCTACCAGTCCGTCCGCGTCACCCAGCCCTGTGAGAACCCCGGCTCCCCGACCCTCGAGGCCCGCATCCACAACGGCTTCGTCTATGGCTACACGGCCAGCAACACGGGCAGCTGCCACAGCGGCTGGTTCACCCGGCGCTACGTCTACAACCGCAACTGGCAGCTCGTCGACAGCTACGAGTACTCCGAGTAGTCCGCCGCGCCGCAAATTGATGCGGCAGGCAGTCGCCGTTGCTCATTGATGGCCATGGATGGGCCTCTCGCGCGAAGCTGTCCAGCGGGAGGCCATCCATGAGCGCTTCGTCCAGAAGAGCGGCCGGGCACTGCGCTCCCTCGGGCTGAAGCAGGTTCTGACCTCGCGCCACCAGGCAGCGAAGGACATCACATCGCGGCGAAACTGCCGTGAAACGTCACGGGGATGGCCTGGTCGAAGTGAACGGTCGCCAGCGGACCGTCTTCGAGATGCTCGCCGTCGAGCACCGCGACGTAGGAGTGGTCGGTCGTCGAGTCGAACACGAGGTCGAGCACGAAGGTGGCGTCCCGCGACGCCTCGCGCGGCACGAGCACGGGCTCACTCGGCACATGCCCGGCCGGGAGTCCCCACTCGGAGCTTCTGCCCCCGTCGAGGTCGATGCGCGTCACCCCCAGGACGTTCCGGTCCGCGACGTTCCGCTCGGTTTGCGCGAACACCGTACCGTGCCGCGCGCCATGCAGTCGCGGATGCACCTGAGGAAAGTCGCAGGGAATGTCGAAGAGCTTCGTCTCACGCGCCGTGCCGGACTTCAGGTCGAGCTTCACTCGCGTCAGCAACGGCAGGGGGCCGGTCGATTCCATTTCTCCAATCTCCCCGAGCGAGAACTCGGGGTAGCGGCAGAAGTCGACACAGGGACCGTCCGCGTCCTCGAAGGCGTTCGAGAAATGCCAGAGCCAGAAGGGGGCGAGCTCGAACGTCCGGGGTGAATGGATGGCATCGAGCGGGACGACGATGAGCCGCGCTCCCAGCTCAGGCCTCCACCGAAAGAGCTGGGTGACATCTCCCAGGCCGACCATCGCGCGCAGGAGATTCAACTGCACGGGCCCCACGAACAGGATGAGGTGCCGCTCCGTCGCCATGAAGTCATGCACCATGCTCTGCCAGGGCGCCTCCACGGTGCCGAGCTTCGACGGCTCCCCGTCGTCCGGCAGCGCGTACAGGTCGATGTTCATCTTCCGGCCATACCGGACCCCGAAGTTGAACGTCGTCCGCAGCGAAGCGACACGATGAGGGTGTGCGGAGAAGGCCCCTGTCACCACGCCCAGTCCCGTGGCGTCGAGCGTCTCCAGCGTCGCGGGGTCCATCTCCTGGAGCAGGCCGTTCTCCATCAGCGCGAAGAGCCGGTCCTTCCACAGGAACGTCGAGGTGTTGCCCGTGGTCTTCGCCGCGTCCCTTCTGGCCGACCGCATCCGATCGAGCCACGACGCGGATGACGTGTAGAGAAACCGCCCCGCGCGCTCCTCCGCACGGTAGCCGGCGCTCTCGACGATGCGACTCGCGCCCTGCGCGCCACCGCCGTCGAAGCGCACCGCCGTCACGGCGCCATCCGCCTCGAACGCATGCGCGATTCGCGTGCCAAATCGCTCGAAGAGGCCCGGTCCGGCGCGGAACAACGTCCCCCGGAGGGACTCGGGGAGCCGGCCTTCGACCCGCAGCGGCTCGAAGCCATGGGGACGGGAGAGGGACCGCAACAATGGACTCACGGAATTCGCGCTGCGCATCCGCTGCTCCTGGAGCGATGAAAGCTGTGCCGAGGCACAAAGTAAGTGACTCTTACTTACTTTGCAACAAAGGCCAGTCCATCTACCCTGGCTCCGCGCATGGCCACGAAGACGCGAGCACGCCCGTACCATCACGGGGACCTCAAGCACGCCTTGCTGGAAGCCAGCATCGAGCTCATCCGCGAGGAAGGCGTCGACGCGCTCACCGTCGCGGAGGTCGGACGCCGCGTGGGGGTGTCCTCCGCCGCGCCCTACAAGCACTTCGCGGACCGACTGGCCCTGCTGCGTGCGCTCGCGACGGAGGGAAACCGACGACTCAACGCGACCCTCATCACCGCGACGGAGGGGACAACGGACCCGCACGAGGCCTTCCGGCGCTCAGGGGTCGCCTACGTCCGGTGGGCCGCGGAGAACCCGGCCCTGTACCGCATCGCGACGGACCCGGCATACATCGACTACGCGGGCCCTCATCCGGACGAGGAAGTCCCCGAGCCGCTCAAGGGCTCGATGGACACGTTCTGGCCGGAGCTGTCGAAACTCGTCCGGTCCGGGAGCGCGCTCCCCACCTCACATCCATTGATGGAGCAACTACGAGGTCGCGCGCTCGCGCAGGGGTTGGCGAACATGTTCGTCAGCGGCGTGTTCGACTCGCTCGGAATCGCCACATCCGACGCGGAGCGGCTTGCCCGCGCGATCACCGGTGAGGACGTCCCGGCCACGACACGCAAGGGCAAGACTTCGCGGACGCGTTGAGCCGCAGGCACCTGGATTGAAGAGGACATCCTCCTCCGCGAAGACCACGGCGCCGTGAACGATGCCCTGCACCGCACCGGATTGTTGAGACACCAGGTGGGTCGTCATCAGGCCGATTGCTTCTTCATCAGCTCCCGCCATGCCTGCCGGCTCAGCTCACCACGCGTGCCCGCGCGCCATGGACCGCCATCTGCAGTTGGAGCGAGTAGCTGCCCCCATCCCCATGTTCGCTGCTTCGCGTCCATTGGGGCCGGCCGGAATCCGCCGCGAACGCGACGAGAACGTCTTGGTACGCGACGATGACCTGCCCGTCTTCCACCAGCACTGACGCGGACGTGAAGTTCGGCGCATGAGCCGGCGCCACGCGCTGCGTCCAGAGCGGGCGTCCACTCTCGTAGTCGAGCACGTGGACATCGAGGAAGACGCGCTTCTTCAAGACGCCATCGGAGCCGCCCGCGAACACGAACACGCGCCCATCCCGTACCTCCACGTGCGTGGGACGCGGGCGCATCCCTGGGACCGATTTGCCAGGAATGGGGAACGTCCATGCGGTACTGCCGTTCATGCGGTCATAGGCCGCGACCAGGCCATTGAAAGCCGTGACGAGCAGCGGACCGGGCGGGTGCGGTGCGTTCATGCAGCGATCGGTTACCACAGAAGCCCAGAGCCCCCGCCTCCGCCCCCAACCTGAGCGCACGGGGTCCACGGTGCCCCCGGGAGAGGGCCGCGCCATGGGCGTCGCCCCCTGGGACACGGGGCCCTGACTACGTATTGCCCCGTATCTTCCATAGAATCGCGAGTGAGTCCGGGCACTTGAGGCCCTGGTGATGCAGCCCCCCACCCCGCCTGTCATCCGGACTCGGGCCCCGCATGAGCGCCGGCCCGGCGCTGGAGGCCGTGACGCACCCGCCCAGAACGTTGGTAGGACTCCCAACCTGCTGGGGCGCGCCTAGGAAACTCCCAGATTGCGCTGAAATCAACTATACGCGCTCCGTACAAATTTCGCGGCACACGAGCGACCCGGTCGGCGAGGTCAGGCTCCCGGGACGTCTCTGGAGGATTGGATGGAGTTGTCGAGTCTCGAGTCGAGTTTCTGGGCAATCGCACCGGGCGTGGTCGGCGCCGTGGGGCTGCTCTTCGCTGCGGTCTTCTACTTCCGCGTCAAGGCGCTCCCGGAGGGTGACGCGACGATGAACCGCATCGCGGGCTACATCCGCGAAGGCGCGATGGCGTTCCTCGTCCGCGAGTACAAGGTGCTCTCCGCGTACTGCGCGGTCATCGCGGTGCTCATCGGCCTGGCGCTGGGGCCGATCGCCAGCGGGAGCTTCGTGCTCGGCGCGTTCCTCTCCCTGTTCGCCGGCTACATCGGCATGAAGGCCGCGACGTTCGCGAACGTGCGCACCGCGCAGGCCGCGCGCACCGGCTCCAAGCCGAACGCGCTGCTGGTCGCGCTCGACGGTGGCGCGGTCATGGGCCTCGCCGTCGCCGGCCTGGGCCTCATCGGCATGGGCGGCGTCTACTACGCCTTCCAGGGGCATCCGCAGCTGTCCCCCGTCCTCCACTCCTTCGCCGTGGGCGCCAGCTCCATCGCGCTCTTCGCCCGCGTGGGCGGCGGCATCTACACCAAGGCCGCGGACGTCGGCTCCGACATCGCCGGCAAGGTCATTGAGAACATCCCCGAGGACGACCCGCGCAACCCGGGCGTCATCGCCGACAACGTGGGCGACAACGTGGGTGACGTGGCCGGCATGGGCGCCGACATCTACGAGTCCATGGTGGCCGCGATTGTCGCCGCCATGGCCATCGCGCTGACCGCCAGCGCGGCGGACCTCTCCCGCCTCGTGGTGGACCCCTCCGCGACCGGGAGCGCGAAGGTGGCGGGCGTGGTGCTCCCCCTGGTGCTGTCCGCCGTAGGCCTGTTGGTCAGCCTGCTGAGCATCTTCATCGCGCGCGCGCTCAAGCACATGAACCCCGCGCAGGTGCTGCGCAGCGCCCTCATCCTGCCCCCGGTCATCCTGGTGGGTCTGTCCTTCGTGATGATGCAGGTGTTCGGCCTGTCCCAGGCCATCACGGTGGCGCTGGCCGCGGGCGCCTTCGGCGGCGCCATCATCGGCCTCGTCACGGACTACTACACGTCGTCCACGCCGGTGCAGCGCATCGCGGAGGCCTCCGTCACGGGCGCCGGCACCAACCTCATCCGCGGCCTCGCCGTCGGCATGGAGAGCGTGGGCATCCCGATGGCCACCATCGCCCTGGTGGCCTACATCGCGGACCAGGCGCTTGGCCTGTACGGCATCGCGCTGGCCGCCGTGGGCATGCTGGGCGGCACCGCCGTGGTGATGACCGTGGATGCCTACGGCCCCATCTCCGACAACGCTGGTGGCATCTCTGAGATGTCCGGCCTGGGCCCCGAGGTCCGCGCCATCACCGATGAGCTGGACGCGGTGGGCAACACCACGGCGGCCATCGGCAAGGGCTTCGCCATCGGCTCGGCGACGCTCACCGTCATCGCGCTCTTCTCCGCCTTCAACCTCGAGGTCAACCACACGCGCATCGCCGCGGGTCTGCCGGAGATGAGCCTGCAACTGACCAACCCGAACGTCATCGTCGGTCTGCTGCTGGGCTCCATCCTCCCGTTCCTGGTGGGCGCCTCCACGATGCTCGCCGTGGGCCGCGCGGCCGGTGCCATCGTCGAGGAGATTGGCCGTCAGTTCCGCGAGATTCCGGGGCTGATGGAGCTCAAGGCGGACCCGGACCCCAAGAAGATCGTCGACATCGCCACCAAGAGCGCCCTGCGCGAGATGATCTTCCCGGGCATCGTCGCCGTCGCCGCCCCGCCCCTGGTGGGCTACCTGCTGGGCCCTGGTGCGCTGGCGGGTCTGCTGGCCGGCTCGCTCGTCGTCGGCGCCACGATGGCCCTCTACATGGCCAACGCGGGCGGCGCGTGGGACAACGCCAAGAAGTTCATCGAGAAGGGCAAGCTGCCGGGCCACGCGAAGGGCTCGGCGGTCCACAAGGCGGCCGTCGTCGGTGACATGGTCGGTGACCCGTTCAAGGACACCTCCGGTCCTGGCGTGGCCATCCTCATCAAGGTCATGAGCGTCGTGTCCCTGCTCGTGGCCTCGCTCATCGCGCTGCGGTAGTCGCACCGGCGCAGCGCCTCGGATACCGAGGCGCCGCGCCCCCCCGGCAGCTCGCACCGCGCGGCCCCATCAGCCGCGCGGTGCTCCGGAGCGCCGGAGGGAAGCCAGGGCACGCCTGGCCACCGGGTGGCCCCACCCCAAGGGGAGCGAACCGAACACCCCCACCCTTGCCTGACCGGGAGTGCCCTGGGCAGCGGGCGGGCGCGCACTACACTCATGGTGTACCGCGACCACCTGCGCGACAGGCCTCAGGTGCGGCGGCACCGGCCCAGCGGCCTGACGTGCGCGCGTTCGCACCCGTGTCCTCCGGGGAGAGGGAGGCGTGTCTCCGTTGTTCCGCGGTCAGAGAGGTGACCCATGGTCCTGGAGCTCTCCCAGCAGCAGATCCACGTCCTCCACGCGTGCCTGTCTGAAAGCATCGCGGAGTTGCATGACGAGGTCCTTCACACCGATGAGCGCGACCTGCGCGAAGCACTGAAGCGCAGGCTCGACCAGTTGCAGGGCATCCAGCAGCAGGTGGAAGCCTTGAAGCAAGAAGCCCAGGAAGGGGCGTCTCCTGGCTGAATACAGCTTCCACGCTGCCCGAGAATGCAGCCGGCCTGGAGCGAGAGGCTGCGGTGCTCCAGGCCGATGTCGCGGGTCGGGTTCAGCCGGTCACGGGCCCCACACCGGCCCGCTCGGGGTGACCGTCATCGCCTGCACCCCCGCGCGCAGGGGCGCCGGAGTGACCGCGCCGCTGGCGGCGTAGCCGAAGCTGCCGCCAGTGCTCTCAATCCCCTTCTCGAAGCGGACCACCGCGCTTCCGCGGGTTGGGTGACTCAACGTCACGCTGTACGCGGTCGCCGTCTCGTCGAGCGTGAGCTGCAGCGCCGCGCTGTCGGCCACATCCTTGGCCTGCACGACGTGAAGGAAGTGACTCACCACCTCCCCGCGGGTCTCAACCTCTCCACGGAACTGGCCCACCGGGTACGGGTAGGTGCCATCGCCGCGCACCGGGCCGCGCTCGTCGACGATTCGCCGGACTGGATTGGCAGGAACCAGGGTGCTGACCCGCAGCTGCTGCCCGCCGCTGTTCGCGGACCAGGTGTTGCCCATGAGCACCGGGGACTCCGGGAAATGAACCAGGAAGGTCTTGGCCACCGTGGCGTCATCCCGTGCGCTTTCGAGCCGGTCGAACACAATCAGGGTGTCGAGCGGACGCACCAACAAGGTCTCACGCACCACCCGGCCCGCGTGAGGGTTGCCGACCTCGGCCTCGCGGTGGGCCCACTCGGCGTTCAAGTCATACACGCCGGTGAGGTCGACCGCGGCGTAGCTCGCCACGGACGACGACTCCAGGCGCAGCATTCGCGGCGCGTGGTGGTAGTAGCCGACCGTGCCCCGTCCCTCGAACAAGAGCGTGTTGTGCGCCACGGGTGACGCACAGTCGACCGCCGCGCCACCGGCGTATCCGACGATGGAGTTGGCGTAGCCCACCGTCTCTCGGGTCAGGAACTCGCCCGCGCGCCAGACCTGGAAGTTGCCGGAGTCGCGGTGCTCATGGCCCGCGTTGGCCGTCACACCAAACTGCAGGTTGACCAGGGTCGCGTCGGCCGCCCACGCCGTCTTGGCGTACACCATGCCCAGGCCGGGTGCGTGGTAGTCGAGCGGCAGCTCCGCGAGGTCACGAGCCGGCACCGCCGCCAGCGTGTCGCTGTAGACGTACCGGATGAGACGGTCGTCAATCGGATGGCCGGTGAGCTCCAGGAAGCGCTTGGCATAGCCCGCGACGGGCTGGTCCGACCACTCCTCGATGAGCGGGGCGAAGTAGCTGCCCAGCGACGTCTGCGCGGTGTTGGTGGGATTCCACCGGTTCAGCCAGCGCTCGTCGTCATTGAATGGGAAGGTCTCGAACAGCTGGAACTGGCCCCTCCGAGTGGGCCCCGGCGTGGTCGAGTAGATGGACCAGAAGACCGACGCCATGAAGTAGTCGGTCTGGTTCCACATGTCGTGGCCATACAGCCCCAGCGTGGTGAACGGCACCGTCATGTAGCCAAACGTCCGGCGACCGTAGGTCGAGCCCTCATGCGGCGCGCCGCCCGCCGCCGGCCCATCCAGATAGGGCCGCAGCGAGAAGGCCCAGCGTGACTTCATCGCGTACTGCAGGAGCTCGTTGGCGAACGGCTGGTTTTCATGCCAGCTGGCAATGGCCCACAGGAGCGCGTTGCGGAAGTACCCCGTGTAGTAGTTGTTGCCCTCCATGCCGATGCCACCCCACGGATTGGCGTTGAGCGACTCGATGGCGAAGTTCCACCGGTTGATCAGGAGCGTGCGCTCCGTCGGAAGCAGGTGGGCGAAACACCAGTCGTAGGTGAGGATGGCCGCCTCGCCGTACCAGCGGGCCGGATCGCTCGACACCGTGTTCTCGGAGATGGGAATCTCGGTGCGCACCGCCCAGTCAATCGCGGCGCGGCACGACGCCGGGGTGCCGGTGAGCAGCGAGTGCATTGCCGCATCGATGGCCTGCTCGGGCGCCTGCACGTTCGCGGCAGGCGTGTACGGGTGCTGCGCGAAGTACGCCTGGGCCCGGGCCAGCCGGTCCGCCGTGAACCACACCCGAGGGTGCGCCACCGGGATATCGAGCACAACGGGCGGCCCGTTGGCGATGGTCAACATGACGGGCGCGGAGGTGGTCCGGTTGCCGGCGCGGTCCCGCGCCACCGCCGTCATCGGGAAGGTGCCGTCCCCCAGGAGGGTGGTGGAGACGTTGATCCAATAGGGATAGCTGAGGTCTTCGCTCCCGAAGTCCTGTCCGTTCACCTGCAACTGCACGCCAGCAACCCTCACATTGTCCTGGGCGTCGACCCTGACTTGGAGGGTACCGCCCACCGTCACGCCGCTCTCGGGCGCGATGATTCGGACCTGGGGCGGCGTGACGTCGGGAGGCGGCGCGCTCACGTTGATGGATACCGGCGTGGAGACGGTGACATTGCCAGCGGCATCGCGAGCCACCGCGGTCAGCTGCCTGAGCCCATAGGGCTGGAGCGCCTCGGTGTCGAGCGTCACCGACCAGGGGGCGGCCACGTCCGGCGCGCCGACCTGAACGCCGTCGAGTTCGACGTGGACCCGGGTGACGCCTACGTTGTCGCTCGCGCTCATCCGCACCGTGAAGGGACCGCTGACCGTCTCTCCCCCGACGGGCGCGGTCACCTGCACCTCGGGAGGCGTGGTGTCGACAACCGCGTTGGAGACGGTGACGGGGATCGGCGCCGAGGTGGTGAGGTTGCCAGCGGCGTCGCGCGCGTGCGCGGTCAACACATGGTTGCCATTGCGGAACAGGCGGGTGTCGAGCTGCGTCGAGTCGAGGTTGCGGCCGTCGATGCGCAGTTGCACGCCGACCACGCCGACGTCGTCGCTCGCGTCCACGGTGATGCCGACCACGCCCTGCACCGTCGCGCCCGCCGCGGGCGCCGTGATTGCAACAGACGGAGGCGTGGTGTCGCTGCGCGGCGCAGGCGCGGTGTACTCAATGGTGAGGAGCGGCCGGCGCTCCGGCTGGGTAGCCAGGCTGGTGAAGACCTTGGCCACCTTCCCAATCTTCGAGTTCGCCAACATCACGCCCTGGTTGGTCGACGGGTCGTCCACCCACGACTGCACCACCGCCACGTCGAGTGGCACGTCGTGCACGCTCACCGTGCCCGGAAACGTGGAGACCTCGAACGACGAACCGGCGACCAGGTCCGTCCCCTGTCCGGCCGCCCCCAGCCGGTCCCACTCCAGCCCATCATCGCGGAACTGCCATCCCAGTCCGTTGGCCGCCAGGTTCCAGGGCGCCTGCACGTACGCGCCTCGAATCGAGAAGTCGCTGGTGTAGGTCTCCACCGCGAAACGCAGCGTCGCGCTCTGAACCACCGCCCCAGCCGGCACGCCCGTCTGCGGGAAGCGCAACAAGGCCTCGACCTCATAGTCCTCGGTCTGGAACACCCCGAGCAGCGCCTGATTGCGATGCGCCGCGCCGTTCTGCGTCATGCCTTGGCTGGTGATGGCCACCGCCTCTGACACAGTCACCGGCGAGCTCACGGCCCGCAGCGCGGTCCCCGTGCCGGCTTCCGGCGCACCGTCCTTCGTGCACCCCGTGAGCAAGAGCGCGCCAAGCACTGCTGCCCATACCCCAGTCATACTGCTTATTCTTGAGTTCATTGACTGACAGCTATTACCGCACCAAAAACGGGAAGTCCAAAGGGGCGTCTGCGTTTGCGCTGCCAGCCCCGCTGCACGGGGGCAGGACATCTCTGCGCAAGCCCTCAGGGCGCCGGTGAATCGCGCGCGCTCAGCGTTGAGCGCCGGGAGCGTGAGTTGCCGTGCCTTCCTCGTGGCGTCTCTCCGACGTACCGCCGGAACACGCGGCGGAACGCAGCGGTGTCGGCATAACCCACCCGGGCAGCGACATCTTCGACCGACGCATGGGTCGTCTCGAGCAGGTGGGAGGCGTGAGCCACGCGCACCCGCTGCACGAACTCGAGCGGCGTCATGCCCAGCCCGGCCTGCACCCGCCGCGCGAGCGTACGCGAGGAGGTGGCAGCGGCACGGGCGAGTTCATCGAGCGTCAGCTGCCGGCCCAGATTCGCGGCGACGAATTGCTCCACGGCACGAAGCGCTGGGTCCGAGACGCGGAGGTGCTCCATCACCATGTACCTGGCCTGTGAGACACGTTCGTCGAGCACGAGGTAGCGGGCCACCAGGTGCGCGAGTGATGGGCTCGCGACCCGCGCGACGATGGCCAGCACCAGGTCCGCATGCGCGAAGGCCGAGCCCGCGGTGAGGACGCCGTCGCTCTCGACAACCATCCGGTCCGGCTGGAGGGCGACCTCGGGGAAGCGACGCACGAACGAGGGGACGAGCCACCAGGTCGTCGTCGCGCTCCGCCCCGCGAGGAGGCCGGACGCCGCGAGGACGAAGGTCGCGGAGCACGAGGCCGCGACCATGGCGCCCTTCGCCGCCGCGCGCGCGAGCAACGTGATGCCCCGCGCCGCATCGGCACGCGAGAGCAACCGCTCGATGGCGCGCTCGCTCGCCGCGGAGAGCCCAGGTACCAGCAACACGTCTCCAGCCTTCACACCTCGGAGGCTCAGCGCGCCGTCCACGGAGACGGGGCGTCCCGTGCTCGAGCGGACCGGCTGACCGTCGAGCGACACCACCCGCTGACGCAAGACCTGAGCACCCCGGGGAACCGTGGCGAGCCCTGCCTCGACGAGTCGTGCGGCCGTGTCGACCACATCGAGCCCCACGCCCAGCGAGCCCTCTGCCACGCCATCGAACACCACATGCGTAATCACGGTGGCAAGAATAGACCGTTCATTGTCAATCTCGCCACTGGTCGCGGAGGATGGACTTCCCGCATCGTCCAGGCATGCGTCCATCCACACCTGACTCCACGGCCGACGACCCTCTCGATGACTTCGCCCGGCGGCCCCTCACCCTCAACGACGCCATGCGAACGGTCTACGTCGCCGGCCGCGGCCCCGCCGTCATCGTCATGGCCGAGATGCCAGGCATCAGCCCGCACGTCGCCCGCTTCGCGCGTTGGGTCCGCGACGCGGGCTTCACTGTCTACATGCCTTCGCTCTTCGGCAGGGACGGTGCCTACCCTCGCGCGGAGGAGGGACGTGCCATCATGCAACGCGCCTGCGTGAGCGCGGAGTTCCGAGCGTTCGCGGCGAATGAGTCGAGCCCCGTGACGCAGTGGCTGCGTGCCCTGGCACGCCTCGCACATGAGGAGTGTGGCGGTCCGGGGGTCGGCGCGATTGGGATGTGCTTCACGGGGAACTTCGCGCTCTCCATGATGCTTGAACCCGCGATGCTCGCTCCCGTCATGTGTCAGCCGTCGTTGCCCCTGAGCGACGCCGGCGCGATTCAACTGGCGCCTGACGAGCTTGTCGCCGTGAAGGAGCGCCTCGAACGTGACGACCTGACGGTGCTCGCCTATCGGTTCGAGGGAGACCGATTCTGCACGGCGCAGCGATTCCAGGCCTATACGGCCGCGCTCGGAAAGCGCTTCGTTCCCCGAGTGCTGCCTACGTCCGCCGCGAACCCGACGCCGCCCCCCTTCTTCGCGGAAGTCGTCGGGTGCGCCCACAGCGTCGTGACTGCCCATCTCATCGACGCGGAGGGCGAGCCCACTCGCGCGGCGCGAGACGAAATCCTCGCCTTCTTCGCTCAGCGGCTGGGACACGCGGGAGCACAAAGCACGGCGTGATGCGCCACTCGCCCCCGAGAACAGCCAGAGTGAATGGCCGCGAGCTCGGACTGGGCGACTTCTCTCGGCTCCGCGTCCACAACCCGCCTGAGCGCCTGCACATGGCACTCAGGCGCGGGCGTGGAGCAGAAAGGCATGCGAAAGCAGTGGCCCAGGTGGCTCCGGGGCGAGCCCTGGGGAGCGGCACCATTCCTCACGACGACCGCGACAAGAGGCATCTGCATCAAGCCAGCTCAGGGGAGAGCTGCGCCGGCGCCCGGCCGCGCAGCAAGAAGCGCCGTGGCCAGTTCCGCAAGGGCCCGCGATTGCGTCGCAGAGAGTCGCACCGCGGGCCGCGCGCGCTGCACCATTGAGAGCGCGGTCGACGCATCCAACGCATCCCCTCGGGCAATGAGGAGCGCGGCCGCAATCATGCCGGTGCGTCCGTGCCCTTGCGCACAGTGGATGTAGAGCACCCCAGGTCCGACAGCCAGCTCACGTAGGACAGGGGCCACTCTCGCTACGGGCAGAATCGAAGCATCAAGGATGGGCAGGGAGACATACCGGCCCGCGCGACGAATTCCTTCCGGTTCGACGAACTCAGACGTCAGATCGAGCACGGTCACGATGCCGTCCGGAAGCTCTCCCGCCAGCAAGCGTCTTCCAATGAAAACGCCTGGCACCACTTCGTCGAACGCGCGCTCTCTCGACAGCCATCGAACCAGATGCCAAGCGCCCCATGTCAGCACGAGATAAGGCAGGAGCAGGATGACTGCCCAGGGCTGCATCCGCCCGTCCACGCGCTTGCCGAAAGCGTGTTCGCCCAGTCCAGCGTAGGCGAGTGCCACCAAAGTGAAGCTCACCCCAGGCCACAACAGAAGCCACGCGACGCCGCCCAGTCGCAGGGCCAGGAAGGCAATCAACACGGCAGCCATGGCGAAAACGAAGGCGTACTTCATGCGCGGCACAGCGTAGCCGGAACCGTGGGCGGCTACACGCCCATCCCGGAAGGGTGAATCACACGCGACAACTCGGGACTGGTGGCCCCAGGTGCGTGAAGGCCGCCGCGCCCGCTAGCGGGCGCCCCGGGAGGCTTGCAGCCCGCTCACGTGCTTGCGGACCATCAGGCTCAAGGGCACGGCCACCAGGGCGATGACTGTCGCCACCAGGTACACGTGGTTGATGCCCGTCACGAATGAGAGCAGCTCGATGTCACGACGCTCCGTCATCCCCTCCCGCGCGAGCACCTGCGCCTCCCGAGCCGCGAAGGAGGAGAGGAGCGACGTGAAGATGGCAATCGAGAAGGCCCCGAACACGTTTCGCAGCCAGCTGCTGATGGACGAGGCGTGGCCACTCAGCTCCCGCGAGAGCTGCTCCATGCCCGCGTTGCTGGCCGGCATGATGGAGAGGGAGATGCCCACGTTCCGGACCAGCATCCACATCAGCACGTAGGTGTGGGAGACGTCCGGCGTCAGGTGGCTCAAAGCGTACGTGCCGCCCGCAATCAACAGGACACCCGTCGTCATGAGCGTGCTCGGCCCGAGCGTGCCGTACATGCGCCCGACCAGGGGCATCAGGAGCGCCATGGCCAGGGAGGCCGGGAGAAGAATCAACCCCGTCTTCAGCGGCGTCACGCCCTGAATTTCCTGGAGGAACAACGGGATGAGGAACGCGCCCGAATAGAGGCTGATGGTGATGATGCTCGAGATGAGCAACGTCACCACGTAGCGGCCGTTGGCCAGCACCCGCAGGTCCAGGAGCGGCGCATGCGTCCGCAGCTGGCGGACGACGAAGTAGACGAGTGACACCGTCCCCAGCACGGCCAGCGACACGGTCTTCGCATCCGTCCATCCCCAGGCCCGCCCCTGACTCAAGGCGATCAGCAGCGCCAGCGTTCCGGTGATGACGGTGAGCAGCCCGGGGAAGTCGAACGCCTTCGGGACCTCCAGGCGGTAGTAGGGAACGGTCCGCACCGCCATCGCCACGGCGGCGAGGCCCAGCGGCACGTTCATGAAGAACAACCACCGCCAGTTGCCCAGCGTCATCAGCCAGCCCGCCAGCGTGGGCCCGAAGGCGGGAGCGAGCATCGAGGAGAGGGCCCAGAGGCTCGCGGCCAGCGCCTGCCGTTCACGAGGCAGCAACTGGTAGATGAGCGTCATCGTCACCGGCATGATGGCGCCACAGAACGCCCCCTGGACGAACCGGAAGGCCACCAGCGCGCGCGTATCCCAGGACACCCCACACAGCACGGAGGCCGCGAGGAAGCCCACCAGGCTGGCCACGTACACCCACTTGAAGCTGAAGCGTCCGCCCAGATAGCCGGTGAGCGGGGCGCTCGTTCCCATGGCGAGCATGAAGCCCGTCAGGGTCCACTGCACGGAGGACAGCTCCGCCCCGAAGTGCCGCTGGAGCTCGGGAATGGCGATGGTGATCGTACTGGAGCTCAGCACCGACATGAACGACCCGACAAACAGGGTGAACATCAACGGCCAGAAGCGGGGGACTGTCGGCTCGGCGGCGGAGTGCATGGGCGACGGCAAGCGCTGGAGCGCGAGACCGAAGCCACTCATGAATCACGGCTGACGCCGAGGGTCCAGCCGGAAGGGACCGCCGCCGCCGGCCCTCGGCTGCGCTCTGCTCAGGATGCCACCGTGGGCCACCCAGTCAGCGCCCCATTCCGCGGGGCGCGACGGGCTGCTACCTCGACCACCCCGGCCCCACCGACATCTCGTAGTCGAGGCGAACCACTTCATTGATGCCCACCGAGAAGTCCGTGCAGCGCCCGAACGTCGTGCAGATTCGATAATCCCCCAGGCCTAGCGCGGCTTCGTAGAAGCCATCCTTGTTCGATGTCACGGAAGCCACGTCCATGTCCTGGGGCAGGGACTTGACCAGCAAGGTCATCGACCGCGGCTCGCGCTCACACCCAGACGAACACACGTCATTGACATAGGAGGTCATCCCATAGACCCCCTGCGATATCGTCACGGCCTCTTCAGGGTCGACATCACCGCAGGCCACGCTGCTCAAAGCCATGACGGCGAGCGACGCCAAATATCCTCGGGAGTTCATTCTCATCAGAACAGCCTATACCTCAACCCCACGAAAAACCAGACAGGCTACTGCACAGACACCCGCTCCGCGAATGGCCTGTCATCGGCACGACGGAGCACCAGGACTGTACCCACCGCCAGCAAGGCAATGAAAGCAACGTCACGCATGGAATTCGGCTGGGCGTCGATGATGAGGCTGGCGGGCCGGAACATGACCGTCGCTGGAGCCGTGACGAGAAAGGCACACAGGTTCATGCCCGCGTGGAGCCCCATGGCCGTCTCCAGCCGCCCTGTCCGGAGCGTCACCCAGGCCAGGAGGATGCCCACTGTGAGGTAGTAGGCCGCCGACCACCCCGGCGTTCCCGAAGCCTCGGGGTTGGGCAGATGCGCGGCCCAGAACAGCAGGCTGCTCACCGCCACGGCCACCCACGGCCGAGGCAGGAGTCGGTAGACGCCCTGCATGAGCCACCCACGGTAGAGCAGCTCCTCCGCCGCGGCCTGGATGGGCGTGAGGACCAGCACGAGCGCCAGAGCCACGAAGAAGCGCGACGCGTCGAAGTTCAGGATGAAGGACTCGCGGTCCATCAGGACATTCACACCCGCTGCCACGCTGAGCACGCCGAACGCACCGGCTGCCGCCTTCAGGAAGGGACGGACGCGGAAGCCCCCCTCCTGCCCCAGAAGACTCGAGAAGGGCCTCTTGTGCACAGCGCGGACACCGAGCGCCAGCGCAGCGATGACTACCGCGAACGACAGCATGCCCACCGCGAACACCGGAAACGGCACTCCCTCCACGACGCCCGCCACCGGGTCGAACCGGAAGGCCGCGTCCCCCGAGCGGCTCGCCGCCAGGAACAGGAACGCCGAATACGGCGCGTTGAAGAGCACGACGGCCAGCCCGACAAGGGCTGCTGTCAGCACATACCGCCATGGCTGATTCCGCCCGCGCGACGCCTGCTCCAGATAGACATTGGACATGACCGTCTCCTCTCCGCGGCCATGAGACCGCGGGGTTGAACGACAACGTGGATGGAGCGCCCCAGGCTATGGGGCGGTGGATTCGAGCGCCGCCGCCAGCCGCTTGCGAGCCAGGTGCAAGCGCGACCATGCGGTGCCCTCGGGAATCCCGAGGACGCTGGCGATCTGGGCGTGAGACAGGCCTTCCACGGCGAAGAGCGACAGCACGGTGCGGTGCTCCAGCGAGAGCGTCCTCATCGCCACCTCGAGTCTGCGCCTCCGCTCCCGCGTCTCGAAGGTCTCCTCGATACCCGCCCGAGGGTCCGCCATCTCGATGTCGACCGCGTCGCCACGGTGACGCTCGCGCCGCGACTTCGCGGCCACGGCGGCCCGCACCGCGATGCGATACGCCCACGTCGACAGCTGCGCATCCCCCCGGAACTGCGGCAGGGCCCGTTGAATCGAGAGGAACGTCTCCTGGACGGCGTCCTGGGCGTCGCTCGGGTCCCGGGTGATTCCATGGCAGAGCACGTACAGCTTCCCGCTGAGCGCCTCGTACAGGTGGCGCATGACATTCTCTCGCGCGGCGGCGTCGCCCGACACCGCGGCGGCCCGCAGGGCCTCTTCATCGAAGGGCATGCGCGGCGTCACGGCGCGACCCCGAGTTCGGCCCGCTCGCGCAGCAGTCGTGGCCTGCGCGTCCGAGCGAGGTAGACCGTCATGCCCAGGTTCACTCCCGCGGCAAACAGCAGGGTGACGACCCCCAGGAGCCCCTTGTCGCGCATCAGAAACGCGGTCCCCGCCATCGCGACCGACATCGCCGGGAAGAGCCACAGGAGGGTGGCCAGGTCCTTGAGCTCCGTGTCGATGCGTGCCCGCCGCTGCGCCATCCACGTGTCCACGCCGACACTGGCCGCTTCGATGGCCCGCCGTTGAAGGCCGCGCAGGGTCAAGGCGAGCCCTCCGGCGAAGAGCACCCCGACCGCCGAGACAATCGCCCACAACCGCAGGGGCGCCTCCGGTGCGAACAGAGGGCCCAGGAACACGCCCTGCCCCACGAAGGACCCGAGCGCGACCCACGGGCCGTACTTCAGCCAGAAGCGGTCCTTGGCGAGCGCCTTCGAGACTTCCGCGTAGCGCGACGCCTGAACGCTCACGCCACCAAGCGCCTGGTCCAGCGCCGCCGAAAGCGCCAGGGCCCGCTGACACTCCGGACACGTCGCGGCATGCTGCTCCGCTTCCTCTTTCTCCCGCCCGTCGAGAGCACCGTGGCGGCTCATCTCGAGCGCGAGCTGATACCCGTCGCAGTTCTTCGAGGTCATCCTTCCTCCTTCCGCAAGCTCAGAGGCGCGAGGAAGAAATCCCTTCACGGCAGGCGCTTCTTTTTCGAGGAACGGCAGAACCCCTCGAAATCACGAGGGACTTCACGGCCTCGTGAAGAACGACACCTGCTGGAAGCGCAGGCCGGCAAGAATCTGCTCCACCCGCGCGTCCGACAGCGCCCCGATTCGCGCGCCCAGACGCGCCTTGTCGACCGAGGACACCTGCGACACGACGACGACGCTCTGCTTGGGGAGGTTTCCCTCTCCCACTTCGAGCAGCACGTTCCCCGGCTCGCTGGCCCGGTGCAGGTTCGACGTCAGCGCACACACGACCACCGTCGTGATGCGTGAGTGATTGAAGACATCGTCCTGAACCACCACGTGAGGGTGCGAATAGCCGGGCACCGGGCCTCGTGAGTCGTCGGGTGCCACCCAGAACACATCACCGCGGTTGATTCGTTCGGGGGGCATGCCCTCGGGGTCTCCTGTGCCTGCCTCCGGCCTGGCGGCCTGGCCTTCTTAGCGAGCGCGAGGGCTTCCTCCAAGGCCTCCTCCATCAGCGCCTCAAGGACAACGCCGGCCGGGCCAGACACGAGAAGCTGGGCTTCTACGACGGGTGGGGCGCCGTCGCGAAGCAACTCGCCAGGCGTGCCGAACGCGGCGCCTGACACGGTGTAGGGTCAACCCAAACGACCCGAGACGCGAATGCCCCACACCTCTCCATCCCTCGAATCGCTGACCGAACTCTCCACCCTCGAGGGGCTCCTGGCGGAGCGTGGCATGGATGCGCTCCTGGCCATCTTCGACGAGGTGCTCGCCGGGACGCCCTCGGACACACGCATCCTCAAGAGCGAAAGCCTGTCAGTCGGCCTCAGGACCTTGCAGGTGCTCCGGCGCGCGCTCGCGCTCGACGCGGCGTTTCTCCGGGCGCACCCCGAGACGCTCTTCCAATGCCTCTACAACCGCCTGCGCTGGTTCGACGCCCCGGACACGGCAGCGCACTTCGCGCCCACGGACTCGGGGCCCTGGAGCCACGCGGAAGCGCACCTGTGGAAGCTCGCGGAGCGCTGGCGGGGGCAGTGGACCGCGCGGGAGGGCGCGTCCTGGGTCGAATCCCTGCGGCCCCTGCCCGAGGCGCTGGAAGGCAATGACCAGGTCCTGCGGCACGGCGCCCAGGTGCTGTGCGCGGCCTTCAGTCCTTCGGGCGACCGGCTCGCCACGGGCTCCTGGGAGGACGGGCCGAACGTCCGCATCTGGGACATGGCCACCGGGACGCTCATCCGCCAACTGGCGGGGCACGAGGGCGAGGTGCGCAGTGTCGCTTGGAGCCCGGACGGGACGCGGCTGGCGTCCGGCTCACGCGACCACGACGCGCGTATCTGGGACGTCGAGACGGGCGCGCTCCTCCACGCCATGACACGCCAGGAGGGCCAGGTGACGTCGGTGGCCTTCAGCCCGGACGGCCGCTGGCTCGCCGCGGCGAACCTCGGGTGGCGGGTGCGGCTGTTCGACGTGGCCTCGGGCCGGGAGGCGCGCACGCTCGAAGGGCACGAGCAGTCCGTGTTGACGGTCGCCTTCCATCCCTCCGGCCGGTGGCTGGCTTCAGGCGCGTCGGACGACACGGTGCGCATCTGGGACCTGGAGACGGGCGCGCAGACCGCTCGCATCCACAGCACCACCTCCGTCTCATCCGTGGCCTTCAGCCCGGATGGTGATTGGCTCGTGCTGACCTCCATGGACGGCCTCATCCGAGTGGAGACGGCAGGCTGGACGCGCGTGCCCGGAGCGCTGGGCCAGGGCCCCTATTCCCAGGTCGCCTGGCTCGAAGGCGCACGGCTGGGCGCCCTCGCCTTCAACCGGCTGGAGCTGCTCGACGCGAGGAACGGAGAGGTGCTCCGGGTGCATCCCTACCCCTCCGACGGCCGTGAGCGCGGCGCCGCCTTCCTTCCGTCCGGCAAGCGCTTCGCGCTGACCGCGGCGAATGGGCGCACGCATGTCCGCGACCTGGATGCGGACCCCAGCCCTACCCTGCTGGCCGAGCAGGACCGCGTCATGGACCTGTGGGGACATTCCGAAGGGGCATGGGGCATTACACGCCTGCACTCGGAGACGCGCGTCATCGATTCACGGGGACAGGCCACGGCGCTGCCTCCCGGCTCTCCGGCGGCCTACGCGCAGACCTGGCAGGTCAGCCCCGACGGCGCATGGCTGGCCCAACCCGAGCTGTCCTCACAAGAGCGGCGCTACCGGCTGGGCATCCTGCTGCTCGACGCGCGGAGCCTCGCCCCCGTGCGCACCCTCCTGGCGCCGCCTGCCGAACAGGCCGCTAAGGCCCAGACGCTCCTCGTCAACAAACTTCCGATGGCCTTCTCTCCCGACGGGAAGCTCCTGGCGGCCGCCATCGAAGAGGGCGCGGTCCACCTCTGGCGTGTGGCGGACGGCGCCCTGCTGCACAGGCTACGCGGACCTGGAGGTCCCATCACCTGGGTGGACTTCACGCCGGATGGCACCTGTGTCGTGTCGGGACATGCGGCCAGCGAGCGCGTGTACGTCCACGAGGTCCGGGGCGGCAAGGTCATCGTCAACACCGAAGCGGTGGTCGAACCCACCCCCGCCTATGCGGCGGCGGCCAGCGCGCCCGTCATCGCCCTGGGCCGAGCGTCGGGAGAGCTCGCGCTCATCACGCTCCCCACCGGCGCCCAGCAGGTCCTGACGGTGAACCAGGAGCCCATCATCGCCCTGGGACTCTCCGCAGACGGCACGCGCGTGGCGGCCTGCAGCATGGATGAATGCGTGCGGGTCTTCGATGTGCGGACCGGCACACGCCTGCATGAGCTTCCCCACCCGTCCCTGCCCTTCTCCGTCGCGATGAGCGGCGAGGTGCTCGTCACGCTGGCCGAGGACATGCACACGCGCGTCTTCGACCTCGCCACGGGCGAACTGCGCACGGAGCTCGCAGGAAGCGTCACCACGGAAGACTTCGTGTCCCGGCGCTACTGGGAGACGCTGGGTGAAGGCCCCGTCACCTTCCACCTGAAACGAGACACCACGCCCCGGGCCTGCTTCCAGGATGCAATGGAAGAGACGCTCATCCTGAAGGACGGGCTCGTCCTGGGACGGGGCCGCACCGAGCGGGACTTCCTGTACGTCCTGAAACTCCACATGCCCTGAGCATCCGGAACCCGCGGAAGCCTCTCTCCCCTCTCTGCTGGAACGGAGAGAGGCCCCGCGACCTACGCGCTAGCAGTCCTTCCAATCCGCACCCGCGTAGCCCAGCCCCCGCCTCGCGCACTGGTACTTTCCGTGATTGCGGCAGTTGCCATACACGACATTGGGATAGGGACCTCTCCAGACGTTATCGGAGCACCGGATGAAGCAGCAGGCCTTGAGGGCGCTGACCGCTCCATCCTCGGCGCTGGGGTCCTCCTGCTCCAGGTACTGCTCTGGAATGGCGATGGACTCCTGCGGCTCCTGCGACTCCTCGGGCGGCGGACCACCACAGCCCATGACCAACAGCGCCCCCATCCACAGCGGCAACGTGCTCTTCATTTGATTTCTCATGGCTTCAGCCCTCATGTGTCATTGCACACCGCCAATGGCTAGCAGCTCCGCCAGGCGTGCCCTTGATAGGTGAGCTTCTTCTGCGGGCAGTAATACCTGCCGTACTTCGCGCACAGGTCGTACTTGATGGAGGGAAACGGGCCGTACCAGGTCCCGCTGCATTTGACGTTGCAACAGATGGCGGCGCTCTCGACTTCGCCCTCACCGAGATACTCAGCGGGAATCCCTGGCGGGGAGGACTCCTCCTCGACCGGTTCGCCCGGCCGCGTTGCCTCTCCATCGGCGGGTCCGCATCCCACCAGCAGCACCACGCCGGCAATCCACGCCAACCAACGTCCATGGCCATTCTTCATGGAATCCTCCCAGGCTCAATCCAGACAAAAAGGCCGCGAGCCACCGGCCTCCTGTTCATTGGACCGAATCGAGGTTCCAGACGTTCCCGCGCCGCCCCCGCGCCATTCCAAACCAGACAAGACAGACAAGCTCCGTACAGAAGCGCCCAGTCCGCTGCGACTTCCCGACTGGAGCATGAAATGACATCCCCCCTCTCAGAGCCTCAATCTCTGACGCGGCGGCATTCCGGATTCCCTCCACCCAAGAATGCGAGATGGCGCGAACGAGGGGCAAGGGGCGCACCTTCACCCCAGGCATCATTTGGGTGAACAGGTCCACCGACCCGCGGCGATGCTTGCTCGAGCGCCCGTGGCCGCTCCACGTGCTCGGGCTGGCGGGGGTGGTGCTCGCGGTGCTGGGTCGTTCGGCGAGGGCGTCCACAACAACCCCCACGCCGCCCCAGGCTCCGCGCGCATGAGCCAGGAGGCGCACGAGCTGGACCTGGGGTGGTGGGGCATCCGAGGGCTTCGCCGGCTGGGGCTCATCCGTGACGTACGTACTTGAGCGAAGCGCCGGGCGACCTCACGCGTAGCACACCGCCGCACTTCGCCCGGTCCCTCCCAGCGACTGGCACGCCACATCCCCCCATACCAGAGCGTTCACTGCGAGGTCGCTTCCATCCACTGGACCACGACCTGGCACAGCGCCTTCTTCTTCGCCTTCACCTCCGCCAGGTCGCGAAGCGTCACGACGGCGCGGTCCGGGGCGGCCCATTGCAGCAGCCCGCTGGTGTCCTCGAAGGAGAAGCCTTGCGTCGCCTTCACCTTCGCGCCCCGGTGGAAGATGAGCTGAACGCAGTCCTTGGGCTTCAGCTTGAATGTCACCCGGTCATCGCCCTTGAAGCAGAAGCTTGGCGCGTTCCACTTGATGCGCTCGGCGATGCCTGGATGGGCGGCCAGGATGGCGGTGCGCAGGCTTTCGACTTCGTCCTTCCGGGAATGTTCGAGCTCCTGCATGAATCGTTCGACTTCTTCGGACCGGTTCGACACGCGCGTCGCCTCTCTCCAGCACCATGACATTTCGAGCGGACTGGTGGACGCGGCATAACCCGGCCCATGAGTGAAGTCAGCAGCCAGCAATCCCAGGATGCCGGGCGAGTCAGGGGTCTGGTGTATGGAGCCTCCTCCCCCGTCGTACCCCCAGGAGGAATCCTCGATGCGTCGTCTTGTCCCAGCCCTTCTCTCCGCGAGCCTGATGGTCGGATGTGGTCCCACCGGCTCCGAATCCGAGCCGTCTTCTCCATCCACGGAGCACCAGGGCGCGCCGCTCACCACCACGGACGTGGACGTGGCCCCCGAGTGTCAGGGCCTGCTCGCCTTCGTCAACACGGCGTCTCTGTCCACGCTGGACGCCTACCTCCCCAGTGACGTCGCCCAGAACCTCGTCGGCTACCGCGCGACGACGCCCTTCTCCACGTTGGCGCAGGTGTCCGGGGTCCGGGGTGTCGGTCCAGTGCGCCTGACGCAAATCGAGGGTGGCGCCCGCGCGCTGGGCTACATCACCAGCACCTGCGCCGGCATCCTGGACGAGCTCGCGCTCTCCACCGATGACGCCGCGGCCCTGGTCAACCTGGTGAACACCATCGACAGCAGCGCGTTGTACGCCGTCCTGCCGTACGCGTGGAACGGCGCGACCCACCTCCTCAACCTGCGGCCCTTCGCGTCAGCGCAGGCCATCTCCGAGGTGACTGGCATCGGCGCGGTCAGCCTGCGCAACCTCCGCAACGCGGCCACGCAGGGCTACGCCTTGACGGCGCTCATCGCCGTCATCAACGCGCAGGAGGAGAGCCTGTGGACGTCCCGGCTGAGCCAGGACTTCGACATCCAGGACGTGATTGACGGCGCCCACGGCAATGGCGAGTTCCAGAGCGCGCAGTGCTTCGGCATCGACCCCAGCCTCTTCCCCGCGGGTCAGGACTGGACTGTCCGCCCCGAGCTGGCCACGGGCACCGAGGTCTACAACGAGATTGAGAGCACGGTCGGCTACGCGGACCGCAACGAGCCGCTGCCGGACACGCTCATGACCGACGGTCTGGCGGAGCTGCAGGCGCGCACCGCAGGGCGCACCTTCAAGGGCTGCTTCATCAGCTACGGGAAGGGCCCGTGGGGCGGCATCCAGGTCAAGTTCTACGTCGACACGGTGACCGGAGACCGCATCCTGTCGGAGCAGCATTGGTCGGAGTGAGCCCGCCTTGAAGCACCCCAGGCCCGTCCATGGGGCCTGGGGGTTTCAACGGGACGTCACCAACGAGCCTGCGCGTGATTACGGAATCGTGGCCGTCACGGACACGCCCGAGTAGGACGAATAGCCGCGCACGGACACGTACCAGGTGCCAGCCTGGGGGTTGGAGAAGGAGCAGGTCTCCTCGTTGCCGGCCAAATAGGGCCGGCAGTTGTAGGCGCTGGTGGTGGGCTGCGAGCCGCTGCGCACATAAAGGTCCGCGTCACCCGAGCCCCCCGACTGCGTCACCTTGAGCGACGTCGTGCCGCTGGGAATCGTGATGGCGAAGTGCTTCCAGGTGCTGGACGCGCCGGACAGGTTCGTCTGGGCAAGCAGCGTGGTGCCGGGCGGCGGGGCCGTCCCGCTGAGCTTGGCGTCGATCCAGCTCTCGAAGTGCGACACACGCGCGTACATGCCCGGGTAGCGCGCGTCGGCGCAGCCGTAGCCCCAGCTCACGACGCCCGCGAGCTTGCGGGTGCCATTGTGATTGACGGTGAGCGGACCACCGCTGTCGCCCTGGCACGAGTCCTTGCCCGGCGCCTTGGCGCCAATCTGATCCGGGCCAATGTACTCATTGGGGTAGCTCTGCTGCGCTTCCGTGTTCGAAATCAGGTTGACGTCCACCGTGCGCAGGGTGGCGGACCCCGAACCACCGGAGGAGGTCGCGCCCCAGCCCGTCACGCGCGCGACCACGGTCGGGTCGGTGGCGCCGCTCGCGGCATCCGCCGCCGAGACGCGAGGAATGGCCGCGACGGTGGTGCCATTGAGGTCCAGCGACGTGGCCAGACGGAGCAGGGCAACGTCGTTGCCGGAAGCGCCGTAATCTTCATGAATGATGGTCTGCGCCACGTTGCGCGTCTGGCCCGTGCTCGTGTTCGTGCTCGAGGTGGAGCCCGCCACGATGCTGCTGACGGCGTAGCCATCCACACAGTGCGCCGCGGTCAGAATCCAGTCCTTGTTGAGGATGGAGCCACCGCACCAGTGGCCGCCGTACCGCAGGGACACCTGCCACGGATTCTCATTGATGGTCGTGGTGGTGCCACCGACGATGTCCTGCTCGATGGTCGCTGGCGCCACCGACTCCGCCTGCTCCTCGACCATCTCCGGACCGCAACCGACCAGCAACGACATCACGCCAACAGTCGACCACCGCCGCATGACCTTCACTGTCATCATGGAGACCTCGGGTATCTGGGGAAGGCGCAGAACGGACAAATCAGATAAACCGCCCAACGCTTTAAAAACAGTAACACATGACCTCCCGCACCTACCAGCCCCACCCCGGCTGAAGCGCTGCCGCACTCGGAGGCGCGCACGCCTTGCGACATGCCTGTTTCATTACATCTCCGTCACACTTTGGAACGGGACGAAGCGTTGATGACTTGTCATTGGAGTCGCGGGCCGAAGTGACGGCGACGACATGAAGCAGCCCGGCGGTGTGATGCGACACACTACCGGGTCCGTCACGCCCCTGCCCCTGGGCGGCTCTCCTGCCGCGTGTTGCGGCTCGCGGTGGCCGCGGCCAAGATGACGCGTGGCAGCGTGGGCGGAGGCAGCTTGGCGAGGCTGTCCTTCCTTGCAGACTTGGCCGGACTGGTGCGCGGAGAAGCCGAAGTCGAAGGCCTCGTGGACACCGGGCCATGAAGTGCGCGCTCGGGCGCCCTCCAGCACAGCGCTCCCGTGGGAGCCTTCGTATAGGGAATGCCCCTGAAGACAGAGAGCTTCCCCTCGACCAGGCCCTGCACCTTGCCTTACTTCGTGGGCACCTCAGGCGTCTTGATGACGCTCATCGGCCGACGCCCTCTGGTTGTGCGATTGCACGCGCGACAAGCAAATGCACACACGCTCAGACTCCTAAGGAGAATCCCTCATGCTCCGTTCGGCATAGATGAGCGAGCGTGAGATGGAATTGAATGACGATTCCTGGCACCACACCCCTTCCAGCAACCCGCTTTGCTGAGAGCGTTCACTGGGAACACGACACCCGCCCCATCTTGGAGCCGGGCGGGGCGTGGGCTCGGGCCATGCCTGCGCTCGAACCGTAAGCCGCGCCAGCGTCCACGCCAGCCGCTCCGGATGGACGGGCTTCAGCATCTTGTCCGCGTCAGCTTCCGGACCCTGTGTTAGGGTGGCCGCCGCATGGCGATCGAGAAGGCGCTTCTGCTCATCGCGGATATCGGCGGGTACACCCGCTTCATGAGTCACCACCGCTTCAGCCTCGCGCACGCGCAGGAGACGGTGGCGCAGTTGCTCGAGGCCGTCATTGATGCCTCGGGCCCGCTCAAGCTCGCCAAGCTCGAAGGAGACGCGGCGTTCTTCTACGCCGTGGGCGACGATTTTCCCGCCTTCGCGCGGAAGGTCGCGGACATCCGCGGCGCCTTTGTGTCACGGCGAGAGCAGTTCATCACCGACCGCATGTGCCGGTGCGACGGCTGCATGCAGGTCAGCGCCCTGACGCTCAAGTTCGTGGCCCACGCCGGTGAGGTCGCCTTCCAGCGCGTCAAGCACCTCACCGAGTTGGCGGGCGTGGACGTCATCCTGGTGCACCGGATGCTGAAGAACGACGTCCCCGTCACGGAGTACGTCCTGATGACCGACGCCGTGCACCAGGGGCTCGCGCCGGAGCTCCGCCAGCTCACCCAGGAGCTGGAGCACGACTTCGAGGGCATGGGGCGCACGGCGACGCACTACCTGGACCTGAACGCGTTCGTCCTCGCGGCGCCCGAGCCCGTGCGCCCGAGCCTGCCGCGCAAGCTCTGGGCCAAGCTGAAGCTGGAGCTGAACTCGATGAAGTACGTGCTGGGCTTCAAGCAACCCTGCGAGGGCTTCCGCAACGTCGAGGTCGTGGACGCCCAGAAGCCGTAACGGGCGCCCGCGATTCAGGGGGGGCGCCTCCGCGCACCGTGCGACGCGTTACCCTGGCGGCCGGGGCGCCACGGCCAGGACGAAGCGCGCGTAGCCAATCTCCGCCGCGTTCTTCATCAACTCCAGGTTGACCCAGGCCACGATGTCCCCGAAGGGCTTGCCTTGCAGCGGCCAGCGCGTGCGCTCCGCGGAGCGGAGGTCCTCGTCGCTGAGCTGCTCGATGGCGGCGCGCCACTCCGTGTACCGCCGCGAAATCAAGTCGCGCATGGCGTCCGCGGTACCTGGCCACTCCACCTGCTCCCGCGTCAGGGTGGCATCCCCGAACGAGTGGTTGTGAACCATGGACCACCAGAACCCCAGGTGCCATGTGAGCCAGGCCACGCTCGCCGGCCCCAGGTCGTAACCTTCATGCTCGGGCCACTCGACATGCCACTTTCCATCCGGGCCCTGCTGCACGTGCAGGCCCACGGACGCGGGACGGCGCAGGCAGTCCTCCGTGGTCAATCCATCCAGGTGATAGAGGGTGAGTGCCCAGGCGATGTCGAGTTGTCCCAGGAGCGTGTCTCGGAGTGGATTGGACATGGGCACAGGATAGGCCGACTTCCCGCTGACCCGACACGGAACGTGCGCCAGGAGTTGGACCAGGAAGAGGGGATGACATGAGCGATGAGCGATTGGTGCTGATGCGGGGAGACATCACCCAGGTCCAAGCGGATGCGATTGTGAACGCAGCCAACTCCACACTGTTGGGAGGCGGAGGCGTCGACGGGGCCATCCACCGAGCGGCGGGGCGCGGCCTCCTGGCCGAATGCCGGACCCTGGGGCGTTGCCCTCCGGGAGAAGCTCGCATCACCGGAGGCCATGCCCTTCCCGCCAGGCATGTCATCCATGCCGTGGGGCCCGTGTGGCAAGGAGGAAGCAGCGGCGAGGAGACCGTGCTCGCGCGCTGCTACCGGCGGGCCTTCTCCCTGATGGAACAGCACGGCCTTGGCACCATCGCCTTCCCGTCCATCTCCACGGGCGCCTATGGGTACCCCATCGAGCGGGCGGCGCGAATCGCCTTGCGCGAGATTCAGGCCGCGCTGCAACGCATGCCGACCCTCCAGCGCGTCACCGTGGTGCTGTTCAGCGACAGGGACCTCAAGGTGTACCAACGCGCACGTCAGGCGCTGGAGCCCACCCCTTCGGCCTGAAGGGTTCGCGACGCGTCAGACGGGCGGAGCTCGCGCGCGGAGACAGCGATGCACCACTGCGCGGCCCAGTAACACAGCATGATGGCGTAGCCAGAGCCCGGCAGCGGGCGTACGAAGAGCTTGAGCGCCAGCAGTCCGTCACTGACGGCGAACAGCAGCGCCCCCGCGAGCGCGAACCCCTGCGCGCGACGCGCAAGCCCCGGGCTCCCAAGCATGGCCCACGCACGCCATGTCATCACACAGATGACGGCGACGTAGGCCGTCACCGGGAGCGCCATCTCGCCCAGGTGAGGCCAGAGAAAGGCGCTGGCCCCTACCGCCAGGAACACGAAGGGCAGCGCCCTGCCCCACCGCGGCTGGCGCGACACCGTGACGTACGCGGCGACGTAGCTCACGTGCGCCAGCAGGAAGGCCCCCAGCCCCGGGAGGAACAGCCCTGGCCCCACGTCCAGCAGCACATCTCCGAGCAGAGACAACGCCAAACCGGCGAATATCCACCGCCCATAGCGTCCGAGCGGCGGCCACTGCCACAGGAGCAAACAGAGCATGGGCAGCGCCTTCGCTGCCACCCGGACGTCCACACGGACCACGTCCAGCGCGAGGAGGTACCCCAC
>NZ_JABFNS010000190.1 GCF_013116825.1 Myxococcus xanthus
GCCCAGGGGACATGGTGCGGGGGCGGGCCAAGGGGGCGACGGCTCGTTCCAGGCTGCCCCCACCTGCCGGGACCGGTCGTTCGAGCCCCACGGGGTTCGGGGACGCTCTCGCCTTGAGTGCGCTGTTGCACCCTGGTATCCGCAGGGCCCGCAGAGCCCTCACTCCACCTTAAGCAGGAAGGCCCAGATGGCCCAGAATTTCATCTTCACGATGCAGGACCTGCGCAAGGTCAAGAACGGCAAGGAGATCCTCAAGGGCATCTACCTCTCGTTCTTCCCCGGCGCGAAGATTGGCGTCATTGGCCCCAACGGCTCCGGTAAGTCGACGCTGCTGCGCATCATGGCGGGCGTGGACACGGAGTTCTTCGGTGTCGCCAAGCCGGACCCCAGCGCCAAGGTCGGCTACCTGGCGCAGGAGCCACAGCTCGATGCCTCGCTCGACGTGAAGGGCAACGTGGAGCTGGGCCTGAAGGAGATTCGCGCCACGCTGGACCGCTTCAACGAGGTCAGCGCGAAGTTCGCCGAGCCCATGAGCGACGCGGAGATGGAGAAGCTGCTGGCAGAGCAGGGCCGGCTGCAGGACGCCATCGACGCGGTGAACGGCTGGGAGCTGGACCGCACCATCGAGATGGCCATGGACGCGCTGCGCCTGCCGCCGGGCGACGCGGACGTGACGAAGCTGTCCGGTGGTGAGAAGCGCCGCGTGGCGCTGTGCCGCATCCTGCTGGAGAAGCCGGACCTGCTCCTCCTGGACGAGCCCACCAACCACCTGGACGCGGAGAGCGTCGCGTGGCTGGAGCAGGCGCTCAAGGAGTACAAGGGCACCATCGTCTGCATCACCCACGACCGGTACTTCCTGGACAACGCGGCCGAGTGGATTCTGGAGCTGGACCGCGGCGAGGGTGTGCCCTGGAAGGGCAACTACTCCAGCTGGCTGGAGCAGAAGCAGAAGCGCCTGGAGCTGGAGGAGAAGTCGGAGAGCCACCGCCAGAAGACGCTCAAGCGCGAGCTGGAGTGGGTGCGTGCCTCCCCGAAGGCCCGTCAGGCCAAGAGCAAGGCGCGCATCGCGGCCTACGAGGAACTGCTCAACCAGACGCAGGACAAGCGCGACGCGACGGGCGAGGTCATCATCCCGCCCGGCCCGCAGCTCGGGGGGCTGGTGGTCGAGGCCAAGGGGCTGCGCAAGGCGTACGGCGACCGGCTGCTCATCGAGGACCTGAACTTCAAGCTTCCGCGCGGAGGCATCGTGGGCGTCATCGGTCCCAACGGCGCGGGCAAGACGACGCTGTTCCGGATGATGACGGGCGTGGAGAAGCCGGACGAGGGCGAGCTGAACATCGGCGAGACGGTGAAGCTGGCCTACGTGGACCAGAGCCGCGACGCGCTGGACGGCGACAACTCGGTGTTCCAGGAGGTGAGCGGCGGGCTGGACCACCTGGACCTGGGCAAGGCGGGGCAGGTGCCCAGCCGCGCGTACCTGGCGGGCTTCGCCTTCAAGGGGCAGGACCAGCAGAAGCGGGTGAAGGACCTGTCCGGTGGTGAGCGCAACCGCGTGCACCTGGCGAAGATGCTCAAGAGCGGCGGCAACCTCTTGCTGCTCGACGAGCCCACCAACGACCTGGACGTGGAGACGCTGCGCAGCCTGGAGGACGCGCTGCTCGGCTTCGCGGGCTGCGCCGTGGTCATCAGCCACGACCGCTGGTTCCTCGACCGCATCGCCACGCACATCCTGGCGTTCGAGGGCGACAGCAAGGTGTTCTTCTTCGAGGGCAACTTCGAGGACTACGAGGCGGACAAGAAGAAGCGCCTGGGCCCCGAGGCCCTGGAGCCGCACCGCATCCGCTACCGCCCGATTACGAAGAGCTGAGCCGCTGGAAGTCCGGAGCCACCGTACCGGCAAGGTGCGGTGGCTCGACGGCACTTCACTTCAGCACCGCGAGCGCCATGCGCAGCTCCTTCAGGGCGCGCTCCTGCGTCAGGGCCGGTACTCCCAGTGCCAGGGCTCGGACGGGACGGTGCGCACGAAGCCGAAGTTCTTCGCGTTGTTGGCCATCCACCGGTACGTCGAGGTGCCCGTGCCGCCCGTGTTGACGTCCACCGCGATGCCGCCCTGGTGGTTGGAGTAGCCCGGAGGCGCGGCCAGGTTGCCGGTGCCGTTCTTGTACGCGCGGTACAGCGCTTCCTGCTCCGCCATGCTGCGGAAGCCGCTGTTCACCTTCAGGGTGATGCCCTGCGCGCGCGCCGCCGCGTGCATGCGGTTGAACGCCGCCGCCGCGTCAGAGCGCATCTCCTTGCCGTTCGGGACCGACGAGAGCGAAATCTGCCGCGGCTTCCCGTTCACATAGCCCGTGACGACCCGGCCGCCACCGCCACCGCCCGGGTTGGTAACGGGGCCCTGCACGTTGATGCCCAGCTTGTCCCACGTCTTGGGACCGACGATGCCATCCGCCACCAGACCGCGGGACTGCTGGAAGGCCTTCACCGCCGACTGCGTCTTCGGCCCGAACACGCCGTCCGCCGTACCCGACTTGAAGCCCAGCACGTTGAGCCGCTGCTGGAGCGCACGCACCGGCTCACCCCGCGCGCCATTGCGCAGCGTGGGCCCCGAGCCGCCCGCTCCGCCCGCCGAGTTGAGCGCGCTCCACGTCTTGGGACCGACGATGCCGTCCACCTGGAGCCCACGCGCACGCTGGAAGGCCTGCACCGCCGACTGCGTCTTCGGCCCGAACACGCCATCCGAGGCGCCTGGGTTGAAGCCCGCGGCCCTGAGCTTGTTCTGGAGTTGCGTCACGGCCGCGCCGCGCGCGCCGCTGCGCAGCGTGGGCGAGGCGGAACGAGACGCGCTGCTGGACGCAGCCGCAGAGGAGCGGGCAATGGCTACCATGGGGGGCTCTTCCCTTGAAGAAGAATGGAGTTGGATCCATTTTCCCAACCACTCAGAGAAAGTTGCCTGGGATTCCGTCACAAAAGCGTGTCAATCCAAGCGTGCGCTCATGATTGAGCTGCATTTCGTGGCGTGACAGAAAATTTGCGCCAAGGTGACAGTGGGCAGACGGGATTTGTGGCATTCATTGTTGTGGGAATATTCAGCCTTCACCGTCTGGTCTGTTGTTGGCTGACGCGTGAGGGGCGGTGGAGCCGCATGTCTGGCGCCCGGGACGCACCCCCGGTGTGGAGCCGCACGCGCAAGCCCCCGGTTCCCAGCCCGGCGGCCGAGCAAGCCCTGGGGGAACGCCCATCAAGGCTGTCATATAGGGAAAATCTAAGGTTCCTGAAGGAACAACCTTGGGAAGTGCCCCGTCAGAAGGCTGTTCTAGTCGGGTCGGGACAAGAAGTGGCCGACGAAGCTTGCATTCGTCCCGCGCTGCTGAATGTTGTCCCCAAGGTTTTTTCTAGGGAGAGAGAGAGTCATGAAGGGAAGCTTCGCCAAGCGCATCACACTTTTCGTCCTGACCAACCTCGCGGTGGTCGCGATGCTGGCGATCGTCGGGCAGCTCATCGGGGTGGAGAACCTGCTCGCCCGTCGCGGCGTGGGGCTGAACCTGCCGGGCCTGCTCATCATGGCGGCGGTGATGGGCTTCGGCGGCGCCATCTTCTCGCTGCTCATCTCCAAGCCCATGGCCAAGTGGAGCACGGGGGCGCAGGTCATCACGTCGCCGCGCTCGGAGGAGGAGCGCTGGCTGGTGGAGACGGTGCACCGGCTGGCCCGCGACGCGGGCATCGGCATGCCCGACGTGGCCATCTACGACAGCCCGGACATGAACGCCTTCGCCACGGGCGCCAGGCGCAACAGCGCCCTGGTCGCGGTGTCCACGGGCCTGCTCCATGGCATGAAGCGGGACGAGGTGGAGGCCGTGCTCGGTCACGAGGTTGCCCACGTGGCCAACGGTGACATGGTGACGCTCACGCTGCTACAGGGTGTGCTCAACACCTTCGTCATCTTCCTCAGCCGCGTGGTGGGCTTCTTCGTGGACCGCTTCCTCAGCCGCTCCGAGGATGGCGAGGAGAGCGGCGGCACGGGGCCGGCCTACTTCATCACCAGCATCGTGCTCCAAATCGTGTTTGGCATCGGCGCCAGCATGATCGTGGCCTGGTACAGCCGCCGGCGTGAGTTCCGCGCGGATGACGGCGGCGCGCAGCTGGTGGACCCGGGCGCCATGGCGCGGGCGCTGAACCGGCTGCGAATGCAGCAGGGGGAGCCGGCCATGCTGCCGTCCAACATGCAGGCGTTCGGCATCCGCGGCGGCGGGATGATGGCGCTCTTCTCCAGCCACCCGCCGCTGGAGCTGCGCATCCAGCGCCTGATGGACGGCAGCTGGAAGCGCTGACGCGAGCGCGTTGGTCGTCACCCCGGCGCATGTCACGAACAGGTGACGTGCGCCGGGCTGTTCTGTGACACGGCGGCGGGGCCTGTGACGGTGAGGCAAAAACGAGGGCCCGTGCGTTGCGGTCGTGCATTCCGTCCTGTAACGGGACTGCAAACTCGAGTTCGTGCGCGCTTTCGCGCTCTGCTGGCACTTCCGCGCCGTCATGACCCCCACTGCTTCGTTCCGCGCCGCTCTCCAGGTCCTGCTGTCCGGCTCCGCGCTGCTTCTGGCGCCCCTTGCCCACGCTCAGCAGGACGAGGCCGCGCCCGCGTCCACCGCCGAGCAGCCTCCCGCACCAGAGCCGACGCCGGTTCCCGAAGCGGCGATGCCCGAGCCGGAGGCGAAGCCCGAGGCGAAGAAGGAGGAACGGGCCTGGTACGACCGCATCCGCATCCGGGGCTATACGCAGTTCCGCTACAACCGGTTGCCCAGCTTCCGGGTGAATGACGAACTGGTGAACGACCAGGGCGACCGTTTCCTTGGCAAGAACACCGGCTTTGGCATCCGGCGCGCGCGCCTCGTGCTGTTCGGTGACGTCACCGACCGCGTGTCCATCTACCTCCAGCCGGACTTCGCGTCGGTCATCGGGGACCAGTACAACGTCACCATCATGCGGGACTGGTACGCGGACATCTTCCTGGACGCGAAGAAGGAGTTCCGTCTGCGCGTGGGCCAGTCGAAGGTGCCGTTCGGCTTCGAGAACCTCCAGTCCAGCCAGAACCGCCTCGCGCTGGACCGCAACGACGCCATCAACAGCGGGCTCAAGGATGAGCGCGACCTGGGCGTCTTCTTCTACTGGGCGCCCGACGAAATCCGGAAGCGCTTCAAGTTCCTCGTCGACAACAACCTGAAGGGCTCCGGCGACTATGGCGTGGTCGGCCTCGGCGTCTTCAACGGCCAGACGGCCAACCGCGCCGAGCGCAATGACACGCCGCATGGTGTCGTTCGCGTCACGTGGCCCTTCCTGTTCGGCTCGCAGTACGTGGAAGCGGGCGTGGGCGGCTACTACGGCCGCTTCAACCTCAATGCCTCGCCGCGTGACGGCGCGCCCTACGCGCTCGCCCGGGGCTCCGACATGGTGGATGCGCGCGCCATCGTCAGCCTGGTCATCTATCCGCAGCCGCTGGGGCTCCTGGCCGAGTTCAACCTGGGCCGCGGTCCCTCGCTGGGCGAGGGGCCCGTCGAGGGCCTGCTCATCGACAGCCGCCGACTCCGGGGCGGCTATGCGCAGCTCATGTACAAGCTGGACGGCGTGCTGGGCGTATCCCTCATCCCCTATATCCGGGGCACCCTCTATGAGGGCGGCAAGAAGTTCGAGACGAACGCGCCGCTCTACGACGTGCGGGAGCTGGAGATGGGCGCCGAGTGGCAGCTCAACAAGGCCTTGGAGCTGACGGCCACCTACCTCATCTCGGACCGCACCTCGTCCCGCTATCCGTATATCCAGGAGCAGGGACACGTGACGCGCGTTCAGCTCCAAGTCAATTATTGAGCGACGCTGGATGCTGCCGCGGGGGGGGCTGTCACAGTCTTGTGACTGGTGCGGTGCGTCAGGGTTTCTCCATTGGTGCTGTATTTGAACGCCCTGGCTGTTGTTTCGTGGCTTGCGCAACTTTCGGACATTGATCCGGAAAATCATGGAGGCGTCTGACTTACTTCGCCCCCCATGGAGCCGCTGATGACTGGTAGCAACTCCTATCGAATCCGCCAGGGAGATACGCTCAGCGCCATCGCCCGGCGCAACAACACGACCGTCGATGCGCTGGCGCGAGCGAACAACCTCCAGAACCCGGACCGCATCGTCGCCGGGAAGACCCTGGTCATTCCGGGCGCCAACGATGGCTTCGAGGCCAATGCGCCTCGTCCGATGCCGCGCCCGGCCAACCGGCCGACGGGGACGTCACAGAACCGTGACAGCTTTGAGCCCGGCACCGCGCAGGGCACCGTGGCGCAGGGCGTCACGCCGGCGGGCACCGCTGGGGTGTCTGGCACCCAGAATGGCTATCGCAACATCGACCTGACGGCCTTCCGCCAGGGCGGGTCCAACTCCGAGTCCGCCATTGTCGTTGGCACCTCGGAAGGCAACCGCACGCCGAACGGTGGCTTCACGGCGAGCTACGGGGGCCACACCGACCCGGGCAATGCCAAGCACAACCGGGGCTCGTTCTCCTACCAGGGGGGCGGCGCGACCTCTCCGTCGCACGCAGACGAAATCTGGAACCGCGAGCTGGGCCGCGTCACGCCGCAGTACCAGCGCGCCGCCGAGCGGGCGGGCCTGGACCCGAACAACGCGCTGCTGGCCTCGACCTTCTACGACCTGCACACGCAGTCGCCCCGCGCGGCGCAGAACTTCCTCAACCGCGAGCTGCCCAAGCTGGCGCAGGACCCGCGTGGCGTGACGCCCGAGGCGCTTGTCGACGCGCGCGTGAATGCGTTCCGCACGGACAACGGGCAGATCAGCGCCTCCGGCTTTGACCACAACGAGCAGCGCCTGCGCGCCGACCAGACGCGGCGTGAGACGGCGCTGGTCCGGGCCCTGGACGCGCGCGGCTACCGCGACGGTGGTGGCGCGGTGGAGAACGCGCCCATCCCCCGCCCGCGCCCAGAGAACCTCACGGCGGGAACCACGGCGCTGCCCGCCGAGGTCCCCATCCCGCGCCCGCGCCCGGAGAACCTCCAGGCCTCCAACACCACCGGGGGCGCGACGCCCACGGACTTGAACGACACGGCGGAGATTGCCCCCGCGGCGGACCGCCCGGCGGTGCAGACGGCCACGCCGTGGGTCAGCCAGTACAACGCGTCGAAGGTGGAGCGCGCCGGTGACAAGGCCTGCTTCCGCGCCGCGGTGGTGATGGCCGCGGGCGCCGGGGCCACCGTGACGGGGCCGGACAACCGCATCCAGGTGGCCACGGGGGATGATCCGAACGGCGGCGTCACGGTGAACGCCGCGGCGGCGCGCCGGGGCCGTGAGTACATCGATGGCCAGCTCGACGCGGGCAAGCCCGTCGTCGTGGGCGTGGACCACCGCTCGGGCCGGAACTCGGACAACGTGGACGGCATCACCGACCACTTCGTGGTGATTACGGGCCGCGGCACGGACGAGCAGGGCCGCACGTACTACACGTTCCACGACCCGGCGACGCGCCACGAGCCGCGCGGCGCGGACACCAACCCGAACAACCGCTTCTACGTGGACCAGGACACGGGCAACCTCTACCGGGAGGGGCCCACCAACGGCAACGTCGTCCAGCGGCACTTCGAGGTGTCCATGGTCCGGCCGAACGCCTAGTCGTTCCGCTGGGTAGGGGGATGCCCTGATTCCAGACGCGCCCGGGGCGGGAAGGAGTGACTTCCCGCCTCTGGGCGTTCAGTCAGGAGCTGGGCCCGGGCGCGCGGCGCGATATGGTCGCCTGTGCCCCGAGGAGCCATGAACTTCGTCTTCATCTCCCCCCACTTCCCTCCGCATTACGTTCACTTCATCTCCGCGCTGCGGGAGCGGGGCGTCACGGTCCTGGGCATCGGTGACGCGTCCTACGAGTCGCTCCATCCCGAGTTGAAGGCGTCCCTGCGCGAGTACTACTTCGTCCCCAGCCTCATGGACGAGGATGCGCTCACCCGCGCGGCGGGCTATCTCACGTGGCGGCACGGCCGCATCCACCGCATCGACTCGCTCAATGAGTCCTGGCTGGAGGTGGAGGCGCGCTTGCGTGGGGACTTCAACGTGCCGGGCCTGCAGCCCGAGGACGTCCACCGGCTGCGCTCCAAGTCCGGCATGGCGGAGGTGTTTCACGAAGCAGGCGTGCCGCACCCGGACCTCATCCGCGTCCGGGACGCCGCGCAGGTGAAGGCGTTCGCCGCGCGCGTGGGCTACCCGCTGGTGCTCAAGCCGGACGTGGGCGTGGGCGCCGCGAACACCTTCAAGGTGGCCAGCGACGCGGAGGTGGACGCGGCCTTGTCCCATCCGCTGCGCACCACCTATGTGGCGCAGTCCTTCGTGCGCGGCAGCATCGTCACCTACGACGGCATCGTGGACCGGCACGGCGTCATCGTCTTCAACCTCAGTCACGAGTACAGCGACGGAGGCATGGAGACGGTGGTGGAGCAGCGCGACATCTCCTTCTGGAGCCACAAGGAGATTCCCCCCGCGCTGGACGTGCTGGGCCGGCAGGTGGTGGCCGCCTTCGGCCTGCGCGAGCGCTGGTTCCACCTGGAGTTCTTCCGACTGCCGGATGGCCGCTTCATGGCGTTGGAGGCCAACCTGCGGCCGCCCGGCGGCTTCATGGTGGACATGATGAACTACGCGTGTGACATCGACGTGTACCGGCTCTGGGCGCGGGTGGTGACGGGCGACCCGGTGGCGGACTTTCGCTTCACGCCGCGCTACCACGTCTGTCACAGCGCGCGCCGCAAGTCCCGCCGCTACCGGCACCCGCACGCGGACGTGGAGAAGAAGCTGGGCACGTCGCTCATCCTCCACCGCGAGCTGCCGAGCATCTACCACAGCCTCCTGGGCGAGGAGATGTACCTCACCCGCCACGCGGACATGGACGCCCTGCGGGACACGGTCCGCTTCATCCAGGACAAGGCGTAGCGCGCTCAGCGCTCCGTCCAGGTGAGCTGGTAGGTGGTGCTGTCCGGGGCCTCGTGGATGCGCGCCACGCGGGGGGACTCGGCGCCGCCCAGGCGCAGCAGGGATTCGAAGAGCGCCTCCGCGTAGCCGGGCGCATCCACTCGCGAGTTCATCCGCATGGCATAGGTGGTGGGGCCCTGCTCGGTGAGCTCCACCTCCGTGTAGTTGTCGGTGGCGCGCAGCGTCTGCGGCAGGCGCTGCACCAGGCGGCGGGGACCCAGCAACCGCATGACGCCGTACACCGCGCGGCCCACGACGGTGCGCCCGTAGCCCTGCACGTGGCGCTCGGCGAGCTGGCGGAAGGCCTCCTCCCGGGGCAGGCCCGGAAAGGTCTCCTCGACGATGACGTCGAGGCACTTTCCCCACAGGAGCACCGGGTAGCCCGGCAGCAGTGGCCGGTCCAGGTCGATGCCCGCCTGCCGCAACCGGTGCTTGAGGCGGGGCGACACGCTGCCGCGCAACCCGTGCTCGAGCAGGCCCTCCACCACCTGGACGTAGACGAGCCGCTGCTCCAGGGGAACCGCCCCGCGGTGCTTCATTCGAAGCGCCTCACCCCAGCAGCCAGCGCATGGCGGATGGCAGGCGCCGCTGCCAGTCCCGCTCGTGGTGCCCGCCGTGTGGATCCAACACCAGCGCCAGTTCGTGGTCCGCGTAGCCCAGGTGCTTGAGGTGCTCGTAGAAGGCGCGCGTGGATTCGCCGTAGTAGACGGGCACGCCGCTGGCGTCCGTGTACTCGCGGGTGCCCGCGTCCAGGTAGATGCGCGTCCAACGGCGGCTGTGCGCCGACCAGGCGCCGAAGAGCTGGTTGGCGCCCCACGTCACCGTGGGAGACAGGGCGCCGATACGGCCGAACACCTCCGGATAGCGGCACCCGAGGTAGAGCGAAATCAGGCCGCCCAGCGACGAGCCCATGGCGCCCGTCCACTGCGGCTCCGTCCGGGTGCGGTAGGTGCGGTCCACCAGCGGCTTGAGGTGCTCCACCAGGAAGCGGCCGTAGGACTCGCCGCGCGCGTGCATGGGGCTGCGCGGTTCATTCCACGGCGAATAGTCGTGCACGCGCCCCACGCCCGAATCCACGGCGACGATGAGCCACGGCTCCAGGCTTCCTTCGCCCACGCCGTGCTCCAACGCGAGGTTGGCGCACCAGGTCTCGAAGAGGGCGGATTCGGGGTGGGCGAACACGTTCTGCCCGTCGTGCATGTACAGCACGGGGAACCGATGGTCCGGCATCGCATCGTATGCGTGGGGGGTGTAGACGCGCACGGTGCGCGCGAAGCCCTCCTGGGGGGAGGGGAAGTCTCGGACGATGTGGACGTGGCCCATGGGAACCAGGTGCCAGCATACCTGGAGGGGGTGACCGGCCGGGAGGCGCTGGCCCCGGGGATGCACAGGCGACAGGCGGACCGCGTGGCGCTCCCAATCTGCTCGGAATGCTGTTTAATCTGGAGTTCCTCCCATGGAGCTGGAACACCCGCATCTGGCGGTCCTGCTGCTCACCACCGAGGCCGACCTGCGCGAGGCGCGCGAGGCCTTGGATGGTAGCGAGGAGTCACGCCTTCGCTACGTCGCTGCGGAGAGCCGCGCGGAGGCCGCGTACTTCCTGGCGTGGGACCTGCTGGAAGTCGACCCGCGCATGGGCCGGGCCTGAGCGCCTGGCACGCGTGTCCCGCCTTTGGACGGCGCGTCCGCGTGCCGGACGCCCCGTGAGCAGGGCGCTGCTGTAGGGAATCGTGGTCCCGGATGTGCACAGGGCGCGGTGCGTGCGTCGGGTGCTCTGGGTGGGATGGTGTTTGGGTTGGTGGCTGGCGGGCGCGCTGCCCGCGCAGGCCGCGCCGTATGAAGTGGAGCCCGAGTCCGTGGGCACGCAGGACCTGCTCGCGCTCGTGGAAGAGGGCACCATCTCCGCCGAGACACTCTCCGCGCTGCTGGCCTTGCGGCGGACAGGCGTGGACCTGGGGCTGGCGTCGCGCGCCTCGCTCTACGGCTTGCCGGGGCTGACGTACTCGGACGTGGACGTGCTGCTGCGGTCGCGGGGAGAAGGCAGCGCCGTGGGTGGCGCGTTGGCGGAGGCGGCGTCGCGGAGGCTCGCGCCGTTCCTGGACGTGCGGACGCCAGGGCGGTTGTCGGGTGATGCGCGGTTGATGATGGCCTTCGCGGCGTCGGATGGGCTGCCGCCACCGCTGGCGTTGCAGGTCCGCGCTGGAGGGCTCGCGGGGCTTCGGGTGGGCTTGATGACGACGCTGGCCCGCCGGACGCTGGCGCCTCCGCGCAGGGACGCGCGGCGGCGTGCCTTCGTGGTGGAGGCGCCCGGGACATCTGTCGCGCTGCCCAAGCTGTACGTGCAGTGGACGGGAGCGCGCGCGTCGCTGCTGGCGGGGACGTACCGGCTGGGCTTCGGGCAGCGGCTCACGCTGGACACCACGGCGCTGCCGTCACCCGACGGGTTCCTTCCTGACGATGACGTGCGTCCTCCAGCGGGGTTGGAGCGCGCGTGTCTGGTGGGCCGTGCGGGTTGCGATCCCGAGGAACGCTTGTCGGACGTCACCCCGGACTTCCGCTGGGACGAGGGCTTCCGGGGTGTCGCGGGCACGGTGCGAGGCCCGCTGGGGGCGTGGGCCGCGCTGTCGCTCACCGGCTTCGGCTCGTATCAGTCCCGTGCGCTGGCACGGCATGCGGTGCTGGACCGCTCGCTGTGTCCGTCGTCCGCCCGTGGTGTGTGCAAGGCCCCTGACGTCTGGGTGCCCGTGGCGGAGGGCCGGTGGGAGAAGCTCACGGCGCGGACGCTGCCGGGGATGTTCCGGGAGCTGGCGGGCGGTGGCAACGCGACGCTGGCGCTGTCGTCGCGGAGCCATGTGGGGCTCACCGGTTGGATGGCTCGGCCTGTGTGGGGCCAGGAGGGGGCGAAGCTCGACTTCCAGCCCAACGCCCGCTACCCGGCGGGCGGCGCCTTTGGCGCATTCGGGCTCGACGCCGCGTGGGGGCGTGGCGCGCTGGACGTCTTCCTGGAAGGCACGCGCAGCTTCGATGCCGCGGCGGGGGGCGGCGGGGACTTCGCCGCGGTGCAGCGCACCGTGCTGTCAGGGACGTCGCGCGAGCTGGAGCTGTCGCTGCGCTACTACGGGCGCGGTTTCGCCAATCCCTACAGCGGCGCGCCGTCAGGCCCGGATGCGCTGGAAGGCCTGCGCGTTCGCAACGAGCTGGGCGCCCGGCTGCGCTACCTCCATCGTGAGGAAGGCGCATGGCGGCTGCGAGGGCAGGTGGACGCCTGGACGCTGCCCGCGGATGGGGCGGTCTCTGGGAGCGCGGGCACGTTGCACGCGCGTGCCTCGGTGCGTGGGGACGTTCGGGTGCGGCCCTGGCTGCAGCCCTCGCTCCAGGTGGAGTTGCGTGACAACGGCGTGGGCGGGATGGGGGCGTGCGCGGATGACTCGCTCACCGAGCAAGAAGTGGCGGACCTGTGCGCCAGCGCGCGGTACGGCGTCACCGCCCGGGTGCGCTCCGACGTCGCGAAGGGGCTGACGGTTTCGCTCCAGTACGGGCATGCGCGCGTGCAGGCACCCGAGACGAAGGGTCTTCGCTACGACGCGCAGGCCGTGCTGGATGTCCGCGCCCAGCCGCTCTCGTCGCTGAAGTTGCATGGGCGGTTGGTGTGGAAGGACCAGGACCTCTCCGAGCGCAGCCGGCTCCAACAGGAGCTGCGGACCGCGCTGGATGTCGCGTGGAGGGTGTCGAGCGCCGTGGCCGCACGGGGGCGGTACGCGTGGGTGCTCGACTTGAAGGACGCGCGCGTGGCGCGTGTGCCTCCCGACCCGCCGCGCCACCTCTTCCACCTGGAGTTGGAGACGCGCTTTTGATGGAGCTGAACGTGAGGGGGCAGGGAATGAAGGTTTGGGGCAGGTACTTGGGGT
>NZ_JABFNS010000191.1 GCF_013116825.1 Myxococcus xanthus
GTGCACTTCGTGCCGTCGATGCTGCGCGCCTTCGTGGAGGAGCCCGGGCTGGAGGGGCTGGGAAGCCTGCGGCGGGTGGTGTGCAGCGGCGAGGCGTTGAGCGCGGAGTTGGTGAAGAAGGCGTACGTGCGGCTGCCCGCGTCGGTGGGGGTGCACAACCTCTACGGGCCGACGGAAGCAGCGGTAGACGTGACGTACTGGCCCTGCCCTCGAGGAGAGGACTTCCACCGGGTGCCGATTGGCCGGCCGGTGGCGAATACGGTGCTGTACGTGCTGGACACGCACGGGCAGCCGGCGCCGGTGGGCATTCCGGGCGAGCTGCACATTGGCGGCGTGCAGGTGGGACGCGGGTACTGGAAGCGGCCGCAGTTGACGGCGGAGCGCTTCATTCCGGATGCCTTCAGCGGCATACCGGGCGCGCGTCTGTACCGCACCGGAGACGTGGCGCGGTGGTTGCCGGACGGCACGCTGGAGTACCTGGGCCGGGCCGACTTCCAGGTGAAGCTGCGCGGCTTCCGCATCGAGCTGGGTGAAATCGAGACCGCGCTGCGCACGCATCCCGGCGTGCGTGACGCCATCGCCGTGGTGCGTGAAGACGCCCCGGGCGATCAGCGCCTCGTGGCCTACGTCACGGGAGAACCGGCGCCGGACGTGTCGGCGCTGCGGGCACGGCTGGCTGAGCACCTGCCGGCCCACATGGTGCCCACGGCCATCGTGACGCTGCCGTCCCTACCTCTGTCTCCCAACGGAAAGGTGGACCGCAAGGCTCTACCGCTGCCCGTTGCCACCCCTGTCCCCGGGGCTTCCGCCCCGCCCGTGCAAGAGCGCATGACTCCGTTCCAACAGCGCGTCGCCGCCCTCTTCCGTGAACTCCTTCGCGTGGAGCACGTGGGCCTGCACGACGACTTCTTCGCATTGGGAGGCCACTCGCTTCTGGCGACCCAGCTCATCTCCCGGCTGCGGTCGACGTTCGGCGTGGAGCTCTCCCTCAACGCGCTCTTCGACGCGCCCTCCGTGGCCCGCGTCACCGAGCTCGTAGAAGAAGGCATGCTCCTGCGCGTCAGCGCGCCCCAGATTCCGGCGCTCCGGCCCGTGCCACGCGATGGGAACCTGCCGCCGTCCTTCGCGCAGCAGCGACTGTGGCTCATCGATCAGCTCCAGCCCGGTGGCAGCCAGTACAACCTGCCGGGAGCGCTCAGGCTGGAAGGCGCGCTGGACACCGAGGCCCTGCGCCGTGCGCTGGCGTACCTCGTCAAACGCCATGAGCCGCTGCGCACCAGCTTCGTGATGCGTGACGGTGACCCCATCCAGGTCATCCACCCCGCGGCGGACTGGGCGCTCCCCCTGACGGACCTCTCGAGCCTGCCGGAAGGCGATCGGGAGCCCGAGGCGCGCCGGCTGGCCGCCACGGATGCGGGCCAGCCGTTCGATTTGAGCGCGGGCCCCCTCCTGCGCACCCTGCTGTTGAAGCTGGACGCGGAGCTGCACGTGCTGGTGCTGACCATGCACCACATCGTGTCGGACGGTTGGTCGCTCGGCGTCATCGTGCGCGAGGTCGCCGCCGCCTACGATGCGTTCGCCCAGGGCCGAAGCCCGGCGCTGCCGCCGCTGCCCATCCAGTACGCGGACTTCGCGTCCTGGCAGCGGCAATGGCTCCAGGGCGAGGTGCTCACCGCGCAGGTCGATTGGTGGAAGGAGCAGCTCGCCGGTGCGCCTCAGGTGCTGGACCTGCCCACCGACAAGCCGAGGCCCACCCATCGCTCGCAGTTCGGCGAGCTCTTCCCCGTTCATCTGCCCCAGGACGTGGTGACGCCGTTCCTCGCGCTGGCGCGCCAGGCGGGGGCCACTCCGTACATGGCGCTGCTGGCCGTGTGGCAGGTGCTGCTCTCGCGTTACAGCCGGCAGGAGGACCTGTTGGTGGGATCGCCCATCGCGGGCCGCCGCCACGGCGAGGTCGAAGGCCTGGTCGGGTTCTTCGTCAACACGCTGGTGCTGCGGGCTCGGGTGCGTCCGCGAGACTCGTTCCGCGCCCTGCTCGCGCAGGTCCGCGACACCACCCTGGCTGCGTACGAGCACCAGGACCTGCCCTTCGAGAAGCTGGTCGAGGAGCTCCAGCCTCGCAGGGACCTGGGCCGCAATCCGCTGGTGCAGACCTACTTCTCGCTGCTGAACACCCCCACGGGCCCGGTGCGGGCCACGGGCCTCACGCTGAGGCCGGCGGAGGTGGAAATCGGGACCTCGCGCTTCGACCTGGGGCTCGCCCTCACGGATGACGCCGACGGCCTGCGCGGCGCCATCGAGCACAGCACCGACCTCTTCGAGACCGCCACCATGGCTCGCCTCGCCGGGCACCTGCGCGTCCTCGTGGAGTCCGTGACCGCCGCTCCGGACCAGCCGCTGGGCACGCTGGACATGCTCACCCCGGGCGAGCGTCAGCAGCTCCTCCGGGATTGGAACGACAACGCGGCCCGGTACGACGGCGCTGGGGGCACCATCGCGGAGGTCATCGCGCGGCACGCCTCCCTGCGCCCCTTCGCCGTCGCGCTGGCGTGTGGTGACGAGACGCTGACGTTCGAGCAGTTGGACACGCGGGCCAACCAGCTCGCGAACCTGCTCCGTGCGCGAGGGGTGAGCACGGAAGTGCTCGTGGCCGTGAGCCTGGACCGGGGCACGGCGTGGGTCATCGCGATGCTGGCGGTGCTCAAGGCCGGAGGCGCCTTCGTGCCGCTGGACGCGTCGTACCCCGCGCAGCGGCTGGCCATCATGCTGGAGGACGCGCCACCGCGCCTGCTGCTCACGTCGCGGGCCAACCACGCCAGGCTGCCGCTCCCCGACAGCGGGCTTCCCACCCTGCTCCTGGAAGAGCTGGACCTGTCGGAGTGGCCCACCACGTCCCCAGTGTCCGACGTGGGACCGAATCACCTGGCCTACGTGATGTTCACGTCCGGGAGCACGGGGCGCCCGAAGGGCGTGGCCATCCCGCACCGGGGCGTGCTCCGCCTCATGCACAGTGAGCCCTTCATCCGCTTCGGCGTCCGGGAGACGGGGCTCGTCATGGCGCCCGCCTCGTTCGACGGCTCGGTGATGGAGCTGTGGATTCCGCTGCTCAATGGAAGCGGCGTCGTCCTGTATCCGCCGGAGGCGCAAGCCAGCGACCTGGACACGCTGTCCCGCGTGGTGGAGCGCCACGGCGTCACGCTCATCCACTTCCCCGCGGGCCTGTTCTCACAGGTGGTGGAGCACCGGACCGACCTGCTGAAGAAGCTGCGGGCCATCCACGTGGTGGGTGACATCCTGTCCGCCCCCCACACGCGGCGCACGCTGACCACCACCGGAGTCCCCGTCACCAACGGCTACGGCCCGACGGAGAACTCCATCATCTCCACGAGCTACACGGCCCATGAGGCCTCGCAGTTCGGGGCCTCCGTGCCCATTGGCCGGCCTGTCTCGAACACGCAGGCCTACGTGCTGGATTCGCAGCTCCAACTGGTACCCATAGGGGTGCCGGGCGAGCTGTACGTGGGCGGTGAAGGGCTCGGGCGCGGATACGTGTCGCGGCCGGACCTCACTGCGGAGCGCTTCATCCCCGCCCCCTTCGCCACCCAGCCCGGCGCGCGCCTCTACCGGACGGGAGACCTGGTCCGGTGGCTCGCGGACGGCACGCTGGAGTTCATTGGCCGCATCGACAATCAGGTGAAGGTGCGCGGGTTCCGCATCGAGCTGGCGGACGTCGAGGCCGCGCTTCGCACCCAGCCCGGCGTGCTGGAAGCCGCCGCCGTGGTCCGCGAGGACATCCCCGGTGACAAGCGACTGGTGGCCTACGCCATGGGGCGCGATGACGCGCCGCTGGATGTCGCGGCGCTCCGCGCGGGCATGCGTCAACGGCTCCCCGAGTACATGGTGCCGTCCGTCTTCGTGGTCCTCCCCACGCTGCCGCTGAGCACCAGTGGCAAGGTGGACCGGAAGGCGCTCCCCGCGCCGGACAGCGCGTCCACGGGCCGTGAAGGCCACTTCGTGGAGCCATCGAGCCCGCTGGCGCAGCAGCTCGCAGCGCTGTGGGCGAAGGAGCTGGGCACGGAGCGCATCGGCCTCCATGACCACCTCTTCGATGACCTGGGCGGAACGTCCCTGTCGGTCGTGCGCATCGCCAAGCGCATGCAGGAGACGTTGAACCGGGAGGTGCCGGTGGTGTGGCTGTTCGAGCACCCCACCGTGGACGCGCTGGCCGCCGTCCTGGAGCGCGCCGCGAAGGTGGACGAGGTCCCCACCGCCCCCGCGCGGCCCGAGACTGCTGCCGAGCCGAGCGCCGAGGTGAAACCCGCCACGGGCTCCGGCCTGGTCGCCATCGTGGGCATGTCGGGGCGCTTCCCGGGCGCCAGCTCCGTCCAGGACTTCTGGCGGAACCTGCGCGACGGTGTGGAGTCCATCTCCCGCTTCACGCCCGAGCAGTTGGAGCGGATGCCCGGCCTGCCCGAAGGCTTGGAGCTGTCACAGCACCCGGCCTTCGTCCCGGCCGGCGGTGTCCTGGACGGCATCGACGGGTTCGACCCGGGCTTCTTCGACCTGTCGCTGCGCGAAGCGCAGTGGATGGACCCGCAGCAGCGGCTCTTCCTCCAGACGGCGTGGTCCGCGCTGGAGGACGCGGGCATCGACCCGGAGCGCACGCCCGAGGCCATCTCGCTGTACGCGGGCGCCGTCGACTCCGGCTACAAGGACGCGGTCCGGGCCACGCTGCCGCTGGATGGCGCGGCCCTGTTCGAGCTCTACGGCACCGCCACCCATGAGAGCCTGGCCACCAAGGCGTCTTTCAAGCTGGGGCTCACCGGTGAGAGCGTCCTCGTCTACACGGCGTGCTCCACGGGGCTCGTCGCCGTCCACCTCGCCTGCCAGAACCTGCTGGCGGGGCGTTCAGGTGTGGCGCTGGCGGGGGCCACGCGCATCGCCGTCCCGCAGCGCACCGGCTACGTCTACCAGGAGGGCATGATCCTCTCTCCGGACGGACACTGCCGGAGCTTCGACGCGAACGCGCAGGGCACGGTGTCTGGAAACGGCGTCGCGTGCGTGGTCCTCAAGCGGCTGGAGGATGCGCAGCGGGATGGTGACTCCATCTACGCCGTCATCCGGGCCACGGCGACCAACAACGACGGGCGCTACAAGTCCGGCTACACCGCCCCCAGCGTCCAGGGCCAGGCGGCGGTCATCTCCCAGGCGCTCGCGCGCTCCGGCGTGCGGGCCCAGGACATCGGCTACGTGGAGGCCCACGGCACGGCGACGCCGCTGGGCGACCCCATTGAGGTGGCCGCGCTCCAGCGCGCCTACGGCCTGGGCGCCGATCACCGGGGCACCATCGCCCTGGCCTCGCTCAAGAGCAACATGGGGCACATGGACACAGTGGCGGGACTTGCGGGCCTCATGAAGGTCGCGCTGTCCCTGCACCATGGCGAGGTGCCGCCCAGCCTGCACTTCGAGCGGCCCAATCCGCAGATCGACTTCGACGCCAGCCCCTTCTTCGTCAACACCACCCTGCGGCCGTGGCCGAGGACCGAGACGCCGCGGCGCGCGGCCGTCAGCTCCTTCGGCATTGGCGGCACCAACGCCCACGCAGTGCTCGAGGAGTCCCCCATGGCGCACAGCGGCTCCACCACGCGCTCACACCACGTCGTCACGCTGTCCGCTCGCTCCGCCGAAGCGCTGGAAGCGGCGGCGCGGCAGCTCGCCGGGCATGCAGAGGCCTACGCCGCGGACCTGTCCCTGGCGGACGTGGCCTTCACACATGCCGTGGGACGCAAGGCCTTCGAGTTCCGGCGCACCGTGGTGGCCCGGGACGCCGCGGACCTGACGGCGCGGCTGCGCAAGCCGTACACGCCGGTGAAGGTGGCTGATGCCGACGTGAACCGCCGCCGGGTGGCCTTCATCTTCCCGGGCCAGGGCGCGCAGCAGGCGGGCATGGGCCGCGAGCTGTACGAAGCGGAGCCGGCCTTCCGCGCTCACGCGGATGCGTGCCTGGCGCTGCTGGCCCCCGCGCTCCGGGAGCGGGTCCGCGAGGTGCTGTTCGCCGGGCCGGGGATGGACGCGGCGGCGGTCGCTGATACCCGTGCCGCCCTGCCCGCGCTGTTCACCGTGGAGTACTCGCTGGCCCGGATGTGGATGGACTGGGGCCTGCGGCCGTACGCCGTGCTGGGGCACAGCTTCGGTGAGTACGCAGCCGCGTGCTTGTCCGGTGTCCTGTCGCTGGAGGACGCGATGCGGCTCGCCGTGGCGCGTGGCGAACTGATGCACCGCATGCCCCCGGGCGCGATGCTCGCGGTGGCGATGCCAGAGTCCCAGGTGCTGCCGCTGCTGACGGGCCGGCTGTCGCTGGCGGCCATCAACGCACCGGATCGCTGCGTCGTCGCCGGCCCCATCGCGGAGGTGGAGCGGCTTCAGGAGGAGCTGCGCCGCCGTGAAGTGGGCACCGTGCGGATGCCCGCGCCGCACGCGTTCCATTCGGCGGACGTGGAGCCGCTGATGCCGGCGCTGGCGGACGTGGTGAACTCGCTCCAGCGGCATGCGCCGACGCTCCGTTACGCCTCCAGCGTCACGGGACGGTGGGCACTGGCGAACGAGCTGGCCCAGCCGGACTACTGGGCGGCGCAGATGCGCCAGCCGGTGCGCTTCACGAATGCCGTGGGGGCGCTGCTCGAAGAGGGATGCAGCCTGTTGCTGGAGGTCGGCCCGGGGCAGGACCTGACGCCGCTGGTGCGCGCCTGCCTGGGGCGCGACAAGGAGCGGGTCAAGGCGGTGGCGACGCTCCGCCGTGGCGGCACGACCCCGGAGCACGCGAGCCTGATGACCGCGGTGGGCGAGCTGTGGACCCTGGGCGTCTCGGTGGACTGGAACGTCTTCTACGGCCACGAACAGCGGCTGCGCCTGCACCTGCCCACGTACCCGTTCCAGGAGAAGCGCTGCTGGGTGGAGGCTCCGGCGCGGCCGGCGCAGGCGGCCATTCCCGCGCTGGCGAATGGCGTCGGGCACGCGGCTGTGCCCGCCTCGGTTGCGGCGTCGGGTGTGCCGGATTCGTCCGCGCCGTCATTCCAGGCCCCAGGCGGTTTCGCGACGACCGGCGCACCGAAGCCTGTGGCGGCTCCGCCGATGGTCCAGGCGTCCGGAGACTTCGCGGCGCCCGGAATCCCCCAGACCTACGGCAGCCTCGCGGCCCCTCAGGCCACGTCGCCGCATCAGGCCCAGGGGACGCCCGCGCCTGCACCCACCTCCGAACGTGAAGACGCGCCGCGAGGCGACATCGAGGAACGGCTGGCGGCGCTCTGGCGTGAGCGGCTCGGCCTGACGTTCGTGGGCCGCGACGACAACTTCCTGGAGATCGGCGGCAACTCGCTGATGGCTGCCCAGCTCCTCAACCAGGTGCGGTCCACGTTCGGTGTCCAGCTCCCCCTGGCCGCGCTGTTTGAGGCCCCCACCGTGGCGGGCATCGCCCAGCGCATCGAGCCCCTGCTGCGTCAGGCCCCGGTCGTGGAGGCCACCCGCGAGCTGCCCATCGTCCCGCTGCCTCGCGACCGGCCCCTGCCGCTGTCCTTCGTCCAGGAGCGCGTCTGGCGCCTGGAGCAGCACCTGCCGGGCCTGTCCGCGTACAACATTCCGTTCGTCTTCCGGCTGGAAGGCGTCGTGGACGCGGTCATCCTGGAGCGCGCCGTCCAGGAGATCATCCAGCGCCACGAATCCCTGCGGACGACCTACGACGTGGTGGATGGCCGCCCGGTCCAGCGCTTCCACGCGCGGATGCACGTCCCGCTGGTGCGCCTGACGCTCACCGGCACCCCCGAACAGCGCGAGGCCGAGGCGATGCAGTTGGCCCGCGAGGACGCCGCGAAGCCGTTCGATCTGGTGAAGGGCCCTGTCGTCCGGACCACGCTGCTCCAGCTCGACGAGCGCGTGCACATCCTGCTGGGCAACATCCACCACATCGTCAGCGACACGCTGTCCGTCAACATCTTCATCCACGAGCTGTTCCAGTGCTACGCGGCCTTCCAGCAGGGCCGTCCAGCGCCCCTGCCGCCGCTTTCCGTGCAGTACGCGGACTTCGGCGCATGGCAGCGGCAGGTCATCGCAGAAGGGCGTCTGCCCGAACAGGAGCAGTGGTGGCGCAACCAGTTGGCCGCCATGCCTCGGCAGCTGAACATCGCCACGGACCGGCCGCGCCCCAAGACGAGTCCGCTGACGTCGGTGCGCATGCCGGTGTCCTTCTCGGCCGCGCTGTCCCGGGAGGTGGCGGAGTTCGGAAAGCGTGAGAGCTACACCCCGTACATGATGGTGCTCGCCGCCTGGCAGGCGCTGCTGCACCGCTACAGCGGGCAGACGGACATCATCGTTGGTACACCCATTGGCAACCGCACCCGGCCGGAGCTGCTGCCGCTCATCGGCTACGTGGCGCACTCGGCCGCGTTCCGCACCAGCTTCGCGGATGACCCGACGTTCCTCGAGCTCCTGTCCCGCGTGCGGCAGGAGGTCAACGACGTCCAGTTGCGTCCGGACGTGCCCTTCGAGCACCTCGTGGAGGCCCTGGTCCCCGGCAAGGACATTGGCCGGGGACGGCTGACGGACACCATCTTCGTCTTCCACACCACCGTGGGAGGCACGGCCGCCGCGCTGGAGCTGACCGGTGTCCGCGGAACCATGGTGGAAGTGCCGGACGCCCCGGTGCAGTGGGGCGCGACGCTGTCCGACCTGTCCCTCGTGCTCGGCGATGACGCCGGCCGCATCAGCGGCGCGCTGGAGTACGCCACCGAGCTGTTCGACGAAGCCACGGCCCGGCGCATCGTGGAGCACCTCCAGGTGCTGTTGGGCTCGGCGCTGGCCCGGCCCTCGGAGCGCATCTCCCGGTTGCCCCTGGCCACGGAGGAGGACCGGCGCGCCTGGCCCGCCCCCCTTCCCCGGCCCGTCTCCACGCCGATTCCCTCACGGCTGTCCCAGCGCGCGGCCCGTCAGTCGGGAGCCGCCGCCGTCATCCAGGGCTCGACGTCGTGGACCTGGAGCGACCTCGCCCTGCGTGCGCGCAACGTCGCCGCTCGGCTGCGAGCGCTCGGCGTGCAACCCGGTGAGCCGGTCGCGGTCTGCCTGAAGCCGTCCCCCGCGAAGCTGGCCGTCCTCTGGGGTGTCCTGGAGGCCGGTGGCGCCGTCGTGGCCGTGGGCCCCACGGACCTGGGGCGCCTGGCGGACTTCGCGTCACCCGGAGCCCGGGTTCCGGTGCTCGTCACGTGGCGAGGCATCATGACCGCCGCGCGGCTGGATGCGGCGCGGGTGCTCCATGTGGAGGACGCGCTGGATTCCTCCGGAGCGCTGGCGGAGCGCCCGGCTCCGGCCCCGGAGTCGCTGGCGTGGCTGCTGCCCGTGGGCGCCAACCAGTCGCCGTGGGCCCTGGTGCATCAGGGGCTCACCGAGCTCTTCGACGCGCTCGACAAGCGGCTGCGGCCCGCGGAGGGCGCCACGTGGGTGGCCGCCGCGGAGTCCTCGGCGGAGCGCCCGGAGCTGGAGGCCCTGTGGGCCCTGTCACGCGGGCTGACCGTGACGTTCCCCTCCGAGCAGGTGACGGCCCAGTGGGAAGTCCTCCAGGGCGGCGGTCCTCGCCAGGGCGCGATGGACCTGAGCCTCATCTACTTCGCCAACGATGAAGACTCGCTCGTGGGGCCGAAGTACGAGCTGTTGGTCGAGGGCGCGAAGTACGCGGACGCCAACGGCTTCTCCGCGGTGTGGACGCCGGAGCGGCACTTCCACTCGTTCGGCGGCCTCTATCCCCAGCCCGCGGTGGTGGCGGGCGCGCTGGCCACCATCACCCGCAACCTGAGCCTGCGCTCGGGCAGCGTCGTCCTCCCGCTGCACGACCCGCTGCTGGTCGCCGAGCAGTGGTCCGTGGTGGACAACCTCTCCGGAGGCCGCGCGGGTCTGTCGATTGCGACGGGCTGGCACGTGGCGGACTTCACCTTCGCCCCGCAGAACTTCGAGGATCGCCGCAACGTCCTGCTGCGGAACCTGGAGACGGTGCGCGCCCTCTGGCGAGGCGAGAAGCTCCGCCGTCCGGGTGGCGGCGGCGTCACGGTGGAGGTCGGCCTGCGGCCCAAGCCCGTCCAGAAGGACCTGCCCGTGTGGCTCACGGCCGCCGGCAGTCCGGAGACGTTCCGCCTGGCCGGCGAAGTCGGCGCTGGCGTGCTCACCGGTCTGCTCACGCAATCACTGGAGGAGCTGAAGCAGAAGGTGGGGCTCTACCGCGAAGCCTGGCGCCGCAATGGGCATCCAGGCCGTGGCCACGTCGCGTTGATGCTGCACGCGTTCATCGGCGATGACGAACAGGAGGTGCTGCGCACGGTCCGCAAGCCGCTGCTGAGCTACTTCCGGAGCTCGGCGGAGATCACCGCCACGCTGCTGGCCGCGCAGGGTTACCAGGGCGAAATCGACAAGGTGTCCGAAGAGGACGTGAATGCCCTGCTCGAACACACCTTCGAGCACCACGCGAAGGGCACCGGCCTCATCGGCACGGTGGAGAGCGGCGTGCAGCGCCTGCTCCACGTCCGGGAAGCCGACGTGGACGAAGTGGCCTGCCTCATCGACTTCGGCCTGGATACGCCCGTGGTGCTGGAGGGCCTGCGCCGGTTGACCGTGATTCGCGAGCGCCTGGAGCAGGACGCCTCGCAGCGGAAGGTCCAGCGGCAGGCGGAGGGCACGTTGGCGGTGGACGAACTGCTGGCGCTGGCCCGGCAGTCGGGCGCCGTCCTCCTGCATGCCTCGGCGCGGCTGGCGCGAACGCTGGTGGAGCTGCCGCAGGCCCGCGAAGCACTGGAGCCCGTGGGTGCGCTCGTCCTGGACGGTGCCTCCACGGAGCTGGCCCTGTCGCTGCACCGGAACCTGGGAACGGAGGTCCTGCTCGCGGGTGCCGCTGGCGAGGGAGGCCTGCTGCCGCGGCCTCCGACGGAACGCGTCCCCGAAGGGCTCCAGTCCTGGGTGCTGGACCCGGCCGGATTGCCGGTGCCCCCCGGTGTCGTCGGTGAGCTGGCGCTGGAGGGCGCGGGTCTTCCCTGGGACCTGTGGCGCGCCAATGAGCAGGAGCGCCGCCGTTTCGTGCAGCACCCGTCGAGCAGTGAGGCCCGTCTCTTCCGGACCGGGCGGCACGCGCGGCTCCGCGTGGACGGCCACGTGGAGCACGTCACCCTCCCCGCCGCGCCCAAGGCGCAGGCCCCCGCGCCGAAGCCCCAGCCGAAGGCGCCCGCGCCCGCTCCGATGCAGCAGCCCGAGCCCTCAACGATTCCCCGCGTGCCCCGGACGCGGCCACTGCCCCTGTCCTTCGCGCAGCAGCGGCTCTGGTACCTCCAGCAACTCGACCCGGGCAGCACGGCGTACAACAACGGATCCAACTTCCGTCTCACCGGCCCGCTGAACGTCGAGGCGCTCCAGGCCGCGCTCAATGAAGTGGTGAAGCGGCACGAGGTCCTCCGCACCACGTACCAACTGACCGAAGACGGCGCGGTGCAGATCATCCACGCGGAGGGCTCGCTGCCGGCGCTGGTGGAGGACATCCCCGGCGACTCGGCGGAAGCGCGCGAAGCGGAGATGCTGCGGCGGTGCGCGGCGCTCGCGGCGCTTCCCTTCGATCTCGAAAAGGGCCCGGTGGCGCGCGCGTTGCTGCTCCGGATGGGACCGGAAGACCACGTCCTGAGCCTGATGCAGCACCACGTCATCTCCGACGCCTGGTGCACCCTGGTGCTGGGGCGCGAGTTGTCGGTGCTCTACTCCTGCTTCAGCGCGGGAATCCCCTCTCCGCTTCCGCCGCTGGAGGTGCAGTACGCGGACTACGCGGTGTGGCAGCGCAAGTGGCTGGAAGGCGCGGTGATGGAGGGGCAGGTCCGGTGGTGGAAGGAGCAGCTGACGGGTGTCCCGGCGCTCGAGCTGCCCACGGACCGGCCTCGGCCCGCGGTGCAGTCCTACGCGGGTGGCAGCTACCGTTTCGAGCTGCCACCCGAGGTCACCCAACCGCTGCTCGCCTTGGGGCGGCGCGAGGGCGCTACTTCGTTCATGGCGCTCATGGCGCTGTTCCAGGCACTGCTGGGACGCACTTCGGGGCAGGAGGACTTCGCGGTGGGCATTCCCACGGCCGGCCGCTCCCGCCCGGAGGTGGAGGGGCTGCTGGGCTGCTTCGTGAACACGCTCGCGCTGCGCGCGCGGCTGGAGGGCGCCCCGTCGTTCCGAGAACTGCTTGGCCGCGTGAAGCGGCATTCGCTGGACGCGTTCGCGAACCAGGACGCGCCCTTCGAGCGCGTCATCGAAGCGCTCCAGTTGCCGCGTGACCAGAGCCGCACGCCCGTGTTCCAGGCCGTCCTCAACGTGATCAACACGCCCACCGTGGACGTGTCGTATCAGGCGCTGAAGCTGAGCGAACTCGGCCTCTATCCAGACACCTCCAAGTTCGACCTGAGCCTGGAAGTCGTCGAGCGGCAGAACACCCTTTACTGCCGCTTCGAGTACGCAACGGGCCTCTTCGATGGTGTCACCCTGGAGCGGCTCGCGGGCCATCTGACCGAGCTCGCCCGGGTGGTCGTCGCCACGCCGGACCTGCCGCTGCATCGTGTCGCCATCCTCTCGGAGGACGAGCGCCGCCAGGTACTGAAGGGCTTCCAGGGACGTGAGATGGCGCCCGCTTCCGAGGCGACCATTCACGCGCTGATGGAGGCGCAGGCGGCGCGCACGCCGGACGCGGTGGCGGTGTCGTTCGAGTCGGAGCGGCTGACGTACCGGGAGCTGGACGCTCGGGCCAACCAGGTGGCGCACCACCTGAGGGGGCTGGGAGTGGCCCCGGAGTCGCTG
>NZ_JABFNS010000192.1 GCF_013116825.1 Myxococcus xanthus
CTCCCCGAACCCCACCCTGGCCGTGCAGGAGTTGAAGCGCATCGGTTGAACTCTCTCACGCGACAACTACCTTGACGCTCACCGTCCTGACGGTGGCCAACAGCGAGGAGTTCCGGGATGCCTCACTGTCAAGGCTCGGCCAATCAGGTCGCTGTTCGGTCCGGCCAATGCGGTCCTGACACGAGGAGCCCAGAAAGCGCGACGGCGTGGACCGCGCGGGTTCGGCCAAACCGGTCCGACGGGGCACAGCCAGGCGTCAGCGTGCGGGAGGCTCGACCAGGGCCGCGCGCGGTGCGCGGGTGCGCTTGGCGAGCGGTGGGTTGCGGTAGCTGTCGCCCTCAATGGTGAGGACATGGGAGTGGTGCAGCAGCCGGTCCATGGCGGCGCTGGCCAGCAGCGCGTCACCAAACAGCGGAGGCCACTCCTCCAGGGCGCGATTGGAGGTAATGCAAGTGGCCGCGCGCTCGTAGCGACGGCGGACAATCTCGTACAAGTCGATGCCCTCCTCACCCGTGAGGGGCCGCAGTCCCAGGTCGTCGACGATGAGCAGGGCTGGAGTGGTGAAGCGAAGGAGGCGACGCTCGTAGCTGTTGTCGGCGCGTGAGGCTCGCAGCTGCGTGAGCATGTCGTGGGCGCTGACGTAGAGGACGGCGTGGCCGGAGCGACAGGCACGCTGGCCCAGCGCCTGGGCGAGGTGACTCTTGCCGACGCCCGCCGGGCCTACTACCAGCACGTTCTCGTGCCGCTCGACAAAGGTGCAGGTGCCCAGCTCCAGCACCTTGGTACGCGGGACGGAGGTGTTGAAGGAGAAGTCGAAGTCCTCCAGGGTGCTGGGCCGCTCGAAGGCCGCTCGGCGCATGCGCACGTCCAACTGCTTGCCGTCGCGCCGCTCCACCTCGTCGCCGAGCAGCCGGTAGAGGAATTCCGTCAGCGACAAGTTGGCGTCGGCCGCCTCGCGGCAGCGTACTTCGAGGGACTGCAGCAGCCCAGACAGGCGCAGCTTCTTCAGGACGGGGACGAGTTCGTCATAGGTACTCATGCGGGGGGACACTCCTTGCGCGGGGTGGGACGGCGGGGACAGCCAGGGGCGCTAACGCAGCAGCGTGCGCACGTCGCGCGCGTAGCGGGGAGCCGGCGGCGTAGCAGTGGCGGCGGGCGTGGCGATGGCCAGGTGCCCGTCTTGGGGCAACGGCTGCAAGTCCAGGCCGCGGCGCAGGATGTCCTTGAGGCCCTGGTAGCGCAGGTTGCCGAAGTGCAGCGCCCGGCGGCACGCGGCCTCGGCTCGCTCTCGCGGGAAGCCCTCCAGGTGCACCACCATGGCCTGCACGCAGCGCAGCTGGCTGAGGACGTCATCCGTGTCGAAGACGGCGCGCACGTACGCCTCGGTGTGGGGGCCCACCCGGGCCGCCCGCGTCTCCCAGTGGCTGCGGCTGCGGTGGCGCAGGGCTGCGCGCGCCTCGGGCAGGTGCGCCTCCACGGTGCTGCGGTGGCCCTCGCCGCGCAAGGGGTGGGTGGCCACGCGCTCGTCCTGGGCGTACACGCGCACGTCGTGGGCCGTGACGCACAGCCAGACGCGCTGGCCGATGAGACGCCAGGGCACCGAGTACAGCCGTCGGCCGTACATGACGTGGGCATCGCGGTGCACGCGGGCCTCGTGCCACACCTCGGGCGCCCACGCGGCCGCTGGCAGCGCACGTAGCGCCTCGGCCTCCGCCTCCAGGAAGAGGAGGCGTGGCTGACGCCCCGTCGTGCCGTGCACGCGCACTGACGCCACGTCCCGCAGCCAGCGCTGCAGGGCGGCCTCGCACTCGCGCGCGTCCTCTCCGGCCCTCCCGGCGAAGAAGTTGCCCTTCACATAGCGCACGCCCGCCTCCACCTTGCCCTTCTTCTCGGGGGCGCGGGGTGGGGCCGGGTCGACGATGAAGCCGTAGTGACGCGCCAGCGCGCGGTAGCTGCGCTGCAGGGCCCTTTCGCCGTCCACCCCGAAGGCCGTGCGCACCACCGCCGCCTTGAGGTTGTCGGGCACGATGCAATGGGGCACGCCGCCGAAGTACGCGAAGGCGGCCTCGTGACAGCGCAGCCACGTCTCCACGCGCTGGTCGAACACCAGCGTGGCGAAGAGATGGCGGCTGTAGCCGAGCACCATGACGAACACCCAGGCGCGCCGGAGCGCCCCCGTGTCCGCGTCGTACAGCCGGCCCACTTCACCGAAGTCCACCTGCGCCACTTCGCCTGGGGCCGTCTCCACAGGGATTGCGACGTCTTCTTCACTCACGCCCTGGGCCCGACGCACGCTGCCCACCAGGCGTTTGACCGCCGAGAGGCTGCCTGCCGGCCCCCCTGCCTCCATCTGCAGCCGGGTGAAGATGGCCTGCAGCTGCAGGCCCTTGGCCACCCACGCTTCCACCTGGGCGCGGTGCGCCTCCAGGCTGGACGTCTGCTGGGGCACTGGCGGGGCCGCGGGCCGCGCTGACAGCACCGCGGCCTTGAGCACCTCGAGCTCGGGGAGCACCTGCACGTCGCCCTGCAGCAGCCCCGCCGCCTCCAGCACGCGCCGGTAGCTGCGCTCCACGTCCACGCCCATGCGCAGCACCCGGGCCACTTGTCTCGCGGGTGTGCCCAGGCGGTGCAACCGCACCAACTCCTGCAGCCGGTCCATTTCCACTCTCCGGTTACTCACGCCACTTCCCTTTCCAAGGGAAGTCAGCGTGGCCTGTCGGCGAGACACCCGAGTGGACCGGTTTGGCCGAACCGGTGCGGACCGGTTTGGCCGAACTCACCCCGACCGGGTTCGCCGAACTCCGGAGGACCTGTTACGCCGAGCTACGACAACACTCACCCAAGCAGATTGTCCCCAGGCTGGCGGACAGGGGGGAGTACGTGGCCAGCGAGGCGAGCTTCTACCGGGTGCTGCGTGAAGCAGGGCAGCTGGTCCACCGCGGCCGCGCCAAGGCCCCTGTGCCCAGGCCTCGGGCCGAGCACACCGCCACTGGGCCCTGCCAAGTATGGAGCTGGGACATCACCTACCTGAAGGGCCCGGTGAAGGGCAGCTTCCTCTACCTATACCTCGTGGTGGACGTCTTCAGCCGCCGCATCATGGGCTTCGCGGTGCACGAAGAGGAGTCGTCCGAGCATGCCGCAGCCCTCATCCGTCGCTCTTGGCAGGAGGCTGGCTGCCCCGAAGGGCTGGTGCTGCACTCGGACAACGGCGGCCCCATGAAGGGCGCCACGCTGCTGGCCACCTTGCAGTGGCTGGGCGTCACCCCGTCCTTCAGCCGGCCCCGCGTCTCGGACGACAACGCCTTCTCCGAGGCCCTCTTCCGCACGCTGAAGTACCGCCCCAGCTTCCCTCAGCGTCCCTTCGCGTCCGTCGAGGACGCGTGCCGTTGGGTGGCGTGCTTCGTGGCCTGGTACAACACCGAGCACCGCCACTCTGGCATCCGCTACGTCACCCCCGACGACAGGCACTTCGGCCGCGAGGGCGCGCTGCTGGTCCGACGGCACCAGGTGTACCAACGCGCCAACGCCCGTCACCCCGAGCGATGGAGCCGCGACACGCGCGACTGGACACCCGCAGGCCCCGTCCGCCTCGGTCCCTCTCCGAACCTCACCCCGGCAGTGCTGGAGTTGAAGCGCATCAGTTGAATCCTTTCACGCGACATCTACCTTGACGCTCACCGCACCAATCAGGTTCCGCCCGCTCCTACCGAAATAAGCTCTTAGCCTGTGAGATGCAGGGTACTTCGCCGCAGTCAAGGCCGACCCGCTCGCCTCTTCCCGCTTCGTCTCTGCACCCACTTGATGGAGCCCACCGACAGTGCGCGGCGTCCGGGGAAATGCTGCTCAAGGTCGTAGGAGGATGAACACGCTTGAAGAGGCGTCCAGCGCCATGTTCGACTGAGCGCTTCTGCCTCCACCTTGAGAGGAAAGGCTCTTGGAATGGTTGGTCCTCCGCCCTCCCCGAACATCGCCATCACGCGATACATCATTCCGCTCAATATCAGGCTTAGAGCCAAGTTTCAGGGATTGAATGCACGAGTCTTTACGAGCCCTCGACTCAAGAGCAAGGAGCGCTTGAGCAGCCCCAAGTTCGGGTACCTAATTATCGACATAGAAGCCCAGCTCGATCAGATTGACGGAGCGATGGAGAGTGCGCGGCACTCGCGCCCTCGTTTTCTCATCTTGCTTGGTATTCTCAGTTTTCTCAGCGGATACCCCTTCGATGTCGGCGATCCGGAGGAGTCAAGAGGCTCCCTCATTCCCCAGCGAAGGCGATGGAAGAACCTGTCCCTCAAGGCAGAGGCCTTCTTCATCAACGGGCATGACAGAACACGCCACCTGCTCCAACTCCTGCAGCTCTTGTCGTCAGGCCAGGAGGACACCCTCCGGCTCACCGCCTCATTGTTGGACCGGTGGCGAAAGGCTCTCTTCCTCGAACACCAAGGCGATTCCTCCACGGCCTTTCTCGAGGATTGCTTCCTGGCATACTTCCACGTGCTGGAACTCCTCGCAACCCATCATCAAAAGGAACAGGGTACGGAGGCCAGACAAAAGCTCGACTCTTTCCTGAGAGGATTCCTGGCCAGCACCCTAAAGCTCCGAGGCGAACATTTAGAGCAAAGCATCAAAAAGTGGTCTGGCCAGCTTGAACCATTGATGACAACGGCCCAATCCGCCGGATCAAAGATCAAGTATACCCTGGATCGTTACGGGCTGCTGGATCTCAAGACTGCCGCATTGATCGACCAACTGGTCAAGGTACGTAATGCCATCGCCCATGGCCAGCAAGGATACCGCAAAGCGGTTCTCTGGCCTGTCCCTGCCTTTTTCCCACTTCATTCCGATGTGGGCGATTTTCTTGATTTCGCAAAATTTCTCTCAGCTCGCAGCATCTCCGCTCAACTGGGCATGGACGCATGGGATCCACACTGGAGAGCGCTCCATGATGAGCTGCATCCGCCCGCAGACGTCGTCTCCTCCTTCATCCGGAATCAGGCTTTTCGTGCTCTCTCGCCCAGCGACTTCCTTCAGGGCATTGTTGATGGGGTCCGTCCATCTTCCATCACTTGGCTATACATAGACGGACGGATTAAGCTTCCCGCCTTGGAGGAATCACTCCAGGAGGTGTTCATGCGGAGTCGGCCCACCGAGCGCCTTGTCAGAGAACTCTTCCTCCCCGCTATCATTCTCGCAGACTCGAACAACAAGGCTCTCGCAGCATGCTGCCAACGTCTGATTTTGCTTGCCACAAGGAAAGACTGGAGCGGGTTCTCCAACACCAAAGACGCCCTGAGAGCACTGGAGTTTCACGGGCTTGAGCCCACATGGTTTCGCAACTGGCTCACGGAACGAAGCCTGCATGCCCTGATGCCTCCCAGCCACCAGGACTGACTGTAAAGAAGGAAGCATAAGCAGGTCGAAAACAGTCTTGAACGAATCCAAGGCGAAGCGGGAACGGGCAAGGTCCCTGCACTCATCTCGGAACTTGTGGCTACCTACTTAGCTCCACGCACTCCTACCGAATTAAGTTCTAAGCCATAGGGACCGCATGCGCTCCGCTTGGACTATGCGAGACTCTCGATCGGCCGGCCCAGTCCAGTCTTGACGGTCTAAAATTCTCACAGAGGAGCACCACTGAACAGCCCTTGCCTCCGCGAGAAAGATGCCAGCACCCACAGAACGTGACAAATTTCACGCACCAGCGATATCGTGAAAGCCCAGCTACGAGAGAACACCGAAAACACATACCACTCCACTCGTCAACTCGCGCACCCCACTAGCAGCAATCCCCCCAAGAAACCCATGCAAACAACACCACTCAATCACGCCCCCTTTAGCAATAGAAAAACCTTCTACCTGACACACATCACGCCACTCACAGCACAGAGCACAGAGTACCACGACGCAATCAATCACATAGACTCCATCCTTCGCCTAAGCGACAGATTGCTGCTATCAGCGGCCGGCACAATTGACCATGCCGACCTTCCAAGGCGGATCCTAACGATGCTTGCACCGTTAGACCAATCAACAGGAACGGCGACTGAAGCGCTCGAAGCACTGAATCACTGCCTGGAGGCCTGGTTAAAGTTGATCATTTGTCGAATCTCGATCGAAACATACGAAAAGCAGAAGGGAACCCCCAGGTTCAACCTCTATCAGGCAATCAAAGATCTCGACCTACTAAACACTTCCGAGCTTGAACTCTCAGCAGAAAAAGCGCACGAGATAACAGATCTTGTCCGAAAGAGCATTCTGCTAGCCAAGGAATACAGGAACCCGCCGACACATGGTGCCCCCTTAATTCCTCCTCAGCACGCACACGACAGCATTCGCTGCACTCTCTTAACGATGTTCGCCGCAACACTAAAACACAGATCGCGCATAAACGCAGCCCTAAATGGACTAATCACCTCCCCCATCGATGGAACAACACACGGCTCACTGCTCAGAATGATCCGAAGCGAGCGAAGTCGACACCTTGAAGGCTTCTGCGGTCGCGACGGCGACTCTTCTGAAATCATAAAACGTCTAACGCACACCCTAAAACCCACTGGAGGCTACCTACTAGTAACCGCACCTGAAGGCTTTGGAAAATCCGCACTTACAGCCAGAATCAGTGAGTTAACCCACTCCCAAGAACAAACGCTCGGAATTTCAGCGACATCAGTCACACGAGAATGCCCTTGGCTTCCAGGTGCGCTATTTCATGCTGGGAAGCAATCAAAGAATCCTCATGACATTGTTGGCTCATTAATAGCCCAAGCAAACGCGCTCCTTCTAAACCCGGTAGAATTCGAAGCCATCCCACTAGATCCGCTTCCACGAGCCCACAGAGTCAACCACCCCCAAAAATCAACCATCACCCACAAAACCTGGACCACAGCCACCGCCGCCCCTGCAGCAGAAATAGACCTTGCATTCGACAGAAGCCGCACTTCCTCTGATGAATGGCTTCCCCTCAGAATCGCGCTGCACTCTGCCCTGGAAAAACTAGTCGAAGAACGTGGGTCTGCCATACTAATCATCGATTCACTTGACGAAATAAGTCGAGACGGAACCGAACTAGGATTCCTTCCACAACCACTACCAGCGGGCGCAACAGCCCTGTTGACATCCAGGGATGAGAAAAAACTTACAGACTCCGTTCGACGTATGTTTCAACCAAGCGAACTAGCCCTCCCTGGACTATCGCTCGAAGAAGTAATGTCCCTCACTAAAGTAGATGATTACGAATGGAACCGACTGCTTCACAAATCTAGCCGAGGAGCTCCGCTTTACGTACGAGACGCCATCCGTCGCGTCCAAGAAAGAGGCAACTACAGCGCAGTCAACCCATCAGAGGGGCACTACGCAATCTTCGAAGGACAGGTCAAGCACTGGAGAACCCCGGGCTTTACAGAGGACTCAGATCCGCTCTTTGCAAGCCTTCTCCTCCTGTCAGTCTTTGACTCCGTCTCCCCACTGGAGCTGACGCTCGCCCAAAGTTTCCTGGAACGGTCGGGGTTGAATTTATCACTCAGCGCCCTGCGCGAAATACTGTCTCCAGTCTCTGGTCAAATAGAAGGCCTCTCAGAGGGGAGAATCAAATTAGCAGTAAAGGCTTTCGCAGAGTACGTATGCCAGCAGATATATGGAAATCGAGATCTGAGAAAATACATAACACGCGTAGGGGAATGGCTTGCAGAGGAACCAGACGCCGATGCGAAGTTGCGAGCGAGTTTCCTCGCAGCATGGACCGACGAGCGACAAATCAAAGACGCTGGCCAGCGGGAGGCAGCACGCACAATCATACGAAAACTAAAGGAACTCAAAAACTACGACGCGCTCTACAACATGCACACGAAGCGACCACGCAGCACGGGCGGGAATGATGATGATTTTAAGGAGTGTCTTCGGGCCGCTGCCCTCGGTGGGAATTTGCGCGCGGCGCGAACACTCGGCATAAATCTAGGAGGCAAAAAATCGAGATCGGAAATAGCCGAAGGCGAAAAATGGCTGCGCCTCGCTGCAGAAGGGAACGATCTTCCTGCAATGATCGAGCTTGGACTATTTCTGATCGACAGCGAAGATAGCGGCAAGCCCGAATCTCAGATCGAAGGTGAACAGTGGCTTAGGCGCGCAGCAGAACGAGAAGATCCGTACGCAATGACAATTCTTGGCGAAATTCTGATCGACGGAGACAAACTAAAGGCAGCTCCTGCCGAAGGAGAAGTACTAATCAAGGCAGCAGCCGCCAAAGGGAAGCCGTATGCAATGACTTCTCTCGCAATAAGGTACATATACGGACATGGCATTCAGCCATCCGTTGAAGAAGGCGAGCGCCTACTAAGAGCGTCTGCCGATAAGGGAGACGTCACCTCAACAATTATCTTGTCCGAGTTTCTTTTTAGCGGCAAAAAAATCAACAAAGATCCAGATGAGGCGCTCCGTCTTCTTCGCCACCTAGCCGAGAACGGCGCAACTAGAGCAATGGTCACTCTCGCCCAGCGCCTATTTGAAAGCGACGCCCCACACAAGAACACGTCCGAGGGAGAAAAGTGGTTACGAAAAGCGGCAGAGGAGGAACATCCCCGCGCAATGTTCATCCTCGGCTCCAGACTAATCGAAGGCGACGGACTGCGTCGTGCAGAAAAAGAAGGGGAACGGTGGTTGAGGGCAGCAGCCGAACGTGGCGCCGCTCCAGCACAACGGTCTCTAGGCTTGAGATACCTCGACGGAGACGGCGTCAAGAAATCATCATATGAAGGCGAAAAGTGGCTTCGGCGGGCGATCGACTCCGGCGAGATTGAGTCGATGACGATTCTGGGAGCCAGGCTGCTAGATGGCCGCAGCATTCGTCGAGATCTAGTAGAAGGAGAAGGGCTACTCCGAAAAGCTATAGCTAGCGGGAGTATGAGTGCCGCCCATGTTTTAGGCATGCGACTACTGGACGGCGAGTTCCTGGAAAAGGATACCACCGGGGGCGAACTGCTTCTCAGGAAAGCAGCAGCAGAAGGCTACCTCCCCGCCATGACAGAACTAGGCGAGCGGATAATTGATCAAAGGGACGTTTTCGCCCCTATAGAGGAAGGCATCAAGCTTCTAGAGGATGCAACACAAGCAGGTTCGTCAGAAGCTGTGCGAGCCTTGAGCGTCAGACTATTTGAAGGCACTAAACTACCCCAAGACGACGCGCGCGCGGAGAAACTCCTTAGAGACGCCATTACCCAGGGCGACGATGAGCTAGCCCATGTGCTTGGCCGATGCCTCTATCTTCGCGGAATTAGCACCCAATCTCAATCCGACCTGGATGCAGCCAGCCTAGTCATGCTTACTGCATGGCAAAAAAACGCAAGCACGTTAGGGGGAACCAACCTTGCGTACATGATCAGGCGCAACGAGATGCCCAAGTCCAAGCCTACCCCAAGCATCGACACCTTGCTGAGCACTGGCCTTCGCAATTCCGAACCCTTCGCACTCGTCAATGAAGCACTGCGAAGAGCCGCTGGCATCCAATGCAAGGTTGACTGGAAGCAAGCCGACACCCTCATTCAAAAAATAAAAAAGGGAAGACAACTCCAAGAAGTGATCGACTGGTGGCATGATCGCGCCAGGGCACAAAAGGACCCAGAGGGCCATCTCGTCCTTGGCCTATTAACACGACACAATCACATCCAAGATCCCGACAAGCTAGATGCCCATAGTCGCTTGACGCTAGCAAAACAAGGCGGATGGGACATCCCATCCTGGCTATTCTTTCCCGCCTAGTAGGCCTCCCCATGACACAACCCAACTGGACACTCACACTAGATGAGTCCGGGAATTTCGAATCAGAAGATCACAAAGAAACACTGATAATTGGCGGCGCGCTAGCACCAGATGAAAAAAATTCGATTACAACTTCATGGACCGGCCACCTAAAGAAGCTATGTCAAGACATGAATATCGCAAATTGGCCCCCACATGCCACAACCCTTCCTTGGAACGCTAGAGAACACATCCTAAAATCGCTGTCGCAAAAAATCACAAGCCACGGCGGACACTGGCTCTTTGTCGTTAAACACACGCAATCGTCAAACAAGAACAAGCTTAGCATCTATGCGCACATGCTGAGCGAAACGGTAGATATTGCCGCGAGAATTTCGGCTCTCCATGGTGCGCGCACACTCAGTATTTACGCCGCCTCGCGAACTATTCCTGTATCCATGGTCGATGCAGAAATTGCTAGAGACAGAGGGCTTGCACTTCAGGTCAACAGAACAAAAGACACCGCCAGCGACCACTCAATCTGGATCAAGTCGCACAGCGAGGCTGAGATTCGACAATCACTAGATGCGCTCTCCAGAGAGCGCCAAGGCCTATTAATGGCGTACCCACGCCCAAGCACAATCAGGGCGGAAACGGCTCATTACGGAGGAGCACACCCGGGAATTTTCTACGCAGACTTTGCCTGCAACTTTCTCCGAAGAACTCTTACCCAAACAAGCTTGCCTATCCCCCACGAACGCGAAGCCGTTTTGAGTCAAGCTAACATGACCATAATTGATCATGACAGCCTGGAGGGCCTTCGAGAACTGGATCGTGCTTTAAGGGAAGATCCCCCTGATTTGTTGCGGGCTGCACGATTCGTCGAGGAGCCCAACAACAATTTATCCACAAGAAAATCCACCACGCCCACTCCCGCACACGTCGCAACACACAAAGGTTCTCTTCTTGCCGCAAAATTAATTTGGGACAGATCTTTATCCCATCTCGGCAACTCACTCTTAAGGCGCAATGCAGCCTCCACGGGAATCACTTTGTCAGACAGAGTTCAGTCTGCTCTATCTACCAAGTCTGGGAATTACAACAGCACATGGACGGCCCTCGATGCCGGCTGGGCAGGAGGTGGCACAGTTGCCCGTTCGGTGCGTCGGCATCTCGCGACCAACCGTGAAGCATCTGCCCGACTTTGGAGGCAAGCTCTCGAATGCGCCAACCATAGGGGCGACATCAGCTCTGCCCAAACGGCTCAGACGGAGTTCACCGGCATACTTCGTCACGGAATTTCCATTTCACTGCTTGCAGAGGCTCATCAACTAGACGTGCTCTCGCACGTCTATCTCCAAAACCACCTCCCGTGCAGCGAGGATGCAATAGACGACATAGTGGCAAGGCTCAAACAAGCCGCAAACACGCTCATAGCCAGGGCAGATGAGGCAGGTGTCTTACTCGGACTCGCGTCTCACAAGTACCCAGACTTATCCTCAATGGAATCATCGCCAGATGCTCTAGAGGCAGCCATTCCACACAGTCCACTTCAAATTCGAGAATGGCACGGACCAGACCGAGAGCGAGGGCAAATGTATGGAACGGCGTCCAGGACACTTGCCTTTTGTGGGGAACACGAAAAAGCGATACATCTCGCGCTGCTCGCACGTCGTCATTTTGCCGGCTCTCCGGAAGACCTTCGCATCAACGCCGCCATTCTAGCGCGTATCCTCATTGACCGCTGCAGAATAACTCCTGGCGCAGGTAACGCCGGACTTTCCGAAGTCCTGGCGTCAGCAGGCATTCGCGACTTCATGTCTCCTGCGGAAGCATCTCGAACGATAAAGTCAGACATGTCGGCGAGATTCACGCTGGATCTGATATTGCGCACACTGCTTTGGGCTCCAGGAGTAATACCGGAGTCCCAATGGATAGATGCGCTGTGCTCCCGCGAAAGGAAGGCAATTCTCTCTACCCTTTCGGCGGGACATCTAGGTTCGCATCCTACGGAAATGATTGCTCGCCATGCCGGCGAGTTCCTTCTACAGCACAACAAAAGAGAGATGTCGGACTTGTGGTTCACTCTTTCACGCCGCCTCGGCGAAACTGCGCCGCCGGAAAGCACTTTGTACAGGATAAGTGTCTTCACCAACAAACTAGCAACAGAACCAGAGGCTGTCCCTGCTGGCCGTTCAGGCTCCGTCTTGAATCCCAACTTCGAGTACCGTTAACGCAGTATTCAGCAGAGCTTAGTCCTACAGTTGTAGTTCGGAAGAAGCCCCAGCCTCTTCCCTGTTGAACGAACAGGAGGGGGAGGATCGAGGCTTCCCATGTCGTCGACAATCGACGCGGAGACGCGAGCGCACGAGGTGCGCCTGGTCGACCAACTTGGCGCGGAAATGGAGGAGGTAGGGGCTTGGCTGCAGCCCCACTTCCGCAGGCGCGAAGCACATGCCGCCGCAGTGGAGTACGTGAGGGCGCTGCTGGGGCGCGCGCAGCGGAAGAATGCGTGGGGCCTTTCAGAGGACGCGGGGCACGGCACCCCGTATGCATTTCAGCACCTGCTGCTGCGCGCGAAGTGGGACGCGGACCTGGTGCGCGACGACGTCCTGGAGTACGCCCGAAGGAGTCTGGGGGAAGGCGGGGTGCTGGCGGTTGACGAGACGGGCTTCTTGAAGAAGGGAGACAAGTCCGTCGGCGTGGCGCGCCAGTACACCGGCACCGCGGGCAAAATCGAGAATGCGCAGGTGGGCGTCTTCCTCTCGTATGCGACGCCCCGTGGGCACGCGTTGGTGGACCGGGAGTTGTACCTGCCAGAAGCCTGGACACAGGACGTGGCGCGCCGTGAGGCGGGCGGCATTCCAGAAGACGTCGACTTCGAGTCCAAGCCAGCCCTCGTTCAAGGCATGCTGCAACGGGCATTGGCCTCAGGGCTGAAGCCGGCGTGGGTGGTGGCGGTGAGCGTCAAGGTAGTTGTCGCGTGAGAGAGTTCAACCGATGCGCTTCAACTCCTGCACGGCCAGGGTGGGGTTCGGGGAGGGGTTGAGGCGCACTGGGCCTGCC
>NZ_JABFNS010000193.1 GCF_013116825.1 Myxococcus xanthus
GCACCCCGTCCCCGGACGCGGGCCCCGGCGAGGCGAAGCTGTGGATCAACCTGGGCATGGACGACGGCATGGACGAGGCGAAGCTGCCCGCCGCGCTGGAGGCCGCGGGCGCTCCGGCCGGCAAGGTGCTGCGCACCCTGCTGCGCCCCACCTACGGCTACGCCTACGTGGCCGAGGAGGACGCGCCCGGCTTCGAGGCCGTCAACGGCAAGCCCCACGGCGAGAAGGCGCTGAAGGTGGAGCGTCACCGTCCGCGGGGCGCACGCCCGGAGCGCCGTCCCCGCACGGAGGCCCTGCCGGAGGTTCCCGGCCAGACGCGCCTGTGGGTGGGTCTGGGCAAGCAGGACGGGCTGGACGAGGCGGGCGTCGCCGCCGCGCTGGAGGCCGCGGGCGCTCCGGCCGGCAAGGTGCTGCGCACGGACCTGCGCCCCACCTACGCGTATGTCTTCGTCGCCGACGAGGACGTGGCGGCCTTCGAAGCCACGCACGGCAAGCCCCACGGCGAGCGCACGCTCAAGGTGGAGCAGGCCAAGCGGAAGTAGTCCCTCAGGTGCCGCCAGTCCCTGGACTGGCGGCCGTCCTGCGCCGCTCGCGGTGGTAATGGGCGGCGCACAGGCCCCGGGCGAGCAGGGGCTTCTCACAGCCGGGCTCGCCGCAGCGGGCGGGCTCCGGCCGGACGGCCTGGATGTCCTCCGTTGCCCGCGTGGGCGCGTTGAACATCACCTCCGCCACCGACAGCAACCGGTCCACGTCCACGCGAGCCAGGCCGCGCCCCCGGACGAAGGCCTCCAGCCGGTGGCCCCCCGCGTCCTGCGTGTCCTCCAGCCGCAAGAGTTCCCACAGGGGGAGCTGGAGCGCGGCGGCCACCTGGAGCAGCGTCTCATAGCTGGGGCTGCGCTCGCCTCGCTCCAGCAGGGACGCGAAGGACACGGAGATGCCGCAGCGGGCGGCGAAGTCCTCCTGGGTGAGCCCCCGCCGCTCCCGCAGGTTCCGGATGCGCCGGGCCAGTCCCTGGAGGTGTCCGCTCACGGTGGAAGCGTCCGGCGGTTCGGGCGACATGGCAGTTTCCTATGGTAGCGCACCCCTTCTGTTAAGGTCTCGCGCGCCGCCATCCAGGAGCTTGCCGACACATGAGCGCCGTCGAGGGTACCAACTACTACTTCCGCAAAGCCGCGCGGATCATGGACGTAGGCACCCCCATCGAAACGCTGCTCGCCACGCCCCTGCGCGAGGTGAAGGTCCAGGTCTCCATCGAGATGGACTCCGGAGAGATTCGCACCTTCCTCGGCTACCGGATTCAGCACGACAACAGCCGCGGCCCCATGAAGGGCGGCCTCCGCTACCACCCGATGCTGGACCAGGACGAGTGCGCGTCGCTCGCGTCGCTGATGACGTGGAAGACGGCCGTCGTGAATGTCCCCTATGGCGGCGCCAAGGGCGGCATCGCCTGCGACCCGTCCCAGCTGAGCATCAAGGAGTTGGAGCGCCTCACCCGGAAGTACGTGGACCAGGTGCAGGACGTCATCGGCCCCACGCGCGACATCCCCGCCCCCGACGTCAACACCAACCCCCAGGTGATGGCGTGGATCATGGACCAGTACTCGCGCTACCACGGCCACTCTCCCGCGGTGGTGACGGGCAAGCCGCTGGAGCTCTACGGCTCCAAGGGCCGCGAGGCCGCCACCGGCCGCGGGCTGCTCTACGTGGCGCGTGAAATCCTGCGTGATTTGGGCCTGCCGGTGAAGGGCACGCGCTTCGCGCTCCAGGGCTTCGGCAACGTGGGCGGCCACACCGCGCAGCTCCTCTGGGAGGACGGCGGCGTGGTGGTGGCCGTGGCGGACGCGCTGGGCGGCGTTCGCAACCCGCAGGGCCTGGACATCCCCTCCCTCTTCGAGCACGTGAAGCGCACCGGCACGGTGACGGGCTTCAGCGGGGGGGCTTCGTGCAGCAACGAGGACGTGCTGGGCGCGGACTGTGAGGTCCTCATCCCCGCGGCGCTGGGCCACGTGCTCACCCGGGAGAATGCCCACGCGGTGCGCGCGAAGCTCATCATCGAAGGCGCCAACGGCCCCACCCAGCCGGAGGCCGACGAAATCTTCGAGAAGCGCGGCATCTTCGTGGTGCCGGACGTGCTCGCCAGCGCCGGCGGCGTGACGGTGAGCTACTTCGAGTGGGTGCAGAACCTCCAGCACCTGTCGTGGGAGGAGGACCGCGTCAACGCGGAGCTGGAGAAGTCCATGAAGGAGGCCTACGAGCGCGTGGCGCAGGTGGCGCGCTCCCGGAAGGTCTCCATGCGGACGGCCGCGTACATCCTGGCGATTGGCCGGGTGGGCAAGGCCACCGTGCTCCGCGGCATCTGACGCGGCCCGCCGTGTCACGCGGTGGACGTAGCGCGGCGCGGCAGGCAGCCGGCGGAGCGCGCTCATTCCTCGTGTCTCTTCCGCCCGGGGCGCGCTTCCGATAGAGGCGCGCCCATGGTCACCCTCGAGGACATCCAGGCCGCCCGCGAGCGCCTTCGCTCGGCCATCCGCCCCACGCCGTGCCCGCAGTCGGACTACTACACGGAGCGGACGGAGTGCGCCGCGGTGTTCTTCAAGCTGGAGAACCTCCAGCGCACCGGGGCCTTCAAGGAGCGCGGCGCCCTCAACAAGCTGCTGACGCTGACCGAGGACGAGCGGCGCCGGGGCGTCATCGCCGCGTCCGCCGGAAACCACGCGCAGGGTGTCGCGTACCACGCGCGTCGGCTGGGCGTGAGCGCCACCATCGTCATGCCGGAGCGCACCCCGCTCATCAAGGTGTCGCGCACGCGGGATGACTACGGCGCGCGCGTGGTGCTCAAGGGCACCAACTACGACGAGGCCTACGCGGAGGCGCTGCGCATCCAGAAGGCGGAGGACCGCGTCTTCATCCACCCCTTCAATGACCCACACGTCATCGCCGGCCAGGGCACCATCGGCCTGGAGCTGCTGGAGCAGTGCCCCGACCTGGAGGTGGTGCTCGTCCCCATTGGCGGCGGCGGGCTCATCTCCGGCATCGCGTGCGCGCTGAAGGAGACGCGGCCCGACATCCGCGTGGTGGGCGTGCAGGCGGAGACCATCGCCAGCATGAAGGCGTCGGTGGAGGCGGGCGAGCGCGTGCTGCTGGCCGCCGCGGGCACCACCATCGCGGACGGCATCGCCGTCAAGCGCGTGGGCGACCTCACCTTCCCCATGGTGCAGAAGTACGTGGACGAGGTCGTGGCCGTGGACGAGGAGGAGATCGCCGCCGCCATCCTCACCCTCCTGGAGCAGGAGAAGAGCGTGGTGGAGGGCGCCGGCGCGGTGGGTCTGGCGGCGCTGCTCAGCGGCGACGTTCCCGCCGCGAGGGGCCGGCGCACCGCCATCATCTTGAGCGGTGGCAACATCGACATGAACGTCATCAGCCGCATCATCGAGCGCGGTCTGGTGAAGGCCGGCCGCCTGGTGCAGTTGGAGGTCCGGCTGCCGGACCGGCCCGGGATGCTGGCGAAGCTCACCACGCAGGTGGCCGACCTGCGCGCCAATGTCGTGGAGATCCACCACGAGCGCGCCTTCTCCAAGGCGGGCCTGGGCGAGGCCATGGTGGAGGTGACGCTGGAGACCACCGGGCCCGCGCAAATCGAGGAGCTGGAGCGCGCGCTCCACCGGCTGGGCTGGCAGGTGGCCCGCAAGTAACCCCCATGCGGGGGGGCTGGGCCTTGCGCCCGTGCGCCTGTGTCCGGCGATACTCAGGGCATGAGCCCCGCCGCCCTGCTCTCCGCCCTGCTGCTGACCGCCGCCCCTTCTTCTCCCGGACAGAAGGCGAAGTCGCTCGCCGCCAGCCGCGCCTGGGAGGAGCTCTATCTGGCCTTCTCGGCAGGCGAGGCATCGGACGTACCCGCCCCGCAGCGGGGCACCGTCGCCACGGCGCTCCAGAAGGGCTGCGAGGCGCTGAAGGACGAGGACCCGGTGATGGCGTACTCACTGGGCGAGCGGGCCACCGTCTACGAGGAGTCCGCGGGCGCGCTGCGGTGCCTGGCCCGGGCCGCGCGGAAGACGGACCAGCGGGCCGCTGCGGAAGCCGCCCTGCGCAAGGGGCTGGCCCAGTACCCCAAGGAAGGCGCCTTCGGCCTGGAGTTGGGGCGGCTGCTGATGGAGGAACAGGACGCGGCGGGCGCCGTGGCGGCGCTGGAGAAGGTGCCTGCGAAGTCGAAGGAGGCCGCGGAAGCGAAGCGGCTGCTCGTGCAGGCCCGCGCCAAGACGACGGAGGAGACCGCCGCGCGGCGGGAGGCGGAGCGCCTGGAGCTGCGGATGAATGGCGCCACGAGCGGGCGGCCCACCGTCATGGTCGAAGCCCACCCCGCGGTGGCCGGCCAGGGACGGGGCAACACGCGCTCGGCCAGCCTCAACTACGAGTCGGGCACCGGCGCGGACGGCATGCGGACGCGCTCCAACAGCCGCTTCGTCATCCGGTACTTCAACAACGATCGCGACTTCGGCCAACGCGCGGAGTACGAGGGCCGCATCGTCGCCGCGCTGGACGAGGCCTACGACTTCAGCCGCAGCATGCTGGGCGAGGTGCGCCACGCCCCGGTGGACATCATCCTGTACACCCTCGCGGAGTTCCAGACGCACTTCGGCGCGACGCGGGCGCGAACGGTCGCCGGGCTCTACTCCGACAACGCCATCCGCATCAACGACGCCGCGGAGCTCACGCCGCAGACCAAGGCCACGCTCGTCCACGAATACGTACACGCCGCGCTGGATGAGCTCTGCGGCGGCTACGGGAGCAGCCTCCCCGTCTGGCTCAACGAGGGCCTGGCCGAGTACGTCGAGTGGCGCTACATGGGCGGCGAGGAGCCCGAGCGGTCAGTCCGGAACTACATGGTCCAGGCCGCCAAGGCGAACTCCCTGCCCAAGCTGGCGCAGATGGAGGGCTCGTCCCTCATCATGCAGCGCAACCCGACCGTCGCCTATGCCACCTCCGCCGTGGCGGTCCGCGAACTGGTGAAGCGGGGCGGCACGGGCCGGTTCCTCACGATGGTCCGCGAGGTGGGACAGGGAAGACCCATCGACGAGGCCCTGACGGAGCACTACGGCAAGACGCGGGCGAGCCTCGACGAGGATGTCCGGGCCGCTCTCCAGTAGGGGAGGCTGCCAGCCGGGCCCGGGCCAATTGGTTTACCCGTTCCCGGGAGTCCCCTAGACTCGCAGCCCCCTCTATTTACGCTGCGACAGAAGCTCGGCTGTACGCTGTCCGCAGCAAGGTGACGGATGTCGGACACGCGCGCAGCGATGAGAGAATTCCGCTTTCTCGACGAGAAGCGGAAGCTGGGAAGCCTGTCTCCGGTGGAGGAGGCTCGCTGGAACGAGCTGCGCGCACAGTTGGGCGTGGATGACGCGCCAACCGCGGACGCCGCCGCCTGGCAGCAGCAGGCCGCGCCCCAGGGCTACTACGCCGCTGACGGCCAGTGGTACCCCTACCCCGCCGGCTACGAGCAGCAGCCCCAGGGCTACTACGCCGACGACGGCCAGTGGTACCCCTACCCCGCCGGCTACGAGCAACAACCCCAGGGCTACTACGCTGACGACGGCCAGTGGTACCCCTACCCCGCCGGCTACGACCCGAACGCGCAGGCGTATGACCCGAATGCGCAGGCCTACGCGCAGCAGGGCTACGACCCGAACGCTCAGGCCTACGCACAGCAAGGCTACGATCCGAACGCGCAGCATGCGTATGACCCGAACGCGCAGGCCTACGCGCAGCAGGGTTACGACCCGAACGCGCAGGTGTACGACCCGAATGCGGGCTACGCCCAGGGCACTGTCGAAGCGTGGCAGGCGGATCCGCAGGCCTATGCCGCGGAGTCCGTGCAGCAGCAGTCCTACCCCACCGCCCCCGCACACCCGCCAGCTGTCGAGCCGGACAACCTCAGCCTTTCGGACGACATCGACATTCCCGCGCTGAGCGAGCCCGCGCCGTGGATGACGCCGGGCGCCGGTGGACAGGCTCAGCATGCACTGAGCGCTGAGCAGGAACCCGACATCGAGGCGATGTCCGCCGGCGAGGAACCAGCCGCGGCGGATGACCCGTCTGCGTCGTTCGCGGACGTCACCGCGGACCTCCAGCAGGATGCGCAGCCCGTGTCCGAGGAGGCGCAGTCGGAAGCCCTGAGCGTTGCGGAGGATGACTTCTCCGAAGTGGGGTCGGACACCCCGGCGGTGGCCGCCAATGCCGAACCCGAGACCTCCTTGGAGGCGTCGTTCGCCGACTTGTCGATGGAGGTCGAGTCGGCACCGGAGGCGCCGGTGGCGCCCACGGATGATGCCGTGGCCTCGACGGAAGTGGAGGTCCCCTCCTCCGAGGTCGAGTTGCTGGACGGCGCCGCCGACAACGAGCCTGTCCTGGCCCACGAGCAGTCTCCCGCCCCCATCGATGATGCGTGGGCCTCCGCGCCGCTCGCCGTCGAGACGGAGCACGTGGACGTCTCCGATGCGGGCGACCTCATCGACGTTGCCGCCATGGCGGAGCCGGAGGCGGCCGCGCAGGCTGCGGATTCCGAAATCGCGCTCGATGCCTCCGAAATGGTCGAAGCGTCGGCTGCGGACTCCGCGGATACGATGGATGCGTGGGACGCGGGTGCGACGGCCGACCACAGCGCGACGGATTTCATCGCGGCCAGCGCGGGCGACTCGTACGAGGCACAGCCTGCCGAAATTGCACTCGACACCACGGCTGAGGCCTCGGCCGAAGCCGAGCCCGCCGAGATTGCGCTCGATGCAGCCGACGTGAGCGATGCGGCGGTTGAGCACGCTTCAGAGATGGCGTTCGACGCGTCTGCCGGGACCGAGACGGGCGCAGACAACTCGCCCTCCGAAATCGCACTCGACGCTTCCGATGTCTCCGTGGCGGAGGCCTATCCCGAGACGGCCCTCACGGCGTCAGACGCCAGCGATGCCGCGACGGCGGAAGCCTACCCCGCAGCAGACTTCGCGACGGCGGAAGCCTACCCCGCAGCAGACTTCGCGACGGCGGAGGCTTACCCTGCGACGGAGTTCGCGACGGCGGAAGCCTACTCTGAGGCCGACTTCGCGACGGTCGACGTCAGCGATGCCGCGACGGCGGAGGCTTATCCCGAGGTGGCGCTGACTGCCTCCGAGGCTAATGATACGGCCGAAGCCGCTCCCGAGTTGGCGCTCTCGGCTTCGGATGTCATCGAAACGTCTGCTCCCGAGCTGGCGTCCGCGGATGTCAGCAGCGAGCTCGTCGCCGAGGCCTACCCCTCCGACACCTACGGCAGCGCAGCAGCCTCATTCGAGCCTTTCGCCGAGACAACCTTCAGCGAAGGCGATGCAACCGCCGCGGGTGAGCCGTACACCGAAGCGGTGCTCGACACCGCCGATGTCAGTGATGTGGCCACGATGGAGTTGGACTCGGTGGCGACCGCTGCTGAAGCCACCTCCGACACGGCGCTCGCATCCAGCGCATGGGGCAGCACGGACGCGGCCGAGGAGTTTGCCACTGAGGCGCATGTGGCCTCCGACGTCAGCGAATTGGCCGCCATCGAAACTGCGCCCGAGACGGCTCACAGCACCTACGACCACTCGAGTGAGGCCCTCGCTGGGAAGGAGGTCGTCCTCGACGCGACCGAGATGAGCGCGCCCGAAATCGCGCTCGATGCGTCCGACGTCGCCGAATCGCCTTCCGAAATCACGCTCGACGCCACAGACGTCGCCGAGTCCGCCCCGATTGAGCCGGCCGCGGAGATTTCCCTGGAGGCCTCCGACGTCGCCGAGCCGCAGTCGGCTGAAATCGCCCTCGATGGTTCGGAGGTGAGCGAAGAGTCTCCCGCACAGCAGGGAAGCGTCCCGACGCTGGAGCTCAACGCGGCCGAAGTGTCGTCCGACGAGCCCTCGCTCGATGTCATCGATGTCGAGTCCGCGCCCGGACACGCCGGGGACGAGGCAGCGCTCCAGGCCACTGACGCCGGGAGCGAGCAGCCCACGCTCGAGGTTATCGAAGTCGGCACAGAGGCCACCGCTTCGGACGTGGACTTCCCGCCGGAGGCTGCACCCTTCGCGTCGTCGGATGTCCCATCGCTCGAGCTCCGGCCGGTCCAGGTGGGGCCGGACCTCCACGCGGAAACGATCGAGGTGGCGGGAGAGCCGCCGCATTCGTCCTCGCACACGCCTTCCGCCGAGGAGATGTTCGACCTGAGCGGGAACCCCGAAGAGGCCGTGCCTCTCGCGACGGCGAACGAGTTCCTGGCCCACGGACACTTCGCGCCAACCGATGAGCGCAGTGTGGCGATGGCGGAGGGAGACGCGGGCGCCATCGAGCTGCAGCCTGAATGGGCTTCCACTGCCGAGCAGCCCGCTGTGGAAGCGGCTCAGACGGGATGGGCCACTTCCGGTGAGCAGGCCGCTTCCAGCGATGCGTATGCAGGCTGGGAGGATCCTGTTTCGGAAACCGTCGAACTCCAGGCGGAGTGGGCGGAGCCTGTCACCGCTTCCGAGTGGACGACCTCCGAGCAAACGGCGCCTGCCACGAGCCACGCGGAGTGGGCGGCTTCCGATGCAGGCATCGCCTCCGAGGCTGGCCAGGCCGACTGGGCTTCGTCCTCCCCCGAGGCCGCGCCCGTCGAAGTCCAAGCGGAGTGGGCTGAGCCGCTCGCCGAGGACGGCCAGGCCCAGTGGGCAACGGCTGAAGCGTCCCCGAGCGAGGGCTGGAACACGGCGTCGACTGAAGCAGCGCCCGTGGAAGTCCAGGCCGAGTGGGCCGCCCCCGCCGAGCAAGATGGAGCCGCCCTGACGGCTGCCCCTGCGGCGACGGAGGCCCAGGCCGAATGGGCTACGCCAGAAACCGCTGACGCCACGACGGACGCCCAGGCAGGTTGGACGACGCCGGGCGCCGACACCGCTCAGTCGGAATGGACCGCCTCGTCGGAAAACGAGTGGGCGACCGCCGAGGAAGTTCAGACCGAATGGACTGCGCCTGCGACTGAGACCGCCGCGCAGCCCGAGTGGGCTACGGCGCCTGCGAATGAAGCAGCGCGAACCGACTGGGCCGCTCCTGCTACCGAAAACGCGGGGCAGCCTGAGTGGGCCACGCCTGCGAATGAAGCCGTGCCCGGCGAAGGTGCTCAGCCTGAGTGGGCTACGCCCGCGACCGAGGAAGTCCAGGCCGAGTGGGCGACGCCTTCCGCCGAAGCCACCGCATCGTCGGAGTGGGCTTCGCCCGCGACCGAGGAAGTCCAGGCCGAGTGGGCGACGCCTTCCGCCGAAGCCACCGCATCGTCGGAGTGGGCTTCGCCTGCGGCTGAAGAGGTTCAGAGCGAGTGGGCTACGCCCGCGACCGAAGCTGCCGCATCACCGGAGTGGGCCACGCCTGCGGCCGAAGCCGCCGCATCGTCGGAGTGGGCTTCGCCTGTAACCGAGGGAGCCCAGGCCGAGTGGGCGACACCCGCGACCGAGGTTGCGCAGCCGGCTGAGTGGGCTTCGCCTGCGGCTGAAGAGGTTCAAGGCGAGTGGGCCACTCCCGCGACCGATGCCGCCGCCCCGTCGGAATGGGCCTCGCCTGCGACGGAAGAGGCGCAAGGCGAGTGGGCGAATCCCGCGGCCGAGGAAGTTCAGGCTGAGTGGGTAACGCCTGCGGAAGGCGCTGCGCCGTCGTCGGAGTGGGCTTCGCCTGCGACCGAGGAAGTTCAGGCCGAGTGGGCCTCGCCCGAGGAAGGCGCGGCTCCAGCACCGGAGTGGGCTTCGCCCGCGACGGAGGAAGTCCAGGCCGAGTGGGCCACGCCCGAGGAAGGCACGGCACCAGCACCGGAGTGGGCTTCGCCCGCCACCGAGGAAGTGCAGGCTGAGTGGGCCACGCCTGCGATCGATGCCGCTGCACCGGCGTCGGAATGGGCTTCGCCCGCCACCGAGGAAGTCCAGGCCGAGTGGGCCTCGCCCGCCACCGAAGCCGCCCAGCCCGCCTGGGGCGCCCCCACGGACGGCGCGCAGGCTGAGTGGGCCGCCCCCGAGGCAGAAGTAGTCCAGGAGGAGTGGGCAACACCCACCGAAGCCCCCCACGCAGCGTGGTCCCCGCCCGCCACCGAGGAAGTCCAGGCCGAGTGGGCCGACCCCATCGAGGAAGCCGCTCCGGCCGCCGAATGGGCCTCAACGAGCGAGCCTGCCGCCTCGCAGTGGGACGCGCCCGCCGACAACGCCCCCGCGGCCGCGGAATGGTCCGCGACCAGCCACGACACCAGGGCGACCTGGGACGCCCCCGCCACCACCGAGTGGTCGTCGGAGCAGACGGCGAACTGGAACGAAGCGCCCGCGGAAGAGGTGTCCCTCGCGGACACGGCCACGCATGCCTCCGCGGAGTGGAGTGACTCCTCCGTGGACGTGGAGCCCGTCATGGAGGAGGCCGAGCCCATCGAAGTGGCGTCCGCGTGGGAGGCCGAGCCCATCCTGGACAGCGCCCCCGTGACGTCACAGTGGGCCGCCACCAGCACGGACAGCCCCTTCGGTGCTCAGGCGCAGGACTTCACCGAGGCCACGCCCATCGAGGAAGAAGAAGTCTCGATGGAGCTCGAGCAGGAGGTCTCCGAAATCGACGTCGAGGAAGAAGCCGTGGTGCCGCCACCCGCCCCCATGGCCGCCATCCCCGTCGTCGCGTCGGCGCCCGCGCACTTCGCCCAGGCGGCCTCACTGGCCACTGCCGCGCAGCCGCAGCACACCGCTGTCGTCATGCCGGCCGCGCCCGCCAACCACGTCGCCGTGGAGCGTGAGCCGCTCTTCGATGACACCGCCATCGTCGGAGGCACGGCCCTCACCTCCTTCGTGGAAGGCGAGCACCGCGTCATCATCCACACCGTCGAAGGCCAGGTGAAGCGCGGCACCATCCGCGACGCGGACCTGCTCGACGAGGTCATCTCCCTCGAGCAGCAGAGCGGCTTCGCCGCCGAGCAGATTCCGGGCAAGCGTGTGAAGGCCATCTTCTTCATGCTCGCCGCCGGTGCGCGTCAGCCGCAGGTGGAGGGACAGAAGATTCGGGTCACCTTCAACGACGGACGTCAGGTCGCGGGCTTCTCCCAGGACTTCCAGGGCAGCACGCCGGGCTTCTTCGTCATCCCCGCCGACCAGCGCACCAACACCGCGCGCATCTTCATCTATCGCTCCAGCGTGCAGGCGGTGGCCGAGGGCTGAGCGGGCGCGTCCCCGAAGGGCGGGCGGGGCCACCGTGCCCCGCAAATGAAAGAGGGGCCCCCACCACCGTGGGAGGCCCCTCCGTCATTTCAGAAGAAGCGAAGGTCTACTTCTTGTCCGTCGCGGCGGCGTCGGCCTGCTTCACCAGCGACAGCTCCAGGTTCACGGTGACTTCCTCACCCACCGCGACGCCGCCCGCCTCCAGCGCCTGGTTGTAGGCCAGGCCGAAGTCCTTGCGGTTCAGCTTGGTGGTCGCCGTCACGCCCGTGCGGGTGTTACCCCAGGGGTCCTTGGACTCCTTCGACGGGCCCGTGACGTCCAGGACGACCGGCTTGGTGACGCCGTGCATGGTCAGGTCGCCGGTGACCTTCAGCTTGCCCTTGCCCGCCTTCTGGACCTTCGTCGACTTGAAGGTGATCTCCGGGAACTTGGCCGTGTCGAAGAAGTCAGGGGCCCGCAGGTGCTCGTCGCGCTTGGCGTTGCCGGTGTTGACGGTGGACGCGTCCAGCACGGCCTCGACCTTGGACTTGGTGATGTCCTTGTCGTCCAGGTCCACCGTGCCGCTCTTCACGTTGAACGAGCCGGTGACGTTCGACACCATCATGTGACGGACGGAAAAGCCGGCGCTGGAGTGCGCGTCATCCACCTTCCAGGTGGAGGCCAGCGCGATGGACGGGAGGGCGAAAAACAGGGCAACGGCGCTCTTCATGGACGTCTTCATGGGAAGTGTGCTCCTGGGAGATGCAGCGAAGTCAGGCGCGCAGCGCGAAGCTGCGCATGGACAAGGTTCCGTGATGGAAGCCCTCGAATACGGGGGTGAGACGGTCCTCGGGGAGGGCAGCTCCGAGGACGAAATAGAGCGGCATCAAATGCTCGGCCCTTGGATGCGCGAGCCGCGCGTTCGGTGCATCCAACCATGACTGAAGGCCGGTGAAGTCTCGCGCCTCCAGCTTCTGCGCAATCCACGCATCGAAGGCCGCTGCCCACGGCTCGACGGACGCCGCCTTCTCCTGGAAATTCAGCCGGCGCAGGTTGTGGACGATGCCGCCGCTGCCCATCAACAACACGCCCTGCGCGCGCAGCGGCCGGAGGAGCTCGCCCATCCGCGAGATGTCCGCGGGGCTCGCGCCCAGCGGCATGGAGACCTGGACGACGGGGAGCTTCGCCTCCGGGAAGGCATGCAGCAGCGGCACCCACGCGCCGTGGTCCCAGCCGCGCTCCGCGTCAGCCACCGTGGGCAACCCACCCGCCTTCAGTCGGGCGACCACGTCATTGGCCAGGGACGGCGCACCCGGCGCGCCGTAGCGCAGGCGGTAGAGCGGCTCGGGAAAGCCATAGAAGTCATGGATGAGGGGCGGCTGCGCGCTGGCGGTGACGCGAATCTCGCCGGGCGTCTCCCAATGGGCGGACACCACCACCAGGGCCCGCGCCTGGGCCTCGCCGCCGAAGCGACGCAGCGCCTGCGGGTAGGCATCCGCGTCCAGGGCCACCATCGGTGAGCCGTGAGAGATGAACGCCGCGGGGGCCACGGCCTGGCCGCCGCGGCGTTCATCTCTCACGGCTCACCGA
>NZ_JABFNS010000194.1 GCF_013116825.1 Myxococcus xanthus
CGGGTGGGCGCTGCTCTGGGGCGGCGTATTCGAACAGCTCGAGGCTTGGGCCGTTGCCCAGGCGGAGCAGCCGCATCGCGCGGATGCTGGAGCCGGGGAGGAAGCGCAGGCGCCGTTGCAGGTCCGGGCCTTCCTGAGGCGGCTGGCCTTTCGCCAGGCTGTCGTAGAGGACTTCGGCGCCAAGGGCTTCGATGAAGAAGGCCGTTGCCGCTTGGAGGTCCGGCACCGTCACGCCGACATGGTCGATGCCGCGTACTCCTGCTCCTGGAGAGGTCGAAGGCATGGCGCGCACGCTCCTGAATGGGATGGAACGCGAGACTGCTGGGCTGCTCCACGGTGCGGCCATGTGAAGTGCGGCGTCAATGTGCGGTGTCCCTTGGGGCGGGCCGGTGTTCACTCGCGGGCGGGCCATGCCCCGACACGAGAAACCCCGCCCCAGTGCTTCGCGGCACCGGGACGGGGCGGGGTGTGGGTGAAGCAGGCTGCGGAGCGACTACAGCGTGGGTGTGCCGACGCGGTTGCTGCAGTACGCGCTGGAGCCGCAGGTGGTGCCGACGTTGGCGTACCAGGCCGTCTTGCGCGTGCCGTACTGACGGTTGTCCGCGTGGACGTGCGCGCCCGTGGAGTTACCCGTGGAGCCCACGAGCCCCAGCGCGCAGCGGTCGCACGTCTTGGAGCCCGACGACGCGTTGGAGTTCAGGTGGAGCTGACGGAAGTCCCAGCCACTGCCACCCGTGACGACGTAGTAGTTACCCGCGCCGCCGTTGCAGCTCGTGCCGCCGCTGCAGTTGTTCGCACAGCCGCCGTAGTAGGCGTAGTAGCGGCTGACGTTGATCATTCCGCGGTGGTTCCACACGCTGCAGGTGCCGTTGCTCATGTCGAGCGCGTTGTGGCTGCTGCCCGAGCACGAGTAGTACGTCGTCGAACCCACGCGCGCGGCGGTGTCACAGATGGGCCCCACGGCCGTCGCGGCCGTGACAGAGGTGGCCCAGCCCGCGGCGGCGAGCGCCAGGCCCGCCATGGTCAGCTTCATCGTCTTCATCAAGAGACTCCCTCGTTGGTGTAGCGCTGCGTACTGCGGTGAAGCAGGGGTCACCTCCGGCGGCGCTGCTTCTCGCGCAGCACCAGCTCCCACTCCTGGAGGTTGAGCTTCAGGACGGACACCCAGGCGTCGATTTCCGCGTCCATGGCGCGGTCCACGCCGCGCAAGGATTCCAGCACGGGCACCGCGTGGGCCTGCCCCAGCCGGGCAATCCCCTGGAGCGCCGCCTTGCGCACCGCCGGGTCCTTGTCTTCGCGGAACAGGTCCACCAGCGAGCCCCGCGCGCCCGCGGACTCGCCGCCGGGCACGCCGCCCAGCGCCGTGGCCGCCGCCGCGCGCAGCTCCGGGTTCTCCGAGCGCAGCTGACGCGTCACCTGCTCCACCGCCTCGTGGCCCACGGCCTCCATGGAGACCTCACGCAGCAGCTTCGCCGCCACCGCCGGGTCTTCCGATGCCGATGCCACCGACACCGCCGCCTCCGACACCCGGCGGTCATGGCCGCTGTAGACGTCCGCGCTCTCGGAGACGATGTTGTCCGCCACCGCCGCGCGTACCTCGGGGGATGCGTCGCGCACCAACTGCTCGTACGTCACCACGCCGCCGTTCTTCTCCATGAACTCGACGGAGGGCACGCCGCGCAGGCCCCGCACCGCCGCCGCGCGCAGCGCCGGGTCCGAATCCCCGGTGGCCCGGGCGAGCAGCGGCTGGATGAGGCCGGGGTTCTCCGCGTTGCTCGCCTTGGTGGCCAGCGCCGCGCCCAGGGCCTCCAGCACCTCCGGGTCCCGCTCACCTTGCAGCGCCGCCAGCAGTGACTCGGCGGGCATGGCGAGCGCGGCTTCCTTCAGCCGCATCTTCACGTAGCGCTTCAGCGCGGGGGAGCCGTTCTTCATCGCCACGCGCACGTCGTCCAGCATGCCCTGCACCGTGCATTGCGCGGGGCGGAGCGTCGCCTCGGCGCGCGCCGCCACGGGCGTCAGGGACGAGAGGGCCACCAGGAGCGCCGCGCGCCCCATTCGCTTCATCGACAGGGGGGACATCAGTGCGGCGCTCCTTCTTCGACCAGGCAGTTGTGGTGCTCGCGCTTGCCCAGCCAGATGCGGGCGAAGTCCACCGTGCCCGACGCGTAGAGGGCTTGGAACTCCAGGTAGTCCTGCGTGAAGCGCGGGTCCTTCGCGGCGAACTGCTCCAGCATCGGCAGCGCCTTGTCGCCGCCCGCGCGCACGGCGAAGCGGAAGATGGCCCAGCGCACGCAGAGGTCATGCTCGGCCAGGAAGGCGGCGCGGAGGATCTCCATCGCCTTCTCCGGCTCGCGGGTGACACCCAGCCGGAAGGCCGCCATCTCCCGCACGTCCCGCTCGCGGTCGCTGGAGAGGATGCGCTTGAGCGAGTCGAAGGACTCCGCGCCGATGACGGGGTTCGAATACGACGGCATCTCCAGCGCGAGCAGCCGCACGGCCATGTCGTCGGACGTACCGCCGATGTCCAGGAGCTCCTTCCAGTAGGGCTCGAAGGTGCCGGTGCGCTCGTAGTCCTCCTTCATCACCCGGCCCAGCGTGCGCGTGGCCACCCAGGCGGTGGAGTCCAGCGTCTCGTCCAGCGCCAGCTTCTTGAGTCGCTGGATGTCTCCCGGCGCCAGCTTCCGTTGCGTCTCCAGTGCGTCCAGCGCGGCGGAGCGCGTCTGCAAGGGCGCACCTGGGTCCTCGCCCAGCTTCATCAGGCTCTGCGCCACCTGCGGCGCATGCACCGCGGGCGCGGCCTTCAGCGCGTCCATGTAGATGCCCAACTCCGGTCCGCTGGCGCCCTTGGCCCACTCCAACACCTGGAGCGCGCGGGTCGCGTCGTTGCCCACCAGCTCCGTCAGCCGCTCCTGGAGGTAGGCCGCCAGGTACCGGTCTCCGTTTCCAATGGCCGTCGTCAGCGCCTTCCGGAACGAGTCCATGGACACCGCGGCGTCGAAGGCATGTAGGCCGTCCCAGCACCCAGGCATGGGGATCTGCTCCACCGCGGGCTCGGGCTCCGAGGGTGTGGCGCCTGGGGTGCCAACACCGGGCGTGCCGCGAGGGCCGGAGGCCGCCGAGGCGGTGGGCTCGGCCGGTACGGGCTCGCCGGGAAGAGAGGGGCCAGTCCGTGGCCACAGCAATGCCACGGCCGCCGCGACCAGCAAGACGCCTGCGGCCACGGTCCAACGAAGGTTTCTGGAAGTCATCAGGGGAGGGGCTGAGTCAGTGAATCCTGCGAATTCTTGGATACTTTGAATTTGAGGGCCTTGGCAATGGGGGCCCCCAGAACTCAGCCTGCGCGTCGCGTCATCGCTTCAAGGGAGACAGAAATGTCCACGGCACGCACGGTTCGAATGGGTGTCATTGGCGCGGGCTTCGCGCGCACCACGCAAATCCCCGCGCTGCGCGCATTGCCAGGCGTGGAGGTGGTGAGCCTGGCCAGCGCGCGGCGCGAGAAGGTGGAGGCGGCGGGCCGGCAGCTGGGCGTGCCACATGTGACGACGGACTGGCGCGAGGTGGTGTCACGGCCGGAGGTGACGTGCGTGTGCATCTCCACGCCGCCCGCGCTGCACCGGGACATCACCCTGGCCGCGCTGGAGGCGAGCAAGGCGGTGCTGTGTGAGAAGCCCACCGCGCTGGATGCGAGGGAAGCGGAGGCCATGTGGCACGCGGCCCGTGAGCGGCGTGTCCTGGCGCTGCTGGACCATGAGCTGCGCTTCCTGCCCGCGCGGCAGCGGATGCGAGCCCTGCTGCGTTCTGGTGAGCTGGGCGCGGTGCGTGGCGCGCGTGTCTTCTATCGCAACGACAACCGCGCCTCGCCGGAGCGGCCGTGGGACTGGTGGTCGGACGCGTCGCAAGGAGGCGGGCTCCTGGGCGCCATCGGCTCGCACGCGGTGGACACGCTGCGCTTCATGCTGGGCGCCGAGCCCGACGAGGTGCTGGGCGAGCTGGCCACGCACACGCCCGAGCGGCCCGACGCGCTCACGGGACAGTCGCGCCCGGTGACGAGCGACGACGAGGCGCGGCTGCTGCTCCGCTTCGGTGCGACGACGGCCGCTATCGAGATGTCGATGGTGTCCCCCGGCAAGCCGGTGCACGGCGTCGAGGTGTCCTGCGCGCGCGGGGGCCTGCGCGTGGAGGGCCGCGAGCTGTGGCGCTCCACGGTGGGGACACGTGCCTGGGAGCGGGTGGCGCTTCCCGAGGAACCGCCGCTTCCACCCGGCCTGCCAGACAACGAGTGGGCGCGCGGCTTCCTGCTGCTGGCCGGTGCGCTGACGCAGGCCCTGCGCGAAGGCCGCGCCTCGGTGGAGGACGCGGCCACGCTGGAGGACGGCTGGCGCAACCAACGGGTGTTGGATGCGGCTCGTCGCTCACACGCGGAGCGCCAATGGATTCGCCTGTCCTCCGGGCCGTAAGTGCTCCCCTCCCATCCCGGAGGACACGGTGGGCTTCAGGGCGACAGCCTCAGGAGGAGGGTGAGGCCTCCTATGTTTCACAATCACTCGTGCCTCCCGGACCTATTGTCCGTGGCAGAGTGACTTCGTGGGGGATTCAACCCGGGCCCACCTTCACGGGCGCCTTTCTATCCCTCTTCGTCCTGAACAATGGACCTGGGGGGCCGTGTGATGTCCACCCGCCCACTGCCCAGGTGGAGATGCGCGCGACCATTGCCAGATTGCATGGGAAGGAGCCACCGGATGAAAGACCAGCCCGCCGCACCCGAACGACCGGATGCACCAGCGCCCGCCGGGCCGCCTGCTGGCACGAAGCCCCCGTGGCACGCGCTGTCACCGGACCAGGTGCTGACGTCGCTCGGGAGCGCGGCCGAAGGGCTGACGGACGAGGAGGCGCGCGAGCGCCTGTCGCGCCATGGCCCCAACGTGCTGGAGCGCGCCCAGAGGGACGGCCCGCTGAAGCTGCTGTGGCGGCAGGTGAACAGCCCCTTCATCTGGGTGCTCATCGCCTCCGCGGTGCTGGCCGTCATCATGGGGAAGGTGACGGACGGGCTGGTGGTGGCCGCGGTGGTGGTGCTCAACACCCTCATCGGCTTCGTGCAGGAGTACCGCGCGGGGAAGGCCATTGCGTCGCTCAGCCGCATGGTGCCGGAGAACGCCACGGTGATTCGCGCGGGCCGCAAGCTGCGGGTCCCCGCGGCGCAGGGCGTGCCGGGCGACGTCATGGAGCTGGCGCCGGGTGACAAGGTGCCCGCGGACATGCGGCTGCTCTCCGCGCGCAACCTCATGGTGGAGGAGGCCGCGCTCACGGGCGAGTCCGTGCCCGCGCAGAAGGCCGTGGCGCCCGTGCCGGAGGACGCGGAGCTGGGGGACCGGGCCAGCCTGCTCTTCGGTGGCACGCTGGTGACGTCCGGCTCCGCCACCGCGGTGGTGGTGGCCACCGGGCAGGCCACCGAGCTGGGCCGCATCTCCACGCTGCTCCGCGAGGCCACCGACCTCCAGACGCCGCTCACCAAGGCGCTGGCCGTCATCGGCAAGTACATCACCCTGGGCATCCTGGTGATCTCCGCCGCGCTGCTGGGGGTGGGGCTGGTGCGTGGCTACGCGCTGAGCGAGGCCGTCGTGGTGGCGATTACGCTGGCCGTCGCCGCCATTCCAGAAGGGCTGCCCGCCATCGTCACGATCGCCTTGGCCATTGGCGTGCAACGCATGGCCGCCCGGCGCGCCGTCATCCGCAAGCTGCCCGCGGTGGAGACGTTGGGCAGCACCACCGTCATCTGTACGGACAAGACGGGCACGCTCACCCGCAATGAGATGACGGTGCAGGCCTTGTGGACGACCCACGGGCGCTACGCGCTCAGCGGCGTGGGCTACGCCCCCAAGGGGACGCTGACGCGAGGAGGGCCGCCGTTGGAGGCGCCGCCGCCGGACGTGTGTGAGCTGCTGCTGGCGGGCGTGCTGTGCAACGACGCCGCGCTCCAGCCCCGCGATGGACAGTGGGACATGACGGGCGACCCCACCGAGGCCGCCCTGCTGGTGGCGGCGGAGAAGGCGGGCATGCGCGTGGACGACGTCCGGCAGGCGCACCCGCGCGTGGACGCCATCCCCTTCGAGTCGGAGAACCAGTTCATGGCCACCCTGCACGATGACGGGAAGGGCGGCCGCCGCATCCTGCTCAAGGGGGCGCCGGAAGTCGTACTGCGCCGCTGCGCCCTGGATGACGGCTGCTCGTCCAGCACGGTGCTGGCGGAGGTGGACGGCCTGGCGCGGCAGGGCATGCGTGTGCTCGCGGTGGCATACCGGGAGGTGTCGGCGTCACACGTCGCGCTGCGCCTGGAGGACGTCGAGGGCGGCCTGCGGCTGCTCGGCCTGGAGGGGATGATTGACCCGCCGCGCGAGGAGGCCATGGCCGCGGTGCGCGCCTGCCACGAGGCGGGAATCACGGTGAAGATGATTACCGGTGACCACCCCTCCACGGCGGCGGCCATCGGCGCGCAGTTGGGCCTGCTGAAGCCGGGGGAGGAGGGCGTCACGGGCGCGCGGCTGGCCACCACGGATGACGCGGCGCTGGAGGAGGTGGCCCTGCGCTCCAACGTCTTCGCGCGGGTGGCGCCCGAGCACAAGCTGCGGCTGGTGCGCGCGCTCCAGCGCCGGCAGCACGTGGTGGCCATGACGGGGGACGGCGTCAACGACGCGCCCGCGCTCAAGCAGGCCAACATCGGCGTGGCCATGGGCATCACCGGCACGGCGGTGGCGAAGGACGCGGCGGACATCGTGCTGACGGATGACAACTTCGCCTCCATCGTCGCGGCGGTGGAGGAGGGGCGGCGCGTCTACGACAACCTCATCAAGTCGCTGGCCTTCGTCCTGCCCACCAACCTGGGGCTGGCGCTCATCCTGCTGTTCGGCGTGTCCCTCTTCCCCATCCAGGAGGTGGGCGGACGGCTGGTGCCGCTGATGGCCATGCTGCCCACGCAGCTGCTCTGGATAAACCTGGTGGCCACGGTGTCTCTGGCGCTGCCGCTGGCCTTCGAGGCCCGGGAGCCGGACGTCATGCGCAGGGCACCCAGGGACCCCGGGGCGCCGGTGCTCAACCGCTTCGTGGTGATGCGCACCGGACTGGTGGCGTTGCTGATGGCCGCGGGCGCCATCGGCCTCTTCCTGTGGGAGTACCGCCGGGACATTCCTCGCACGGGACACGCGCACGCGCTGGCCGAGGCCCAGACGATGGCGGTGAACACCGTCATCAGCTTCCAGATGTTCTACCTGTTCATGTGCCGCAGCCTCATGGGCTCGGTGCGCAAGGTGGGCCTCTTCAGCAACCGCTCGGTGTTCGTGGGCATGGGCCTGCTGGTGCTGCTCCAGGTGGCCTTCATGTATCTGCCCTTCATGCAGCGCGTGTTCGGCACCGCGCCCCTGGGCTTGGAGGACGTGGGCCTGTCCATCCTGGTGGGCGCGGTCGTGCTGCCGGTGGTGGGGCTGGAGAAGTGGCTGCGGCAGCGCAAGGACGACACGGACGCTTCATCAGGGCGCGGCGCCGCGCGGCCGCGCGAGCGTGTGTCCACGTGAGGCGGCTCAGGGACGCGCGGGCCGGGCGGCGGCGTCCGGCAGCGTCCAGTCCCGCTCCATGAAGGCGATGCGGCACTGGTCCAGCCGGGGGCCGCAGGCGCGGTCCAGGTCACTGCGGGTGTCGCAGCCCGGGCGCTCCTCGCAGGTGTCCGGCAGGAAGGCCCAGACGAACTGGAGCACGTTGCCGCCGCGGCCCTCGGGCAGCGCCGCGAGGAAGTCCTCGCGGTACTCCTCGAAGAGCGACGTCAGGTAGACGGTGTCCCGCTCCAGCCGCACGTTGCGCCGGTCGCCCACGAAGCGGCGTCCGGCCTCGTTGAGCTGTGAGTCCAGGAACTCCGGCTGGAAGTGCGAGCCGTCCAGCCGGGGGCCTCCGCGCGCGGCCTGGAAGAGCGCCAGGTGGATGCGCGGGTCGGCGAACTCGCGGCGCAGCACGCGGTTGTGCAGCGCCCACAGCGTCAGCCGCTCACCGCCCACCGCCCAGGAGCGGCCCCAGAAGAAGCGTCCCAGCACCGGCTGCTGCACGGTTTCGAGGTACGGGTAGCCGTCCACCACCTGCTGGAGCACGAGCGCGTTGTAGGCGTTGAGCCAGTAGGCCAGCGCGTCCTCCGGCGTGGGAAAGACGTCCGGGCGGTTGTGGGGGGAGAACGACGCCAGCGAGTCGACGAAGCCGTCCAGCGTCTTGCGCTCGCGCCCCACCGAGGCGAAGTCCACGTCCCCGTCCGGGCGCACGTGCCGCAGCACCTTCTCATAGTCGTGGTAGCTGAACGGGGTGGCGGGGGAGGGCACACGCGCGGGCAAGAGGCCCTGGACATGCAGCGCGCCTCCCGCGCCCAGCAACGCGGCCACGGCGAGCAGCACGGCGAAGACGTGGGGACGACGGCGAGGAGCGGGAGCGGTGGCCACGGGGGCGGGAGCATAACCCAGGGGGAAGGGGGCTGCCCGGCCCTCCAGTTCACCCCGCGTAACTCGGAGTCCATTCCAAGCAGGGATAGTCGTCGATTTATACTGGGCCCTCATGGAGCCTACCCCCAAGGTCATCCGTCACTTTCATCCGGTGCTCTCCGCCCGCGCGCTGGGCACCCGGCCGGTCCGCGTGGAGGTGGCGGGCCGCGCCTACGCGCTCTTCCGAGATGGCACGGGGCAGCCCGCGGCGCTCGCGGATGCCTGCCCCCATCGCTTCGCGCCGCTGTCCAAGGGGACGGTGCGCGCGGACGGCCGGCTCCAGTGTCCGTACCACGGCTGGCGCTTCGACGCGCAGGGGCGCGGCAGCAACCCCAGCCAGCCGGAGCTGCGCCACTGTGACGCGCGCAGCTTCCAGGTGGTGGAGCGCTACGGCTACCTCTGGCTGGCCGAGCGGGACACGCCGCTTTCGGCCATGCCCGACATGGGCGAGGAGGGCTACGTCTTCGGCGGCGCGTTCTCCACGCACTTCGCGGCGCCGCTGCACGTGTCGCTCGACAACTTCAGCGAGGACGAGCACACGCCCTACGTCCACACCCGGCTGGGCTGGGACGACCCGAACGCGGGCCGGGTGGAGTTCGAGGCGCGCAACCTGGAGGACCGCACGGAGGTGCACTACCGCGCCCCGCAGCGGCCCGCGCCCATCATGGCGGTGCTGGGCGTGCGAGACGGTGACTTCTTCCAGAACGACTGGGTGACGCGCTTCGACCCGGTGCGCAGCCAGTACACCATCTGCTGGGTGGCGCCGGACGGCTCGCCGCGCCCCTTCATCACCCGGGCGAACATCTTCTTCGTGCCGGAGACGGCGCGCACCACGCGCCTGCACGTCTTCTCATTCCTGCGCACCGAACAGCCGCTGCTGCGTCCGCTGCTCCCCGTGGCGGCGCGGGCGGCCATGGCGCTCACCTGGTGGGAGGTGCGCGACGACGCGCGCTTCATCACCACCGTGGCGGACACGCCCTACAGTCACAAGGGCATGCGGTTGGACCGTTTCGACGCGCCGCTGGTGCACCAGCGGCGGCTCCTGGAGCGCATCTACTACGGCGCCGGTCCGAAGATGACGGGGGCCGTGGTGCCGCTCACCCGCGAGGCCCCGGGCGGCTGAAGGCCCCCAGGGCGCGCTCGCGCTCAGTGCAGTGAAGGAGAGGGCTCTTCGTATGCCGGAGTGGCCACACCGGTGCGCGCCTCGTAGGCGTTGCAGCCGCTTTCTCCGGATACCTCCAATTCGAACTCGGCCAGCTCCGGCTGCATGCAGCGGTGCGTCTCGCCGGCGCTCTGGGGGGTCTGGTTGGCGAAGTAACGGCAGCCCTTGCAGTTGCCCCACTGTCCTTCCGCCATGACGTCCTCCTCGGGAAAGGGTGTGATGCCTCTCTCCACGAGGGTGGGGCTGGCGAAGGCCGCTCACAACCGGCGCTCGCCGCCCACCTTCCACGGCGGGCAACCCGGCGCCTGGGAATGGCGGGCGCCGGGAGGCCGCGCGGAATTACGGCTGCCGGGGGGCGTCCGCCGGCCCTTCCTGGGTGGGCTGCGTCGGCTGCGTCTGCTCTGGCAGCGGCTGGAGGAACGGCGCCTCCGAGGTCTCCACCTTCAGGTCCGCCGTCAGGGGACGGGCGCCGAACGCGCCCACCGCGCGCAGCAGGCGCAGGCCGGCGAGCGAGGCCTGCAGCCGCTCACCCACCAGGCCAATCTCCGCCTGGGTCAGCGCGGTGTTCGCGTCCGCGACCTCCAGGTACGTGGCCACGCCTTCCTTGAAGGAGACCTCGGTGAGGCGCTGGGACTCGCGCGCCAGCTCCACGGCCTGCGAGGCCTTGAGGCGGTTGGCCAGGGCGCTCTCCAGGTCGAGCTGCGCGGTATTCACTTCCTGGCGCGCGGTGAGCTCCGCCTTGCGCTGCAGCGCCCGGTTCTCCGCGATGACGGCCGAGGCCTCCTGCAGGTTGGCCTCACGCAGGCCGCCGTCCCACAACGTCCAACTGGCGCCCAGGGTGATGAGCCAGATGCGGTTGGAGCCCACGAGGCCCGCCGCGTTGCTGATGTTGTAGGTGCCGGAGACCTGCACGTTGGGCAGGTAGCTGAACCACACGCCGCGCTTGTTGATTCTCGCCAGCTCCACGGACTCACGCGCCGCGGCGACGTCCGCGCGCTGCTCAAGCGAGCGCTCGACGAGCACGTGGGTGTCCGTCTTCTCCGGCACCTGGGGCTCCGGCGGCGGCGCCACGTCGAAGTTCGGGTCGTCCAGCGCCAGCAGGGTGGCCAGCACCAGCTTGGCGGACGCCTCCGCGTTGCGCGCGCGGATCAGGTCCTGCTCCGCACGGGCCAGGTCCTGCTCGGCGCGCAGCAGCGCCACGCGCGTCACCGTCCCCGCCTCGAAGCGGACCTGCGTGTCCTTGGCGCGCGCGCTGTTGAGCTCCACCAGCCGCTCCTGCACCGCCACGGCCTGTGCCTGCGCCACGGTGCCGTAGTACGCCTGCGCCACGCCGAAGAAGATTTCGCGCCGCGCCTGCTCCACGTTGAGCTCCGCCACGCGCTCCGCCTTGTAGGCGGCCTGGATGCCGGCCCACAGCTGCGGGGCGATGATGGCCTGCCGCACCTGGCCCTGGGCCTGCATCTGCACCCGCGGCTGGATGACGATTTCCACGGGCGCGAGCGGACCCGCGGGAATCACCGCTTCGATGGAGTTTCGGGTGATGGCGCCGTTGACGGTGACGTTGGGGAGGTAGCCGGCCCAGGCCTTGCGCGACGCGGTATCCGCCTGAGCGAGGCGGGCCTGTGCGGCCTTGAGGTCCAGGTTCTCCTTGCGGGCGCGGTTGAGCGCGTCCTCCAGGGTCAGCGTCGGCGGCGGTGCCGCGGCCAGGGTGGCCGCCAGGGACAGCGCCAGGAATGAACTCATGACCGCCTCTACCTCCTCAAGGGCCCACGCCGGCGGGGGCCACTGCGTCCAGGATGGACTTGCTACGGGTTCGAGCCTCGGGTCGGCAGCCATAGTCCATGACGTCCGAATTTGGAAGCTCCGGAATGTAGTATCCCTCAATAGTTGATGAGGTCAATTGTTTAGGTGGCTCAGGTGACATAACATGAGAGGCATGAACGGGAGCGGCGAGCAGTTGGAGCGGAAGACGAAGCCGGGGAGTGGGCCCGGGCAGGCCGGCCCCGCGGGTGACTTGCCACGCCAGGCGTGGACACTCCTCTTCGAGCTGATGCACACGCACATGCGCAACTTCCCCGCACTGGCGGCGGAGTTCGACCTGTCGCCGGTGCAGGCGCACGTGTTGCGGCAGCTGGGGGAAGGGCCGCTGGCCATGAGCACGCTGGCTGCCTACCTGTCGTGCGACGCGTCCAACGTCACGGGCCTGGTGGACCGGATGGAGGCGCGCGGACTGGTGGTGCGCCGCAGCTCCGAGCAGGACCGGCGGGTGAAGATGCTGGTCCTGACGGAGGACGGCGCTGCGCTGCGCGAGCGGCTGCTGGAGCGCATCTTCGAGCCGCCGGACGCCATCTGCGGCCTGCCGGAAGAGGACCTGTGCGCGCTGCGCGACATCATGCGCCGCGCGCTAGGGGCGCAGTAGGCGCCCCGCGTCAGTCCAGCAGGAAGGTGTACGAGTACTTCATCTCCGTGGAGACGGGCTCGCCACCCTTGATGGCGGGCTTGAAGCGGAAGCGGCGGATGGCATCCCGCGCCGCCTCGTTGAGGCCGTAGCCGGGCCCCTTGAGAATCTTCACCGCCACCACCTTGCCCTCGTGGTTGATGGTGATGGAGAGCGTGACGGTGCCCTCCACGCCCGCGCGGCGCGCTTCCTCCGGATACGGAATCTTCACCTCGGAGGCCACCGTGGGCTCCGAGTCCACCTGGTAGATGGGCGCGTACTTCGGCGCGCTGTACCCCTTCACGTCCTTGGGGTCCTTCGCGGTGGGGCCTGTCCTGCCATACGCGGTGTTGCCCACGGGCGCGGCGAACGAGCCCGCGCTGGTGGTGGAGGACATCGTCATGCCCACCACGAGCGGCGGCGGCTTGGCCTGCGGCTCCGGCGGCGGGGTGTCGTTGGGCGGAGGCGGCGCGTCCACGGGCGGCGGGGGCAGCGGCTTGGGCGCCTCGGCCACCTTCACCGGCGGCGGCTTCACCACCCTGGGCT
>NZ_JABFNS010000195.1 GCF_013116825.1 Myxococcus xanthus
CCCCGGACGCGGGCGGGGCGTGGCGTCACGCTCCGTGCGCGGCTTGCTCTTCTCCACGCGCAGCGTCTTGGTGCCGTGCTGCTTGCCGTTGATGGTCTCGAAGGCGGCGGCGTCCTCCTCCGCCACGAAGACATAGGCGAAGGTGGGGCGCAGCTCGGCGCGCACGACCTTGCCCACCGGGGCGCCCGCGTCTTCCATCGCCGTGGCGATGCTGCCCGGCCCCAGGCCATCCGCGGTCCCCAGGTTCACCCACAGCTTCGCCTCGCCCGGACCGGCCTCCAGCGCCGCCGCGCCGCGGCCACCCTCACCGCCGCGCTCGCGCCGCGCGTCGTCACGGCGGGGCCGGCGCTCGCGCTCGGAGGGCTCGCCGCGCTTCTCGCGCCGGTCGTCGCGCTCACGGCGCTCGCCACGCTCCTTCCGCTCGCCGCGCTCACGCCGGCCGCCCTCGCGGCTCTCGACCTTGCGCTCCTTCGGCGGCTCACGCCCTTCCGCCGCCATCGCCGCGGCGGCCTTCTCCATGCGCAGGTGGCTGAAGAAGTACTTCAGCAGGAAGGCGATGAGGTCGTCGGCGTCCGCGCGGGGCTTGAGCTGCGCGGCCAGCGGCAGGAAGCCCTCGAAGACGGAGCCGCCCGCGGCCTCCTGGATTTCGCGCACGTGGCGCTCCGTCCACAGGCGCATGGCCTCTTCTGGGGCCGGCATCTCGCGCTTGTCGAACTTGATGCCGTACTTCTTCTCCAGCGAGGTGTACGTGGCCAGCTCGCGCCCGGAGAAGAGGTTGATGGCGGTGCCCTTGTTGCCGATGCGGCCGGTGCGGCCCACGCGGTGCAGGTACACCGCCGGGTCCTCCGGCAGCGAGTAGTTGATGACGTACTCCAGGCCGGAGATGTCGATGCCGCGCGCCGCGATGTCCGTGGCGACCATGAAGGCCACCTCGCCGCGCTTCACCTTGCCCATGACCCGCTCGCGCTCCTTCTGCGGCAGGTCGCCGTTGAGCAGCTCCGCGTCGAAGCCGTTGCGGTTGAGCACCGCCGTCACCAGCGCCGTGTCATCCCGCGTGTTGCAGAAGATGATGGCGTTCTGCGGCTCCTCCTTCTCCAGCACGTAGATGAGGTTGCGCGGCTTGGGGAAGGCGTCCGACACGTCGTAGCGGATGTGGTGGATGTGCTCCACCGTGAAGACGTCGCCCGACAGCAGCAGCGTCTCCGCGTTCGTCGTGTAGCGCGCGATGAGGTTCTGGATGTCCGTGGGGACGGTGGCGCTGAAGAGCAGCACCTGGCGCGTCTTGGGAAGGCGGTCGAGGATGCGCGTGACTTCCTCGTAGAAGCCCTGGTTCAGCATCTCATCCGCTTCATCCAGGACGGCGTGGTCACACGCGTCGAGCTTCAGGTTGCCGCGGTTGATGTGGTCGAACACGCGTCCCGGCGTGCCGACGATGATGGGGGTGCCTTCCTCCAGCGCGTCCTCCTGCTGCTTCATGGAGGCGCCGCCGTAGATGGCCGCGATTTTCAGGCCCTTGTGCTTGGCGAGCGTCTTCAGCTCGTCCGCCACCTGGAGGGCCAGCTCGCGGGTGGGGCAGAGGATGAGCGCTCGGACGCGGCGCTCGTCGGCGGGAATCTTCTCGAGCAGGGGCAGGCCGAACGCGGTCGTCTTGCCGGTGCCCGTCTTGCTGCGAACGATGAGGTCTTTTCCCTCCATGGCGGGCCGGAAGGCGCGGGCCTGGACAGGGGTGGGGTTGGTATAACCGCGCTCCGCCAGGGCGAGGCGGAGGGGCTCTGACAGGTTCATGTCGTCGAAGCCGATGTCCGCGATGTACTCGGCGGGACGTGTCGGGGCTTCGTCAGGCGCCGGACTCCCCGGCGCGTTTGGCTCTTGGATGTCGCTCATCAGGCATGGGCATAGCCCCTGCATTACCCTGTGGCAACAATCGCGGCACTTTGCTGTATGGAGCCCCCATGGCGAATGGGAGGAAAAGAACCAAAGGTACGTCCCCCCGACCCCGCGTGAAACGGCCGGCCTCGCCCGGGGCTGGCGACATCGTGGACGCCGAGGTGGAGGGGGCGGAGGTCGAGGCTCAAACGGACCCGGATTCCTTGGAGCCGGACGCGGCGGAGCTGGCGGAGGTCGAACCAGAGGCCGAACTGGACACCCCGGTTGTGCCCCCCCGGGCGCTCGTCCGCTCGGCGGAGGCGGGGCTCACGCCCAGGGATCCTCTCCAGGCCTACATGGCCGAGGTGCAGCGCCATCCGCTCCTGACGCGGGAGGAGGAACTCCAGCTCGCCCGGCACTACAAGGAATCCGGGGATGTGAACGCCGCCTACCGGCTGGTGGCGTCCAACCTGCGCCTGGTCGTCAAGCTGGCCCATGAGTACCACCGCAACCCGCTGTCCCTGCTGGACCTGGTCCAGGAGGGCAACATCGGGCTGATGCAGGCGGTGAAGAAGTACGACCCCGAGCGCGGCGTGAAGCTGAGCAGCTACGCCGCCTGGTGGATTCGCGCGTACATCCTCCGCTACATCATGGACAACTGGAAGATGGTGAAGCTGGGGACCACCGAGGCCCAGCGGAAGCTCTTCTTCAAGCTGCGCCAGGAGCAGGAGAAGCTCATCGCCCAGGGCTTCGAGGCCAGCCCCAAGCTGCTCGCCGAGCGGTTGAACGTCACCGAGCAGGACGTGGTGGAGATGGACCAGCGGCTGGGGCACGACGAGATGTCCATCGACGCGCCCCTGGGCAATGACGACGACTCGCGGAGCACCCGGGCGGACCGCTACCTGCCGTCTAACACGATGCCTGCGGACGAGCGCCTGGGCGCCGAGCAGCTCAAGGCCCTCTTCCGGGAGAAGCTGTCCGAGTTCGCCCGGACGCTGGAGGGCAAGGAGCGCTTCATCTTCGAGAGCCGCCTCGTCTCCGACGAGCCCCTGACGCTCCAGGACATCGGCGACAAGTACGGCGTCAGCCGGGAGCGGGCCCGGCAAATCGAGGCGGCCCTCATCAACCGGATGCGTGAATTCATGCGTGAACACATCCCGGACTTCGACCTGGTGGCCAGTCCCAAGGCCTGACGGCGGGGGAGGGGGCGAGGCAGCCGGCCGGGCACTGGCGATATGCTGGCGGGCGCCCGGCCGTTCTCCTCGCACCCTCAGGAGCCCCTCATGCACCGCTCCACCCGCCTCGCGGGAGTCTGTCTCGTCGTCGCCACGTTGCTGACGCTCACGGGTTGTTCCAGCTCGCTGCGCAAGAACTACGTGCGCGACAAGGCGGCCAACCACGTCTACCGCCAGGAGTTGGCGCAGCTGTGGCCCCACGTCCAGGAGGTGCTGCGGGGCCACGGCTACTCCTGGAAGGAGATGCCGGGCCGCTACGTCCTGGAGACGGAGTGGCTGGACTCCGGCGGCGGCAGCCTGGGCCCAGGCACGGCGTCTCGCTTCCTGGTGCAGGGCATCGTGCTCACCGGCGGCGGCACGGCCCTGCGGGTGATGCGCGGAGACCGCGTCACCCAGTCCATTGGCGTCGGTTACGTGGACAAGGAAATCAAGACGGACGAGGACTACGCCCAGGCCGTCCACGACAGCCAGGCCAGCGGCGTCCTGCCCACCCGGCAGAACTACTTCCGGGACCTGGAAATCGAGCTGGAGATTCTCCGCCGCGGTGACCCGGAGGCGGCCGCGCGCTTCGACGCGGACGCGCTGGCCGCACACCCCTGAGCCCCGCGGCGGACCCCGCCCCTACTTCGACCAGGGGCGGGAGATGACGCAGGCGTTGATGCCGCCCACGCCCATGGACAGCTTGCCCGCGCAGCCCGCGGGCGCCTCGACGGCCTCGTCGAAGACGAAGCGGCCGTGCACGTGGGAAATCTGCTTGTTGAGCTCCGCTTCCTTCAGCGGCGTGGGGAACACCTTGCCCTGGCCGTAGCCCAGGTACTGCGCCGTCAGCTCCCAGCCGCCGCCGGCGGACATTCCGTGGCCGAAGGTGCCCTTGCGCGCCGTAATCAGCACCTGCTCGGGCAGCACGTCGCGCAGGTTCTGGACCTCCAGGTAGTCACCCGGGGTGGCGGTGGCGTGCAGGTCCCAGCTGCCCACGTCCTCCGGGGCGCAGCCGGCCGCGGCCAGGGCCTCGCGGATGGCCAGCGTGGGGCCTTCCTTGGAGGGGGTGATGATGTGGTCGGCGTCCGCGGTGACGCCCACCGCGATGGGCTCCATGCCCAGCGGCTTGAAGCCCTTGGCCGTGAAGTGCTCCAAGTCACCCAGCACCCACACCACCGAGCCGCCCGCGATGTGCGTACCACGCAGCGCGGTGAGGGGCTTGGAGATGGCGGCGTCCGCGGAGATGACGCGGGCGTTGTAGAAGCCGCCCACCGTGAGCGGCATCGGCGGCGGGTCCGTCATGCCCATGACGACGGCCTTCGCCTGGCCCAGTTGAATCGCGTTGATGGCCAGCCGCAGGCCGTAGCCGAACGACGAGCACGCGGCCACCGGGGCGAACGTCATGCCGGTGATGCGGCCCATCATCGAAATCTGCGAGGCCGGCGTGTTGTGGATGTTCCACAGCACGTTGGAGGACACGGCGTTCCACGGCGGCTCCGGCGACATCCACTTCTTCTGGAGCCGGGCGTTGCGCGTGCGCTTCTCCTTGATGACGGCCAGTTTGGCGGACTCCACGTCGCCGTCCTCGGGCACGCCAATGGCTTCGATTTCGCGCAGCTCGTCCAGGTACTCGCGCAGCTCCGGCGAGCGGCCCGCCCAGAAGTGCCACCAGGCGTCCTCGGCCTCGTCGCGCGTGGCCTCGTCCACCGTGGACGGCTCCGGCGGGAGGCCGGGCAGTGGCTCCTGCGTCTCACGCCACTTCCGCAGGGCGCCGTTGCGCTCCGGCGCGGACCAGAAGCGGTCCCACCGGCGCTGCGCGCGGTACAGGTCCAGGGAGATGGAGCGGACGGTGGGCAGGTCGCCCAGGCCGGTGCCCACATAGACGTGCGCGCGGGGCCCCAGCGCCTGCAGCTCCTGCTCCAGGCCCGGGTTCTGCGCCAGGGACTGGATGAAGGCGCCAATGGCGAACTGGGTCGGCTGACCCATCTTCCGCTCGAGCTGCGAGAAGCGGCTGCCCGGGAAGCGCGCGTCAATCCACGGCTTGTAGTCAGCCAGGTCGAACTCCGGCATGCCGACGAGGAAGTTGTCGGGGCCGAAGCCGTTGAAGGGGGACAGCCAGCTTTCGGACGACGAGAGGTTGCGCTCGAACGCCTCGATGTTCCTGGACCGGGGGGCGACCACGCCCCAGCCGAAGATGCCTACTCTGCGCACGTGTGATTGTCCTTCGCCGCTAGGGGGCGAGCGGCTGAATCTTCAAGTTGTCGAAGTGAACCCGGTTCTTCCAACCGGAGAAGCCGAAGTACTGATTGCGTGGGCCCTCCAGCGGGACGGGGTCCTTGAGCGTCAGGTAGGGCTGGCCATCCAGCTCCCACGCCAGGGTGCCGCCGTGGCGGGTAATCTTGATGTGGTGGCGCTTGCCGGGCACCACCGCGGCGCCGTCGCGCACCGCCCGGTCATTCGCGTGCTCGTTCTGCCGGGCGATGGCGGACTGGGTGTTGCGCCAGCCACCGAAGATGATGACGTACCCGGTGGCGGTGTACTGCAGCCGCAGGTCGCCCGCGTAGAACGAGCGCCCGTCGCCCCACACCTCCACCTTGATGTCGCCCTCCGGGTTGTCCGTCCAGGCGTCGAATTCGATGGTGGCGTTGGTGGGGATGGGCTGCTTCAGCCACACCGGCCGGTTGTGCATCAGCTCCACCACCAGCGCCCCGTCCACCAGCTTCACCGCGGAGGGGTTGGTGGCGTTCCACGCGTCACCCAGCGTGTCGCGGTTGAAGTCGTCCGCGTAGGGGCCGGGGGGCGGCGTGGGCGCGCGCGGCGCCGCCGTGAAGGGCAGCCGGTCCGGCGTGTCCACCCGAAGGTTGTCGTAGAAAATCTGGGACTCGAAGCCGGACAGGCCCAGCCGGTCCTGCCCGGGGCCCTTGAGCGGGAAGGGGTCGTCCAGCTCCAGCATCAGCTCGCCGTCGACGAACCAGCGCAGCAGCGAGCCCCGGCGCTCGATGCGCCAGTGATACGTGCGGCCCGCCTGCACCGGCTGGCCTCGCAGCTCCACCCGGACCTTGGTGTTCTCCTTGAAGAAGCCGCTGGTCTTCAGGTCCACGTTCTCCTTGCCTCCGCGAGCCGCGCGGCGCCGGAGGGCGTCCAGGGAGGGCGCGTTCATGTCGCGCCGGCCGATGACGGACATGGAGTTGTTCCAGCCGCCCTGCACCAGCACGTACCCGGAGGCCGGGTCCACGCCGTTGCCGAAGAGCTCCACCCGGATGTCACCGGCGGGCAGCTCCGAGCGAACGTCGAACTCCACGGCGACGTCATCCGGCAGCGGGGCCTGCAGCCACAGCGGGTTGTTCTTCACGCCGGGGGCGAGCAGCTCGCCCTGGAGCACGCGCCAGTAGCCACCCGCGGAGAAGAAGTCGCGCTCCACCACGCCCGGGTCGGAGAAGTCCTGCGTGTAGGGCAGCTTCGCCGTCACCTCCGCCTGTCCGCGCAGCAGCGCGTAGTGGATGAGCGGGAACTGGATGACGAGGATGAGGCCGACGAGCACGGCCCACCCCTTGCGAGTCAGTCCCGTCGGCTTCACCCACGCGGTGCTCGCGGGAGGCTCCTGCCGGGGAGCGGGCTCCGTGGGGGACTCGTGCTGCTTCTCCTGACGCCTGGCCTGACCCATCAATCCTTCCGGGGGGGAAAGGCGGCGGAATGTACGCCCCGGGCAGGGGGACGTAAAGCACGGCCACCAGTCTCTGGGGGCTACTTGACCCCCCACCGTTTTTCGAGCGCATGTTGCTCCGCCTGTCGCACCTTGAGCCGCTCACGCTCCGCGCGAAGCTTGTCCGCCTCCTCGGGAGAGGGCCGGACGGCGAGCTGGTACACCGCGCCGGCCACGGCGAAGAGGCCCGCGGCGATGATGACGCCCCAGGGCTTGCTGGCCACCGCCTGCACCACGCCGCCCACCTGGTGGAGCGCCGCGAGCGCGCCGATGACGAACATCCACGCCCCCACCGCGGAGGCCACCATCACGGCCACCGGGCGTTGCAGCATCGCGCCCGCCAGCCCGCCGATGATGAAGCCCGGCGCGAAGCCCAGCAGGAAGTCCTGCTGCCCGGCGATCTGCCCGGCCAGCAGGCCCAGCGGCACCCCCACGCCCAGGAAGGTGATGGCCGTGGGGAGCAGGAAACCCAGCGCCATCAGCACCGCGGCGGTGATGGTGGCCATCTTCGCCACGTCCGGCAGGCCCAGCTTCATGACGAGCACGGGCGTCCACAGCAGGCCCAGCACCGCGCCGATGGGGCCCGCGAGCACGCGGAACAGCTTCCCCCCACCGGCGACGAGCAACGTCACGCCAGCGACACAGCACACGATGCCGGCCCACATGGGCAGCATCCGGTAGACGGCCACCCAGCCGGTCGGATTGAACGTCTGGTAAGCCCCGAGGGCCTGGAGGAGGCCTTCCATGGCAGATTCTCCTTGATGCGGTCCGCCGAAGCTTACGCGTATCGGACGATTGCGAGTACGAGCAGGAGCACGAAGACGGTGGCGGCGAGCAGGGCGAAGCCGTACAGGGCGCGCGGGGTGGTGGTGCGCCGCAGCAACTCCTCCGCCTCCGCGCGGTCCTCGGCGGACGGGTTGCCCGCGAGGATTCGCTCGGCGTCGCGCCGCGCACCCTCCACGTCGCCCGCTTCCTTCCGGGCCCAGGCGGCATGTGCCTCCGCCGAGCCGGGCGCCGGGGGCGTCTGTCCGCCTTTCGCCATGACGCCGTTCTATACCGGGGAATGCGCATACCCGTCGACGGTATATAGATACGCCCTATGTCCGCGCGGCGTCTGACCCGTCGAAACCTCCTGCTCGGCACCGCCGCGCTCGCCCCACTGCTGGCGCGGCGGGCCCATGCCTTCGGTGAGAAGAACCGCTTCATCCCCGCCGTGGCCCGCCACAAGGGCCGCTGGGATACACGGCTGTCCGGGCTGCGCCGCATCGCCTGGGAGCTCCAGCGCCGCACCTCCGTGGAGGTCGTGCCGGACGCGCGCCCGTTTCCGCTCAGTTCACCGGACCTCTTCGAATACCCGTTCCTCTACTTCGGCGGCGAGGGGGAGTTTCCCCCGCTCGAGGAGGCGGAGGTGGCCAACCTGCGCCGCTACCTGACGTACGGCGGCTTCATGCTCGCGGACGCCAACGACGCCAGCGACGGGGCCGGCTTCGACGCGTCCTTCCGACGGGAGATGGCGCGGGTGCTGCCGCAGAGTCCGCTGGCCGAGGTGCCGTCGAAGCACGTGGTGTTCAAGTCCTTCTTCCTGCTGGACGCGGCGCCCGGGCGGGTGCTCAACAAGCCCCAGTTGATGGGCTGCAACCTGGGCAAGCGCGCCGCGGTGCTGTACTCGCAGAACGACCTGGCCGGGGCGTGGAGCCGCAACGAGTCGGGTGACTACGAGTTCGACGTCTCGCCGGGTGGCGAGCCCCAGCGTGAGCTGGCGGTACGGCTGGGCATCAACGTGTGCATGTACGCCCTCTGCCTGGACTACAAGGACGATGCCGTCCACCTGCCGCTCATCCTCAACAAGCGGCGCTGAAGCACCGGTCCTCCGCCGAAAGCCCGGATGAATTCCCCCTCGTTCAACGCCTGGAAGCTCGTCTCCCTCTCGCCATTGCCACCGTGGGCGCTGGTCCTGCTCGCCCTGGGGTTGGTGCTGGGCGTGGCGCTGGCCGCCTGGGGCGTGCGCCGGGAGCCCTCGCGCGGGCGCCGGGTCCTGCTCTGGGCCCTGCGTGTCGGCGCCGGCGTGGCCGCGCTCTTCTTCCTGCTGGAGCCCGGCATCCGTCACCTGCAGGTGGCGCGCATGAAGAACCGCGTCGCGGTGCTGGTGGACCGCTCCGCGTCCATGAGCTTCCCCACGGAGGTGGGCGGGCGCTCGCGCTCCGAGGAAGTGGCCGCGTTCCTGGAGCGGGCCGCGCCGCGCCTGGCGGAGCTGCAGGACCGCTTCACGGTGGAGCTGTACGGCTTCGACCCGGAGCTGGCGCCGGCGACGCCGGAGACGCTGATGACGCCCGCGCGCGCGGGCACCACGGACCTGCTCGCGGCGGTGCGCTCCGCGGCCGGGGCGGGGCAGGGCTCGCGCAAGCTGTCCGGGGTGCTGCTGTTCAGCGACGGCGCGGACAACACCGAGCTCAAGGCGGGCGTGGTGGGCCGGGCGCGCGCGGCGCTGGCGGACCTGAACGTCCCCGTCTCCACCTTCACCGTGGGGCAGGAGACGCTGAAGGACGTCGCCGTGGAGGGGCTGAAGGTGGATGACTTCGCCTTCGTGCGCAACTCGCTCACCGTGGAGGTGGAGATTCACGGCCGCGGCTTCACGGGGCAGGACATCCCCGTGGTGCTGAGTCAGGAAGGCAAGACGGTCGCCAGCAAGGTAGTGCGGATGGAGTCCGCGGATGACGTGAGGCCCGTGGCCTTCACCTTCACCCCGGACCAGACGGGGCGCTTCGTCTACACGGTGACGGTGCCCACCTTTCCGGGTGAGGCCGTGGCGGACAACAACACGCGCTCCTTCACGCTGAAGGTGATTCGGGACCGCGTGCGCGTGCTGCTGGTGGTGGGACGGCCCTCCTGGGACGAGCGCTACCTGCGTGGCCTCTTGCGCCAGGACGCCAACGTGGACCTGGTGTCCTTCTACATCCTGCGCACGCTGTCGGACGACCCGGGCGTGGTGAACGACCAGCGCGAGCTTTCCCTCATCCCGTTCCCCATGGAGGAGATTTTCGACACGAAGCTGGACACCTTCGACGTCGTCATCTTCCAGAACTTCGGGCACGCGGACCCGTCGCTCTCCATCGCCGAGTACGAGCGCAACCTGGAGCGCTACGTCCACAACGGCGGCGCCTTCGTGATGATTGGCGGCGACAGTGTGCTGGGCGAAGGCCGCGCCACCATGCCCACGCTGATGGAGGCGCTGCCCGTGGTGGCCGCGGGCCCCGCCAACCTGGACGCCTTCAAGCCACGCCTGACGCCCGAGGGCCTGCGCCACCCGGTGACGGGCATTGGCATGGGCGCCGCCAGCACGGAGGCCGCGTGGGCGGAGCTGCCGCCCATCCCAGGCGCCAACCTGACGCAGGCGCGTCCGGGGGCCACGGTGCTGCTGGACCACCCGCACCTGACGGTGGGTGGGAAGAACGCGCCGCTGGTGGCCGTGTGGGACTACGGCCGGGGCCGCTCGCTGGTGATGGCCACGGACGCCTCCTGGTACTGGGCCTTCGCGGCGCACAAGCACGGCTCTCCCAGCCGCGCGTATGACCGCTTCTGGGGCAACGCGCTGCGGTGGCTGGTGAGGGACCCGGACCTGACCACGCTGAAGGTGACGGCGGACCCGCCGTCCGTGGAGCCGGGCCGGCCCGTGGGCGTCGTGGTGCAGGCGCGGATGGCGGACTACCAGCCGGCGCAGGACGCGCAGGTGCGGGTGGAGCTCTTCTCCGTCGCCACGCAGAAGCCGGTGGCGGTGCAGACGGGCACCACGGGGACGGACGGCGTGGTGCGGCTGGAGTTCGAGCCCCCCGCGCCCGGGCCCTACAAGCTGCTGGCCTCCGCGAAGAAGGGCGAGACGGACCTGGGCAAGGGCGAGGACGCGGTGGCCGTGCGCGCCGTGGGGCCCGAGCTGTCGGACGCGTCCGTGCGGCCGGAGTTGATGGCGCAGATCGCGAAGGAGACGGGCGGCAAGTCCTACACGCTGCCGCAGGACAGCCTCCCGGATGTGCCGCTGCTGGACCCGCCGGTGGTGGAGGTGGGCCGCGCCAGGGACCAGCCGCTGTGGGACCGCTGGTACTACCTGGTGGCGCTCATCGCGCTGCTGGGCGCGGAGTGGTTCGCCCGCCGGCGCTTCGGCTACGTGTGACAGCGGCCTCTCCCGGTGACAGGGAGAGGCCCGGCTGCTTCCCGCGTGGGGCGGACTAGGTCTTCTCCACCACGCCGCACGCGATGCGGCCGCCCGCGTCGCCCGCCGGGTCGGTGTGGTAGTCGTCCTCCTTGGCGTGCACCACCACCGTGGAGCCGTCCTTGTCGAACAGCGACTTCAGGGTGAGGCCGTTCTGCGAAAAGATGTCGAACTGCACCGTGCCGTCCTGCGCCACGTAGAGGTTGGGCAGGTCGCCTTGGTGCTTGCCCTTGGGCGCCAGCAGGCCGTGGGCCTTCTTGGTGGGGTTGAAGTGGCCGCCCGCCGTGGTGAAGGCGGGCCCCTCGCACTTGCCCACCTCGTGGATGTGGAAGGCGTGCTGGCCCGGCGGCAGGTTGCTCAGCTTGCCCTTGATGAGGATGCCTTGCTTGGTCTGCTCGAGGGTGATTTCGCCCACGTCCTTGCCCTCGGCGTCCTTCACCTGGGCCTTGGCCGTCTGGCCCTTGGGCGGCGTCTTCTTGTCCGGCGGCGGCGTGCCCGCGCCCTTCTGCGCCAGTGCGGGGAGGGCGGCGGTCAGTGCGGCGGCGGTGAGCAGGGCTCGAATCTTCATGAGTGTGTCTTCCTCCTGGGTCGTGCGCTACGGAGCGAAGGAGGACACTAGCGGTTGCGCGTGCCCGCCGCAGGGGAAAGCAAGCGGGCATCCGGGCCATCTGCCCTGTAGCGCTCACTCCTCCGCGAGGGGCACGGGCACGACGCGGGAGGCCCCGAAGGCGGGCGCCCAGATGCCTTGGACTTCCGGCCCGTTGAGGAAGCGGACCAGGGCCTGGAAGGCGGGGAGGGGGCCGCCGAGGCGTTCGGCCCATGCCAGGCCCCGGGGAGAGAGGTTGGGCACCAGCGGGCCCAGTTCGTCCCGCGTCTTCACGGACCGGGTGAGGCCCAGGCCCTCGTCGCGCAGGCGCTGCGGTACGTAGAGCGGGGCGAAGCGCGCGTGGCGGTGGTCGTGCACGCAGCCTTCGTCCTCCAGCAACGCGGCCGACAAGGGCAGCTCCCGCACGTTGAAGAGCAGCTTCACCGCGCCCAGGTGCGGGTCATAGGGGCCGCGCAGCCGGTGGTCACCGCGGGGGACGAGCCGCCGGTCCAGGTAGCAGTAGGCGCGGGCCTCGGGCGGCACGCTGCCGCGGTGGCGCGCGCCACCGTAGCGATAGAAGGGCCGCACGTAGCTGGCGTCCACCTCCAGCGGTGGCCCGGCCTTCAATGCGCGCAGCTTGGGCAGCAGCTCTTCAGGCAGGCCGTGGGCCTTCGCGAACTCGGGCAGGGCTTCTTCGGGCGTGGCCGCGAAGTCCTTCACGCGGGTGAGGAGCCGCTCCGGGTCCGCGTCCACCAGCAGCTCATCGAAGCGTGTCTTCACGCCGGGGAGGCTGACGGGGACGAGCCGCGTCAGGGGCTCTCCACGCTCTCGCCAGCGGGCATCCAGGGCGGCGGCCTCGGGCGCGGTGGGGCCGAGCCGCCACTCGGGGGGCTCGGGGGTGAAGTGTTGTCCGATGCCGCGCCGCTCGAAGCGCGGGCGGTCTCTTATA
>NZ_JABFNS010000196.1 GCF_013116825.1 Myxococcus xanthus
ACGCCAGGAACGTGGCGCCGCCCGTCTTCGCCAGCACCTTGGTGATGGCGGCCGTCAGCGACGTCTTGCCGTGGTCCACGTGTCCGATCGTGCCGATGTTCACGTGGGGCTTGTTACGCTCGAACTTCTCCTTGGCCATGACACTCCTCAAAAATAAATGGAGCCCTGAACCAGGATTGAACTGGTGACCTCATCCTTACCAAGGATGCGCTCTGCCAACTGAGCTATCAGGGCTTGGCGATGCTGTGACTACAACATTTGGAGCGGGAAATGGGATTCGAACCCACGACATTCAGCTTGGAAGGCTGACGCTCTACCAACTGAGCTATTCCCGCAATTGCCGAGTGGAGGGAGATGGATTCGAACCATCGAAGGCGTAGAGCCGGCAGATTTACAGTCTGCTCCCTTTGGCCGCTTGGGTATCCCTCCAGATATTCACTTGTCCTACCACATCCCGGGCCCTCATCCGCGGCCCCGTCCAACCTGGCCGGCGGCGGGATTTGAACCCGCGACCTACTGATTACAAATCAGTTGCTCTACCAGCTGAGCTACACCGGCACTCATCCGGTACTGCGACTGCCGCCCTACCCCGCCCCAGCGACTCCGTCAACCACCCGTCACCGCCCTGAGAGGGGCGCCCTTCTAGAATTCCCGTTCGCCCAAGTCAAGGAGATTGATCCCAAACTTCAGCTACCGGCCGGAGACGGTGCCCCGCTGGCGGGCGACCTCGTATAGCAGAATGCCGGCCGAAACGGATGCATTCAATGAACCGACCTGTCCCGCCATCGGAATCCGGAGGCGGAAGTCGCAGTGCTTGAGCACCCCGTCCCGGACGCCTGCCCCCTCTGCCCCCACGACGAGCGCCAACGGCCCATCCAGCCGGGCACTCCACATGGGCTCCTTCGCGTCCACGTCAGCCGCGGCGACCCACAGGCCGGCTTCCTTCAGTTCCTCCAGGGCCCGGGAGATGTTCACCACCCGCGCGATGCGGCTGTGCTCCACGGCCCCGGCGGACGCCTTGGCCACGGTGCCCGTCACCTGCACCGCCCGGTCCTTGGCAATCACCACGCCGTGGGCCCCCAGCGCGTCCGCGGAGCGGATGATGGCGCCCAGGTTGTGCGGGTCCTGGATTCCGTCCAGCACGACCACCAGGGGAGGCTGTCCCAGTGCCTTCGCGGCCTCCAGGAGGTCCTCCAGCTCCGCGTACTTGAAGCCGCGCAGTTCGACCACCACGCCCTGGTGAACGCCGCCCTCCGCCAGCGTGCCCAGGCGCTCGCGCGTCACCTTCTCCACGCGAATGCCGAACTCGCGAGCCCGGCTGAGCAGCTCTCCCGCCGCTCGAGCGCCGAGCTGCCCCTCCACCAGGAACAAGCGCTCCACCTCGTCCGGCCGGGCCCGAAGGGCCGCCAGGACTGGATTCACCCCGTAGACGAAACGGGAGGCTTCGCCGCCTCCGCGCTCGCCCCGGCTGGCGCGCTGGGGGACTTCTTCGCTTGCGCGCTCACCACCACGGCCGCCCTTGGAAGAACGCTCACGCATGGGAACTCAGAGGACCTCGACAGGAAGGGAGAAGGTCTTCTGCTGACGTGCGCAGATCTTCTCCGTGCAGATGAAGAAGACGAGCTTCGCATCCACGGAGCCCTTGCCCGCGGCGGCCGTCGTGAAGGGGACCTCGAAGCGAGGGTCCGCGAAGGCTTGCCCCTCGGCCTTCTTCGCCACGGAGTCCGCCAGGACCAGCTTCTCCTTGGCCGGAGTCAACTGGCTCCCCTTCACCTCAAGCTTCAACGGCGCCTCGTCGGAGACATGGGCACCCGCCTTCGTCTTGATGGCGAGGACGAAGGTCCCCTTCTCTCCCGCCTTGACCTGGGTCGAAGTCCCCTCGGTGGAGACCTCATACAACGAGGCCGGATCCACGTCCGCGGCGAGTACGGGCGCGGAGCAGGTCACTGCCGCCAGCAGGGCGGCGAGGGAGGAAAGGCGTTGGCGACGAAGCATGGGCGTCTCCTGGAAACGATGGGTGCGTATCACGCTTGAGACAGCGGGGGCCGTCTTTCTCTTCACACGCCGCCTTCGCCGGTCCGAGCGCGGCGTCCCGTGCCCTTCCGGTCCATGGGGAGTTGGGCAGGCGCAGATGACGCGGGCAGGGCCGACGGAGGCGACAGGTCCGGCATGGACACGGGCGGCTCCCCCGCCACGAGCGCTTCCGCACGGGTGATGATGAGCGAGGCCAGGTCCACGCCCGTCACCGCCTCCATTTCAGGAAGCGCGGGGGAACTGTTCACCTCGAAGACCTTGGGTTGGCCCTGCACGTCGAGCAGGTCCACCGCCGCCACTTCGAGCCCGATGAGCCGGGTGGCCTTCTCCGCGGTGGCTCGCTGGGCGGGTGACAGTTCGTGCGCCTCCAGCCGAGCCCCCTTGATGAGGGTGTGCGCCAGGCGCCCGGGGCGAGGGCGGCGACGAACCGCGGCCACTGCGCGCCCCCCTACGACGAGCACACGGACGTCGATGCCCGTGCTCTTCACGTACTCCTGCATCACAAGATTGTGCCCCAGCCCCAGGACAGCCTCGAGCGCGGCCTCCAGCGACTGGAGGCTCTCGCACACCATGACGCCGTGCTTCTCCTGCCCTTGCAGCAGTTTGACGAGGACGGGCACGCCGCCCAGCAAGCCCACCATCTCCTTGAGGTGAGCCGCGTCGCGCGCCATCACCGTCGACGGAATGTCGATGCCGTGCGCCGAGAGCAGTTGCAGCGAGCGCATCTTGTTGCGCGACTGCGCGATGGCCTGCGCGTGGTTGACGAGCGAGACCCGCGCCAGGCCGAACTGATTCACCACGGCCAGGCCATAGTTGCTGATGGACTGGGCGATGCGAGGAAGTACGACGTCCGTGGGCGCCAGCTTCTTGCGGCCGTAGTAGAGCGTGGCGCTGCGCCCATCGAGGTGCATCTGCACGCGGAGCGGGTTGAGGACCTGCACCCGGTGCCCTCTTGCGCGCGCCACCTCGACAAGTCGCCGAGTGGACGGGATGGAAGCGGAGCGCGAGAGAATCGTGGCTTTCATGAGCGGGGCGGCCGTTCCAGGGAGAGAGGGACCTATAATCCCCGCCCCTCTCCGGGTAAAGCCGCCCCGCGAACCGCTGGACTACCGCTGACGAATGGCCCGCAATTCAATCTTCACGGGCGCCTCCGGGGTGGAGGCGAGGATGCGCTCGCAGATCTGCCCCGTGAAGAGCACACCGTCGTCATTCAGCGTCCACGTGCTGTCGCTCGATGGAGTCCGCTCGCCTTCCACGTAGACCACGAGCAGCTTGGGGTCGGTCGGGCGCTGGGGACCATCCAGCCGAATCAGGCAAGGCTCCGGGATCTTGACCGCCAGACTGATGTCCTCAAGCGCGCGAGCAAGCTCCCCCTGGTTTCCAGCCTGAAAGAAAGAACGGTTGCACTGACCTGTCGTCGGGTTGCACGTATCTCCCTCGCCACATGGGCGCTCCGCGCTACACGTCCGCCTGAAACCGCCCGCCCGCGCCATGGCCTCCAGCACCGCTGGGCCCTCGCCTGACGCGGTCTCAGCACCGAAGCCAATCACGATGGTCGAAATCTGCTTCTGCTTCAGCGCCTGCACCGCGACTACGGAGGCATCGGCGTCCAAGCACCCACGCGTCAAGTAAGAGCTAAAACAGCCGTTGTTATCAATGGTGCACTTACAGAGTTCGGGATTGGCGCCGGTGTTGACGTTAGCCTGGTTGCAGTTCGGAAGACCGTCCGTCAGCAAGATGACGAAATTCTCCCGCCCTGGATCCTGAAGACCAGGCAGTCCACTCACGAAATTCAGACTGCCGCTCGTCGGCGTACCACCGAGCGGTCTCCCCTCGCCACTATTGGGGATGCCCTGCAGGAGGTCGTTGATTTCACTGGCATGCGCCAGAAGGGACGCATCGTCCTCCTGCTCTGGCAGCCCCTTCAACAGCGTGCTCTGGGATGCCTCACGGCACGAGTCGACAGCCCCGGTTCCTCCGCGCGTCTCCGGGTAGGTCGTCAGCGCGAAGCGCACGAACTGCCCACTGGACTCAAGAAACTGCGGAACGGCTGCCTGCAACTCCGTCCAGCGCGTAGGGCAGACGTCGACACTACACGGTACCTCGCGGCCGCAAAGAGTCCGGGAACCTTGGTGGTCCACCATGCAGGCTGGATTCGAAGGATCCACGGGGTCCGTCATCGATGCAGAGGTATCCACCAACAGCATGATGTTGGGCTTGCTCCGACGGGCGTCGATGACCTCCTCCACCGTCGTCTGCGCGATGGCCAGCGGCTCCACCGGCTCGAAGTCGTACGTCTGACAGGCCAGGACGAAAGCACCGACGGAGAGTGCACTCAGGAGGGGCAGCTTGGAGCGCATAGGCAATGAATTCCTTCTGCTACTGGGGGATGCGGGACTTCCCGCGCGGCCGGGTTCTCCAAAGGGGGTACGGCGTGGCGACAGGTTATCGCGTCATTCCCGTCGGGCGCTACAGCGTCGGCCGACTGATTCCTCGCCGTTTGGATGCCACTGCGACGTTACAGCCAGAGCGATACCTGAGCGGCCAAGTGCGGCATACGTAGGGCCCAAGCCCACCGACTAGAGGGTGAGCACCCGTGCCCCCGCGGTCAGTCGCCAAATCGAGGCCATCCCCATCACTTCATCCAGGGTGCCCTCCAGCGACTCTGGCTCGTAGCCGCAGATGCGGACCGTGGTGTCGCAGGCGATCAACCTGGCGCCCAGCGTGCGCGCTTCCGCCAGCATGTGCGGCGGCGCCAACACCCCGAGTGACTCCGCGCGTGCGAACTCCTCGTGCTCGCGCGCGCTCGACGGCTGGCCGTAGGCGCCACCCACGAGCTGGCGCAGCGCATCGAACGCGAAGACGAAGTACACCTCGTCGCCCATGGCGGCAGCGGTGATTCCCATGGTGGCGGCCTGGAAGGCCGGCTCGTACGTGGCGTGCTGAAGGAAGAAGAGGACCCGTCCGGCCATGACGCGCCGACCATAACGGGCTTCGCATCCCGTCGCGGCACCAATGACGTATAAATTGCAAACGTCCCTCTTCTGTCCGGGAAGCCCTCATGGCGACCACCCTCCCCCCACGTCCTGGCGCCGTTTCCTCGCGGTCCCTCCGCCATCTCGCCTGGCGCCCCGTGGTGCTCGGGGGCTTCTTGCTCGCGGGGTCCGGTGGACTGGCCCGTATGAGTGCTTCCGCCAGTTCGGAGCCTGCGCTCGTCACCAACGCGCCTTCGCCTGGCGCCGACGTCCATGCCCAGGTGGTCGCACTTCTCGATGCGACAACGCGGACTGGCACCCCATCAGATGACGCATGGAAGCGCCTGGGGCCGAGAGCGGCGCCTGTCCTGTCGGCGCTCGTCGTGGACAAGGGCACCCCTACCGCGCGGCGGACGCTCGCCGTGTCGTCCCTGGCACTGGTGGATCCATCAGGCGGCGCCGTGACCATCCGCGACGTGCTCGAGGACGCGAAGGCCCCGGCCGTGGTGCGTGCGAGCGCAGCGGACGCCCTGCGCCAGTGCCTGGGGCTGGACGCCATCCCCACGCTCATCTCCCGGCTGCAGGACCCGGAATCACAGGTCCGGGAAGCCGTGGCCGTGGCGCTCGGGCGCCTGGGCGGGCAGCAGGCCCGGCAGGCGCTGGAGGACCGACTCCCTATCGAGGAGCGCGCCCTCGTCCGCGAGGCACTCCAGCGTGGACTCACGCTCGTCGAGCCCTGAGGGGGGCACGGTCCGCCTGACTCCGGGCTCGCGTCGGCCCGGGGCTTCCATTAGATGGGAGCCATGCGTCCCACCGTCCTCCTCTTCGATATCGATGGAACCCTGGTCACCACTGGCGGCGCGGGGCGCCGCTCCATGGAAGCCGCTTTCGAGAAGCTGCACGGGCGGCGGGACGCGTGCGACTCGTTCCCCATGTCCGGCATGACCGACCGGGCCATCGTCCGCAAGGCGATGCACATCATCGGCGTGGAGGACTCGGCCGCGGCCATCGACGCGGTCATCGACGCCTACGTCGCCCACCTCGCCGAAGAGGTCCACAAGGTGGATGACCAGCGATACCTCGTCTTCCCGGGCATGCGCGAGGCCGTGATGGAGGCCCGGTCGCGGTCCGGGTTCGCCGTGGGACTGGGCACGGGCAACGTCCGCGAGGGCGCCCGCGTGAAGCTGGAGCGCGTGAGCATCTACGACCAGTTCGACTTCGGCGGATTCGGCTGCGACAACGAGGACCGCACCGAGCTGATTCGCTGCGGCGCCAAGGCCGGCGCCGCGAAGCTGGGCCTCCCCGTGGAGGAATGCCGAGTCGTCGTCATCGGCGATACGCCCAAGGACGTCCATGCGGCCCAGGGCGTCGGCGCCGAGTGCATCGGCGTGGGGACCGGGACCTTCTCTGTGCAGGCCCTCCTCGACGCCGGGGCCACGGTCGCTTTTCCTGACTTCTCGCACCCCCAGGCCCTGGAGACTCTGCTCGGCGGGCGCTGAGTCCCCTGCCCGCCCGCTCGGTGCTCGGCGCCGGGTGTGCTATCTCCCGCCGCCCTTCCGAGGAGCCGCCGCATGTCGTCCACGCTCGAATCGTACGAGCTCATCCGCTTCGCCGAAGCCTTCGAGGCCCGCCTCGCCACGGCGGGGGAAATGCTCACCGGCAGGCCCGGCCTCGACGCCGAAAAAGGTTGGCTGACCACCGCGCTGGAACTGGTGCGCACCGCGCGCGCGCCCACCGATGGCGTGCTCGACCGCGTGAAGGACCTCCCCGAACTGGAAGAGGCTCGCGAGGAGTATGCGTTCCACCAGCAGGGCCTGTGGGTGGACGTGCTGGAGAAGCTGCACGCCGGCATCACCTTCACCGCCAGCAGCCGCGCGCCCGTCATCGAAGCGCTCTTCCCCCACCTGAAGTTCCCGCAACTCCGGCGAGCCCCCCGCGAAGCCGTCCTCGAGTACGCGACGTCCTACGAGCGCCGCACGAAGAGCGCCTATGTGACGCGCATCTTCGCCCGGGATGACTTCGCGCTCGTGCGGCCCGTCATGGAGCAGGTGCTGACCGCCCATACCGCTTGGCGCTCCAGCCATGAGCCGTCGCCCCTGACGCTGGAACAGGAGACCCTCCTTCGTGAGGAACTGGTGTCGCTCGGCCGGAAGCTCGAGCAGTCCCTTCGACAAGCGCGACTGCTGGCCGAAGCCGCGCTCGTGCCCGCCCCCACCGTCTATGAGGCCGCCGGGCTGAACCTCAAGCCCAAGCGCCGCGCGGGACGGGGGCTGACGCTCTCCGACGACGCGCTGGCTGGCTTCGATGAGCCGACCGACTCCATGGAGCCCACCGAGGCGGAACTCGCCGAGGTCGCGGCACTGGATGCAGGGGGCGACATCGCAAGCCCTGCTGCCGTGGCACCTTCGGCCGCTCGCGGCGACACGGCGGCCGAGGGCGGCGACGCGTCCGCCAGCGCAGGCGGCCCGGAGGTGCTCCAGGACTCTGGCGCAGAACGCTCGGACCACGGTGGCGACTCGGGCCCGGTGGGCGGCGCCGAACCGAAAGATGGGGGTTTGTCCTCCACGACCGAGACCGGCGTGGCCTCAGCGAGCACTGCTGCTGAGTCGCACGATGGCGCTGTCGCCCAGCCGGAAGCAGTTGCTGAGGGCGCGGAGCTCGCGGACAAGGCCGCCGTGGAAAATGCGGCCCGGGCCAACGGGGGCGATGCGTCCCCTCATGCCACGGATGGAGCGGTGACGAACGACAGCCGACCCGCGAATTCCGACGAGGCCGCCGCGCAAGCCCGCAATGTGGAATCCTCTACCGCGCCACGCGGCGCGCGACGGGGTCGCAAGAAGGCCGAGCCAGCAGAGCCTGCCGCGACCGAGGCTACCGAACCTCCGGCCTCGGGTGAGGCACAGGCGCCTCGCATCCGAAAAAAGAAGGCTTCCTCTCAGGCCGCACCACCGACTCCCGACGCGGACACGCCTTAAAGGACACCGGGCCATGGCGGACGTCTCGCTTCCCATCGATCCCCTGTTGCCGGACATCGTCTCCACGCTGCGTGGCGCGCGGTCGCTCGTCCTGGAAGCGCCTCCTGGAGCGGGCAAGACGACGCGCGTGCCTCGCGCGCTCCTGGAGGCCGGGCTCGGTCAGGGGAAGGAAATCATCGTCCTCCAGCCACGCCGGCTTCCCACGCGGCTCGCCGCCCAGCGCGTGTCCGAGGAGCTGGGCGAGCGCGTGGGCGAGTCCGTGGGCTACCAGGTCCGCTTCGAGGACGTGCGCAGCGCGAAGACGCGGCTGTCCTTCGTCACCGAAGGCGTCCTCGGCCGCCGGTTGCTCTCCGACCCGAAGCTTCGCGACGTGGGCATCGTCGTGCTCGACGAGTTCCACGAGCGGCACCTGTCCGCGGACACCTCCCTGGCCCTGCTGCGGCGCCTCCAGGAGACGGCGCGCCCCGACCTCAAGGTCGTCGTCATGTCCGCGACGCTGGAGGCGGAGCCCATCCGGGCGTACCTCGGCGGGTGTCCCTCGCTCCGCTCCGAGGGCCGCCGCTTCGACGTGAGCGTGGAGTACCTGCCCGCGCCCGATGACCGACACCTGGACCAGCAGGTGCTCTCCGGCATCAAGCGGCTCTTCACCCAAGGCGTGGATGGCGACGTGCTCGTCTTCCTCCCCGGCGCCGGCGAAATCCGCCGCGCACGCGACGCATGCGCCGAGTTCGCCGAACGCCACGGCACCGACGTGCTCCCCCTCCACGGCGACCTGTCCCCCGCCGAGCAGGACCGCGCCGTGCGGCGCAGCTCGCGGCGGAAGATCATCCTCTCCACCAACGTCGCGGAGACGTCCGTCACCATCGACGGCGTGGCGGTGGTCATCGACTCCGGGCTCGCGCGCGTCGCCTCCCACTCCCCCTGGTCCGGCCTGCCCACCCTCAAGCTGTCCAAGGTCAGCCGCGCCTCCGCCATCCAGCGCGCGGGCCGCGCGGGCCGCACGCGCGCGGGCCACTGCCTGCGCCTCTACACCCAGCACGACTTCGACGGCCGCCCGGAGCAGGACGCCCCGGAGATTCGCCGCACGGACCTGGCCGAAACCGTCCTCGCCCTGCGCGCGTCCGGCATCACCGACCTGGCCGCCTTCCCCTTCTTCGAGCCGCCCCCGGCCGCGTCCCTGGACGCCGCGGAGACGCTGCTCCGCCGACTGGGCGCGGTCGACTCCGCCGGCACCGTCACGGAGGTGGGCGAACGGCTCCTGCGCTTCCCCGTCCACCCCCGTCAGGCGCGCATCATCGTCGAGGGTGAGCGCCGGGGCGTGGGCGCCGAAGCCGCCGTGCTCGCCGCACTCATGGGGGAACGCGACATCCGCCGCGAGGCCCGCGCCAACCTGGGCCAGGGAGGACGTCCGGCCGCCGTCGTCAGCGGGCCGTCCGACCTGCTGGAGCTGTTCGAGCGCTTCCGTGAAGCCGAGCGCGCGAACTTCGCGTCGGGCCGCATGCACGCCCTCTCCCTGGAGGCCGGCGCCGTGCAGTCCGTGGACCGGGTCCAGAAGCAGCTGCGGCGCGCGGTGCGTGGACAGGGCACCCGGCCCCAGCGGCCCGAGGACGTGGAGCAAGCGCTGATGCTCAGCGTGCTCGCCGGGTACCCCGACCGCGTCGCCCGGCGGCGCCGGCCCCGTGCGCCCGAGCTGCTGATGTTCGGAGGAGGGACGGCCACGCTGTCAGACGTGAGCGTGGTCCAGGACGCCGACCTCATGGTGGCCGCAGACGCCGAAGAACGCCCTGGCAAGGGCGCTGTGGTGCGGATCGCCAGCGCCGTGGAGCCGGAGTGGCTGCTCGACCTCTACCCGGACACGCTGGAGGAGGTGGACACCCTTCAGTGGAACGCCGAGGCCCGCCGTGTGGAGCGGCTCACCCGCCTGTCCTACGGCAACCTCGTCCTGGAGGAGACCCGCACGCCCGCGCCCGCCTCGGAGGCCACCGCGCGCGTGCTCGTGGAAGCCGCGCTGGCCGCGGGGCCTGGCAGGTTCGCGGACCCGGAGGCACTGGAGCAGTGGCGCACCCGCGTGGCCCTGCTGGCCGGGGCCTTCCCCGAGGCGAAGTTCCCCACCGTCGACGATACCTTCCTGCGCGATGCGCTGGCGTCGCTCTGCTCGGACGCGCGCAGCTTCAAGGACCTGGAAGGGGTGTCCCTGCTGGACGCGCTCTACGCACGCCTCACCTCCGAGCAGCAGCGGCTGCTGGCCACGCATGCGCCGGAACGGGTGACGCTGCCCGGAGGCCGCGGCGTCAAGGTCCACTACGAGCCGGGCAAGCCGCCCTGGGTCGAGTCGCGACTCCAGGACTTCTTCGGTATGGCGCAGGGGCCCAACGTCTGCGCGGGGCGCGTCCCATTGGTGCTGCACCTGCTGGCGCCGAACATGCGCGCGGTCCAGGTGACGACCGACCTCGCGGGCTTCTGGGAGCGGCACTACCCCGCCATCCGCAAGGAGCTGTGCCGCAAGTACCCCCGGCACTCGTGGCCCGAGGATCCGCGGCATGCCCAGCCGCCTGCCCCCCGGCCACCGCGCCGTTGAGGCCACCTCAGAAGCGCTTGTGCATCTCCAGGTGCTCCATGCCGGCTTCCTCGAAGACGCCGCCGACCGGCAGGTAGCCGTGCTTCTTGTAGAACTCCAGCGCGTAGAGCTGGGCGTGCAGCATGATGCCGTTGACGCCACGCCGACGCGCCTCTTCCTCGAGGGACGTCAGCAGCATGGAGCCCACGCGCGCCTTGCGGTGCGCCTGGAGGACGGCCATGCGGCCAATCTGACCCCACGTGCCTTCCTGGTTGGCCGGAGGCTGCGCCAACATCACCAGGCGCCCCGTGCCGATGGCGTGGCCGCCCTGGTTGGCGATGACGTGGTAGGCGTGCGCGTCCTCGGCGTCGCGCTCGATGCCTTCGGGAACCGCCTGTTCCTCGATGAACACCACCTCGCGGATGGCGAGCGCCTGCATGAGCTCCGCCTCACTCTGAATCTGAGTGATGGTGACGGGCGCGGAAGTATCCGTGGGAGAGGCCATGTCGCGGGCAAGGTACACAAAAGCCCGCGAGGTCAACAGGCGGAAAAAGCACCGTGGAACGCCGGGGTTGCGCCCCGTGCCCCGCCTGCCTGCCGCCACGGGCGGGCCACACGGTGGGTCCGTGCGCCGTGGTAGGCTGCAAGGCGCCATGCGCTTCAACCGACTGCTCGCACTCGCCCTGGCCCTGTCGGCCATGCCCGCCACCGCCCAGCCAGAGCTGTTCTTCGGCAATGGTCAGGCCCCCGTCTTCCGCGAGGAGGACCTGGACAAGCGCTTCGCCCGGTCGAAGCTGAACCAGGGGCTCAAGCAGGGGACACAGGATGCCGGCTGCGCCCAGGTGCTCGGGGCCATGCTGACGCTGATGGGTGAAACCGGTGTGCTGCTGCACAAGCGTGATGAGAACTTCATGCTGGACCCGGTGCTGGTCAACGCCCTCAACACCCAGCTCGTCAACCAGCGGTTTCCTGGCAACGCCTTCCTCGTCGCCATGGTGCGGCGCGTGCTCATCGACCGGAAACTGCCCCAGGAGTGGCTGGTGACGGCGCAAGCCCTGGCGCCCTACTACCCGGCCATCGACATGGGGCGGCTTCGCTTCCTCGCCAATGGCGTGCAGCCGCTGGACAGCTTCCTGGTCACCCTGCCCGCCCTGCGCGAGCGCTACGCCCAGGAAGTCCAGCGCGCCACGTCCGTGGGCGCATCCACCGCCGAGGCCCTCTTCCGCGAGAACTACCTGGACCACGAGGTCGCCTTCGGCGCGCTGGAGCTGGTGGACGTCAAGCTCGAGAAGCCGAAGAAGAAGCGCCTGAAGAAGGACGAGGAGCCTGAGGCCCCCTACATGCTGGCCCGGCTCTTGTGGGTGGAGCCCGAGGCGCCGACAACGGAGCGCTTCGAGTTCAACTTCGGCAAGGCGCCCAAGCGCCCGCGCGTGGAGATCACCGCGAAGCTGCAGGACACGCAGTACACGGACCTCAACAAGCTGCTCAAGGGCTCTCGCGTCCTCGTGCGGGGCCGCTTCTGGGAGTACAAGAAGGGCCTGACGTCCATCGAGCTGCGCGACGCGCTGCTCTTCCCCGAGCGGGACTGGACGAAGACACCCTCCCTGGCAGACCCGGCCGCCGTGGCCTCGTGCCCCCTGGCCGTCAACGACCTGACCGGACTTGCGCCCATGCAGCCCGGCGCCTTCGGCAAGCAACGCTGACGCGCATCCCACGCCTGGACGCCCGTCCACCCGGCGGTACCGCTTTCCCGGGGACGGGCCGAGGCGCTTCTCCATCCGAGGGCTGGCACGCCCCCTGCTCCGCTCCCCGCGCCCACCGCACGAGGGATGCCATGAAGGTCGACAGTCGCGAGCCCATCAGCGGCTCCGGACAGACGAAGTCATCCGCCGACGCAGAGCGCTTCAAGAAGGCGCTCGACGAAGCAGACGCACGCCCCCCCCCATCCACCCCCCAACGCGTGGGACTGAGC
>NZ_JABFNS010000197.1 GCF_013116825.1 Myxococcus xanthus
CCTCCGTCCCCGCCCGCGCGCCGCCAGCCCCGGATGCCCCGGACCTCCTCCACACACTCCCCCTGAAAGAAGAAGACTCAATGTCCGCTCCCTCCCCGACTCGCTCCATGGCCGGCGCGCTCGCCTCGGCCCTTCTCGCCTCCCTCTGCTGCGTCGGCCCCGTGGTGGCGGTCTCCATGGGCCTCGGCGGCGCCGTCTCCCTCTTCTCGGCCCTCGAGCCCCTCCGCCCCCTCTTCGTGCTGCTCGCCGTCGGCCTCCTCGTCCACGCCTTCGTGCGCGCCTACCGCCGCGCGCCCACCGGTGCCGAGGTGACGGGCACGGGGCCTGCGCACCGACGCCGCAGCCTGCTGTGGGGGGGCGCCGTCGCCTGCACCGCCGTCCTGGCCCTGGGGCTGCCCTGGGCCTCCAGTGCGCTCGCTCAGGCCGTCTCCCCCGACGGGGGGGCTGCCACCGACAAGCCTACGGCGGCGGGCGAGGCCCAGGTGGTGCTCGCCGTCGAGGGCGCCGACTGTGCCTCGTGCCTCCTCGGTGTGCGGCGCGCTCTGGAGAAGATGCCGGGCGTCACGGCACTGGAGGCCGGCCCCGCGCCGCACCAACTGCGCGTGCGCTACGCGGCCTCTCAGCTGACCCCCACCGCCATTCTCCAGGCCGCGCAAGCCAAGTCGGACCGGCCTGTGCGCATCGAGGGCTGACGGCATGGAACAGCTCGACTGCTGCGCAGCTCCCAAAGCCGAGGCGGCCCGCGTGCCCTGCCCGGGCTGCGGTGCGAACGGCAAGCCTGTGGGCGAGGAGACGGTGCAGGGCCTCCTCATTCCGGAGGCTCTCGCGGCCCTGGGCGTACAGGGCCGCAGTTTCTGCCGCACCGCCTCCTGCCCTGTCCTCTACTTCGCGGCCGACGGCAGCGTGGCCCACAAGGCGCAGGCGCGTGTGCGCGTGGGGATGAAGGAGACGGAGGGGCCGCGCCCCCTCTGCTACTGCTTCGGGCACACCTACGAGGACGTCGCGGCGGAGGTGGCGGGGGGCGGCGCCTGCTCCATCCCCACGCTCATCACGGCCGAGGTGCGCGCGGGGCGCTGCGCGTGCGAGCGCATGAACCCCGCGGGCAACTGCTGTCTGGGCGAGGTGAACCGCGCCGTGAAGGAGGCGCGCGTGGCTGTCGGTCTCCCTCTGGATGGCCCCTCGCCGCGTGCTCCTGTCGTGCCGGATGAGAGGCGGCCATGATGAGCGTCCTCCTCGGCGACCCGTGCTGTCTCGCTCTCCTGGGAGCTGCAGGCTTCCTGGGCTTGCGAGCGGGCGCCTCTCGGCTGCGCCTCCTTCTGGCGCCGGTGCACGCGCGCCGTGCCTCCTCCCTCTCCTCGCACTGAAAGGCAGGCCCCACCATGGCGCCCCCTGAACACCTCAACCTCGTCATCCTCGGCTCGGGCTCCACGGCCTTCGCGGCGGCCCTGCGCGCCCAGGAGACGGGCAAGACGGCCGTCATGACGGAGGCGCGGATGTTGGGGGGCACCTGCGTCAACCGGGGCTGCCTGCCCTCGAAGAACCTCATCGAGGCGGCCCGGCTGCTGCACGACGCGCGCAACCCCCGCTACCCCGGCTTGCAGGGCGCCGCGCTGGGGCTCGACTTCGCGCAGCTCATCGCCCAGAAGGACGACGTCGTGCGGGGCTACCGCGAGAAGAAGTACGCGAGCCTCCTCGGGGGCAGCTTCCGCATCGAGGAGGGCCACGCGCGTTTCCTCGACGCGCACACGGTGGCCGTGGGGGACAAGCGGCTGACGGCTGACGCCTTCCTCATCGCAACCGGGAGTCGGCCCCGTCTGCCCCCTATTGAAGGCCTCGCCGAGGTGCCCTACCTGACGAGCGACCTACTGACGAGCGACGAGGCCGTGGAGCTGAAGGCGCTGCCCCGCTCCCTCCTCATCGTGGGCGGCGGCTACATCGCGCTGGAGCTGGGGCAGATGTTCAGCCGCTTCGGCAGCGAGGTGACGCTGCTTGAGCGAAGCGGCACGCTGTTGTCCCACGGCTACGAGCCGGAGGTGGGTCCCACGGTGCGCGCCTTCCTCGAGGACGAGGGGGTGCGCGTGCTCGTCAACGCGCAGTTGGTGCGGGTGCGCGAGGAGGGGAGCGAGGTGGTGGCCACGATAAAGCTGCCGGCGGGCATGCGGGAGCTGCGCGCCGAGACGCTGCTGGTGGCCACGGGCCGGGTGCCCAACACGGACGACATCGGCCTCGAGAAGGCGGGGGTCGCGGTAGGGGAGGGCGGACACGTGCTGGTGGACGAGCACCTGCGCACCAGCGTGCCCCACATCTACGCGGCCGGCGACGTCATCGGCCGGGAGCAGAACAGCCAGATGGCCACGCCCGTGGGCAGCCGGGACGGCACCATCGTTGCCCACAACCTCTTCTCCGGGCTGCCGCACCGCACGACGGCCGAGCACCGAGTCATCCCCCGCGTCATCTTCACCGACCCGCAGGTGGCCGTGGTGGGCATGACGGAGAAGGATGCGGTGGCGGCCGGCCACCCCTGCTGGTGCCGTGCAGTGCCCCTCACGCTGGTGCCGCGCGCTGGGGCCATTCGCAACACGGTGGGCTTCGTGAAGATGGTGGCCAACGCCAGGACGCACGAGGTGCTGGGCGTCACCATGGTGGGGCCCGAGGCGGGAGAAGTCATCCACGAGGCCGCCATGGGCCTGCGCTTCAGGGCCACACTGCACGACTTCATCGACCTGCTGCACGTCTACCCGACGATGGCCGAGGGGCTGAAGATTGCCGCTATCAGCCGCTTCAAGGACCCGAGCAAGCTGTCCTGCTGCGCGGAGTGAGGTGGTCCGGGAGATGTGCAGCCGGAGTCCTTCGCACGAAGGCCTCGTTGCCCCTCCGCGCCCGCCTACCCACCTGCCGACGAGCTTCTAGCGCTCGAGTGCCACAGGTGTGGCAGCCCGTTTCTCCTCCATCGGGGTGCTACCGGGGCCACGTCTTCTGCTCGCCTGCGTGCCGGCGAGAGGGACGTGCGGTGAGCGCCCGGCGCGCTCGGGCGCACCACCAGGCCTCGCGCGAGGGCCGTCTGGACCACCGGGACGCAGAACGCGCCCGTCGGCGAGTCCGCGCCCGCGTGGCGGCTCATCCTTCCGGAAACTTGCGCCTCGCCGCACCAATGGCCTCCGCCGTGCGCGAGGAGGAGTGCCATGCGTCGTCATGCCCCCGGACACCCGAGTTCCCCCTGCAGCCGTTGCTGCAGCGCCGTCGCCCACGGCCGTCGCCGAGCCCCGATCCACAGGTGAGCGCCGGAGCTGACTATGAACCGGACCTCGTCATGCGAGGGCCGTCCGAGCCAGTGAGTGCAGCAAGAGGAATCACACTTCGCGGATCTGTTAGCGGCTGAGCCTCGATGCCTGAGTCGCGCCCCCTGAGGACAACATAGAGCGTCAGGCTTGGATTGATGAACAAGGTGCGAAACTCATCGGCAGGCAGCGCATGCACCGCCCAACTCGCTGCGTCCTCGGCGTACCCAAGCACGTGAGGTGGGGGGCGAACTCAAGTGCCACAGTCGCGGCCTCTGGGCTCTGGAAGACTGTGATGCACCCTCGGCCCCAGGCATCAACAACGCACCAGCGCTCTCCCCGGCAGCAGTCCGTGCCTCGATGATGTGGTACGCACAACCCTCTGGAGGGAGGACGTCCGGAATGCGCATCATCCGGTCGGCAATCAGCTTCACAGCGTCGTCGTTCGGTTCTACCCCGGACATGGCATCTCCAACTCACCGGATGCGTCGGGATGAAACCTACCGACTGCGAATCTGCAGATAGCGTCCCGACACCAGCAACAGACCCCAGAACCGTCCACTACTGATCAAACGCCCTGAGCTGGCTCATGGCCTGTACCGCTCCGCCTAATGGAAGCGCTTGGTGAGCGGCCAGTCCAGTAGCTACTGGCGGGACCGCCTGTGCCGGCGGGCGCGGAGGAAGGGCAGACAGACGCGCTTTCCAACACGCACCTGGGACTCCTCCAGCTTCTGCTACCCGCGTCTCACCATAGTTTGTAGAGCTTGAGAAGGGCACAGCGCCTCGTGCCGAGGTGGACAGCCGCCCTATTCCTCCATGCGGACAACCTGCCGCTGCTGAATGAAGAAGTACCTCGTGTTGAGGACCTTCCCTCCGAAGGCATTCTTTCCCCTGAAGGTGCTCTTCACAAGCCAGTACGCCTCGTGGGGCACAGGAACCGTTGAAGAGACATGCTCGTATGAGTCGGGGTCATTCATCACCTTCTTGAGGTACATCTCCACCTCAGGCACCGAGCCATCCCACGAGGAGTTCACGGGCTTCTCACCGCGCATCTCCACCATCAGCTTCTGGGCTTCGCGCTGGAGCTGGAGCTTCTCCAGCCTCGGCTGGATGCGCTTGCGCTGCTGGGCGGCCTGGCCCGCCAGGGTGTTCCACTCCTTCGACTTGGCGACCTCGAGGCCCTCGAATGCCTTCAGGGTGGCGTCAGCAGCGTTCAGCTCCGTCTCCGCCTCTTCCCATTCCTTCGCCTTGGCATGGGCCAACGCCCGCGCCAGCTTGGCGGAGACCTCCGGCCCCTGAGTCTTGAAGTCCTCCTTGCCGCGCAGCTCCCTCGCGCTCGAAAGCGTGGTCGCCGCGTCTGCGTTGCCTGGAGCCAGGGCACTCGCCCTCTCCAGGAGGGGTACAGCCTCGGCGGGCTTCGCGGCGGCCAGCGACTCGCGGCCCTTGGCTAGGTACGCCTCGCCACACCGCGCACGGCTCTTCTCGGGGATGTCCCGGAGGTCCCCGAAGCTGTTGCAGAGGTCGACAGCCTCCTGGGGAGCCGACGACGTGGCCAGCGCGGCAATGCGCTCGGACATGTCCTCTTCATGAGCGCGACTTGCCTCCGCCTTCTGCCTCGCCTCTTCAATGGAGGCCGCCATCGCAGCAGCCTTGCGGGAACTCTCGTTCCCATTCCCGACGGCGCCGAAGACGACAATGACAGAAGCAATTGCGCCAATGACGGCAGCGCTGCGGTGCTTGGAATCCTTCTTCCTGAAGATTGCGATGGACCCAGCGAGGGCGCACAGCCCCAACACTGCTCCAGGATAGCCGAGCCTCATAATCGCGCCCATGAAGGCCAGCACGAAGCAGGAGCCGACGAGAATGGCCGGGACGGTCATTCCCTTCGACGGCGGCGACTGCGGCGGCGGAGGAGCGGACGGCAGGGGCTGAGAAGGAGAGGCCTGACTCATATCGGGATGATGCCGCCTTCCCTACTCCCCTCGTCAAGCCGCTACTCCGGCTCTTGGTGAGTCTCTCTCTGAGCGCCGAAGACTGCCTCGAAGAATCGCTCCGTGCCCGCACGTTTCTGTCTCCGCCCGCAGGCTGAGACTCTCCAGAGGCCGCTGTCAGCGCCTTCGGGCGCGGCGCGTTCGAATGCACCGCCGAGCCTCCTGGTCCATACCCCTCAAGGGTGAGTCCCCAACTCCTCGACGCCCCACGGAGGGCTCGCTACTGTCCCCTGTGATGAGCGGCAGCTCCTTCATGCCGCGCGCGGGGAATGCCCAATGCCCAAGAGGGTCCAGAGCGAGCTGAATGGCAGAGTGTTCGAGGCCTCTGACTTCCGCTGGGCGCTGCTAACCCTCCTCCGAGAACGGATCCTGACGGACGCTGAAATGGCGGCCTCCCCGGCCCAGACACAAGAGCAGGAGGGCCTGGCCGCGTGGGCGCGAACCGAGGAGGGCTGGGTACCCGTCGGCGTGCTGGAGCACCAGGAGCAGCCCCAAACGAATCACGAAATTGCGCTCGACGAATGCCGCCGGCTGGCAGGTGCGTACTTCCTGGAGCACTGGGATGAACGGGAACAGGCATATGCCGCGCTGTCCGAGCTGCCCATCTGGTGGGCTCAACCGGGCTCTCCAGACTCCGAACCGAGCGGGCTCGTCGGAGCCATGCGCTTCATGGCAGGAGAGGAATGGGGGGCGAGGCGCGGCGTCATCGCACGGCGTGGCGGCGACGTGGTCGTCATCGATGAGGGGGGCACTGTCCTGCGTCCAGATGACGTCGGGCCCCTGTCGCCTCATGAGAACCATCCCCTGGTCGCCGCAGCCAAAGCTGCGGGTTACCAATTCGAGTAGGCGCCTTTCTCCAATGAAGGTGGACTGACACCATGCAAATCCTCACCGCGTCCCCCATCCCAGAAGACAGCCGGCGGTACTGGGCCCTCGGCGGCGCGGAAGCGGCATTGGAAGCCGTGGATCGCGACATCAAGTCCGGGACCATCTCCCTCCCCCATGCAGCCTACGTCCTTTCGACGGTGCCACTCGTGGCCCTCGAAGAAGCAGCCCGACGGACCGGCCATCGGCGTCTTCGTGATGCCATCGACGATGCTGCTTACCAGGAGGCCTTGTACGTGGCCCTGTCGTTTCACCCAGAGCTGGAGTCGACACTCAGCCGCGGCGCCATCCAGTACTGGTTGCGGCTGGCATGGGAGGCTGGGGGCCGAGACACCAGCACTGTGCCTGCGACCTTGGCCGCCCAACTGCGCTCCATGGAGCTGCACGGGTACCGAACGGACGACCTCCGACTTCCGCACCGGGGCCTCCACATCGCCGTTCCACCAGAGGCCGGCCTTGAGCTGTCCGATAGCAATCGGGTGAAGTGGACGGCGACCGACCTACTCATCGTCGAAGAGTCGGAGCCCCACGTTTGGCGCCTGTGCCTCGAGGCGCTCACCAGCGAGGGCCGCGCAGCCCACGTCCTGACTATGCACCTTCCACCGGGGATGTCCCTGGAGGCCGCCTTGGCACAGCACGAGGCGAAGGCCGCTCCAGGCTTTGACTGGCGCCCGCTGTGGACATGGGCCCTTGGGGCGGTGCTGTCACTGACGCCGCCTGCCTCGCAGGCCTAGCGGCAACGCTCCGTCCTTCGCTATGAATTCGCCCAGGCTCTCGCCGTTCGCGGCGCCATGCGAGCAGGCCCACTCTGGGCGAGGTAACAATGCATCCGAGGTGGTCTGACAGCCCCCGCTGTCACCTTCATCAGGAACAGGCAGCCATCGACACCTGTCACCGCTGCGGAGCGTTCGTGTGCCTCCAATGCGTTCGAAGTGCCGTGGCTACCGTCTACTGTGGCCCATGCCTCGAGTTGCGGCTGGCCGTCCCGCAGAAGGTCTCGGCTCAGGCCTGGGGAGTCCTTGCCCTCTCCTGCCTCGGATTCGTCCTGTTCCCATGCGCACTCGCAGGAGCCTTCCTGGGATGGAAGCACCTACGCGCAGTCAGGGCCGGACAGGCGCCGGCTGTTGAACGCCGCCATGCCCTGGCTGCGGTGTTCCTCGGCGCACTGGGGTTTCCGTTTTCATTCGCGCTGGACGTGTTCGTGCGCAGCCGCTGGTAGGCCACATGGCAACGTCATGCGGCCTCCTTCTCGCTCAGACCGCGAGCACGGAGGAATGCCTCCATTCGAGGCCATCGGGCGCCAAGGTAGCTGAACTCTCCAGGCTGGATTGCCTCCAGGCCCTTCAGCTCCTCGCCCGGGGTGCCGCCCCCCTCCATGGCGAGCGCGTCCCAGGCGAATGCCCGAACCACTCCGAGAAGCTTGCGGGAATGCACCAGGGACTTCGCCGTCGCATCCAGTCCGTCATCGAGCAAACGCACCACCGCGCCGTAGCGTTCCTCCCGGCACAAGATGAACACCTCCCCGAAGGAAAAGTTCGCGGCGCCTGGCCTGCGGCGACGATGGGCTTCTTCCAGCCAGTGCCTCGCCTCGACCAAGTCTCCCTGGAGGGCGAGACATGCCGCCAGAATGTCGGGAGCGGCAGCGTACACCTCGGGTACTTCCTTGGTACGCCACCAACGAGAGAGCGCCAGGAGTGCCGAGCGTGCGGAGTCCACTTGTCCTTCGAGCAACGCACAGTACCCAAGGTGAAGGCGCGTCAGAACATGCTCTGGTGCGCGAAACGCATAGCCTTCTGCTTCCTCAAGCACGCGTCGGGCAGCACCCAGGTCCCCAGCCTCAAGCAGCGCGGCTCCTTGCTCAGAGAGCACCGCCCACTTCTGGAATCGCCACCTTCTGTAACGCTCGAAGGCAACGAGGATGAGGAGAGGCGACGCGGTCCGGACCCATCCCATCGCCCGCCCTTCGGGCTCCCATGCATACGCGACGACTCCGATGGCGCCTGCGGCCACCGCAATAACGACCATCAGCCCTGGATGTTTCACACTCCACCCCACACAAGAAACGACAGTCATTCACACCGAGGCACCCGCCGCGTCTCTCAGGAGCCGTTTCCCCAAAGGAGGGCTGGGTTGGTGCATGGTCCATCAGCAACGGGCGGGACGGCGTGTACCCGGAGGTGAGGCAGGAGCCGTCAGGCGCGCCCGCCAGCACGCGCCCACGCACCTCCTGTTTCTGCCTCGAGCCTCACAGCCGCCAGCGGCCGTCAGGGCCGGTACCGCTCTGCCTCATTGAAGAACTGAGTAAGCGAGTAGTCCAACAGCGACTGGCGGGACTGCATGTACCGGCGGGCTCGGAGGAAGGGTAGCCAGACGCGCTTGCCAACACGCACCTGGGACTCTTCCACCTTCTGCCGCAGCACCCAGGTCCCTCCCAGTCGCCGCACCAGAACCTCTCCCAGGTAGACCCCCAGCGCCGGAGCTGTGTGACTGTCGATGAGTTCGCGCGTGTACCGCTCCGGGAAGTTCTCCTGCCAGAAGTAGAAGTCCAAGTCCGTGAGGGACTCGGCCGTCTCGTCCATGATGGAGGGCACCTTGGTGTGCAGTGCCGCCACGAGTCCTTCGGACAAGTCGCCGTAGGACTCGAGGACGCGCTCCGGATTCGCCACGTCCGAGGGATGAGCGACAGGGAGCCACTCCTCCGGTACCGGCGGCCGGAAGGCGTTGAGTTCGGCAATCTTCCGTTGCCGCTCGCTGATGGCGAACTCGTCCGGCAGCCGAGAGAGAAACGGCGCCACGTCAGGGTGGAAGCGCGGCTCGACGGGTACGAGCGCGGCGCTGCGCTCCCGCAGCGTGCGCAGCACCGCGTCGAAGTCGAGGTCCGGCCGCAGGTGGACGTGGGCTCGGGCCTGCACCACGCGCGCCTCCTCGCTCGCGAACTCCGCAGCAGTCGGCCATAGCACCAGGAGGATGGAGCCGTTAGGGAGTTCCTCCACGAGGTGCGCAGGCGTCGAGAGCATCCGCTCGCGGCCAACGCTTTCCACGAGCTTGGGGCCGAAGATGTTCAGCCAAGACAATTCGTAGATCTTGTCGAACCCATCCCGCTTCCATGTCGCGTCGTCACGACCAAAAGAAGGAGACGCCGTAAGGCCGAGGTCGGCAAGGCTATGCGCCGAGGCATAATCCGAAGGATACCGGGAGGCCCAAGCACGGGCCGCATCGATAAAGCTGCGGCTTACTTCCACCTTGGAGAAGAATGAGAGTGGTTGAATACTGAGGTCGATGCTCAAGCTGGCCTGTTCGTCCATCGGCACGAGATGGAGCACCAACGACAAACTGGGATTCTCCGACCGGAAAAGCCCAATAATCGTCCCATAGTCCGCGCGCCGTTCCTCCAGCGCGCGCCACACAGCTTCCCTAGAGTATTTCCGCTTGCGGCTAGTTTTGACGATACTCGGCATCCACCCGCCAGCACATTGCTCAAGCGCATCAAGGAATGGCGCCAGTTCGTTTTCCAGCCCGTTCCTTGGGTCGTAGGCTCCAGTAAAGGCGAAGTGCAGGCTATCCACCTTGCTCAAGTCACGCAGCGTCGGCACTTTCATTGAGACAGCACCTCCACACCCTTAACGCCTCTCATCGCCGAGTTCACCGCGCCGTCCCACATCGCACGTTCCTTGGGCAGAAGTTCTCCGCCCTCATAGACAAGGCGCACCCGCTTCACAGCCGCCTGCTGTCGCATACCGTCCCGAAGAATTTTCAGCGACCCACCGTAGTACTTCATCGCATTGCTCGCATCCGTATTCACCTGCACAGCCACCGCGTCCCGATCCAACAGGCTGAGGTTTCGACTCTTGAAGCTGAACGTCTCCACCCGGGGTGGCTGGCCCGGTGGGGGGCGCTCCTCGATGACGAGGACATCGGCGTACCGGAAGTCCACCTTCGACACGCCCACGTGCGTCTCGATGCGCGGCTGCTCGAAGTCGCCGAGCCACCGCCGCTGTGCGCGGGGCAACGCGGCGTCCGCCTCCAGTATGGCGATCATGGTCCTCTCGAAGGCCATGCCCCGAGCATAGTAGGCGCGCATCCCCCCGTAGCCCTCCCACTTCAGGGGGCCCTTGACGGCGTCACCGTCCTGAATCTCCTTCAGCCGCCTCTTGCGGTAGGCGACGTACTCCTGCCAGAGCGGAGCCCCCTTCTCGACTCCCGGCGGCGGCTCGTTCAGCTTGGGCGCCATCTCCTTCAGCAGCTTCACGTCCTTCGGAAGACGGGGCGCCGAGGACTCCAGCTCCGCCTGGAACAGCTTGGCCCTTGCGGCCTCCTTTGCGCCGACCTTGGCGTCCTGCGCGAAGAGGTCCAGGTTGACGTACCGATTCCCACTTGCGCCCCGTGAAGCCGCGGGCTGCGCGGGCTCGCGACTCGCGCCCCCTCTCGTCGCCGCAGCCCCGGAGGACTCGCGGCTGGCCGCCGGCGCCTCCGCAGCGGACACCTCGGCGTTCTGCTCGAAGAGGTCCAGGTTGACGGGCCGCTTCCCTGCAGAGCCCCTGCTGGCCACGGACTGGGCGGACTCGCGGCTCGCCGCCTCCATCAGCACCGCCTGCGCCTTCGCGGGGTTTCCGCGCGCCTCGTACAGCGCCAGCAGGCCCGCCTCGCCCCACTCGGCGGCCACCAGCGCGCCCTCGCGGCTCGCCTGGAGATAGCGCAGCAAGTCGCGCGCGGCGTTGATGCCGAGTTGCTCCTCCAGGCGCGCCATCAGCGCCTTCATGCCGGCCACGTCGAGCGCCGGCATCTGGAGCCGCCGCAGCCCGCCGCGTGACTCCACCAGGGCCCGAGCGCCCTTGCCCCCGGCGTACACCGCCACCATCAGCGCAGCCGGCGCCAACTCTCGCGCGGCCTGCTCGTACTTGCCCTGCGCCAGCGAGTACGCCCCGTGCCCCGTTCCCACCGCCAGGTGGTAGAAGCCCACCGGCACACCGAAGGTGAGGGAGTCAAAGGCCCCCGCCGAGACACTTCCCGGCGAGTAGTGCCTCTCCATCAACGCCTTCTCCACCTCGTCGATGGCGGACTGGTAGGGCGGGGGCATCTGCCCACGCATCGCCATGAGCTCCGTGTACCGGGCCTCACCGCTCACCAAGCTGCTGGAGAGCATGTCCCGGCCCGCGCGCCCAAGCCCGCGCAACACGTCGCCGGCCTTCTCTCCTCGCTCCGGGAAGGTCCCCAGCTCCATGCCCCGCCGCTTCAGCTCCTCGCGAACAGCGGCCATCGCGCCCAGCGTGTCCCCCAGTTGCTTGTCGCGGGCGAGCCGCTGCACCACCTCACGCAGCTCGTCGTCGAAGGCCGAGTGGAGGACGAAGAGGGCGAACACCTCGGCATACGGCACGCCGTACTTCTCCACGGACGTGACGATGAAGTCCGCGCGCTTGCGGCTGAGGACGGCCGAGGCCGACGCGTCCATCGGCCCCAAGGCGCCCAGCCGGACAGCGTCCCAGGGATAGAGGGACTGCACCACCGCGCCCATGTCCCCCACCCCGCGCTGCATGGCCACGAACTCCGCGGGCGAGGCACACGCCAGGAAGGGCGCCAGCACCTCCCGGCTTTGAGTCAGGCGGGGCCAGCCCGGAGGCAGGGCCTTGCCGCCACAGACGAAGGCGCCGCCCTCGCCGCCCGAGCCGCGCGGTCCCTTCCCGTTGACGGCATTGCCGGTGGGCACTCGCCGATAGCCCATCGGCGCCGGCTCTGGCGTCCCATCCGCGGAGCCCGACGCATCCCCCTGGTACACACCCGTCGTCGCGCTCCTCGCCGCCTGGGAGGGCACGGAGAGGGGACTGAAGGCCAGGGCGGCCCCACGGCCCGCCTGGCCCTGCCTCGCCTGCAACGAGGCGCACCCGGAGGCCAGGAGGGCAACCACTAGCGCGAGGCCAAACCCGCTGCCCCAAGGCCGCTCAGCGCGCATTGTCCACCCCCAGCCCCAACGACGCGAAGGCGCCTGGCCGCAGCGTCCCTTCCGCTGTCGGGAAGAGCAGCGTGCCCCCCTGCCCCACCGCGTACAGCTTCCCACCCAGGAAGCGCCATCGCGCCTCGACCGAGGCGAGGT
>NZ_JABFNS010000198.1 GCF_013116825.1 Myxococcus xanthus
GCCCCCTGAAGGCCTCCGCCCCCACGCTGGAGGACATCCTCCAGAGCATCAGCCGGCTGGAGCGCCGGGTGGACCGGCTGGAGACGAGCGGGAAGATTGACGCCCCCAAGGCCAACGCCGCGCGCAACCTGCTGGCGAAGTACCGCGACGACGCGCGGGCCGACACCAGCGCCCACGCCCGCATCGACCTGCTCAAGAAGGTGACGGGCGTGGCGGGGATGATTCGCTGACCCGCGCCTGACTCAGCGCGCGCAGGCCAGCGGCTGGGCCATGGCGTTGCGCGCGCGGTCCTCGCTCACCAACCGCCACGCCGCCAGGTCCTCCAGCAACCGGTTGCGGTCCTGCCGGAGCACCGTGGGGTTCTTGCAAATCTTGATGCCGTAGTAGTCGGAGTACGGGGGCAGCGCGAGTTGCAGCTCGGCGAGCTCCTCCAGTTTCAACTCGCTCAGCTCACGGCCAAAGAGCGCCAGGGCCGCGTCCTCCACGCCGACGATGCCGCGCTCGAAGTAGATGATGGACAGGTCGTACGCGATGAGCTGGTCCTTCTGCATGAAGGTGTGGATGCGGTGCGCGGCCACCGACCGCTCACGCGTGCCCTCGATGCCCAGCGCGGCGGCGATGCGCATGGCCAGGACGCGCTCACACGCCCCGTCACCCGGCGGCGACGTGCCCACGGTGGCGCCCAGGAACAGACGCCAGGCCCACGCGGGCCCATCCTCTCGTGGCGTCTGGAAGTACCGGGGGCACTCCAGGTGGCGGATGTACAGGGCCACCAGGTCCTTGGGCAGCTTGGAGAAGTCGGGCCGCACGAAGGTGATGGGGCGCGGGTTGCGCTGGGACTGCCCCGCCCGGAGGCTCATCCGCTCGCCTTCGATGCTGTGCTTGAGCTGCTTCTCCACGTCGAATTCGCTCTCCAGCGGCGGCAGCTTGCTCGCCGTGTAGAGGTACGTCAGCGGAATCACCACGCCGGCCAGGCCCAGCATGAACAAGATTGTCCAGAGCAGACTCTTCACCCCCTCAGGCTACCAGGGGGCGGCACGCGCCGGGCGCGTAGGTTAAAACCCCGACATGCCCGACTGGCACCCGGCCACCGTCACTGACAGTGCACCCGCCGCAGATGGCCTCACCGACCTCGTGCTGGACGTCCAGGGCACGCCCCTGGCCGGAACCCATGAGCGGCCCGGCCAATACGTCCACCTGCGCCTGCCTGGTGTGGGACAGGGGCTCTTCGCCATCGCCTCCCCGCCCGGCCGCCCGGGGACGCAGTGGGAGTTCCTCCTCAAGGTGGGCAGCCCGCTGCCCGACGCCCTCATCCACCTGCCCCGGGGCGCCCACGTCGACGTGTCACGGCCAGAAGGACGGGGCTTCCCCCTGGAGCGCGCCCGCGGCCAGGACGTGCTCCTGTTCGCCACGGGCTCCGGCATCTCCGCCATCCGCTCCGTCATCACCAGCATCCAGTTGGAGCGCGGCGCCTACGGCCAGGTGACGCTCTATTTCGGAGCGCGCACACCGGGCGCCTTCGCCTACACGGACGAACTCCACGAGTGGGAAGCCGGCGGAGTGCGAGTGGTGCGCACCGTCAGCCAGCCCGGCGCCAGCGGCTGGCAGGGCCTCACTGGCTATGTGCAGGCCCACCTGGGTGAAGAGCCCGTGCAGCCCGCGGTGGCCTTCCTCTGCGGGCAGAAGGAGATGGTGCGGGGCGTGATGACGACGCTCCAGGCCCGCGGCATGGCCGCGGGTGACATCCACCTCAACTTCTGAGGGGTGGCGTGAGAACTACGGAGCGACGGACGCGCCGGCCGTGCCCGGCCCCTGCACGGTGGGCGATTCATAGCCCACGTCCAGCAGCACCGCCGCCGGGTCGCTGTCCCCGTCGCGGCTGGCCACCTGGGGCGTCCACGCGGCCACGCCCAGCCAACGCCCATCCGGGCTGAAGCGCACGCGCCGCACGGACCAGTCGAAGCGGTGCTCGCCGCGCGCGTCCACGTCACCTTCGGTGAACAGGTACACGCGCTTGTCCCAGCCGCCGCTGGCCAGCGAGCGCCCGTCCGGGGAGATGGCCGCGGTGGCCACCACGCCCCGGTGCACCGGCCACTTCGCCAGCACCTGACCGGACCGCGCGTCCACCAGCGCGCCCGCGTTGAAGGGACCTTGCGGCTCCTCCACGCCCTTGCGCTCGCGCTCGTACACGCCGCGGTCGCGCTCCGGCTTCTGCTCCGACAGGCCCACCCCCAGCCGCAGGCCGCGCGCGTCCACGGTGACGTCGCTCACGTAGGCCGGGAAGGGGAACTCCGAGCGCCGCGCGAGCACCAGCGCGTCCACCGCCGCCGCGCCCTGGGGCGGGCCGCCCTTCAGCGACAGCACGGCCTCCTGCGTGACTTCGTCGAAGGCCACGTCCACCCGTTCGGAGAAGGGCGCGCCCAGCACGCCCTGGGTGCCCTGCGGCACGCACGCGTCGCAGATGGCGATGTCCACGCCCTCCACCCGCATGGACTTGAAGCGCAGGGACTGGGCCGGCGCCAGCCGCGCGGCGATGGTGCCCAGCGGCCCCGGCACGTTGACCGTCTCCTTCAGGAAGGGCACGTCGATGCCCGCCGCGGCGGCCGCCTCGCTGGTGAGCACCAGCGCGGGCGCGCGCGCATCCAGCGCGAAGGACAGCGGCGCCTTGTCATTCACCGTGCCGCCCAGTACCACGGAGCCGGCGTGCCGCTCGAAGCGCATGCGCGCCTGCCCCGGCCGCAGCCCCTCCACGGAGGTGCGCCAGGCCCGCACGTGCTTGTCCCAGCCGCCCGAATACAGCGTCCCGTCCGGCGCGAAGGCCAGCGCCGTCACCGGCCCCTGGTGTCCGCGCTCCTCGGAGCCGTACTCCAGCGCGGGCGCCGACAGCACCGTCATCAGGCCCTTGTAGCTGCCCACCACCAGCCACTGCCCTTCCGGGTGGAAGGCCACCACGGACAGCGGCTCCTCGGTGCGGCGCTCCGCCACGAGCGCGCCCGTGGCCGCGTCGAAGAGGCGCACCACGCGGTCCTTGCCCGCGGTGGCCACGCGCGTGCCATCCGGGGAGAAGGCCACGCCCTCCACGTCGAACTCGTAGGGGTTGATGGCCGGGTCCGCCAGCATCGTCGGCTCGGCGGAGCCCAGCTCCCAGACGGAGAGGAAGTAGGACTTGCTGCCCAGGCGCGAGTACGCCACCCGGGCGCCTCGGGGCGCGAAGGCCAGGCCCCAGATGAAGTCCTTGTTGTTGAGGACGGCCTTGCGCCCAAGGCCCGAGGCGCTACCGGACACCCAGGTGCCCGGCTCCGACTCCAGCCGGGCGCTCAGCTCCGGGGACACCCGGGGAGGCGCATGTGCACAGCCACCACCTCCTACCGCCACCACCCCACCCGCCAGCAGTGCGAACGCCCCCCTCGCGAACTTCATGTCCCTGAGCCTCCTGACGCCGAGGCGGCGTTCTGCCGCTCCTTCTCGACGTTGATTTCCGTGACGCCCTTGTTGTCGATGGACAACAGGAACAGCTGCTTCACCGCCTCGCGCTTCTCGTTGAAGGACGTGCGCCCGGTGGCCCCGTCGAAGTTCTTCAGGTTGGCCATCGCGTCACGCATCTGCGCGCGAGTACGCGGTGCATCCTTCTGCTCCATGAGCTGCCGCAACATCCGACCGGAGTCGTAGCCAATGGCCTCCAGCAGACCCGGGTCCCGCCCCGTCTCCGCCCGGTAGGCCTCGCGGTACTGCGCCACGAAGCGGCGCGTGGCCGGACGCTGCGAGTCCACGAAGAAGCCGTCCACGAACACCGAGCAGGTGACGAACTTGCCGCCGCGCTCCACCAGCTCCGGCAGCCCCGAGCGGCCCTTGGGGCTGCTCCACTGGTTGGCGCCGAAGAGCGTCACCGTCTTCAGCTCCTTCTTGCCCGTCGTCTTGCGGATGCGCTCCAAATCACGCGGGTCGCACGCGTTGGTGACGATGTCCTCCACCGCCAGCGCGGGCGCCACCAGGCTGACGCGGCGCCAGTCGTCCGGCATGAAGATGGCGTCGAAGTCGATGATGGGCTCCACGCCGCTCTTCACCTTCTCCATCGCCTTGCGACGGCGGAAGGCGTCCAGGTTCTCCCCCTGCACGTCGCGCACGCCCTCGATGTAGTCGCCGCGGTCATCCAGGTAGTAGCGGCCCACCAGCTTCTTGGCCTCGGTGGTGAAGGTCGTCTGGTCGTGCGAATAGCGCTCCGCCCCGCGCACGCCGCCGCCCCGCGCCACCACCTGGTCCCAGAAGGCATCCGCCAGCTCCACGCCGTAGGGGATGTTCGGGTACAGCAGCGCGAAGCGCTTGTAGCCCTTCACGTTCATCGCGTAGTCGGCGATGGCCTCCGCCTGCGCCGCGTTGGTGAGCATGTTGCGGAAGACGTAGCTGCCCAGCTCGGTGATGCCGTCCTGCCGGCTCATGGTCAGCAGCGGCACCTGGAGCTCCTCGGCCACCAGCGCCGCGCGCTTCGAGTCATCCGCCAGCAGGGGCCCCAGCACGGCGATGGCGCCGTCGTCGAAGGCCAACTGCTCCATGGCCTGGCCCGTCTTGTTGACGTCTCCCTGCGTGTCCTTCACCACCAGCTCCACGCCGCTGCCTTCCAGCCCCAGTTGGATGCCTCGCAGCACTGCCTCGCCAATGGGCTGGTAGCGGCCCGTCATGGGCAGCAGCACGCCCACCGTGCGGGGGCGGGCCTCCACCCGGCGCGTGGCGCGGGCCAGCAGCTCGCGGGCCTGCGGCGCGAAGGCGTGGCCGGGCGCCTGGGCGAGGAAACGGTTCAGCGTCTCCTCCAGCCGCGTCCAGTCCCGCAGGTGGTAGTAGACGCGCGCCAGCTTGAAGGTGATGACGGGCCACGCCGGGTTGGACGGCGACAGGCCCTCCGCCACGCGGGCGATGTCCACGAAGGCCGCGCGGCCCTCCACCAGCGCCTCCACCTTGGCCACCGCGGCGGCCTGCGCCTGCGCGCCCTGGGCCTGGCCCGCCTCGTCCACCGCCATCTGCAGCGCCTGCCCGTAGAGGCCGGCGCCCGCCGCGGCGCGAGCGGCCTCGTTGAGCAGTTGGGTGCGCTCGGCGCCACTGGCGCGCTCGGCGAGGCTGGAGAGCGTCTGGTACGCGTCGCGGTAGGCGCCCACCTCCATCGCGGAGACGGCCAGCTTGTGCTTGGCGTCATCCGCCCGCGAATGGAGCGGGTTCTCGAAGAGCAGCTCGTTGAAGCTCTTGCGCGCGTTGACGAAGTCCCTGGACTCGAAGAAGAGGACGCCGGCCTGATAGAGCGCGTCCTGGCCCGCGGTGGTGGCGGGATACGCCTTGCGCACCGACAGGTAGGCCTCCGCGGCCTTCCTCTTGTCCGGGGTGGCGCGGGCCGCCTGGGACGCCTGCGCCAGCGCCGCGTCGGCGGTGGGGTCCTTCTTCGCCTCCACCGAAGGACGCGTGGGGAACGGGTCCCCCGAAGGCAGGTCCCCGCCGGTGTCACCTCCGGAGGGCGTGCGGGTGGTCCGAGGGCAGGCCGTCAGCAGCAGGGCCAGGGCGATGACGAGCGAGCGGCGCAGGGTGGGCAGGACATCCATGGCAGGGGCGTGCATAGCAGTGGGGTGCGCCCCCGTCGACATCCGAGCGGGGGGAAGATTCCACTGCCAGGAACCGCTGTTTTGCAGTGCCCGTGCCCACGGCGACCTGCCGCGCCGCGGCGCCCGGCTGCCCACCGGGCGCGGCACGGGGGCCGCGCTTTCGCGGCCCCTCGCCCGCAACCGTCGTCAGCCGAACAGCTCCTTCACCTTGGCGATGAAGCTCTTCGACTGCGGGTGCGACTCCTCGCCGGAGGCCTCCGCGAACTTCTCCAGCAGCTCGCGCTGCTTCGACGACAGCTCGGTGGGCGTCTCCACCACGACGCGCACGTGCTGGTCTCCCCGCTGCTGGCTGTGCAGGTGGGGGATGCCCTTGCCCTTGAGCCGGAACACCTTGCCGGACTGGGTGCCATTGGGGACGGTCATCTTCACCTTGCCGTCCAGCGTGGGGACGTCGATCTTCGCGCCCAGCGCCGCCTGCGTGAAGGAGATGGGCACCTCGCAGAAGACCTCGTACTCCTCGCGCTGGAAGAGCGGGTGCTCCTTCACGATGACGGTGACGTAGAGGTCACCCGGCGGACCGCCCCGGTCTCCCGGTTCGCCCATGCCGGACAGCCGCACGCGCGTGCCGTTGTCCACGCCGCCCGGGATGGCCACCTCGATGACCTCCTCGGAGGGCACCTTGCCCGAGCCCTTGCAGCGCGTGCACGGGTCCGGCACCACCGCGCCCGCGCCGCCGCAGTCACCGCAGGGCCGGGACACCGCGAAGAAGCCCTGGGTGTAGCGCAGCTCGCCGCTGCCGCCGCACGCCGAGCAGGGCCGGGGTCCGGTGTTGCTCTTGCTGCCGGAGCCGGAGCAGGTGTCGCACTTCTTCGGCCGGGGAATGGTCACCTTGGGCCGGCAGCCGAAGGCCGCTTCCTCGAAGGTGATTTCCAGGTTGTAGCGCAGGTCCGCGCCACGCGAGCTCGTCCGCCGCCCACCCCGGCCACCGCCGAAGATGTCGCCGAAAATCTCACCGAAGATGTCGTTGATGTTGACGCCCTGGAACCCGCCCCCGGCGCCACCAAAGCCGTCGAAGGGGTTGCCCGCGTGCCCGAAGCGGTCGTACTTCGCCCGCCGTTCAGGGTCGCTCAGCACCTCATAGGCTTCCGAGGCCTCCTTGAACTTCTCCTCGGCGTCCGAGTTCCCCGGATTGCGATCCGGGTGGTACTGCAGCGCCACCTTGCGGAACGCGCTCTTGAGCTCCTGCGCGGAGACAGATTTCTGGACGCCCAGGACCTCGTAGTAGTCGCGTTTCTGACCCGCCGCCGCTGACATTGATTACAACCCCTGGAATTTGCTGTGCTTTTTTGCGCTGCGTAAAATCTTGAGTCACTATAACGCAGCGAAACGCACCGGCAATCCAGCGGGGACACGCGCCGCCCACGCCCCCCCGGTGCCAGGCGGACATCCGGGCGGGTGGCGTGGCGGGAAGAGAGGAAGCCGTCAGACGGTCCACACGCGGTTGGCCGTCAGCTCCATCCGGGCCAGCCTGCGTTTGAGTCCGGGGTCCACCGCGCCCGTCGCGGCCCACTTGGGCACCACGAAGTGGAGCTCCGCGTTGTACAGCTTCGCGGCGCTGGCCAGGAGGCTCCAGCGGTTCTCCGCCGTGGGCTCGTCCACCATGTGCGGGGTGACGATTTCCAGGATGATGGGCGTGCGAGCCGAATCCGACTGCCGGCAGGTGAAGTCGGGGCGATGGTCCTCGATGGTCCCCGACAGGATGGGAGGAGGCATGAACCCGGGGAGGCGCGCCTTGATGTCCGTATAACCGATGGTGCGGAAGTACTCGGCCATCAGCCACAGGAGTCGCCGGCGCTCCTCGTCCTCCACCACCGGCTCACAGCCCGGATTGAACAGGGCCTCTTTTTCGTTATTGGTTTCCATGGCTCCCCTGAACCTGTCCGCAGGGTTGAAGGTGGGCAATGGAACTGGCCCGGGCGCTGCTAGCGCCCGGTGGCAGGGCAGCCGACAGGGCACCTGCCCCCGAAACCCGGTAGCCTTGGACCTTCTGGCGACTCAGTGACAGAGTCCGCCGCCGAACAGTGGCTCCCCGTCCTTCTCCTCACGTCTATCGTCGGCTCCTCGGCTACCTCCGCCCTTACCGGCTGCTGCTCGCCGCGGGTGTCGGCGCGTCCGTGGCCGCGGCCCTCGCCACGTCCGCCTATGCCTGGGTGGTGGGCCCCCTGCTGCGCGCGCTGCTCACCCACGAGCCCGTCACCGTCGCCGGGGTATCCCTGCCGGGAGACGCCCTGCTCAAGCGGCTGCCCCTGCTCGTCGTGGCCGTGGCCATCGTGAAGGCCACCGCGCAGTTCCTCCAGGGCGGGCTGATGCAGCGGCTGGGGCAGCGCGTGATGGCGGACCTGCGCGGGTTCCTCTACGGACGGCTGCTCGGCCAGCCGCCCGCGTTCTTCGAGCGGCGGCACTCCGGCGAGCTGCTGGCGCGCTTCACCGCGGACGTGCCCCTGGTCGAGTTCTCCGTGACGCAGGCGCTCACGTCCTACGTGAAGGACGGGCTGCAAATCATCGCGCTGCTCGCCACCTGCTTCCTCATCGACAAGACGCTGTTCCTCTTCACCTTCGTCGTCGTGCCGGTGACGGTGCTGCCCATCAACCGCTTCGCGCGCTCACTGAAGAAGGTGGCCACGCGCTCGCAGGAGCGGCTGGGCTCGCTGACGGCGCTCACCGCCGAGCAGCTCCAGAACCTGCCCGTGGTGCAGGCCTTCCGCGGACAGCCGCGGGCGCTGGAGGCCTTCGAGGTGGAGGCGGACAAGTACCTGGGGGAGATGCGCCGCTCGCTCTTCCTGCGGGGCGCGGTGAGCCCCACGGTGGAGCTCCTGGGCATCGCCGGCGTGGCCATGGCGGTGGCCTGGGGCGCGCGCGCGGTGGCGGCGGACCCCGCGTTGGCGGGGCGGCTGCTCTCCTTCATGGCCGCCGCGTTGCTGCTGTACCAGCCCGTGAAGTCGCTCAGCGGCACGCTGTCGCAGGTGCTGACGGGCCTGGCCGCCGCGGAGCGCCTCTTCGCCATGGCGGACGAGCCGGCCACGCCGGACGTGGGCGACGCCGCCGGGCCGCTGGCGCGCGAGCTGAGGCTGGAAGGCGTGCGGGCCACCTACGCGGACGGGCGCGAGGCGCTGCGCGGGGTGGACCTGGTGGTGCCCGCTGGCGCGCGCGTGGCGCTGGTGGGGCCCTCCGGCGCGGGCAAGACGACGCTGTTCTCCGTGCTGCTGGGCTTCTTGCCCACGTCGGGCGGACAGGTGCTGTGGGACGGGGCGCCGCTGACGGCGCTCCAGCCGTCCAGCGTGCGCGGCCAGGTGGCGTGGGTGCCCCAGGAGCCGGTGCTCTTCTCCGGCACCGTGCGGCACAACCTCCGCCTGGGCCGGCCCGAGGCGACGGACGAGGAGCTGTGGGAAGCGCTGCGGCTGGCGCACGCGGACGACTTCGTCCGCTCGCTTCCCGGCGGCCTGGATGAGCTGGTGGGCGAGCGCGGCGGCCGGTTGTCCGGCGGACAGCGGCAGCGGCTGGTGCTGGCGCGGGCCTTCCTGTGCCGCCCGTCGGTGCTGCTGCTGGACGAGCCCACCAGCGCGCTCGACGCGGCGAGCGAGGCCGCGGTGGGCGAAGGCCTGGTCGCCCTGATGAAGGGGCGCACGGTGCTCGTCATCGCGCACCGGCTGTCCACGGTGCGTGACGCGGACCTGATTGCCGTGGTGGAGGCCGGCCGCGTGGTGGAGGCCGGAACCCACGCGGAACTGCTCGCCCTGCGGGGCCGGTACACGCAGCTCCTGGGCGAAGGCGCCGTCGCGGCGTGAAGGCGGCGCGCGGCCCTGGCTGATGCCAGACACCCCTCCCGCTTCCCTCCTTGCACCGCCACCGTCGCTCTGCCAGCGTCCCTGGCTGACTTCGATGCGTCCCCGGGAGCCCCTGTCTCTCAACGCCCTGCTGCTCGTCCCCGCCCTGGCGCTCGCGGCCCTGGCGTGTGTGGCGGTGTCGGCTCGGCAGGGCACCCTGGCCACCGCGGCCACCCTGACGCTGCTGCTGCTCCCCGTCGTCTTCCGGTTGTGGACGCGCACCTGGTACCGCGGGCTCGTGCTGCGCGGTATCGGCGTCTTCCTCATGGGCATGCACGTGCCCCTGCTGCTGGCCGGCGTCCTCGCCTATGGCCGCATCGGCTGCAGCGGTGGCGGGTGTCCCAAGCTCTACCTGCTGGGTGTGCTCGTCTCTCCCATCGCAGGGGTGCTGGCGAGCGTCATCTACTGGCTCGTGGGTCGTCCCCCGGTCTAATTTCACAGGCTTAACCGGAGAGACTACTCTCTCCTGAAATGCTCGTTCCGCTCCGGCTTCGTCTCGCGCCCGGCCTGGCCGTGGCGCTGGCCGTGCCCATCACAGTGTTCGTGTGGTGCTTCACACTGGGTCCCCTGCTGGAGGGGATGGCCGGGGTGTCGCACGCATTCCAGGCGGCCGGGCCATTCGCCGCGCTGGTGGCGCTGGCGCTGGCGCTGGAGGTGCCGCTGCTGTCCCTGGCGCTGGTCGGCTCCGGCATGGAGCGGCGGGTGCCTTTGTCCGCGATGCTGGGACTGGCCACGTTGCCGTGGATGCTGGGGTTGATGGGCACCGAGGTCCTGATGGACCGGGTGCTGGCCTCCCTGCCCCGGCTGGACACGGTGGAGGCGGGCCTGGTGCTGGCGACCAGCACGGGAGAGGCCATGGCGCCGCGGCTGCTGGGCGCCTGGACGAGCACCGCGCTGCTGCTGGGACTGGCGCTGGGACTGGCGCTGGCGCACTTCGGCCCCACGGGCTTCCGGGAGGCCGCGGGCCCCCGCAACCGCGGACTGTTGCTGGCCAGCGGCGTCTCCGCGTCCCTGGCCTCGGTGGCCATGGTGGGCGCGCTCGAGGCCCGCCACCTGCTGAGCTTCCTCACCAGCCTGGCGCGGATGCCGGACGCGGAGCGCTCGGAGCTGATTGCCACGGGGCTCGCCGCGACGGCGAACCTGCGCGCGGTGCGGTGGACGTGCACCGGGGTGCTGGCGGTGCTGGGACTGACGCTGATGGCCCGGCGCGCCGGCGAGGACGCCCACACGCCGCTGGGCTGGTCCGCCCGGCTGGTGCCCGCCTCCGCGGTGGCCGTGCTGCTGGTGCTGGATGCGCACCCGGTAAGCTCCGCCACGGAACACGCGCCGGTGGCCATTCCCGCCGAACACGGCGAGGGCCCCTCCGGGAGCATGCCGCAGCCGCCCTCCGGAGACGTGAGCCCCGCTCAGCCCATCAAGATGAACGCCAGCATCCCGAACCCCACCAGCAACCCCAGGGCGAGCACCAGCAGCATCGTCACGCCCTCACCGCGCCGCACCACCGGAGGCGTGACGTCCTCCACCACCGCCACCGAAGCGGGCGACACGTCGAAGACAGCGGCCTGAGCCGTCGTCACGACGGGCGCCTCCACGGCGGGCAGCGTGGGCTCCGAGGGACGGGTCAGGCCGCCCTTCATCTCCAGGCCCTCGCGCGCCAGCGCCAGCACCCGCTGCATGTGGAGCAGGTAGCGGTCCTGCCCCGTGTACGTGCCCATGGCGAGCGCGGCGCGCATCAGCCGCTGCGGCACGAGCTCCGGGTCCGTCTGGACCACCGCCGCGGCCGTGGGCTTTCCGCCGCCGCGCTCCAGGTAGCCGGTGCGCACGCCCTCACCGCTGGCCCACACGTAGTGGTCCTCCAGCAGCGTGAGCTCCTGCCGGCGCACGCGCCCCTCTGAATCCACCAGGGACATCAGCTCCGCGCCGTCCGGGCACAGGTGCCAGACGGTGCGCAGCCCATTCTCGCCGGGCGGGCCTTCCACCGCGTGGACGCGATAGAGCGCCTGCACCGCGGTCTTCAACGTATCCACGGAGGTTTCTGCCATGTGTGAACGAAGACTAGGTGCGAAGGTCCCAAAACAAAAGACGGCCCACCGCCCGCCTGCCTGGCGGCCCCGCTCCTCTCGCACCAGGAGCCTCCCTACTGTTCACACCAGGAGGATTGAGCCATGGCCATCACCCTTCCTGATGAGCCCATCGAGACGCCCTTCGAGGTCCCCGCCAACCGCCCCGAAGTCACGGACGAACCCACCGACGCCTTCATGAAGGCGCAGGTGAGCTGGGATGGCTGGGCCGCGCACGGAGGCGGTCATGTCCCCGAAGACTATGCGTGGACCTCCAATCCCAAGGAGCGCCAGGACGAACTGATGGGCGAATGGCCCGCCGGGTCATGAAGCCGCGTGCGCCCGCCCGCCCGCTGTGCTTAGCGTGCCTGCCCACATGAGCCGCTCCCGCGACAGAGGTGATGACTTCCACCGCCACTTCGAGGGCGCCCAGACGCTCGACGGCCTGTTGGACCTGGCCGGCAGCGCGCTGGACAGCGCCCAGGTCCTCGAACGCATGCGGGACGCCCGCGCAGAAGGCACGCCGCCCAGCGACGCCATCCCCGCGCTGTTCGACGAGGAGCCGCGCTTCCCCTCCCCCGAAATCGCGCGGCGCCTGTACCAGAACCTGCTGGGGCTCTGGGATTTGGTGGCGGAGGGAAAGCACGTGCGGCTGGAAGACGAGGCCCGCCCGCCC
>NZ_JABFNS010000199.1 GCF_013116825.1 Myxococcus xanthus
GGGGTCATCTCGGGAATGGGCATGGCGTGACGTCCTCAGGCGGGCGTGGGGGCGGCGCAGAAGCGCTCGTAGTCGATGAGCTCCACCGTCGCTCCCGGCGCGCACACGGGACACTGCGTGTCCCGACGCAGCTTGAGCTCCTGGAAGCGGGTGCCCAGCGCGTCGAACGTGAGCAGCCGCCCCACCAGGGGTTCACCCTGGCCGAGGATGAGCTTGAGCGCCTCGGTGGCCTGGAGCAGACCGATGAGTCCGGGCAGCACGCCCAGGACGCCGGCTTCCGCGCATGAGGGCGCCAGCTCGGGCGGGGGCGGGGCAGGGTAGAGGCAGCGGTAGCAGGGGCCCTGGCCGGGGACGAAGGAGGTCACCTGGCCTTCGAAGCGGAAGATGGAGCCGTGGACGTTGGGCTTGCCGAGCATGACGCACGCGTCATTGAGCAGGTACCTCGTGGGGAAGTTGTCCCCGCCATCCAGCACCAGGTCGAAGCCCTCCAGAATCGTCAACACGTTGTGCGAGGTGAGGCGCTCCTCGAAGCCCACCACCTTCACGTCTGGATTGAGCGCCTCGATGGCGGCTCGGGCGCTGGCCACCTTGGGCTGGCCCTGGCGCTCGCGGGTGTGGATGACCTGCCGCTGGAGGTTGCTCAGGTCGACCACATCCGAGTCGACGATGCCCAGCGTCCCGACGCCCGCGGCCGCGAGGTACAGCGCTGCCGGCGAGCCCAGTCCGCCGGCGCCCAGCAGCAGGACGCGGGCTTGAAGCAGCTTGGCCTGGCCCGCCTCGCCTACCTCGGGGAGGCTCAGGTGGCGGCGGTAACGCTCCTTCTGCTCTGCGGTGAGGACGAAGGGCTTCTCCACCGGCAGGGCGGCGTCACTCCACCGGTTGTAGCCGCCGGCCAGGGATGACACACGCTCGTACCCCAGCTCCTTCAGCGTCTTGGCGGCCAGGGCGGAGCGGGTGCCCCCGGCGCAGTAGACGACCAGCTCCTCGTCCCGCTGGACCTGGCTTTCGATGCGCAGCTCCAGGTAACCCCTGGGAATATGGAGGGCGCCGGGCAGCCGGCCGCCGGCGTATTCGTCCGCCTCCCGGACGTCCAGCAGCCGCACGGAGGCCCGGGCGTCCAGCAGCCGCCTCACGTCGTCCACGGAGACCTCGCGAATCTCCTGTTTCACTCCGGCCAGCAGCGTCTGGAAGGTCCGAGCCATGTCGGATGCATATAACCCAGGGGCTGGGCCCATGGATTTTCCGGGCCCGGGCGTTATAAGTCCCCTAGAGGAGACATGGATATGGACAGCACCCCCACGACTTCCGCCGCCCCCGCCGCCTCGCCGGCTTCCCAGGCCACTCCGGTGGCCGTGCGCCTGACGGACGCCGCCATCCAGCAGGTGAAGAGCGTCATCAAGGCCCAAGGCTTCGAGGGCTACTTCTTCTCCATCCGCGTCGTGCCCGCTGGCTGCAGCGGCCTGGGCTATGACTTGAACCTGGTCAAGGAGTCCAAGGCCGGTGACACCGTCTGGGAGCAGGATGGCGTGAAGATCGCCTCCGACCCGATGAGCAGCCAGTACCTCGGGGGCACGGAGATTGACTACGTCTCCGCCATCACCGGTTCGGGCTTCAAGTTCAACAACCCGAACGCGAAGTCCTCCTGCGGCTGCGGCACGTCGTTCACGACCTGAGCCGCGCCGCCGCGGTATCGCCCGTGACGCGGGCGGGAAGGCCGGGCCGGGGCGGATGCCTCGCCCGGCCTTCGTGCGTCAGGCGCCCGCGATGGGCGTCATCACCTTCAACCAGGACTGGTTCTCTTTCTGCCGGGCCAGACGCAGCGTCCGGCGTGTCTGGGCCTCCTGGAAGGCCATGCGGTCCGCGTCCGTCTCCATCAGCAGGGGCGGCACCGGCACGCGCTTGCCGTCCTTGTCGATGGCCACGAAGGTCAGCAGCGCGCTGGTGGTGAGGTGACGCTCGCCGGTGAGCGGGTTCTCCGCGTGCACCGTGACGCCCACCTCCATGGAGGTGCGGAAGGCGGCCAGCACCCGGCCGTGCAGCAGCGCGACCCAGCCCACCTTGATGGGGGCGTGGAAGTGCAAATCATCCATGGACGCCGTCACCACGACCTGCCGGCAGTGGCGCTGCGCGGCCACGGCCCCGCAGATGTCAATCCACTGCATCACCTTGCCGCCGAAGGCAGCATCCAGGTTGTTGGCGTCCGGAGGCAGGATGAGCTGGGTCATCACCACCTCCGTGTCCTTCGGATTCTTCGCGCTCAGGTCGGTCATCTCGCACCTTGGGTTGTCGGACGGAGCCTGCGGCGGGGCCGCGCCGGTTCATCCGGTGGATATCCCAAGCTCTAACGCGATGTGCCAGACAAAGTCCGCGCAGGTGGCAAGCGCGGGAGCGGCGCTCAGGCCAGGAAGGTGGAGACGCTGTCGAGGAACTCCTCGCGCCCCCGTCCCCGCCGGATGTCCTGCTTCGACACGTCCATGGTGAGGCAGTCCACGCCGTACTTCTCCTGCAGCACCAGCGGGAAGCTGGCGTAGTAGCCGTTGAGGCCCCGAAGGAACTGGTGGCGGATGCCCTTCTCCTCCTCGCGTCCCCGGGTGCGGATGCGCTGGAGGAGCACCTCCACGCTGCCGACCTCGAAGCAGATGACCTTGTCGGGCCGGATGATGTGGCGCGACAGCCGCTGGAAGTACTCGTAGTACAAGTCCAACTCCGCGTTCGTCAGGTGCCCCAGGCCGTGGAGGTACTTGGCGAAGATCTCCGGGTCCTCGTACAGGGTGCGGTCCTGCACGCAGCTGCGGCGGTACGAATGGATGAGCTCGTGGTGTTCGACGCGCCGGATGAGGAACTCGAGCTGGAGCGTGAAGGACCAGCGCGACATGTCCGCGTAGTAGTCACGCAGGAATCGGTTGTCGATGACGGGCTCGTCGAACAGCTCGTAGCCGAAGGCCTGGCTGATCATCTTCGCCGCCGTCGTCTTGCCCGCGCCGATGTTGCCCGCCAGCGCCACGAAGCGCCGCGCCTTGGGCACCTTGACGCGCATCGTGTTGCGGGAACGCGGCGTGGCCGCGGGGGCCTCTTCCTGGGCGGGGGCGGCCTGGGCGGGCTTCGAGCGCGTGCGAGCGGTGGTGCGAGGCATGAATCCGGGGCTTATCCCGGCTTCGAGGGGGCGTCCATGATCTGCCTCAGGACGTCCGGCCGGTCGGTCATGATGCCGCCGACGCCTTCCTCCAGGAGCTGGCGCATCTCCTCCGGGTCGTCCACCGTCCAGACGTTGACCCACTTGCCCCGGGCCGCGCACTGCTGGAGGAAGTCCGTGTCCACCAGCCGGACCTCTCCGAAGTAGAGCGGCATGTCGAGCACGGTGTAGCGCGGGTCCTCCGGCGGCGTGTCCCCGCCACGCAGGGCGATGACGAAGGCGGCGAGTGCATCGCGGGGATAGAAGTGGCAGGCGGAAGGGAGCCGCTCCGCCAGCCGCTCGGCCACGGTGTCCAGCTCGCTGCCCATGCACACCCGCTCCAGGGCGCCCTCCTCTTGAAGCACCTGGGCGAAGGTGTCCTCGATGCCGGGGACATCCGGCTTGAGCTCCACGTTGAGGCGCAGGTTGGGGAAGGCGCGCAGCAGTTCGCGGAAGCTGGGGATGCGCACGCCCTGGCCCCGGAACGGGAAGGTGCGGCCTTCATCGGGCGTGAAGTGGAAGCCCGCGTCCAGCCGCTGGAGTTCGGCCAGTGTGAGCGCGGCCAGCGGGCCCGTGCCGTCCGTGCAGCGCTCCAGCGTGGCGTCATGGGCAACGACGAGCTCCCCGTCCCGGGTGAGGTGGAGGTCGAGCTCCAGCATGTCCGTGCGATAGCGCTCCACGGCCTGACGGAAGGCCGCCAGCGTGTTCTCCGGCGCCACGGCCGCGCCTCCACGGTGGGCGATGTGCAGCGTGGGCCGCAGGCCGCGGAGGAAGGGGAGGGGAGAGGATGCCATGCCGCCAGTGTAGCGACTGGCGGCGTGGGGCTGGCTAGCGGTTGAAGCGGTAGACGAAGATTCGTGCAGGGGCGCCGCCAGGGCTGGCGTCCCATGCCACCCAGGGGGTGCCGTCCGTATCCAACTGGAGCGACACCGTGGCGGCGCCGTTGGACTCCGGAATCGCGCTGGGCGCAGTGCCGAGCGGCAGCCAGGCGTCGCCGGTCCACGTCCGGACGTGCACGCGTCTGGCGGTACCTTCTTCTTCAATCCAGGCGATGACCGGCCTTCCCTCGCTGTCCAATGCGAGCGCGGGGCTGTCCGCGGGGGTGTTGCCGGGAGCTGCGCTGAGAGGGCCGCCCAGTGCCTTCCATTGGCGGTCTTCCCACTGACGCACGTAGATGTCCGTCGCCGTTGTGCCAGAGCCGCTGGGGTTGGATTCCTTCCAGGCGAGGACTGGCACGTCCGCGGCCGATACCTTCAAGACGGGCTGAGACGCGAAGGTGCCACCCGAGTGGTGCCTGATGGCTCCGCCCAACGCGTTCCAGCCTACGGCCGTGCGTTGCTTGACGAAGATGCGCGCGTCCTGGGGCGGCGTACCTCCATCTGGAATGACTTCAGCCCAGGCGACGACCGGGAGCCGCGAGCTGTTCAACGACAGGGCGGGGGTGGAGACGATTCCGCACTGTTCTGGCGCTCCGCGAGACGGGCTGTCGACTTGAAGCCAGTTTCCGTCGCTCTGTGTCTGGACGGCGAGATGGACATCACCCTGGCAGCCGAATCCCGAGTAGGCGCCAGTCGCGTGCGCGAGAAAGGGTGTCCCCGTCGTGTCGAGCGCGAAGGAGGGGGCTTCGCGCTGCACGGGCCAGTTCGTAGGCCACGCCGTGTCCCAGTCATTGCCGGTCAGTGCAAAACGTTCCCATTCGGCGCCCGCCCAGCGATGGATGGCCGTTTCGGCCACGTCGACAAGGTTGAGTTCTTCGTCCTCTCGTTTGAAAAAGTGGGAGAAGGCAACGACCGGTTCGCCGTCGTTGCTGAAGTGGAGGTCGGCGGTGGTGCTGGCGGGCTTCAGGACGGAGCCCAGTCGCTCCCAGGTCTGCCCCGTCCAGCGACGTACCCCCACGCCGTTGTCGACCTGGAACGCAACGACCGCGGCTTGCGGAGCGTGCTCCCTCAGCGCGAGCCGTGACAGGGTCGCAGCACCTTCTTCGATGACGAGCCCATCGCGGGGACCGACCGGGAGCCACGCAGGGACGTTCCAGGACCAACTCACCAAAGGCTCTGCTACTGGGTTCCCCGCAAGGTCCCGGACACCGGCGAGTTTCACCTCCACATCTCGGGGCAGCGGAAGCTCGACGCCGGCTTGAATCTCCAGGGTCCGCTGGGATTCGGAGAGGCTCAGTGTCCTGGCGACGCTTTCACCGTTGACGAGGAGTTCGACGCTCAATGCGGCGAGACTGTCTGGATGGAGCGCTTCGGAGAACTCGACCCGGATGGGGTGGGATGCGCTGACGTCCGCTTCCCCGTCGGCCGGCGCTCTCAGGGCGATGGTAGGCGGTGTCCGGTCGATGGTGACGACGAGCGGCTCGCTCTGCCACGTCGCGTTCTGGAGCCTGACACGGGCAGTCAAGGAGTGTTGCCCTTCCGTGTGCGCCGAGGTGTCCCATGCGAATTCGGTTGGCGCCGTGACGTTCCCAAGGGGCGCGCCATCGAGCAGGAGCTCGACGTCGTCGGGCGACTCGCCGTTGGTTTTGACGTGGACGGTGACCGTGCCGCGAACGTGGGTCGCGCCCCCGGCGAGTTGGAGCCTGACAGAGGGCGTCCCGCTGTCCGGGAGTTCCGGTGGCTCGGCGACGTCGGGGACATTGATGCAGGCCGTCAGGACGCCGAAGCCAAGCAGGGCGGTGAGACACTTTTTGGAGGTCATGAAGTGAACGAGTGCAGGACGCATTCCATGGTGGCATGCCGCGTGTGGCGCAAACCAGGCCACGGGGCGAGGGTCGCGGTGTTCCCATCGCCGGACGGGAATCCGGCTACATGGACCCCCAGCCCGCGATGAGCGCTGACGTGAGCGCCACTCGCTGGCGCGCGAACACGCACGGTGCGTGACGGTAGTCTGGACTTCACGACAGACACGCGGTCACAGGAATCGTTCACTCGGTGCAATAGGGAGGGTCGCGATTTCACCAGACTGACACCTCCGACAAGGAGGCTTCCTTGCCGCCCCCCTTGAGGCACCGGTATAAGGCGCCAACCCCTGGCCGACAGGCGTCGGTGTTCACGAACCGCGGCGCCGTAACGAATGGAGATTCTCGAAATGCAACTGCGCAAGACGCTAGGCGCGGCGGCGCTGGTGACCGCGGCGACGATGGCATCCATGGCTGGCTGTTCTGGCCGTGACGACGATACGGATCCGCTGCCGGACGCTGGCTGCCTTGGCACCTGTAGCCCGGACTCCGGGACCGGCGACGCGGGCACGGGGGACGCGGGCACGGGTGACGCGGGCACGGGTGACGCGGGCATTCAGACGGTGACCATCCGCGAGGCGCGCCTTCTGGGCGACCGTCCTCAGATCATCCTGGAGGGCGTCGTCGTCACGACGGTGGTCTACGTCTCTTCGAAGGACACGGGCATTTCGGCGGACTTCTGGGTGGCTGATCCGAACAACGCTCAGGACGGCATCTTCGTCCAGAAGTACCGGACGGATCCGCCGACCACGTACGTGCCTGCGAGGGGCGACATCCTGACCATCCAGGGCTACGTCCAGAACAACAGTCGCTTCCGGGACCGCGAGGGCTACCGCAAGGTCCTGAAGAATAACTTCGACTTCCGCGGCGCAGGCGAAGCCACCCCGATGGTCATCACCAAGACGGGCACGATGACACCGCCCAACGACATCGCGGTCAGCATCGACAACGGCTTCGGTAACGCGGATGGTGGCGTCGGCCGGCCCAATCTGGAGCACCTGGGCGCTCGTGTCCACATCCAGGGGCCGCTGACTCTGACTGACGCCAATCCCATGGCCATGAAGCGGCTCGCCACTCCCGATGGTGGCGAAGACACCATGCACTTCGGCTTCGAGGTCTCCGGCGGCGTGCTCGTGAACAACCTCACCACCTTCGGTACGACGACCGATGGTGGCGCGCCGCGCTGCGACTACCGCGACATGGTGAACGACGGTGGCTCCGTGACCTTCCCGGATGGCATCCGCGGCGTGTGGGACACCTTCACCCACGCGCCCTGCATGGACGGTGGCACCAGCACGTTCAGCTGCTTCAATGACGCGGGCGTGATCCCCGGCACGACGAACACGTGGACGACGGTGCTCTACCCCGAGGGTTGTGACGACCTGCAGGGTGTGGTTACCCAGCCCGAGACGCTTCGTCCGGCCGCCCCCGGCGCCCAGACGGAGTAAGGGCCTGCGACGAGGGTGTGTTCCTCGTCGGTTGAATCGGCCGCCCCTCGCCCACTCGGGGAGGGGCGGCTTCTTTTTGGGTCCGGAAGGCGGGGTGGGTGTCCGGAACCCACCGAAGCGGGCCCCTGGCTCCCAGGAGCCGGTGATTGTGGGTAAGCTCCGGAAAAGTCCAGTCCATTCACCTTCTGACAGACGGCCTTTCTTCGTGAGCTCGCCCCAGACGGCCATTCCGTTCGGTAACTACCTGCTGATCAAGCGGCTCGCCGTGGGAGGCATGGCGGAGCTGTTCCTGTCCCAGCGGCCGCCGGACCCCGAGCTGGTCGTGCTCAAGCGCATCCTCCCGTACCTCTCGGAGGAGCCCGAGTTCGTCCAGATGTTCCTGGACGAGGCGCGCATCGCCGCGCAGCTCCACCACCCCAACATCGTGCAGGTGCATGAGCTGGGGAAGGAGGGCGACAACATCTTCATCGCCATGGAGTACGTGGAGGGCGTGGACCTGCGGCGCGTCATGGCCGAGGAGTCCAAGTTCGGCGCCACGGTGCCCTATGGCGTGGCCGCGCGCATCTGCGCGCAGGTGGCCGCCGGCCTGGACTACGCGCACCACAGCCGCGGCGTGGATGGGCGGCCGCTGGAGTTGATCCACCGCGACGTCAGCCCGCAGAACGTGATGATCGGCTACGACGGGCGCGTCAAGCTGGTCGACTTCGGCATCGCCAAGGCGGGCGCGTTCATGGAACGCAGCAAGCCGGGCGTCATCAAGGGCAAGTTCCTCTATCTGGCGCCGGAGCAGGTGTCGCAGGAGCGGCTGGACCACCGCGCGGACATCTTCGCGCTGGGCACCATGCTGTACGAAATCACCACCGGCCGGCAGCCCTTCGCCAAGCCGACGACGGAGGGCATCCTCTACGCCATCCGCTACGAGGACCCGTCGCCGCCGCACCTCATTCGCGACGATTACCCGCCAGCGCTCTCGCGCATCGTCATGCGCTGCCTCACCAAGGACCGCGCCTTGCGCTACCAGCGCGCGTCGGAGGTGCACGACGCGCTGGAGGTCTTCCTCGCCTCCGGCACCCTTCGCCAGAGCCTGGACGTGTCGGAGTACATTGGCCGGCTGCTGGGCGAGGAGGAGGAGCGCACCATCCTCCACATCCCCGAGGCCAAGGGCCTCGGCCGGCGTGAAGCCACCGTGCCACTGCAGGGCGCGCGGCTCTCCCAGGACGCCGAGCCGCCGCGGCGCCCGCCCGCGCTGGAGTCCACCGCCCCCACGCTGTCCTCGACCACGCCCGAGTCCGAGCTGGCCTCGGTGCCCAGCGCGCAGCTCACTCCTGGGCTCACCGCTCGGCCCACGCCTCGCCGCGCCTCCAGGGACTCGGTGCCGGTGTCCTTCTCAGGCGACGAGCCTGAGCCCGCCACGCTGATGGCGCGCCCGCGCGACCTGCCCGCGCTCCAGGCGGAGGATGACGAGGATTCGGAGATGTCCACCGCCGTCGCCACCTCGCCCGTGGGGTACCGGGCCACGGCGCCGGTAATGGATGACCTGGACAGCGGCGACGGAGAGTCCACCGTGCCGCAGCGGAGTCGGCCCAGGGACATTTCATTCCGTCCTGCCTCGACACCGCCGGCGCCGGTTCGCCGCTCCTCGCCGCACATGGCGCCGCCTCCCGCGCGCGTGGCGGAGCCGTCCCGCACGCGTCGCCCCGGCCCGTCGTCTCCCTCCCACGTGGCGGCCTCGCGCCGGCCCCCTCCGCCGGAGGAGGACGCAGTTCCTTCCGGGTCCAGCGCGCCGGTGTCTCCGCGTCGCGCATTCTCGCTGGACCTCGAGCTCTCCCAGTCCGTCTCCCTGACTCCCGCCACGGTGAATCAGCGGCCGCCGCCACCACGGAGCCCGCCGTCGTCCCGAGGCGCCCGGCACAAGGAGGAGGATGACGAGGACTTCCTCCAGGCCGACCTGCGCCAGTCCTCGCTGGAGTACACCGACCCTCGGCCCACGCTCCGGGATGATCCGGACGATGACGAGTCCACCATGGGCTATGGCGGGGACTCGGGCGAGTTCACCGCCGACACGCAGGCCGTGCCGCCCAAGCGCCAGCGCCCGGTGGTGCTGGTGGTGGTGTGCGTCGTGGGGCTCCTCGCCCTGGGCATGGGCCTGACGTGGTGGTTCTGGGGCGGCGCGCACGGCGCATCGGCGAGGCCGCCTCAGGACTTGTCGGTCGGCGCGCTGGACCCGCGGGGAACGGCATCACCCGTGGTCCGGCCCGCCACGGGCCAGGCGCTGCCTGCCGCCACTCTCACGAACGCGCCCCCCGCGGCGCAAGACGAAGGACGCCCGGAAGCGACGGCGCTGGCTGAACCGGCGAAGCCTCCGGAGCCGCGGGCACCAGAGCCCCCTGAGGCCAACGCGGACGTGCCGCCCGCGACCACCGCCGAAGTCTCTCGGGTGAGCGTCCGCTTCGATGCTCCCGCCCGTACGGTGCTGCGGCGTGAGGGGGGCGAGCGCCTCCCCATCAACACCCTGGTCGCGCTGCCCGCAGGCCCCATCCGGGTGAGCTACCAGTGCCCGGGGCGTCGGCAGCCGAAGGGTACAAAGCCCTACCTCATAGAGCCTGCGAGCGAGGGTCCGCTCGTCCTGCAGGTTCCATGCAAGAAGCGACGCCAGTGACATCGGGCGTTTGAGGGGTATGCGGCATCCTGCCCCAGCGGCGGACAAGTGGGCCCTGGTGGGCTTGAGTGGCCTTAAGTCGTTGGAATTCCTGGGTTTTCGCCTTCCCGAGCGCGTTTACACATGTCAGACGGGTCCGTAGAATCCGGAACCCTTATGGCGCGCCCGAAGAGTCAGAAAAACGTAATCAGGAAGCGGAGTTACACGGCCGGCCGGGTGGCCCGGCAGGTTCCCCTCGTCCCCGAGCCCAACAGGCTCTTGAAGGTCTGGCGTCGCGTACTCGAACGCCGGCTGCGCACGCGCCTGCGCGCGAAGGTGGCGTTGGAGATTCACGACAACACGCACACCATGCTGACGTTCCAACGCCAGCGGGCCATGTGGCGACTTCGGCTGCACCACATGTTCCTGGTCGCTCCGGACGACGTGGTGCAGGCGCTCGCCAGCTTCGTGCGCAAGGGTGACCCGGACGCCAGCGTGCTGCTGGACAAGTTCATCGAGCGCAACCGCGTCTACATCCGACGCCTGTCTCCGGCGCAGATGCGCAAGCGCATCCGGCTGGAGCCCGTGGGGCAGCACCACGATTTGGAGCGCATCTACGCCCGGCTGAACGAGCGCTACTTCGAGGGCCGCATCGACGCGGCCATCACCTACGGCCCGGCGCCGCGGGTGAAGGGGCCTCGCAAGAGCATCAAGATGGGCTCCTACTCCGCGGACTCGAAGGTCATCCGCATCCACCCGGCGTTGGACCAGCCGGTGGTGCCCCGCTACTTCGTGGAGTGGATTGTCTTCCACGAGATGCTCCACCACGTGTACCGGACGCGGAAGGGCGACGACGGGCGGCGCTGCATCCACCCTCCCGAGCTGATGGAGCACGAGAAGCAGTTCCACGACTACGCCCGCGCCCTCGCGTGGGAGCGGGAGAACCTGGACCTGCTCCTGCGCGCCCGCGTGACGCCGGCCTGAGTGGCCGTGCGTGGGGCCCCTGTGCTCAGGGGATGATGAGCCCGCCGGGGCTGCGCCGCTCCAGCGTGGGGGCCGGCGCGGCCTCCGCGGGGCCGGTGTCCGCGCCGGGCCGTGCACCGGCCCGCGCCCCGGCGGCGGCCACCAGGGCCAGCACCTTCTCGAAGAGCCGCTCGGCGAAGCGGGAGAAGGGCTCCTGGGCCCCATGGAAGAGCCGGCGGGCCTCGGCCCGGGCGATGTCCGCCTCGCGTGGGCGGCTGCTCCGCTCGAAGTAGTCCGCCATCCGCCACAGCCGCAGCGCGTAGCGCTGGCGCACCTCGGGGGTGAAGAAGTCCCGGGCCACGCCGAGCACCGCCGCCTGGAGCTGCTCCTGGCGCTGCACGTCGCTCAGCGACAGGGGGCTGTGCACCACTTCGTCCATCTTCTGCACCAGGGCCCGTACGTCGGGCTCCGGAGGCAGCCACGAAGCCAGCTCCACGGTGTCGTGGAGGACGTCGGCTTCCTGCGCGCGGCGGAGGTCCTCGGGCTCGGGCGGAGGCAACGCCGTGGGCGACTGCTGCGGCTGGACACCAAAGTGGCGCAGCACCACGTCCAGTCCTTCGGGGAAGGGCGTGCGGGTGCGCAGGTTGGCGCCGGCGGCCTCGGCCAGCAGCGCCGCGGCTTCCTCGGGCGGCAGTTCCACGATGCCGCCGTGGGCCAGCCCGTCCTTCACCAGCTTCCGCCAGGTGGCGCGATTCCTGTCGCCCAACTGGAGCGCCACCACGCCGCGCTCGTCGGACAGTTGCATCTGCGCCACCTCCACGCCCGCGCCGCGCAGCACCCGTGCCAGCACGAGCGCTCGCTCGCCGTCTCCGGTGACGGCGCTGGCGAGCGCGTTGAGGGCCTCGGGGGCGGCGGCGGGGGGC
>NZ_JABFNS010000019.1 GCF_013116825.1 Myxococcus xanthus
CCCGCACCCCTCTGTGAAGTGGCCGATGCGGGTGATGGCGTGCCCACCTGTAGCGCACGCGCGCTCGAATGCCCGGCTGCGCCCCGGTGGGACGGCCAGCAGCAACTCATAGTCCTCGCCCCCCGCCAGCGCGCCTTCGGGCCCCAGGGCCTTGCGCACCGCCGCCGACAGCGGCAGCCGCTCCACCTCCAGCTCCGCGCGGACACCCGAGGCGGTGCAGAGATGACCCAGGTCTTGCGCAAGGCCGTCAGAAACATCCAACGCGGCGGACGCATGGCGCGAGGCGAGCAGGCCCAGCGCCACGCGAGGCTCGGGGCGGCGCTGCCGACGCACGGCGGCGCCCCGGCGCAGCCCCGCGCGAAGGTGCTCCAGGCCCAGGCGCGCATCCCCCAGCGTGCCGGAGACATAGAGGAGGTCCCCGGGCCGGGCCCCCGCGCGGGTGAGGGGCGCGCGTGACAGCTCGCCCGCCGCGGTGATGGTGACGGACAGCTCGCGCGCGGAGGTGAAGTTGCCACCCACCAGGGCAATCCGGTGCGAGGTGGCCAGCGCGGCCATGCCTCGTGCCAGGCCCGTGAGCTCCCGCAGGGGATAGTCCTTCGGCAGCGCGAGCGCGCAGACGAACCAGCGCGGCGTGGCCCCCATGGACGCCAGGTCCGACAGGTTCACCGCCAGCGCCTTGTGGCCGATGTCCGCGGGGGAGAACGCGGCGCGCGTGAAGTGCACGTCCTCCACCACCGCGTCCGTGGTGACGCACTGCGCGCCACGTGAGGGGGGCAGCACCGCGCAGTCGTCCCCGGGCCCCACGGGCACACGCGCGGCCGGGAAGTGCGCGAGGAACCGGCGGATGAAGTCGAACTCACCAGACATGGACGCACACGTAAGACCGGACGGCGTGTCAGGGCAACGACACTTTTTGGCACCTTGGGCAGACGCAACATTTTCCCATCAATCCAAGACAACATAAAAATTGCGACTTTCATCTCCTGGGGGAATTTCATGTCGAAGATTGGCGAGCGGCTGCCTTTCGTTTCCACGTCCAAAACCCAGACGAGCCCCACGGGCAAAAAGGACGTCAGCACCCAGCAGTGGGTGGACCTGCTCGGCTCCGTGCTTCCAACGCAGAGCGTGACGAAGGCGGCCCCCGCGAGCACCTTCGCCGCCCAGGCCCCAGGGACTCCGGGCACCCCGCAGCCCCCTTTTGGCAAGGAGATTCTCCCCTCCGCCCTGGGCCCGCTCAGGGATGATCGCCTGGCGGAATGCGTTGCCGAAGCCTACCGGAATGTCTTCAAAGGCGAGCGCTGGGCGAGCGGGCCCGAGCGCACCAAGTGGCTGGGCTTCGCGCGGGAGCTCCGCAACAAGAACCCCGAAATCACCGCCGAGGAGGTCCGCTTCGCCATCCAAGACAAGCTGCGATTGGAGCGGGACGGACTGGACGCCCATTCGCCGGCGAACACCGACAGGTTCATCTCCGAGGCCCTCGCGTGGGTCCACCAGTGCTACGACGACAAGGCGCCCCCTCCCACGGAGGCGGACATGCAGCACTGGCGAGCCTTCGCCGCCGACCTGATGAGCAAGAACCCGGAGACGACCCCGGAGGAGCTCAAGTACGCCATCATCGACGCCGTCCGGGCGAAGGTGCTGGGGACGGACGCGGTGACGCCGGAGAACATCGACAAGTTCATCCAGGACGCCGTCAAGTGGGTCACCCAGTGCTACGAGGACAATGAGCGCGAGGCCACGCCCGCGGAGCTGAAGGAGTGGCGCGCCTTCGCCCAGGAGCAGTTGAAGAAGGACCCGGAAATCTCGCCTGAGCATCTCAAGTACGCCATCACCGACGCCGTGCGCGCGAAGATGACGGGGACCGGAGAGGCGACGCCGCTGAACATCGACAAGTTCATCGAGGACGGCGTCAAGTGGGTCACCCAGTGCTACGAGGGCCAGGAGCGCAAGCCCACCGCCGGGGAACTGGCGCACTGGCGCGACTTCGCCCAGAAGCACCAGAAGGCGAACCCGGACATCACGCCGGAGGCGCTCAAGTTCGCCATCCAGGACGCCATCCGCGTGAAGGCGACGGGCATGGACGGCACGGGCAGCACCAACATCGACAAGTTCATCCAGGACGCCGTCAAGTGGGTGTCCTTCTGCTACGAGGGGCAGGAGCGCGACGCCACGCCCGAGGAGATGCGGCGCTGGCGCGCCTTCGCCAACGAAAAGAAGAAGGAGAACAAGGACATCTCCGCGGAGGAGCTCAAGTTCGCCATCCAGGACGCGATGCGCAACGAGAAGATGGGGACGGACGCCCCCGCCAGCAGTCGCATCGAAGACCACATCCGGGCGGCCTACGGCTGGCTCATCTACCTCAACCAGGCCGGGCCCTCGCAGCCGTCGAGCGAGCCAACGCCCAACGAGCTGCACGAATGGAAGAAGTTCGCCGAAAAGAAGTTGAAGGAGACGCCTGGGATGACGAGCGAGGAGCTCCGGTACTACATCCTGGACAGCCTCCGCACCGCCATGGCCAACAGTTGACGGCGGCGCCCCCCGCGCTCGCGCTCAGAGCGAGCGCAGGAAGGCCACCAACGCCTCACGCTCCGCCTTCCCCATGGCCTTGAAGCGCTCGCGGGAACGAGCGCCTTCGCCGCCGTGCCAGAGGATGGCCTCCTCGAAGCTGCGCGCGCGCCCGTCGTGGAGCATCCGCACCTGACGGTTCACCGTCTCCAGCAGCCCCAGGCCCCACAGGGGCGGCGTCCTCCACTCGGTGCCGCTCGCTTCTCCGTCAGGGCGGCCGTCCGCCAGCTCGGGCCCCATGTCATGCAGCAGCAGGTCCGTGTACGGGCGGATGCGTTGGTGGGACAGCTCGGGGACGTCCTCGACCGTGCCCGTGGTGAACTCCCGCTGGTGGCACGCCTCGCAGCCCGCCTGCTGGAAGAGGACCTGTCCCTTCCTCACGCTGGGCTCCAACACGTCGCGCCGCGCGGGCACGCCGATGAGCCGCAGGTACAGCGTCGTCCGCTCCAGGACGTGGCGCGACAACGCGGGGCCCCTGGCGGCCACCCGCGCCATGCAGCCTTCCTGCTTCGCCGTGCAGTTGCTCTCCGGATAGAGCGGTGACGTCAGTCCCAGGTCCTCGGAGAAGGCGCTGGCGACCTGCTGCTCCAGCGTGGGCTGATTGGCCTTCCACCCGAAGCGGCCCAGCTCCGCCTTGCCGGAGCGGACGCTGACCACGCGGTTCGGACGGCCGGAGACGCCGTCCCCATCGCGGTCATCCGCGTCCGCCAGGGCGTGGATGGCTTCATCCGGGATGGCCGCCAGCAGCCCCAGTCCGAAGAGCTGGGAGGGGATGCGCGGCGAGAGCATCACCTCGGGAGCCAGCTTCCCATAGCCCAGTCGGTTGATGCGGTAGCGCGGCTGGCGCAGCGTGTACGGCGTCCCGTCCGCGTACGTCCCCTTCACGTCCGTATAGGTGACCTGGACCGTGCCCTCGGCCGGGACGTCCGCGGTCCCCCGGTCATTGAGCTGCACGCCGTAGACGGGCTCGTGGTGCCCCGCGGGCGCGTCCTTCGCGGGCACGCTCAACCGGACGAGCAGCGGCGCCTCCAGCCCCACGTCGGGCAGCGGGCGGCCCCGGCCATCCTTGAAGTGGCACGAACCACACCCGGCGGCGTTCGTCAGCGGGCCCGCCAACCCTTCTTCATGCGCGGCCCAATCCCGCATGAACAGCACCTTGCCTTCGCGCATCTGGTACCAGCGCGTGGGCGCCAGGTTTCCCAGCGCGCGGCCATAGGCATTGTGCGAGGCGTCGAACACCGTGGTGCCGCCCCCCGCCAGGGCCTCGTCGTCCGGGCGCCCGGGCACCTCCGAGACGGCCGCGCCCGGCGCAGGTGCGCCGCTCTCCTGCCTGGGAGCTCCCGCCGTGAGCAGCAGGGCCGTCAACCACCACGATGCCTTCATGGGACGCTCTTCGGAGAGAGGAATTGAAACGGGAAAGACAACGGCCCGGAGCGGGCTTCCCCCCTGAGCCCGCTCCAGGCCGAAACGACGCGATGACTACTTGCCGGCGGGGATGAGGGACTCGCCGGTGATGACCGTCGAGCGCGCGGTGGTCTGCACGTCGATGCGGTTGAAGTTGAGGTACGGGTAGTTGGACGGGCCGGAGATCTCCTCCTGCAACACGATCTGGTCAGCCCGGACCGTCTGGCCGTTCGGCAGCCGGACCCCCGGCTCCGCGACGGTGTACTGCCACAGGCAGGCGCTGCTCAGCTGAGCGTTCGCGAAGCCCACGGTGAGGGAGCACGGCGTGTTGCAGTAGTTGCAGTTGGAGTAGCCGTTCGCGTAGCAGGCCGACTCACACTGGGCATACGTCTGGGTGCGCGGGCGGCAGTTCGGCGTCCAGCCCGGAGTGGGGAGCATCATGCCCACGGCGCCCGTGTCGCCGCTGCGGATACCACCCACGGAGGCCTGGAGCTGGCCGTTGTAGTACGCGAGCACGGAGTAGGTGGTCGCGTCACCGGAGCCGGTGAACGTCGCGGAGTACGAGGTGGCCTCCCGGGACGAGTCGACGGTGGACGTGCTGACCGGCACATCCTCGGCGTAGGCGGTGAAGAAGTTGCGCTGCGCGCCTTCCGACTGGGTCTCCGCCGTCCAGGCCGCCGCGGGCGGCGTGTGGATGGCGACGCCGCTCTTGCCGGACGGCTCCTTCTCCTGGTTGTCGATGCGAACGCCCTTCTCCGAACCACTCACCTTGACGGCGCCAAGGCCACAGTGCTGGAGCCCCTGGAACTCCACACAGTTGTCAGCGGCGTGGGCCTGGCTGAGCGGAAGAGCGAGCGAGAAGACGGCGGCCCAGAGGGCGGTTCCAACGCGACGAGACGAACGCATGAAGGCTCCTGATGACCCAGGGGAAATCCCTGAACTCGGGAGAAGCCAGTTCAAGCGTCATGCCATGACTCACCGCACTCTCAGAGTACGCCGGGCTGTGACAGGAATCACCACAGCCCAGGCGGGTCATGTGACTGCCTTTGCTACAAGAACAGCCCCGGGTCGAACTCGTCCACGTTGACAGGGAGCATGCGCGGCAGGGGCCGGTTGAACACCTTGGCGTTCAACTCCAAATCCAGAATCTTGAGCCCGGAGGGGACGAGCTCCCGGAAGCGCTGGCTGACGTACTCACGCAGGCCGAGCACGGCCACCTGGCGCTTCTCCTCCAGCATGGGCTTGAGCGCGTCCGCGAAGTCCGCGCCGTCATGGCTGGCGAGCACCACCGCCGCGCCGGGGCGCTGGGTACGGATGTTCTCCAACAGCTTCAGGATGCCCAGGTCCACCACCTTCTGGTCGGGACGGCCGTAGAGCAGGGCGACCTCGCAGCCGGCGGACTTGAGCGCGCGCACGAAGCCAATCATGACGTCTGGCAGCTGCTCTCCGCGGGCGTTGAGCACCACCACGCAGCGCACGGGCGCAGGGAAGTTCGTCTCACAGAAGGATACGAGCCGGTCGAACTGGACGCGGTCCTGGGACTCGGGCTTGCGTCCCACCACGTTGGACACAGCCCAGTCGATGTTCTCTGCGTCGATGAGTACGTAGGATGCTGCGGGGGGGCGTCCGGAGAGCATGCGCGCGAGGATACGCGGGAGCCCTTCCGGCCGGGGAACTCAGTTCAGCCCCCGGTGTTTCAGGTCGCGTCAGAAGCGGTCGTGTCCGCTGGGCGACGGCGTGGGCGCCAGCGCGGAGAAGCCGCCGTGCTCAGACAGCGGCGGCTGGAGCGGCAGCACCACGGTGAAGCGAGAGCCCCGGCCGAACTCGCTCTCCACGGACACGCGGCCGCCGTGGCCTTCCACCAGGCTCTTCACGATGGCCAGTCCCAGCCCCGCGCCGCCGTGCTCGCGCGTGGAGCTGCCGTCCACCTGGTAGAAGCTCTGGAAGATGTTCTCGAACTGGTCCTCGCGGATGCCCATGCCGGTGTCTTCCACGCTCACGCGGTAGCCCGGCGCGGCCAGCTCGTTCTGCGCGGTGGCCTCCGACATCACCACCGACACCCGGCCCCCGGACGAGGTGAATTTCACCGCGTTGGCGAGCAGGTTCACCACCACCTGGCGCAGCTTGTCCGCGTCCGCGGCCAGGCGCGGCTGAGGCAACGGCGGCAGGCACACCTCCAGCTCCACGCCCTTGCGCTGCGCCTGGGGCGCCACGCTGGACACCGCCGTCTGGATGACGCTGCCCAGGTCCACCGGGCCCATCACCAGGCGCAGCCGTCCGGCTTCAATCTGGCTCAGGTCCAGGATGGAGGAGATGAGGTTGAGCAGCGACTCGCCCTTCTCCACGATGGTGCGCACATAGAGCAGCTGCTCCGGGTTGAGCGCGCCGGCCAGGCCCTCGGCGAGCATCTCCGAGTAGCCGATGATGGAAGCCAGCGGCGTGCGCAGCTCGTGGCTCACCGTGCCCAGGAAGGTGGACTTCAGCCGGTCCAGCTCCTTCAGGCGGGTGTTGGCCTGCGCCAGCCGGGCGTTGTTCGCCTCCAGCTCCCGGTGCGTCTCCAGCATCGCCTCGATGTGGAGCTGCGTCGCCAGGAAGGCGCGCTGCCCGCTGGCCACCAGCGCGGCGAGCACCTGCCCGAAATGCACCAGCACCTGCGCGGCGGTGCGCTCGGGCACGCGCCGCACGCGGGCCACCAGTTCGTGCGCGCGCGACAGGTCCACCCCGGAGATGTCCGTCAACGACGGCGGGAGGTCCGCCAGCTCCTCCGGCGTGAAGGGGCCCAGGATGACGCGGCCCAGCTCGTCGCCCTCCCAGCGCACCGGCATCACCAGGTAGCGCAGGCCGGTGAAGCACGGCAGCGCGATGATGCCCGCCGCCTCCGCGCCATCACCGCTCGCGGGCCGGGCGCCCTGCACCAGGGCCACCGGTCCGTCCTTCACGCGGGCCACCGTGGCGGTGCAGCGCGAGCGTCCCTCCGGGAAGCCGAACACGTACGAGCAGAAGTCGCCGTGGCCCACCTTCACGTCGGCCAGCTTGTCGCCCGCGGTGTCCATCACCTTGATGCCCACGCGGTACAGCTCGCTGAAGCTCCGCACCACCTCCACGAAGGAGGGCAGGTCCAGCATGTCCGCCAGCGACAGCCTCCGCTGGAGCACGGACTCACGGCGCGAGGCGCCCACGCCGTCCGAGGCCCCGCTGCCCGACGCGCCGTTCATCGCCCGTCTCCGCTGCGCGCTTCACCCGCCGCGCGCCCGTACATGGTGGCCAACGCCGTGCCCGTGAGGTCCATGCGCCGGAAAATCTGGCCCAGGAACTCCGCCTCCGTCAGGCCCAGGTTGCGCGCCAGGTGGGCGCGGGTGTCGAGCCGCCGGTAGGCGGCCTGCGCCACCGCGTGGAAGGTCTCCAGCACGCCTTCGCCCCGCAGCGCCACCGCGCCCACCACCGCCTCGCCGCCACGCCGGCGCGACTCCTCGATTTCGGCATCCGTGCGCGCGTCCGGCAGGTCCTTCTTGTTGAACTGGATGACCACCGGGACCTGGCTGGGGTCCAGGTTGTTCTCCTTCATGTTCTCCTGGAGGTTGCGCCAGTAGGCGTTGTTGTCCGCCGTGGCGCCGCGGCGGCTGTCCGCGATGAAGACCACCGCGTCCGCGCCCTGCAGGACGATGCGCCGGGTGGCGTTGTGGATGACCTGGCCCGGCACGGTGAAGAGCTTCACCTTCACCTTGAAGCCAGACGACGTGGAGAAGAAGACGGGCAGCAGGTCGAAGAAGAGCGTGCGGTCGTCGTGCGTCTCCACGGTCAGCAACCGCCCCCGCACCTCCGGGGACGCTTTCGCGTGGAGGTGACGCAGGTTGGTCGTCTTCCCGCTGAGGCCGGGCCCGTAGTAGACGATCTTGAGCGTCAGCTCTCGCTGGGCATGGTTGAGTTGCAAGGTGGGGGCTCTGGCTGACGGTCGAGCGGAGGAGTTTGACGCCTTCGCGCCCGACCACGGGTTTTATAGTGGGAAGCGGCCCGACACGGAAGGCCGGCAGGGTGCCAGGCGTGGAGGCGATGCCCATTCTTGGAATGGCCTGAACGCAGGGCCGGTTCGACGAAATCCGGCTCCTCACCAGCGGAGAGGAGGGCCTCTCCTCACTTCATGGGACAATGTGCGCGGAATCACCGCGTGCACCGGTGCCGCCGGAGCGGTTAGGATCGCAACTCGACGGAGGAGCAAGGCGATGACGATGAAGCAGGTGGACGCAGGCGTGGAGGTGGCCCCAGCACCGATACTGGATGTGGCTGGCCTCCCCAACGACCTGATGGCGGCGGTGAAGTTCGGCCTGCCCACCGACGAAGACATGACGGCGGTGGCGGACCTGCGCGCCGGCTCTGAGCCCTGGAAGAGCCGGGGTGAGACGCAGGAGGACAGCCTCAAGGCCCTGACGCAGCTCAAGCCCTTCATCCATGTGGCGAAGCTGCAAAGCCAGCTTGTCGGCTATGTCACGGTGGAGCGGGACGGCCCGGTTCCGGGCGCGGCGTACCTGCGCAACATCGTGGTGAAGCCCGAGCTGCGCCGCAAGGGCCTGGGCAACATCCTGCTGGAGCAGGCGCTGAAGGCGGCCCGGGACATGTACCGGAAGACCATCGCCTTGCGGGTGGATCCATCCAACTCGCCCGCGGTGAGCTTCTACCGGAAGGAAGGCTTCACCACGGTGGCCACGGTGGTCTCCAAGAAGTCCGGGAAGCTTCGCCTCCTGATGTCCCGCGAGCTCTAGTCCCCACGGGACGTAATGCCGCCAGGCGGGGGGCCCTCCTCCCGCCTGCTGCTCCGAGCGGGCCCCCTGGTGGGTCCCGGAGCGCCCTCCCCCGCCTTCCAGGTGACAGTCTCCGTCAGGCACGGACGATTTCCGTCTGTCCGGAAGCAGGCGGGCAATCCAGGGACAAGGGGTGGCCGGATTCCGCGCGATGTCGTCTATCCTGCGGCTCCCCCGCGCCCGCGCGCCGTCGCGGCTGAGCCGACATCCCGCATGAAATCGCTCGCAGAACTGTTGCGGCACCTCTCGCGTCCGGGTGTCACCGAGTTGACCCTGGCCACCGGCCGTCCACCGATGATCCGCGGCGCCAATGGCTATGAGCCGGTGGACCCCACCGCCGCCACGGCCGAGGACATCACGCGCGCCCTGCAGGCCATGGTGGGCGTGGCCCGGGCCTCCACCGTCACGGAGACGCCGGTCCAGTGGTCCGTCAACGCCACCGGCCTGGGCTCGCTGTCCATCGCAGCCATGCGGCGAGGAGACCTCATCCACCTGCGCCTCAGCCGGGCCGCCGACGCGGGGGCCGTCGCCCAGGCCGCCACCGCGCGTCCCGCCGCCCCAGCGCCCGCGCCCGCCGCCCCAGCGCCCGTACAGGCCGCGGCACCGTCCTATCGGACGCCCGAGCCCGTCCCTGCTCCGGCATACCGCACGCCCGAGCCCGCTGCGTCGCAGCCCTACCGCACGCCCGAGCCCACCGTCGCCCAGGCAGCCCGTGTGCCCGCGCCCGCGGCGGCCCGTCCAGTGGCCGCGCCGGCCCGGACCTTCACTGGCGCGGGGCGCGAGCTGGCCGTGTTGCTGGAGGAAGGCCGCCGGGGCCTGGCCAGCGACGTGCACATCATCGCGGAGCGCCCGCCCCTCTTCCGCTTCGCGGGCGAGCTGATGGCGCAGGGCCCGGTGCTGGACGCGACGACGGTGGAGAAGCTGCTGCTGCCGGTGGTGCCGGAGCGGCTGCGGCCCGTGCTGGAGCGCGAGGGCAGCTGTGACTTCTCCCTGGAGACGCCGGAGATGGGGCGCTTCCGGGTCAACGTCAGCCGCCAGCGCACCGGCCTCAAGGGCACCTTCCGGCTGATTGCGCGGGAGGTGCCCACGCTGGAGTCGCTGGGCCTGCCCGCGGACATCGCCAAGGCCACGCACCACCACCAGGGACTCATCGTCATCACCGGCCCGTCCGGCCACGGGAAGACGAGCACGCTGGCGGCGCTCGTGGACCTCATCAACCGCGAGACATCCCACCACGTGCTCACCGTGGAGGACCCGGTGGAGTTCGTCCACCCGCGCAAGCGCGCGCTCATCAGCCAGCGCGAGGTGGGCTCGCACACCAAGACGTTCGCCAGCGCGCTCAAGGGCAGCCTGCGTGAAGACCCGGACGTCATCGTGGTGGGCGAGCTGCGCGACACGGAGACGGTGCGCATGGCGCTGTCCGCCGCCGAGACGGGCCACCTGCTCATCAGCACCATGAACACGCCGAGCGCGGCGAAGACCATCGACCGGCTCATCGACCTCTTCCCACCCGGAGACCAGCAGCAGGTGCGCCTGTCGCTGTCCAGCGGCCTGCGGCTCATCGTCAGCCAGCGGCTGATGCCAAGCGCGGACGGCAAGGGGCTGGTGGCCGCGGCGGAGGTGCTGCCGGGCTCGGTGTCGCTGGGCAACCTCATCCGCGACAACAAGACGTTCCAGATTCCCTCGCTCCAGCAGCGCGGCAAGAGCCTGGGCATCATCCGCTTCGAGGACTCGCTGGCGGACCTCGTGCGCGCCGGGAAGGTGAAGCTGGAGGTCGCCAAGGGCTTCGCGGACAACCCGGACGAGCTGGAGGCGGTGGTGACGGGCAAGCGGTCCGGCGCCACCGTGGCCGCGCCGGAGACGCAGCAAGATAGCGCGAGGCTGCTCAGCAAGATGGGCTCGCTGATGGGAAGGAAGGGCTCCTGAGATGACGACGCCCCGTCTGGCCGTCCTGTTCGATGCGCTGCTGGAGCAGAAGGGCAGCGACCTGCACCTGGGCATCGGCTACCCGCCCATGGGCCGCATCCGCGGCGAGCTGGTGCCGCTGCGCGAGCAGCCCCTCAGCGCGCCGGAGATGCAGGCGCTGCTCTTCGAAATCTGCTCGCCGGAGCAGCAGCGGCAGATTGTCGAGGACCTGGACCTGGACTTCGCCTACAGCTACGGGACGAAGGCCCGCTTCCGCGCCAACTACTTCAACAAGATGACGGGCCTGGCGGCCGTCTTCCGCACCATCCCCAGCAAGGTGCTGTCGCTGGAGGACCTGAAGACGCCGGAGGTGGTGCGCAAGCTGTCGGAGCGCCGCAGCGGGCTGGTGCTCGTCACCGGCCCCACGGGCAGCGGCAAGTCCACCACGCTGGCCGCGATGATCAACTCCATCAACAAGACGCGGCCCGCGCACGTGCTCACCATCGAAGACCCGGTGGAGTTCGTGCACGAGTCCATGCGGGCGCAGGTGACGCACCGGGAGGTGGGCCCGCACGCGTCCAGCTTCGCCACCGCCATCCGCTCAGCGGGCCGCGAGGACCCCAACGTCATCCTCATTGGCGAGCTCCGCACCAACGAGACGATGAAGCTGGCGCTCCAGCTGGCGAGCTTCGGCGTGCTGGTGTTCGCCACGGTGCACACCAACAGCGCGCCGGCCACCATCGACCGCATCATCAACGCCTTCCCCGCCGACGAGCAGCAGCAGGTGCGCGGCATGCTGGCGGAGAGCCTGGCGGGCATCGTCGCCCAGCAGCTCATCAAGACGGCGGACGGCAAGGGCCGCGTGGCCGCGCTCGAAATCCTGGTGGGCGGGCCCGCCATCGCCTCCATGATTCGCGAGGGCAAGGTGTTCCAGATTGCCTCGAAGATGCAGGCGGGCCAGGGCCAGGGCATGCAGACGCTGGACATGCACCTGGAGCGGCTGGTGAAGGACGACGTGATTACGCCCGAGGCCGCGCTGGAGAAGGCCCAGGACAAGGAGAACCTGGCCAAGGTCATCTCCCGCCTCAAGCCGGACTGGCAGGTGCCGGAGTCCCTGAAGTCGCTGGGCTGAAGCAGCGGGCGGCGACCCGAGGGAGCGGCTGGCGGGCCGCGCGCTCCTCCCCGGGCTGCTTCCGGGCGTCAGATTCGGGTGGTAGACCCAGGCCCGTGATGGATGAGGCGCGGGGAGGACCCGACAAGAAGAAGGAGCGCGGTCCGAAGCGGCCCCGGAAGGTGTCCCCCACCTACCTGGAGAACGCGGCGCTGCACTACCTGAAGCGTTACGCGGCGACGAAGAGCCAGTTGCAGCGCGTGCTGCTGCGCCGGGTGGACCGCTCCATCAAGTTCCACGGTGGTGAGCGCGGCGAGGCGCTGGCCTGGGTGGAGGCGCTGGTCGCGAAGCTGGTGCGCAACGGCCTGCTCAACGACGAAGCCTATGCCCAGATGAAGGCGCACTCACTGCGCGCCTCGGGCCGCAGCACGCGGGTGATTGCCCAGAAGCTGCGCCTCAAGGGCGTCCCCGCGGAAGTCGTGGCGAAGAAGGTCGCCGACGCCACCCACGAGGTGTCCGAGGAAGATGCCGCGCGAATCTGGGCGAGGAAGAAGCGGCTGGGTCCCTTCCGCACACAGCCCGGCACCCGGGAGGAGAATCGGAAGCGGGACCTGGCCGCGCTGGCCCGGGCGGGATTCTCCTTCGGCATCGCGAAGAAGGTCATCGACTCCAGCCCGGCCTGAGCCGGTCCGGTGAAACAGCGACGGCCCGTCCGCTACCGGGCGCGATAGGTCTTCATGCGGGCATCGCTCGCCTCACGGCGCCGCAGGGCATCCATCCCCGTCGGGAGCTGCACCGGGGCGTCCGCCCACTCCGACAGGCGCCCGAGCAGGAAGCTCCGCTGCGGCTCCGGCAGCGCGCTCAGCGTGCCGAAGAAGCCGATGCTGCCATCGGCGATGACGCGGTACGCGTCGTTGCCCGTCGTGGTGCTGAAGGCGCTGGCGACCCAGGGGCTCAGGTTTCCATAGACGAGCAGCACCCGCTTGGCCTCGAAGCGGGTCCACGCCTCCAGCAGGCCCACCGTCCACGGCTCGTACTGCTTGCGCACACCCGTGGGCGGGAAGCGCGTGGGGAGGTGCTCATCGGCGTAGCGCAGCAACGGCCGCAGGTGAATCTCCGGGTACCCTGGGCCGCCCAGCTGCGTGGCGCCCTGGTAGTAGAGCGGCGCCGACTCCTCCAACGCCTGGTCGGAGAAGGTGAACTCCAGCGTGGAGACGTAGCTGAAGAAGGCGAAGAGCTCCTCCGCGCTCGCCTCCGGCGAGGGCAGCCCTTCACACGTCCCCGCCATGCCGTAGTACTGCCAGAAGATGAAGGGCACCTCGATGACGGCGAACTCGAAGGCGCGGTCCTTCCCCAGCGTGTTGAAGGTGAAGCCCTGGGCGTCGTAGCCATCCATGAAGGGCAGCAGCTCGTCGCGGCGGGTCAGCGCGGCGTACTGGAGGGACGCGAGTTGCTGGCGGCAGGCCGCGTCGCCCACCTGGGTGAGGATGAAGCGCCCGTGGCGCGCGTCATGGAGGCCCCGGTTGTGCTGCGCCGAATAGGTCACCGTGGCGTGGACGTCGTTCGGGAAATAGAAGCGGTGGGCCAGGGCGGCGGTGCCTCCCTTGAAGACGCCCGTGGACAGCCAGCGCCCGCCGTACAGCGGCTTGAAGGCTTCGACGAGCCGGTGGGCGTCCGCGGCCGCCTGCCACATCGTCAGCTTCCGCCAGTCCATGTCGGCCGGCTTGGACGCGCCGTAGAAGCGGTGCTCCACGGTGAGCTGGTTGCCCTGGAGCAGGTCCGTGGGCTCGGCGGGGATGGGCTCCTCGAAGATGGCGGTGCCTTCCGTGTCCAGCACCATGGGCGCCGTCTCCGAGCGGTGCATCAGCGTCACCCGCTGCTGGAAGCGCGTGCCCCAGGGACGCAGGTGGTCCACGGGCTGCTCGTAGTCCATCGTGAAGAAGCGGAAGCCGTTGACCTCGACGTCGGTCAGCACCGTGAGGCCGTCGATGGACTCCAGCCGGGTGCGGAGGTCCACGCTGGACAGGTCCACGGAGACGGACGGAGGCGGCGCGGTCCCCTGCTCCAACGACTCCAAGCCCTCCGTCGTCGAGCCGCCACAGCCGAGCACCCATGCGCCGAGCAGGCCGCCCACCGCGAACGCCGCCCAGTTCCGCTTCAGCCCGCTTCGCATGGTGTCGTCCCTCTGGTGTCCGTTGAAGCCCGCAAAGATAGCAGGCCTGGGCCCACGCCACGCATGAAGCGCTCGGGCGCGACATGCCTACATACTGGTCCCGCACAACGAGCGGTCAGACAGACTATTTCCAGGAACGGCATGCAGCGCCGTCATTCAGGGTCCAGGCTGCCCTGTTCGAGCAGGCCCTCGCGCATCAGCGTGAAGGCCGCCTGCCCACACCGGCCCTGCATCTCCGCCGTGGCACGCACCACCCGAACGACATAGCGCACACCGTCCAGGGTCAGCGGGGCAGGCTGTCCTACCTCGGCCGTCACGGTGGTACCCGGGCCCAGCGAACGATTCGCGTGCGTCACGCGGAGTTGGACATCCAACGCCTGCGTCCCATCCGCCAGCGTGCAGCCCGCGTCCTCCCAGCGGAAGCTCAACTCCGGAACGAGCCCTGGAGGAAGCAGCACGTCTCCCGCGATGGTGGTGGGCGCACTCGGCACCGTGAGCAGCAGCAACCGGCCCTCCGCGTCCCGCAGGGTGTCCCCCGACAGCAGCACGGGAAGCGCACCGTCCTCCTTCGTCGGACAGGACGCGGGCTCGCGATGGCTGGTCCACTGAACGACCCGCCCCGTCAGGTCCGCCAGCATGTCCGGCACCTGGAGGCTGTAGCTCACGCCGCCGCGCACCGGCCCCGCCTCGTACTCCAGCACGGAGGCCCACCGGTCCTGGTGCCGGTACGCGCCACGCAACTGCCGGGCGACGGTGAAGCGGCGCTCCAGCCGCGTGTCCGTGCGCTGCCGCACGGCGTCCTCGGGCTCTTCCTTGAATGCCACGTCCACCTGCGCCGCGCGCCACAATTGGACACACGGGCTCTCGCGTTGAAGCGGTGAGAAGGCACGCCCGGCGTCGGGGGCCGGCTCGGAGCACTTCATCTGGCAGCCCATCAGGCCGGCGAGGAGGAGCCCAGCGGCTCCACGCGTCCATCTCGCCAGGGTGAGACAACGTCCCGGACGAGGTCGCGGGCTCATGGGCACTCAGCGTACAGCGTCGTGCCGTCGGTCGACACGAAGAAGTCCTGCCCTTCCACCTGCCCCCGCGCCCGTAGCCGCTCCCGCGTGCGCTCCACCTTCAGGCGACGCGCCGCGACGGGTGGCTCCGCGTGGGGCACGCGCGGCTGGAACCGCACCGGCCCTCCCTTGTCGTCTGGAGCGTACTTCGCCAGCAGCGCGCGGTGGGTGCCGTCGTTCGCGTCGCCGTCGTCCAGGAAGTCCAGCTCCACGGCGACCCACTCATTCACATCGCAGTCGCACGAGCCGCACCCAGGGAAGCCGCATCCCAGGAAGCCGTTCCGGCAGGAGACACACTTGCTCTTGGGGGACGCGCTACACGCCGCGCACGCATTGCCTCCGAACGAGTACGTGTGCGAGCCCGGCGAGCCCACGCCGAGCATCTGGTAGCGGTAGTTCATCACGCTGGCGTGCACCACGCTGGTCTGCCCCGGCACGTCGTTGCCGTTGTGGTCCAGCGCCAGGTTGTGGCCCAGCTCGTGGATGAAGGTGCCACGCTGCTCCTGGATGCTCGGGCTGCTCCAGCATCCCAGGCTGATGATGAGGTCATTGCCCAGCACCTCCGCCTTGCCGGATGAACACGACGTGCTGCTGCCCTGCCGGTAGGCCCACACCGCGTAGTGGAAGTAGGGCCGCCGCTCCGGGTACCCGGTGGAGAACCCGCCCTGCTTCAGCGAATAGAAGTCCACGCCGCCGCTGCACGCGCCGAAGCACACCACTTCATGCCAGGGCAGCGCGCTGTCGACGAAGGCATGCAGCCGCACGCCCGCGTCCCGCGCGAACACCGCCGCCGCGTCCGCCACCAGCCCGGCATAGGGCTTCCGCGTGAGATAGGGATTGGTGGGGTGCTCCATCCAATCCACCTCCACGTAGAGGTCCTTCACCGTGGGGCTGCCCCACTCGGAGAAGGAGAAGCCGTCATTGCCGAACAGCTCCAGCGTGTCCGGTATCCCATCCCCGTCCGAGTCCTTCGAGTCCGGGTTCATCCCCACCAGCGGCTCCAGGGCATTGGAGATGCCGTCTTCGTCCTCGTCGTTGTCGCTGAAGATGGTGGACCACAGCGCGTCGTCATGGACGAAGCTGGCCGTGCCCGTGCTCCCGGGAAAGCGGCCTACCACCACGCGCTGGGCGCCCGCGTTCTGTGTGCTCGCCGCGACGACCCGCGGATAGGAGCGAGGCCCACTGTCATCGTCGTGTTGCAGGTACTCCGCGTTGGAGCGCAGCAGGAAGACCAGGTGGTCCCCCGCGCCCGGCGTCGTCGACGTGGCCCGGAAGGTGTCCTTCACGTTCCAGGCGAAGCTGAGTGGCACGCCGCCGAAGGGCTGGTTGCTCAGGAGGAGCGCTCCGTTGCGATACAGGCTGGCCGTCCCGCCGCGTCCTTCCGCATAGGCGCGCACCCAGACGCGGTAGAGCCCGGAGTCCGGCGCGGTGAACGTCACGCAGGAACGCGCCGCGCCCGCGCAGTCGTCGCCCATGGCCACCTGGCTCCAGCCTCCCCGGTCCCGGAGCACGTGAAGGACGGTGTCCGGCGCGGTGCCCGTCAAGTCCCGCGTCTCGAAGGTGTACGTCTGCCCCGCGTCCAGCCACGTGCTCAACCAGATGAAGGTGCCCCAGTCACGCGAGGCCACGTAGTGCGGCCCGGCCAGCACCAACGCGGGCGCCAGCAACACCAGCGCGATGAGGCTCCTGGGAAGCGTCTTCATCGCGTCTCCTCCGCGCGGAAGAAGGCTTCCTTGAAGGCGTCGTGCTGACGCGCCATTTCCTCTGGCGGAAGTGACCGCCACTTCACCTGCTTCACCGTGAGCGCCTGTTGATAGCGAGCGTCCACTTCGCGTGCGCGGAGGTCCTCGGCCGAGGGCTCCGGCGGCGTGGCCAGCTTCGCCACCAGGTTCAGCGCCGCCAGATAGCGCCGTTCCTTCTCCACGCGTGCTTCGGGCGTTGCGTCCATGAAGGCGCGCTCCGTGCGCGTCACCAGCGCCGCCAGGTCGTCCACCGGCTCTTCTTGAAGCAAGGCCCGTTCGTCCGGCGTCAACGGCACCAGCGCGCGCGCAGCGAACCGCTCCCATTCCGGCGCTTCGTCGTGAAGGCTCGCCACCTGCACCGCGCGGCCGGTGTCATCCTTCGCGGGTTCGACGTGGAAGCGCGGCTCGGCGGCGACCTGGGACGGAGCCGCGGGCGTCCGGGCGACTTCGCGCGCCGCGCTTTGATTGCCGAGCCCCCACCGGGGGACCAGCAACGAAGCACCCGCTCCAACCAGCATGATGCCCAGCACTACCGCTGCGACTTCCCCTCGTGCGCGCATGCGTCGTCCCCCACTCGCTGGCGCGCAGCTCTAGCGCCATTCAACCGGGGACGGCAAACCCACCTCGCAGCAGTCTGTGCAGGGGTATCCACGTCACGCCGTAGTGTCATGACGTGGACGCCGGAAGGGCGGGCATTACGCCTGAGGCATGGGACGGCCCGGGCCGTGGAATACGGCGACGGGCGAGGGCATCGTGCGCGACTCGTCCTCAGGCGTCGTGCCCGCGGCGCCCTTCGCGAGCGGACGCCCACCGGCGAGCACCTCACGCGCACGCGTCACCAGCCACTGCACTCCACGAAGCGCGTCACGCACCAGCAGCAGCGGCGCGGCGCACGACAGCAACGCGGGGGCGTTCGCATCGCGCATTGAAGCGGGCTGTCCCACGCCCAGCTCGTAGACCATCTTTCCGCCGAGCGCCGCCGTGCCGAGCGCCAGCCCACAGGCGCCCAGCCCCAGCGCCACGGTGGCCGCGGAGGGCTCGCGCCGCAGCCGCCACACCGTCACCCCCAAGGCGCCGAGCAGCACGGAGGCGTTGCCCACGCCATGCAGGAACGTCATGTCCCGGGCACGCGGCGTCTCCAGCCGGACCTCCTGGCTGGCCGCCAGTCCCGACACGCCCGCGAGCAGGCCGCCAATGGAGCCAGCCACCCAGATACGACGCGCCACCCGGGCCCAGGCGCCGTCGCCTGTCGTCACCGAGATGAGGTCCGCCACCGCCGCCGTGGGAAGCAAGGCCAGTGGCATGTGCACCAGTGCCGGGTGCAGTTCGTACAACAGCATCTCCTTCTTCATCGCGCGGCCTCCTGCCCTCGTCCTCCAAGGGTAGGCACCCCGAGGGCCCATGGCAGGCACGGCCGCCTGCCCGCCCTCCCAGGGCGGGGAAGCGTTCAGCAGGCGATTTCGAGCGAGAGGGCGAGCTCGGGCTGGGTGAGCACTTCGCAGCCCTCAGGGGTCACCAGGATGGTGTGCTCGAACTGCGCGGACAGGCTGCCGTCCTCCGTCACCACCGTCCAACCGTCGGCCAGAATGCGGATGTCCGGCCGTCCCAGGTTGACCATGGGCTCCACGGTGAGGACCATGCCCGAGCGCAGCTTGATGCCCGAGCCTCGCTTGCCGGTATGGGGAACGGTGGGCGGACCATGCATCTGGTGGCCGATGCCATGCCCGCCGAACTCCTCCACCACGCTGCAGCCCTCCTTCTTCGCCAGCTCCTCGATGGCCGCGCCGATGTCCCCCAGCCGCGCGCCATGGCGGACGACGGCGATGCCCGCATCACGGCACCGGCGCGCCACGTCCACGATGCGACGCGCGTCTTCGGACACCTCGCCAATGAGGAAGGTCGCGGAGGTGTCCCCATGGAAGCCGTCCAGGCACGTCGTCACGTCCACGTTGATGATGTCCCCACGGACCAGTTGCTCGCCTGCGTTCGGGATGCCGTGACAGACGATGTGGTTGCGGCTGGTACAGACGGTGGCCGGGTAGCCCTTGAACCCCAACTGACTGGGCTTGCCGCCCCGGCGCGCCGTGTCCTCGCGAACCCACTGGTCGATGTCCGCCGTGGTGACACCGGGGGTCAGCTTCGAGGCAACGAAAGCCAGCGTACCGGCGGCGGCCTGACTCGCTCGGCGCAGACGTTCGACGTCCGTGCCCTTGAACAAGGAAATGCTCATGGCCGCCAAGGTGAGGTCCAGGGTGCCTGGCGTCCAATGCTGTTTCGGTATGGCCGACAGCGCTAGAGTGGCGGACGTGAGCCTTACGCACATCCAGTCCTTCGTCGCCGTTGCCGAGGAGTGCAACGTGGGCCGGGCCGCGCGTCGCCTGCACCTGACGCAGCCGCCGCTCAGCCGCCACATCCAGGCGCTCGAGGACGAACTCGGAGCGCGCCTCTTCGAGCGGACCCGGGGTGGCATGCGCCTGCTCCCCGCGGGCGAGGCCTTCCTGCGGCACGCGCGTCGCATCCTGGCGGAGGTGGACGCCGCCGTGCTCACCGTGCGGGACGTAGCGGGCAACCGCGCCGGCGGATGACGCAGCCGGGCTTGGGGCGTGCGTTCAGCATCGGACGGACAGTCGCCGCCTTCGGCGACATCATCCGCCCGACGACCAGGAACCAGGGCGTCGGGCTGTTAGAGCGGGTGTCGATGCCCGACCTCCTCGTGACGCATCGGAGCCCTCGCGTGCGCCGCATCCGGGCGCTCGCGCCCCTGCTCTGGGCCCTCGCTTCCTCCACGGTGATGGCGGCACCAGCGCCTGGCCCCCAGGAGGTTCCCGACACGAACGGGCAGCCGCCAACGGATGCGCCCACGCGGGAGCGGACGGAGGCAGCGGACGCTGACGCTGGGCGGACCGTCGTCACGGGCTCGCGGCGCCCCCGGCCAGCGAGGGACGTGCCCGCCACCACCACGGTCCTCCCCCGCCCGGAAATCGACCGGAGCCCCACGCTGACGCAGGACTCGCTGGTCCGCACCGTGCCCTCCGCCGCCACCTTCCGCCGCACGCCCAGCCTCGTCTCCGACCCGACGGCGCAGGGACTCAACCTGCGCGGGCTCGCGCCTTCGGGCGTGGCGCGCAGCCTCGTGCTGCTCGACGGCATTCCCGTCAACGACCCGTTCGGTGGCTGGATTTTCTGGCGCTCGCTGCCACGGCTCGGTCTCGAGCGCATCGAGGTCGTCCCCAGCGGAGGCTCCGCCCTCTACGGCAGCGGCGCGCTCGGCGGCGTCGTGCAGCTCGTGTCACGCGACATCACCGGAACGCAGCTCGACGCGGATGCCACCTATGGCAACGCGCAGACGGGCATGCTCGCGGCACGCGGGGCGGAGATGTGGGGGCCCGTCCGCGCCTCGCTGGAGGCAGAGCTGCTCGACAGCGACGGCTATCCCATCGTCAGTGCCGCCCAGCGCGGCGCCATCGACGCGGACACGCCCAGCCGCCATGCCGTCCTCAACGGGCGCGTCGAAGTGGATGCCACCGATGCGCTCACCCTCTCCGCCCGCGCCGGTCTCTTCCGCGAGGACCAGAACGGCGGCACCCGGCTCACCACCGCGCGCGTGGCGCTGGCGCACTTCGGCGCGGGCGCACGGCTGCGCACCGCGGACAGCGGCACCTTCACGCTGGACCTCTTCGGCCGCGTGCAGCGCTTCGAACAGGACCGCGCGCGCATCCCCCAGGACCGCTCTTCCGAGGCGCTGGCCGCCAGCCAGGACGTACCCGCCAACGACCAGGGCGCGTCCCTCGTCTGGACCAGCCCGTCCTGGACAGCCCTGGGCACGCACGTCCTCACCGCCGGCCTGGATGCGCGCCGCATGGCGGGCACGTCCCGGGAGCAGCTCTTCCCGCCCGCGCCCTCGGAGACCTCCCTCCGCCTGCGCGACACCGGAGGCACCCAACTGTCCGGCGGTGTCTTCATCGAGGACCTCTACACGCCATCGCCCACCCTGGAGCTCAGCGCCGCGCTCCGGATGGACGTGTGGCGCAACCAGGACGGTGAGCAGCGTCTGCAGCGCGCCAATGGCGCGGTGGACACGACGCGCTTCGACGACCGCACCGAGCAGCAGCTCAGCCCGCGATTGGGCCTGCGAGTGCGTCCGCTGGAGGGGCTCACCCTGCGCGCCTCCGCCTACCGTGCGTTCCGCGCCCCCACGCTCAACGAGCTGTACCGCCCCTTCCAGGTGGGCACCCTCCTCACCGCCGCCAACGCCCACCTGGGCGCGGAGCGACTGTGGGGCGCCGAGGCCGGCGTGGAAGCCGAGTCCTCCTCGCTGGGCCTCACCACGCGCGTGACGGGCTTCTGGAACGTGCTCGATGACCCCATCACCAACGTCACGCTGGAGCAGCCGCTTCCGGATGGCGCCTCGCGCCAGCGGGAGAACCTGGGACAGGCGCGGGTGCGCGGCGTGGAGGCGAGCGTGGACTGGAAACTGGCGCGCCAGTGGACGGCGCTGCTCGCGTACACCTTCGTGGACCCTGTCGTGACGCGCTCGCCCGGGCAGCCCGGGCTGGTGGGCAAGCAGCTCGCCCAGGACCCACGACACCGGGGCACCGCCATCCTCACCTTCCACGACCCCGACATCGTGACGGCCACGGTGCAGCTTCGCGTGACGGGCGCTCAGTTCGAGGACGACCTCAACGAGCGCCCCATGGGCGGCTACGCCGTGGTGGACGTGTCCGCCAGCCGCCGCCTCTTCTGGAAGCTGCACGTCTTCGGCGCGGTGGAGAACCTCTTCGACCGCGAGTACCTCGCGGGCCGCGCCGGGGTGGACACGTTGGGCCCGCCCCTGCTGGCGCGCATCGGCCTGCGGCTGCGCGACGCGCCCTGAGGCTCAGCGGATGGTGCGCACCGGCCGCACCGGGCCGTTGAACCAGCGGCTCAGCGACACCACGTCCTCCATGCGGCGCGCGGGCGGGAGGCTGTCGAGGAACACCCGGCCATACGCCTTCGTCACGATGCGCCGGTCCAGCATCGCCACGATGCCCCGGTCCGACTGCGTGCGGATGAGCCGGCCGAAGCCCTGCCGCAGCGCCAGCGCCGCGTGCGGGAGCTGGTACTGCTCGAAGGGCTCCTCGCCTCGCTGCTGGAGCTGATTGATGCGCGCGGCCACCAGCGGGTCTCCTGGCGACGCGAAGGGGAGCCGGTCGATGATGACCAGGCTCAGCGCGTCGCCCGGCACGTCGACGCCCTCCCAGAAGCTGTGCGCCGCGAAGAGGACGCTCGGCGTCTCGCGGAAGGCCTCCAGCAGCTGCTGCTTGGGGCGCTCGCCTTGCAGCAGCGACTGATAGGGCAACCGGGGCGCCACCAGCTCATAAGCCCGCACCATGTTGCGCAGGGACGTGAAGAGCACGAAGGCGCGCCCACCCGTGACTTCGCAGAGGCGTTCAATCTCCTCCGCCGCCTCCTCGATGAAGCCCGGCGCGGACGGGTCCGGCAGGTGCGTGGGCAGGTACAGCGCCGCCTGGGACGGGTAGTCGAAGGGGCTGGGCACCGCCAGCGTCCGCACGCGCGTCACCGGCTGGCCGTCCTCGCCGTACAGGCCCATGCGGTTGGCGAAGAAGTCGAAGCGGCTGTCGGCCGCCAACGTCGCGGACGTGTACACCACCGTGTCCAGCGCGCCGTACATCCGCTCGCGCAGCTCCTTCGCCACGTCGATGGGGCTGGCGCGCAGGAAGAGGCCCTTGCCCCGCTGCTCCGCCCAGTAGACGTGGTCCGAGGACTCGGCCTTCTCCAGGAAGGAGAGCTGCTCCTCCATCTCGTCCGAGCGGCGGGTGATGGCGGCCAGCTCCGGCTCGCGCTCGCCCACCGTGAAGGCGGACAACGCGGCCAGCGCGTCACGCACGCCCTCCAGCGGCGTGGACAGCTTCGCCATGACCTCCGCGCGCAGCGCCACGGAGGCCTCGTGGCCGGACAGCCCCAGCGCCCGGGGCGCCTGCGCGAAGAGCGCATCCGCCCCCGCGCGCAACCGGGCCGCCAGCGCGCGCAGCATGGCGTGGCGGGCGTCGTCCTCCTTCAGCGACGCCACCGCGTCCCGCGCCAGCTCCTCCAGCCGGTAGTTGGACACGCTGCAACCGAAGTGGCCGCTGGCCGCGTCTTCCAGCGCATGGGCCTCGTCGAAGATGACGGCCTCGTACCAGGGCAGCACGCCCTCGGTGCGCTTGCCGGAGCTGCGCAGCGCCAGGTCCGCGAAGAAGAGGTGGTGGTTGACCACCAGCAGGTCCGCTTGCTCCGCGCGCTTGCGCATGCGCGTGACGAAGCACGTCTCGTACTGCGGACACCGGGTGCCCACGCACGTCTCGGACGTGGTGGACAGGCGCGACCAGGCGCTGAAGGACTCGGGCAGGTCCAGCTCGCTGCGGTCGCCGGTGTCCGTCTCCTCCGCCCACGCCTTCAGCTTGGGCCAGTAGCGCGACTCCTCGCGCGAGCCGAACTGCGGCTCCTTGGAGAAGGCGTCATAGCGGTGCAGGCAGAGGTAGTTGCTGCGGCCCTTGAGGTACGCGGCCTCGAAGCGCAGGCCCATCTTCTCCCGCATCAGCGGCAGGTCCTTGAAGAAAATCTGGTCCTGCAAGGTCTTCGTGGCCGTGGACACGACCACCCGGCGTCCCGACAGCAGCGCGGGCACCAGGTAGGCGAGCGTCTTGCCCGTGCCGGTCCCCGCCTCGGCCAGCAGGTAGCTGTGCTCGGCGAAGGCCCGCTCCACGGCGCGCGCCATCTGAAGCTGCTCCGGGCGGTGCTCGTACGCGGGCAACGCGACCTCGAGCGCGCCTCCCGGACCGAGCAGGCTGTCGACGGACGGAGGGGTGGAGACGGAGAGCGACATCGGCACCGAGGGGGAGACGGGAAGCGGCCGGACAAAATAGCAGCGACCGCCGTTTCAAGCGCGTTTCCGGCCGCGGCCGCGCCGCCTGGCCCGGGTGGCCGCCTGCTCCTCCGCCAGCGAGCCGCACCGCCCTCGGCGGCACAGCCCCCGGACAGCCCGGCGCTCAGTACCCCGCGCTCAACGTGCGCAGGTGCTGGAAGACGAGCACGGCCAGCACCAGCACCACGATGAAGCCCACCCCCACCGCCACCGTCTTCAGGCGCCGGACGACGCTGGGGGTTCCGGCGGGCTCCACCGATGACGGCACCACCAGGGTGGCCCTGCGCACCACCTCATCACGGCCCCGCCGGGCGACGGCATCGTCGGGCGCACGCGCCAGGCGGATCCGGTACAGCCGTCCCGCCATGGCCAGCTCGCCCCGCCCCACCGCCAGCGTCATCAGCCGGTCATGGGCGTCCCAGTCCTCCCAGCGCGCCGCCAGCGTGCGCCACGCGTCCGCCAGCACGTCCGACAGGGGATGCTCCTCGGGCTGGTAGTTGACGTAGACGAGCCCGCACTGCGGGCAGGACAGGGCCTCCTCGCGCCGGGGCGCCACGCACTTGGGACAGACGCCAGGGGGCGGCTCGAAGAGCGCGTCGTCCGTCAGCGGCGCCGACTCCGAACGCACCACCCGCAGGGCCGGCGTCACTGGCGCGGAAGCGCTCCAGCTTTCGGAGGGCGGCACCACCGGCACCGACGGCGACGCCCCCGCGGCGGAAGCAACCGGCACCTCCGTTCGCGGCGCGGTGGTGACCGGCGGGCCCACGCGGCTGTCCGCGCCGCAGCGACCACACGTCACCACGAGTCCCCCAGCCTCCGTCCGGTAGGTCTCCAGCGGCACGAGCCGCTCGCACGCGTCACACTGGAACTTCATGTCATCACCTGGCGCAGGGGAATGGGCATGGCGCAGCCGATGAGTGCCAGCAGGCACAGCGCGCAGATCCACTTCCGCAGTGGGCTGAGCGGCTCCTGGGGTTCCACCACCTCCGGGTGGCCGAAGCCTACCAGCTTGCTCGTCACCAGCAGCCACAAGCCCCAGGACGCGGTGACGAAAAGGGTGAGCACCAACAGCACCAACGCCACCGCGCGGCCCACCCAGTGCGCGCGCCGGCCCCACAGCGCATAGGCCAGGTGCCCGCCGTCGAGCTGCCCCACGGGCATCAGGTTCAGCAGCGTGACGAGCAGCCCGAACCAGCCAGCGATGACCACCGGATGGACCAGGATGTCCTTGCCCTCCGGAAGCGGCCCCAGGGCCAGGCGCGTCAGGCCCTGCATCAACAGGCTGTCGCCGAAGAGCGTCTGCACGCCATTGAAGGGCGTCTCCGGCGCGGGCGGCGCGTGGGTGATGCGGTCCATCACCCAGGAGAAGACGTCCCGGCCAATGGCCCACAACGAGCCGTCCCCCGGGAAGAGGGTGGACGGGATGTCCTGCGCGTCCACCACGGTGGAGTGAGCCAGCCCCCAGAAGAGGATGGGCATGGCCACCGCCAACCCCGCGAGCGGTCCCGCCGCGCCAATGTCCACCAGGGCGTTGCGGTTCGGGATGCGGTCGCGGATGCGGATGACGGCGCCCAGCGTGCCCACGCCTAGCACCGGCAGCGGGATGAAATATGGCAGGGATGTTTCAACCCGGTGCCAGCGCGCCAACACGTAGTGCCCCATCTCATGGGTCCCCAGGATGGCCAACAGCGACAGGCTGAAGGCCAGCGCGCGGAAGGCCGCTTCGGGAGACACCTCTCCCAGTGAGTAGGGCCGCTGGAAATGGAAGTAGAGCAGGTACGAGGTGAAGGTGGTCCCTACCGTCAGCACCAGGAGCAACAGGTGCACCCAGTAACGCGGCGCGGGGCGGGCAGCGGAGACGGTGTCCATGAAGGGAGCCTCGAGGTTGGCTAGCAAGAGGAGATGTGCATTGCAACGCGCAGCCGCCCAACCGGAGCGATAGCAAGTGTCTCGGACGGACCTTGACATGGAGTCGACATCTGCTACGACCCCGCCCGCTTGAAGGCCTCAAGACAACGGCCGGTTGCTCTCCAAGGCGTCCGGCCGCCACACAAGCATCCAATTCAAGAGGGGAAAGAACATGAAGAAGCTCGTCCTGTCCGCCGTTGCCGCCAGCAGCATGGTTGCCTGCACCAGCGTTGAGAGCGCCGTTGTCTCCGGCACGGAGATCGCCTCCAACGGTGAGGCCGTGGCCGTTGTTCAGGCCAACGCCCTGGGCCTGACCGCCATCTTCCACATCGTCGACATCGTGCAGAGCGACCTCGACACCGTCATCAACAAGCTGCTCATCGCCGAGGCCAAGGCCATGGGCGCCTCCAAGGTGGAGCTGCTGACCGCGGGCACCACGCCCCGTCACGGCATCTACGCGCTGGCCGGCACCATCATCGGCGTGACCAGCTCCAGCGCCGTGGGCGTGGCGGTCAAGTAGTCCACACCGCGCAAGCCGCGCGGTTCATGCGGAAGGCCCCCTGGCGACAGGCGGGCCTTCTTGCTTTTGTGCCCTCCCATGCGTGAACGCCTCCTCCTGTTGTGTGCCCTGACGGCCCTCACCGGCTGCCCCAAGAAGGGCGGCGATGACGCGGCCACATTGCTGCCCGAAGTCAAAGCCGGGCTCGCCACCCGCGAAGCGAAGCTGAAGAGCTACCGCATCGCCGGCACCGTGCAGGACGCGGGGCTGGAGCCGGTGACGTTCACCTTCGAATACCGCGCGCCGCAGCGCCTGCGTGGCACGCTGGGCCCGCCCGCCTCGCGCACCTTCGCGTGGGACGGCGCGCACTTCTTCCAGCAGCTCGACGGGGAGAAGCGCTTCACAACCTTCACCTCGGCGCTGCCGCCCGCGAAGCTCGCCGGCTTCCTGTCGGAGACGTTCCACCCCTTCATGCCGGAGGGCTTCCGGACGCCGCTCTTGCTGAGCCACGCGACGGTCCGCCGCGCCACGCACCCGCTGGCGCCGCAGGCGGTGGAGCTGGTGCAGAAGCTGGACGGTGACGCCGCGGGACTGGAGATGGTCTACGTGCTGCGCTGGCCCCAGCTGGACTTCCTGGGCCGGCGCACCGTCTCACCGGACGGCGCCGCGGCCGAGGAGCGCGTGGAGGAGGAGCACTGCGACGCGGCCTTGTCGCTGTGCGTGCCCAAGCGCCTTGGCCGGTGGCAGGGAGGCAAGCGCGTAGGCGAGACGGTGCTCACGCGCGTGGAGCTGAACGCGGCCCTGCCCAACGACGGCTTCACCCTCACCGCCCCCGAAGGCTACGACGTACAGACGCGGACACTGGTGGAGTCCCCCCCCGCCACCCAGCCCACGGACGGTTGACCGCCACCCTCGGCATCCCCACCTTCGAGGCCGAGGGACAAGGCACATGGTGGAAAACGTCATCTTCGACGTGGATGGAACCCTGGTGGATTCGGTGGACGAGCACGCCGAGGCATGGCGGCGCGCCTTCCTTCACTTCGGCCGGGACATCCCGTTCGCGCACGTGCGCAGCCAGATTGGCAAGGGCGCCGACCAGCTCATCCCCGTCTTCTTCAACGACGAGGAAGTGGAGCGCTTCGGCAAGGAGCTGGACGAATACCGCGGCAAGCTGTTCCTGGACGAGTTCCTGCCGAAGGTGCGTCCCTTCCCCCGGGTACGGGAGCTCTTCCAGCGGCTGCGCGCGGGCGGCATCCGCATCGTGCTGGCCTCCAGCGCGAAAGAGCAGGAGCTGAAGCACTACGTGAAGCTGTGCGGCATCGAAGGCCTGTTCGAGACGAAGACGAGCGCGGACGAGGTGGACAAGAGCAAGCCCCACCCGGACATCTTCGAGGCCGCCCTGGCGCGGCTGGGCAAGCCTCCCGCGGACGTGACGGTCGTCGTGGGCGACACGCCCTATGACGCGCTCGCCGCCAACAAGTCGAGCCTGCCCTCCGTGGGCGTTCTCGCGGGCGGCTTTCCTCCGGATGACCTGCGCGCCGCGGGCTGCCGCACGCTGGTGAAGGACCCGGCGGCGCTGCTCGCGCGCTACGAGGCGTCCCGGAGCGAATGGCCCTGGAACGAGTCCGGCGCCAGCCAGGTGGCCAAGGACGACGAGCGGCGCTGAAGCCACGCCCCCGCCCTTCCCCACCCCCCGCGAGAGGGATGGGGAAGCGGCGGCGTACTTAGGTGCGGGTGCGGCTGCGCGAGCCGCGGCTGCTGGTTCCGCGACGCGCACCGCTCCGGGACTTGGAAGCAGGCCGCTTCGCGGTGGTGGTGCGGCGGGCCGTGGCGCGACGGGCCGCGGTGCTCCGAGCAGCGGTGGACTTGGAACCCGAACGCGTGGCTCGAGCAGCGGGCTTGCGCGTGCGGCCGGTGGTGGCACGACGGCGGGTGCTGGCGCGCTTCGCGGCGGTGGCCTTGCCTCCCTTGCGGCCCGCCTTGCGTGCGTTCTTCCGCGCCAGGGGACGGCTGCGCGCGACCTTGGCCTTGCTGCCCGAGCCGCCCTTCTTCATCCCGCCGCCCGTGAGCTTGTTCACGGTCGCCCAGGCCCGGGCCCCGGCCGTCTCGTCGGAGACGCCGCGTTTCTCGTAGCCCTCTTCGATGTGCTCGGCCATCCGCTTCTGCTTCGTCGTGTACTTCGCCTTGCTTCCTCGTGCCATGCGACTTGCTCTCCAGGCCTGACTGACACCTGCATGGGGCCAGCTCCAGCGCTGAGGTGGGCAGTCACCCACTCATCCGGAAGCGTGCAGCCGGATGGACTTGTTCATCCGCCGACGCACGCATGCACGCCCACGCGGCACCCGACATCAGGAATGCACCGGAGCACGGGGCGACCCGCGGCGAGGATGCGCGCACGACACCACCTCGCGCCCCGCTGGCCGGACGGACAGTGCGTGCACAAATTGGCGGGCGACACGAAAGAGGAGGCACCCTGGAACCCGCCCTCATCAAGCCCCCATGCAGGCCCGTCCTGGATGACGGCCCCGCGGTGTTGGTGGTGAATACGCGCTCGCGTTCAGGGCGTGAGGCCTTCGAGACCGCCAGGGAAACACTCGTGGCGCGGGGCGTCTCCATCGTCGAATGCCACGCGCTGTCCCGAGCGGTTCGGCTGGACGCGGTGGTGGAGCGGATGGTGGCGCGGGGTACCCGCCGCCTCATCGTGGGAGGAGGCGACGGCACCCTGAGCCGCGCGGTGGTCCGGCTGCTGGGCCGCGACGTGACGCTGGGCGTCCTCCCGTTGGGCACTGGCAACGACTTCGCGCGCTCGCTGGGAATCCCGCCCGACCTCGAAGCCGCCTGTGACGTCATCGCCCAGGGCTACATGGCCCGCGTGGACGTGGGTCTGGCCAATGGGCGCCCCTTCCTCAACGCGGCCAGCCTGGGGCTGGCCACCGGCATCGCCAAGCGGCTGACGAAGCGGCTGAAGCAGCGCGCGGGCAAGCTGGCCTACCCCGTGGCGGCCGCGGCGGAGATGAAGGACCTGCGCCCCTTCCACATCCGGTTGAAGGCGGATGACCAGGAGCTGGCGCTGGACGTGCTCCAGTTGGTGGTGGGCAACGGCCTCTACCACGGCGCCGGAAACATGGTGGCGCCCGATGCCCGGCTGGATGACCGGCGGCTGGACATCTACGTCATCGCCGCGCCCTCCGCCGCGTCGGGGCACGAAGGCACCGGCCTGGGCCAGCTCCAGGACATCGCCACGCTGATGCGGGTGGCCCTGTCCCTGCGCTCGGGCGAGCACGTGGAGCACCCCGCCGTCACCGCCCTGCGCGCCGCGCGGCTCTACGTGGAGGCCGACCCCGTCCAGGAGGTGAACGCGGACGGCGAGCTCGTGGGCAAGACGCCCATGCGCTTCGAAGTGGCCCCCGCGGCCCTGCGCGTCTACGCGCCCGCGCCCTCCTGAAGTTTCGGTTCACTGCGAGGCTGGCCTACACTGTGGGCAGCCGCGACGGCGACGGCCGGACGCGGGGGAGGCCGAGCTCGTGCGCCATCGAACCCCCTTCTTGATTGCCTTGTGCCTGGCCATCGCGGCTGTGCTGCTACTGTGGTTCCGCATGCCCGTCCCCGCGGCGCCCGCCGGCGCGCGCCCGGAGGCCGCGGCGTTGAGCGCGCCAGCGCTCGCCACCAGCGGCGCCCCGTCCCGCGCCGGCCCGCCGCCCACTCCGGCGCTGGAGACCGCCCCCGACGCCGAGCTGGGCGCCTTCGTGGTGCGCGTGGTGGACCCCCAGGGGCCCGTGACGGGCGCGCGCGTGCGGGCCTACCTGCGGGTGGGCGCGGACGGCACCGGGGCCACGCCGTGGCGCCGCGCGGGCGAGGGCACCACGACGGACGGCGGCGTGCTCCGCCTGCCCGCGGCGCCCGGAGACTACCTGCTGTCCGCGCATGCCCCGGGCCACGGCCCCGTGCGGCTGGAGGCCACGCGTCCGCTCGGCGAGGCGGAGACGGCCGTCGAGCTGCGCCTGCCCGGCGGCGTGACGCTGAGTGGACGCACCATGGCGGAGGGGCGCGAGGAGCCGGTGCCACTCGCCTCACTGACGCTGCGGCCCTACCCCGGGACGCCCACGGCCTGGGCGGCCCCCACCGGCTTGCCGGAAGAAGCGGCGGAGACGACGAGTGATGCCCAGGGCCGCTTCGCCTTCACGCAGCTGGCGCCCGGACGCTACGAGCTCACCGCCGAGGCGCCGGGCTTCAGCCGCCGCACCTTGCGCCTGCTCCAGGTGCCGCGGGCCGGTGAAGTCGTCGTGGGGCTCTGGGGCGCGAGCACCCTGGAGGGCTTCGTCGTCGACGCGAAGGGTCAGCCCGTCGCGGACGCGGAGGTGGTGGCGGCGGGAGGCACCGCGCCGGTGCGCGTCACCACCGGGGAAGGCGGCGGCTTCGCGCTGGAGGTCAACGCCGGGACGTGGGTCGTGTCCGCGCGCCGCGGGGACCAGCTGGGCCGCGTGCCGGGGCCGCTGTCCGTCGCGCCGGGCGAGACGCTGCGCGGGCTCGTGGTGACGCTGGGCGCGGCCAGTGGCCTGACGGGCACGGTGTCCACGGTGGAGGGCGCGCCGGTGCGCGGGGCCATCCTGGTGGCGTCTCCCGCGGGCGGCCAGGGCGAGCTGGGCCGGGCGGCGTCCGTGGACGATGGCGGGTGGCGAATGGACGTCCCCCCCGGCGAGTACGACGTGACGGTGCGCGCGGCAGGGATGACGGGCCGTGTGTTCGAAGCCGTGGTGGTGAACCCGGGCGGCCACACGCCCCTGGACGTGCGGCTGGAGCCCGCGACGGCGGCGCTGGAGGGCCTGGTGGTGGACGCGGAGGGACGGCCGCTGGGAGGCGCGCAGGTGCGCGCCGAACCGGCGTCCTTCTCTGGCGTGGCGCACACGGCGCTCACCGACGCCGAGGGCGCCTGGAAGCTGGAGGGGCTGGAGGCGGGGCCCACCTCCGTGCGCGCGCGGCGCGAGGGCTCGCAGCGGTGGACATCCCGCATGGAGACGCTGAAGGCGGGAGTCGTCACCCGCGCGGACTTCACCCTGGCGGACTCCGGCTCCGTGTGGGGACAGGTGACGCGCGCGTCGGGCGGGCCGCTGACCGAGCCCGCGCTGGTCCACGCCGTGCCTCGGGGCGGCTCGGGCACGGCCTCCACGGAGACGGATGCGCAGGGCCAGTTCCAGCTGGAATTGCCCGCGGGCGTCTACCAACTGGTCGCGCTGCTCCACCAGACGCCCGCCATCTACTTCCACATGGAGAGCGACCCGTTCGTGACGGTGCCCTCGGGCGGCGCCGTGCGGCAGGACCTGCTGTTGAAGGAGGACTCCGTGTTGTCCGGCGTCGTGCTGGAGCCCTCCGGGGTGCCCAGCCCGCTGGCCATCGTGGCCGCCATCCAGGGCGGAGACTTCCCCATGACGCGCAAGGAGCGCGCGGACGAGGCGGGCCAGTTCTCCATGCCGCCGCGCCCCCAGGGCGCCCAGCCCCTGGAGCTGGTGGCCCACAACGCGGGGCGCGTGGGGCGGCTGCCCGCCGCGCATGAGGACCAGGCGCCGCTCACGGTGCGGCTGGAGCCCGCGGCCACCCTGCGCGGGCGCGTGGTGGCGGGCAGCGGCGCGGCTCCGGAGGGCTTCACCCTGGAGCTGCTCGAGGCCAACGGTGAGGCCCTGCCCTGGGCCGGCGCCTGGCCCACCACGCGGCGCTTCGCGGGCAGCACCTTCTTGCTTCCAGACGCGCCCGCCCAGGCGCTGAAGGTGACGGTGCGCACCGAGGACGGCCGCACGGGCGAAGCCCAGGTGACGCTGCGGCCCGGGGGTACCTCGGACGTGGAGGTGCCGCTCACCGGCGGCGTGGCGTCCATCTCCGGGCGCGCGGTGTGGAGCCGGGGGGGCGGCCCCGCGCCAGGGGTGGCGGTGTTCCTCGACAAGGCCGTGGGCGGGCGCTCGGACGCCTTCACCGGGCAGGACGGACGCTTCCGCCTGAGCGACGTGCGCCCGGGCATCCACACCGTGCGGCTGCTGCCGCCGGAGGGCCGCGTGGAGACGCGCACCGTGAAGGTGGCGGAGGCGGAGGCCACCGACGTGGGTGACGTCACGGTGTCCCCGCGCCGGGCCACGCCGGGCACGCTGGGCGCGGGCTTCAGTGAGGACCGGGGCCACGTCGCCTTCGCGTGGCTGACGCCGGACGGGCCCGCGGCGCGCGCGGGCGTCAACGTGGGAGACCGGCTGGTGGCGGTGGATGGCCAGGTGGTGCGCGACAGCACGGAGGCGGAGTCCCGCACCCGGGGCGCGCCCGGCACGCCCGTGCGGCTCCACGTCCGGCGCGCGAATGGTGAGCAGGAGGTGCTCGTCACCCGCGCGGAGTGAGGCCCGCTACACCTTCTCCAGCACGCGCGACAGCACCTGCGCGGTGAAGTTCACCAGGGGAATCACGCGCCGGTAGTCCATGCGCGTGGGGCCGATGACGCCCACCGTGCCCAGCACCTGCTCCTGGTTTCCGTAGGGGCTGGCGATGACGGTGACGTCGCCGGCCGCGGAGAAGTCGCTCTCCGCGCCGATGAAAATCTGCATCTCGTTGGCCACCTGCACCCGGTCCAGCAGCGACAGCAGCTTGTGCTTCTCATCCAGGGCCCTGAAGAGCGCGCGCATGCGCTCCACGTCCGCGAACTCCGGCTGCTCAAAGAAGGAACCCGTGCCCTGGATGAGCACCCGCTCCGTGGACGCCAGGTCGGTGGCCGCCGCGCCCAGCTTCAACGCCTTGGCCGTCAGCGCGTTGTAGAGCGCCTGCTCCTGGTCCATCTCCGCGCGGATGCGCTCGCGCGCCGACTCCAGCGGCACCTCCCGCAGCAACTCCGACAGGTAGTTGCTCGCCTTGAGCAGCTCGTCGGAGGTGATGGGGAACTCCACGGTAATCGCCTTGTTGTGCACCTGGCCGCTCTGCCCCACCAGGATGGCGAGCACGCGGTCCTCGCGCAGCCGGACGAACTCGATGCGCCGGAACACCGCCGACTCCGGCCGCGGCGCCACCACCACGCCCGCGTGACGCGTCAGCGAGTGGAGGATGCGGCTGGCCTCGCCCAGCATCTCCGCCAGGTCGGCCTCGTGCGCGAGCCCCGCGTGGATGAGCTCCCGGTCCCGGGGCGTCGGGTCCCTCAGCTTCACCAGCGTGTCCACGTAGAAGCGGTAGCCCTGGTCGGTGGGAACACGCCCCGCGGACGTGTGGGGCTTCTCCAGGAAGCCCAGCTCCTCCAGGTCCGCCAGCACGTTGCGCATGGTGGCGGAGGACACCTCGAACCCCGGCCTGCGGGTGAGCTGCTGACTGCCTACCGGCCCGCCCGTGGAGATGTACTCCTGGACGACCGCCCGGAGGACTTCCTTCTCACGCTCACCCAGCTCTTCGGACATCCCTGGCGCTCACTCCGGAGCCACGGTGCGGCGGCACCTCCGCCCTGGCTCCCTGGGAAAGTCTAAGGAAGCGGCCCCGGGCATTCAATCCAGGAGCCGCACTGTCCCTACGGGCGACCCGGCGCGACATTCCCGACGCCCACATTCCGGCCAGCCGGACGGCCGCCCCGACGCACGAGCGCGGTGCCCGCCACTGTACTGCTCCGAGAAGGCCCCGGCTGTGAGGTGCGGCAATGCCCACATGGCCGGCGAAAATCGCCAACGATACAAGCCGCGCCGTGCTCGCCTCGCGTGCCGCGCCGCTCCCCGTTTCACAGCCAGCCCCCGTCAATCTGCCCTCCGGAGACGTCCTTCCCGGTGGCCCCCAGCGCGGGTGGCTCATCGCCAGCATCCTGTCCCTTTACATTATTTGGGGCTCCACCTATCTGGCCATCCGGTGGGCGCTGGAAGGCGGCATGCCGCCGTTCCAGATGTCAGGGGTGCGCTTCGTGCTCGCCGGCGCCCTGCTCTTCGCGGTGCTGTGGCTGCGTGGGGCGCCCATGCCCACGGCCCGTCAGTGGGGCGCCAGCGCGCTGGTGGGACTGTTGCTGCTGGGCGTGGGCAACGGGGGGCTCGTCTTCGCGCAGCAGTCGGTGCCGTCGGGCGTGGCCGCGCTGGTGGTGGGCAGCCTCCCCTTGTGGACGGCGCTCTTCGGGGGGCTCTTCGGCCAGTGGCCCGGACGCGCGGAGCGCTGGGGACTGGCCGTCGGCTTCGGCGGCATCGTCCTGCTCAACCTGGGCGGTGACGTGGGCGGCGGACTGCTGCCGACGCTGGCGATGCTGGTGTCGCCCATGAGCTGGGCGCTGGGCTCGGTGTGGAGCCGCCGGCTGCCCATGCCCCAGGGGCTGATGTCCACCGCGGCGCAGATGCTGTGCGGTGGCGTCATCATGCTGGTCTTCAGCCTGCTGATTGGGGAACGCCCCACGGTCATCCCCACGTCCAAGGCGGTGCTCGCGTTCTTCTACCTCGTCGTCTTCGGCTCGCTGGTGGGCTACAGCGCCTATGGCTACCTGCTGCGCAACGCGCGTCCGTCGCTGGCCACCAGCTACGCCTACGTCAACCCGGTGCTGGCGGTGTTCCTGGGCGGCCTGCTGGCGGGCGAGACGATGACGCCCACGGCCTGGCTGGCCATGGGCGCCATCCTGGGCGCGGTCGTGTTGCTGACGCGCGAGAAGTGACGCTCAGTTGACGAGCAGCACCTTGCCCACGCCCCCCTGCTCCGCGAGCTTCTGCGCTTCCTTCACCTGCTCCAGCGGGAAGCGCTTGCTGACGGGGATGACCAGGTCGCCCCTGGCGACGGCCTGCCCCAGTTGCGTCAGGCGCCGCGAGTCAGGGTGAGAGAGGATGGCGCGCACGGTGATTTGCCGCCCCTTGGCCTCGGGAGGCTCCCCCACGACGCTGCCCAGGGTGCCTCCGGGCTTCACCTTCTCCAGCACTCGGGCCACCACCTGGCCGCCCACGGTGTCCGCCACCGCGTCCAGCATGGGCAGCTTGGAGAACTCGTCCGCGACGTCGAGCGCGAAGACGCCGTCCACGCCCAGCTTCTGCGCCTCCGCCTTCTGGTTGGCGCGCACGCCGGCCAGCACCTTCGCGCCCCGGGCCTTCGCCGCGAAGACGGCGGCGCGGCCCACCGCCCCCAGCGCGCCGATGACGAGCACCGTGTCCCCCTTCTTGGGGTTCACCGCCTCTTCCATCAGTTGCACGCCGGTGAGCGTGACCAGGGGGAGCGCGGCGGCGTCCTTCAGGTCCATGGACTCGGGGACCTTCGCCCAGGACTCCACGGGCGCGACGACCTTCTCCGCGTAGCCGGCGTTCACCACGCCCATGACGCGGTCACCCGGCTTGAAGTCGCTGACGCCCGGGCCCACCTCCATGACCTCGCCGGCCACGTCCCGTCCGAGGATGGTGGGGAACTGCACGGGCATCCTCGCCTTCAAGTCCCCACGGCGAATCTTCCAGTCCACGGGGTTGATGCCCGCGGCGGTGACGCGGACCTTCACCTCGCCCGGCCCCACCTTCGGCTCGGGCATGTCTTGAACGGCGAGCGCATCCACGTCTCCATAGGACTTGAGCACCACGGCTTTCATGAGCGCCTCCCAACGCGAAAGAGCTGACGTCGCGCGAAGGGTAATCACCCATGGAGGCCGCCCACCGCGGCGCCTGCCCGGCCCTACCTCCCCCTTGCTGGAGGAGCGGCCGGCAGGCGGGCTTCACGAGGCAAGGCCGCTCATGGGTTCCGACGGTAGCTTCTCAACGAACCATCTCCAGACACCGCCACCGCCGGCTGGCCCGCCACCTCTCGGGCGCTGACCGCTCCTCCGCGGTGACGGCGGACCGCCTCGTCACCGCGGCCTGCTCATGGCGCGCGTCCCTCGCCGAGCGCTGCACCCACGAGCAGCAAGAGCGTCGAGCCCAGCTCGCCGACGACGAGCAGCGCGACCCCTGGCCCCGTCACGAGGTTGCGCTGCGTGAACATCGTGCGCTCGGTCCGGCGCATACCGTGGAATGCGTACACCACGAGGGTCACTACGAAATAGAAGTACGCCGTCCAGAACGCTCCCCGGTTGAGCGGGGCAGGGAACGCGCTCGCTGCCGCGAGATGACCGAGCACCAACGTCGCGCTCGCGTAGAGGAGCGACGCGCGATGCAAGATGTCGACGTACATCGGGGCGCGTCGTTCGGGACTGCGCACCATCGCGCGCCACTTCCAGACACCGGAAGCCATCCCCACCGCGAGCAAGGCGCCCGCGGCAAGGATGGAGGTTCCCTCCATGCTCATTGGCCGGGAATCACTTCGAGCCCGACGAGGATTCGACGGAGCTCCTCGACACGCTCAGCAGGGAGCGCCTGCATGGGCGCGCGAAGCGGCCCGACAGACATCCCCTGCAGCTCGAGCGCCGCCGAGATTGCGCGCGGGAGGCCGTGAGCGACGATGAATTGCAGGAAAGGAAGCTGCCGATAGAAGCTCTGACGCGCCGCCGCGACGTCACCCCGCTGGATGGCGTCGTAGAGCTCGATGTTGAGCTTCGGGATGATGTGGGGCGCCGCGGTGCACCAGCCGCGCGCACCGGCCACGAAGGCGGCCAACGCGAGCGGGTTGCTCCCATTGTAGAACGCGACATCCTCTCCGCAGAGCTGGACGAGGCGCTGCATGCGGTTCACGTCGCCGGTGCTCTCCTTGACCATCGTGACGTTCGGAATCTTCAGTAGCCGCGCGATGACGTCGGGGCTCAGGTCGAGGCCACCCGTTGCGGGGTTGTTGTAGACCGCGATGGGGATAGCGATGCTCTTCGCCACCGTGTCGTAGTGGGTGATGATCTCGGCGTCGCTCAGCTTCCAGTAGCTCATCGGGATGATCATCACCGCGCTGGCACCGAGCTTCTCGGCGTGCTTCGCGTGGTGGACGGTGCGCTCGGTGGTGAGGCTCGAAACGCCGACGAGCGTGGGGACGCGCCCGGCAACCCGCTTGATGACGAGCTCCGCGACCTGCTCCCGTTCGTCGTCGGAGAGGTACGGCAGCACGCCGGTGCTGCCGAGCGGCGCGATGGCGTGGACACCCGCCTTCACCATGTCGTCAACGATTTTGCCGAGGAGCACCTCGTCGACACGTCCCTTCGACGTGAACGGCGTGATGGGGTACGCGACGATACCGCGAAGCAGCGCGCTCATCGTGCCCCCCTCGCCGCCCCGTGGCTCATCTCGATGTCGGTGTAACGGTTCTCCGTCATGTTGGTCTCCAAGTGTGCTGTGCGCGTCGTTGCGCACGGTTCGTTCGTGTACCGCGCGACTGGACCCTCGACGACCTCCAGAAGAAAGAGAACGAAGGGTCCAGTTTTGCGTGCATGCGGCTCAAGCCAGGGCGTCCCCGTGCTTCTTCAACACTCGGCGCGCGAAGTAGGCGAACGTGATCGCGCTGCGCGTGGGCCGCAAGATCCAGTCGTGCGCCTCCTTTCCCAACTTCTCCGGTATGGGCTTGATGTCGCCAGCCGCGGAGGCGAGGAGTTGCAAGCGCGCCGCCCGCTCGAAGAGCTCGGCCAGCACGCACGCCTGCTCGATGCTGTCGCCGGCCACCAGTTGACCGTGATGGGAGAGGAGGAGCGCGCGCTTGGAGCCGAGCGCCTTGGAGATGAGCTCGCCCTCCTCGTTGCCGACGGGTACCCCCGGCCAGTCTTTCAGGAAGGCGCAGTCATCGAAGAGGGGGCACATATCCATGTGCGAGACCTGCAAGGGGACCTCGAGCATGGAGAGCGCGACAATGTGCGTCGGGTGCGTGTGGATGATGCAGTTGACGTCGGGCCGCGCCTCGTAGACCCAGCTGTGGAAGCGGTTCGCCGGGTTGGCCATCCCTTTGCCTTCGAGGACCTCGAGGTCGCTGTTGACGAGCAGGAGGTTCGACGCGGTGATTTCGTCGAACCCAAGGCCCAACTGCTGCGTGTAGTAGGTGCCGGGCTCCGTAGCGCGGGCGGTGATCTGCCCGGCCAACCCCGAGTCGTGACCGCCCTCGAACAAGATCCGGCAGGTCAGCGCCAGCTTCTGACGCACGGTCCAGCCACCCTGGCCGAAGGTGGTGTCCATCTGCTTCGTCGCTTTTCCGACCAGCTCCTCCTTCGTCTGCGTAAAGGTCTTCGACATCTCAGCTCCTCGTTCGTGTGGGTACCCGTCGTTACGCAACACGGGTGTAAGGGCCTACTGGACCCCTTGCATCATCCAGAAATGAAACGACTACGGGACCAGTTGGCCGAGCCCAGGAAGGGTGCTCGCGAGGACCGCGCCGACGAGGGCGCGCGCCGCGGTGCGCGGCGGAGAAATGATGATCGCAAACGAGCCGGCGACGTTCCGCCCAGCAAGCGCGACGACGCGGTGCAGAGCATCCTCCAGCTCCGAGGTCATCGAGCTGCTGCTGACGGGCGCCGCCGATGCGCGGCTGCGCAACGCGGACGGAGAGAGCGCGGCGGACCGTGCCCGCCAGCAAGGCCACACGAAGCTGGCGGAGCGGCTGAGCTGAGCCTCTCCCCTCCAGCCGGGCCCTGAGCGCGAAAGGCGCCGGAGCGTCACGGGGACAGCCCCCGGCGCCCTTCCACTGCACGGACGCCGGGATGCTTCGCGAGGGACGCGCTCAGTTGGTGGAGCGCGTCGCCGCGTCCGGATGCACGCCGCCGGTAGGCGCCTCCGTCTCGCGCGGCAGCCAGACGTGGAACGTAGAACCTCCGCCCGCCACCCCCGGAGACTCCACCCAGATACGGCCGCCGTGCTGCTCCACGATGCCCTGGCTGATGGTGAGCCCCAGGCCCAGGCCGCCGTACTTGCTGCCGTGCGCGCGGCCGAAGCGCTCGAAGATGAGCGCCTGCTTCTCCTTGGGGATTCCCACGCCGGTGTCCGTCACCGACAGGTGGACGCCCTCGTCGCGCTCCCCCTGCACCCGCACCCACACGGGCCCGCCCTCGGGCGAGTAGCGCAGCGCATTGGACAGCAGGTTCGTGAGCACCTGGTCCAACCGGCCCCGGTCCCACGTCCCCTCGAGCTGCTCCGACGCCTCGACGTGGATTTCATGGCCTTGCGACAACACCGCCATGCGGTCCCGCGTCTCGTGCACCAGATGGCTCAAGTCAAACCGCTCCAGCTCCAACGACAGGCGCCCCGCCTGGAGCCGGCTGATGTCCAGCAGGTCCTCCACCAGCTTGGCCATCCGGTCGATTTGCCGGTTGATGATTTTGAGCGACTTGCCCGGCCCGGCCTCTGTCTCACCGCCCAGCTTCAGCAGCGCCAGGTGCGCGTGGCCCTTGGCCGCGGCCAGCGGCGTGCGCAGCTCGTGGCTGGCCGCCGCGAGGAAGGAGTCCTTCGCCTCGCTGGCCAGCCGCAGCGCCGTCTCCGCCCGCTGCCGCTCGGTGATGTCGCGCGCCACGGAGATGAAGCGCCCGGGGCCGCCGTCCGCCGCCACGTACTGGAGCACCACCTCCACCGGCACCTCCGAGCCATCCCGCCTGCGGTGGCTGGTGGAGTACGTCTGGCTGGGCAACGTGCCGCTCACCAGCGGCGCCAGCAGCTTGCGGAAGCCGGCCTCGTCGAAGGCGCTCTCTACCTCCAGCACCGACAGGCCCACCAGCTCCTCGGTGCTGCTGGCCAGCTGCTTGGCCGCGCCCGCGTTGGCGTAGGTGAGCGTCAGCGAGTCCGGGGAGAACATGAGGACGCAGTCCAGCGTCGCGTCCAGCGTCGCCTTGAAGCGCCCCAGCGCCTCCTCCGCCCGGCGCTTGTCGTCGATGTCCGTGGCCACGGCAATCCAGCCGGCCAGCAGGCCATTCTCGTCCCGCTCCGGCACCGCGCGCGCCAGGTGCCAGCGGTACACACCGTCGAAGCGGCGCAGGCGGAACTCGCGCTCCACGCGCTGGCCCATGCGGATGGCCTGCACCCACGCGGCGCGCATGGCCTCGCGGTCCACCGGGTGGACGAACTCCAGGAAGGTGTTGAGCGACAGCGGCTGGTCCGCTTGGATGCCCGTGTAGTCCCGCGCGGCGCGGTTGGCGTAGGTGAAGCTGCCGTCCGAGCGCGCCGCCCACATCACCTCCGGCAAGGACTCCGTGAGCCGCAGGTGGCGCAGCTCGCTCTGCCGCTCCAGCGCCTCGCGCTCGCGCTGCCGGAGCAGCACCGCCTGCCGCTGAATCTGCTGCTCCTTCAGGAACAGGTCCACGAAGACGCTGACCTTGGAGCGGAGGATCTCCGGGTCGAAGGGCTTGAGCAGGTAGTCCACCGCGCCGTGCGCGTAGCCCTTGAAGACGTGGGCCGCGTCGCGGCTGAGCGCGGTGAGGAAGATGATGGGGATGGTGCGCGTGCGCTCGCGCTGCTTGATGAGCGTGGCCGTCTGGAAGCCGTCCAGCCCCGGCATCTGCACGTCCATCAGGATGACGGCGAAGTCGCGCTGGAGCAGGAACTTGAGGGCCTCCTCACCGCTGGTGGCCTTCACCAACTCCTGCCCGAGCGGCTCGAGAATGGCCTCGAGCGCGAGCAGGTTGGACGGATGGTCGTCCACCATCAGGATGCTCGCCCGGGACTGGGAAGCCCTTTCCTGGTTGCGGTCCGCGGAGATGTGTTCGCTAGGCGTCATTGAAGTCGGCGGATGAATCTGCCCCGGTCCCACCTGCTCTCGAGGTGGAAGAGGCTAGGCGCCCCCCCGACCGGACCCAAGTCCGGAAGAGAGGCGCCGTACGGTAACCATCACTCAGCGAATCAAGCCGTCACCCACAGACGGATGAGCTCCAGAAGCTTGTCCGTGTCCACCGGCTTGGGCAGGTAATCGCTCGCGCCGGCCGCCATGCACTTCTCCCGGTCGTCCTTCAGCGCCTTCGCCGTCACCGCGATGATGGGGAGGCTGGAGTACTTGAGGTCCTTGCGGATGGCCCGCATGGTCTCATAGCCGTCCATCTCCGGCATCATCACGTCCATCAGGACGATGTCGACGTCGCGGTGCTGTTCGAGCATCTCGATGGCCGCGCGCCCGTTCTCCGCGAACACCACCTGCATGCCGTGGTTCTCCAGCACGCTGGTGAGCGCGAAGATGTTGCGCATGTCGTCATCCACCACCAGGACCTTCTTGGCGGACAGCTCCGTGTCCTTCTCGTTGCGCTGAGCCAGGGCGGCGCGGGCGCGAGGCGGCAGGTTCTGGTCCAACCGGTGGAGGAACAGCGCCGTGTCGCTGAGCAGTTGCTCCGGACTCTTCGTCCCGCTCTTGAGGATGACACTGCCGGTGTAGCGGCGCAGCCGGGCCTCGTCCTTGGGCGTCAGCTCCTTGCCGGTGTAGATGACGATGGGCAGGTCGCGGAAGCGGTTCTGCGTCTTGACCTCCTCCACCAGCCGGATGCCGTCGGTGTCGGGCAGCATCAGGTCGATGACGACGCAGTCGAACTCGCCCGTCTCCAGGCTCTGGAGCACCTCCTCGCCCGTGGCCACGGCCGTCACCTCGACATCGCCGCCTTCGCTGAGCAGCTTCACCAGGCTGTCGCGCTGGACGTCGTCGTCCTCCACCAGCAGCAGCCGGCGCTCCTTGCGCTCCAGGAAGCTGGCCAGCTGGTTGAACACCCGCTCCAGGCCCTCCTTGCTGACGGGCTTGGTGAGGTAACCGAAGGCGCCCTGCGAGTTGCCCTGGTTCTTGTCCATGACGCTGATGACGTGCACGGGGATGTGGCGCGTGCGCGGGTTGCGCTTGAGCCGGTCCAGCACGCTCCAGCCGTCCACCACGGGGAGCTGGATGTCCAGGGTGATGGCGTGCGGCTGGAACTCGTTGGCCATGGACAGGCCGGTGTCGCCGCGCGTGGCCACCAGGGCCTTGAAGCCCTTCTCCCGCGCCATCTGCACCATGATGCGGGCGAACTTCACGTCGTCCTCGATGAGCAGCAGGACGCGGTCCCCTTCGCGGATGTGGTCGCGGTCATCCTCCACGGCGACGGGCGTCAGCAGCGACTCGATGGGCGGCGGCAATGCCGCGTCCAGCACGTGGCCGCTGTCCGCCACCAGCGGCGCGGGAGGAGGCTCCGCGCGCGGCGACTCCGGCGCCGGAGGAGGCGGCAGCCGGGGCGGAGGCTCGTACGAGGACGGAATGGACGGCAGGCCCTCTTCCTCCGGACTGATGTACTCGGGCGGCAGGTAGAGGGTGAAGGTGCTGCCGCGGCCGGGCTCGCTGGTCACCTGGATTTCGCCGCCCAACAGCTTGGCGATTTCGCGGCTGATGGACAGGCCCAGGCCCGTGCCGCCGTACTTGCGCGCGGTGGAGCCGTCCGCCTGCTGGAACGCCTCGAAGATGAGGCGCTGCTTGTCCCGCGCGATGCCAATGCCCGTGTCCGACACCGAGAAGCCGAGCACGTACCGCGAGCGCCGCAGGACCTCGTGGTCGAAGTGCGTGCCGACCTCGGCCAGCTTCACCTTCAGTTGGACACTGCCCTCGTCGGTGAACTTGAAGGCGTTGGACAGCAGGTTCTTCAGCACCTGCTGGAGCCGCTGCGGGTCGGTGCGGATGTGGCGCGGCGCGCCGGGCCCCACCTCCACGGTGAAGGACAGGCCCTTCTGCTCCGCGACAGGGAGGAAGCTGCGCTCGATGAACTGATTGAGCTCGGTGAGGATGATGTCCCGCGGCTCCACCTGCATCTTCCCGGCCTCCACCTTGGACAGGTCGAGGATTTCGTTGATGAGGCTGAGCAGGTCGCCGCCGGAGGCGTAGATGGTGTTCGCGTACTCCACCTGCTTGGTGCTGAGGTTGCCGTCCTTGTTGTCCGACAGCAGCTTGGCCAGGATGAGCAGCGAGTTGAGCGGCGTGCGCAGCTCGTGGCTCATGTTGGCCAGGAACTCGCTCTTGTACTTGGAGATGACGGTGAGCTGCTCGGCCTTCTCCTCCAGGCTGACGCGGGCGCGCTCCACCTCGTTGTTCTTCTCCTCGACGCGGCGGTTCTGCTCCTCCAGCAGCGTCGCCTTCTCCTCCAGCTCGATGTTGCTGCGCTTGAGGGCCTCCTGCTGCTGCGTCAGCTCCTTGGACTGGCTCTGGAGCTCCTGCGTCAGGTCCTGCGACTGGAGCAGCAGCTGCTCCGTGCGCATGTTGGCGATGATCATGTTCAGCACCACGCCAATGGTCTCCGTGAGCTGATCCAGGAAGATCTGGTGGATGGCGCTGAACGCGTGGAAGGAGGCCAGCTCGATGACGGCCTTCACCTCGCCCTCGAAGAGGACGGGCAGGACGATGATGTTGAGCGGCGCGGCCTCGCCCAGCCCGGAGGAGATGGTGATGTAGTCCTCCGGCACATGCGTGAGCAGGATGGTCTTCCGCTCCAGGGCGCACTGGCCGACCAGTCCCTCACCGAAGCGGAACCGGTTGGCGATGTGCTTGCGCTCCCGGTACGCGTAGGTGCTGGTGAGCTTGAGCAGCGGCGCGCCCGCCTCGGCGCCGTCCACCAGGAAGAAGGCGCCATGGTGCGCGGAGACCAGCGGCGTCAGCTCGCTCATGATGAGGCGGCTGACGGCGTCCAGGCTCTTCTGGCCCTGCATCATGCCGCTGAACTTCGCCAGGTTCGTCTTGAGCCAGTCCTGCTCCTGGTTCTTCTGCGTCGTCTCACGCAGGTTGACGATCATCTGGTTGATGTTGTCCTTCAGCGCGGCGACCTCGCCCTCGGCCACGACGGTGATGCTGCGCGTGAGGTCACCCTTCGTCACCGCGGTGGCCACGTCGGAGATGGCGCGCAGCTGGCTCGTCAACGTGCCGGCCAGCTGGTTCACGTTGTCGGTCAGCTGCCGCCACGTGCCGCGCGCACCGGGCACGCGGGCCTGACCGCCCAGCTTCCCTTCGATACCCACCTCGCGGGCCACCGTCGTCACCTGGTCGGCGAAGGTGCCCAGCGTGTCCGTCATGTTGTTGATGGTCTCTGCCAGCGCGGCCACCTCGCCCTTCGCCTCCACGGCCAGCTTCTGCGTCAGGTCGCCGTTGGCGACCGCCGTCACGACTTTGACGATGCCGCGCACCTGCGTCGTGAGGTTGGAGGCCATGAAGTTCACGTTGTCCGTGAGGTCCTTCCACGTCCCCGCGACCCCGGGCACACGGGCCTGGCCGCCCAGCTTCCCTTCGACGCCCACCTCGCGGGCCACCGTGGACACCTGCTCGGCGAAGGTGCCCAGCGTGTCCGTCATGTTGTTGATGGTCTCCGCCAGCGCGGCGACCTCGCCCTTCGCCTCCACGGCCAGCTTCTGCTTCAAGTCGCCGTTGGCGACGGCCGTCACCACCTTGACGATGCCGCGCACCTGCGTGGTGAGGTTGCGGGCCATGAAGTTCACGTTGTCCGTGAGGTCCTTCCACACGCCGGACACGCCGCGCACTTCGGCCTGACCGCCCAGCTTGCCCTCGGTGCCGACCTCGCGAGCGACGCGCGTCACCTCCGCGGAGAAGCTGTTGAGCTGGTCCACCATGATGTTGATGGTGTCCTTCAGCTCCAGGATTTCGCCCTTGGCGTCGACGGTAATCTTCTTGGACAAGTCGCCATTGGCCACCGCCGTGGTCACCAGCGCGATGTTCCGCACCTGCGCGGTGAGGTTGGAGGCCATGCTGTTCACGTTGTCCGTGAGGTCCTTCCAGGTGCCGGCGACCCCGGGCACCGCGGCCTGGCCGCCCAGCTTGCCGTCCGTCCCCACTTCCTTCGCGACGCGCGTCACCTCGGCGGCGAAGGCGCGGAGCTGGTCCACCATGGTGTTGATGGTGCTCTTGAGCTCCAGGATTTCGCCCCGGGCCTCCACGGAGATTTTCTGTGACAGGTCGCCGTTGGCCACCGCGGTGGTCACCTTGGCGATGTTTCGCACCTGGTCCGTGAGGTTTCCGGCCAGCACGTTCACGTTGTCCGTGAGGTCCTTCCAGGTGCCGGCGACGCCGGGCACCGCGGCCTGACCGCCCAGCTTGCCTTCGGTACCGACCTCCTTCGCGACGCGCGTCACCTCGGAGGCGAAGGCGCGGAGCTGGTCCACCATGGTGTTGATGGTGTTCTTGAGCTCCAGCACCTCGCCCTTCACGGAGACGGTGATTTTCTGCGACAGGTCGCCGTTGGCCACCGCGGTGGTCACCTTGGCGATGTTTCGCACCTGGTCCGTGAGGTTTCCGGCCAGCACGTTCACGTTGTCCGTGAGGTCCTTCCAGACGCCGGACAGGTCCTTCACGTCGGCCTGACCGCCCAGCTTGCCCTCGGTGCCGACTTCCTTCGCGACGCGCGTCACCTCGGCGGCGAAGGCGCGCAGCTGGTCCACCATGGTGTTGATGGTGCTCTTGAGTTCCAGCACCTCGCCCTTGGCGTCGACCGTGATTTTCTTGGACAAGTCGCCGTTGGCCACCGCAGTGGTGACTTCGGCGATGTTTCGCACCTGCGCCGTGAGGTTGTTGGCGAGCAGGTTCACGTTGTTGGTGAGGTCCTTCCAGGTGCCCGCCACGCCCGGCACTTCCGCCTGAGCGCCCAGCTTGCCTTCCACGCCCACCGTGCGCGCCACGTCCGTCACCTGCTGCGCGAAGATGGACAGCGTCTGCGTCATCGCGTTGATGGTGTCCGCGAGCGCGGCAATCTCGCCCTTGGCATCCATCGTCAGCTTCTGGTTCAGGTCACCGTTGGCCACCGCCGTCACCACGCGCACGATGCCGCGCACCTGCGTGGTGAGGTTGACGGCCATGAAGTTCACGTTGTCCGTGAGGTCCTTCCACACGCCGGACACGCCGCGCACTTCGGCTTGACCGCCCAGCTTCCCTTCGGTGCCGACTTCCTTCGCGACGCGCGTCACCTCGGCGGCGAAGCTGTTGAGCTGGTCCACCATCGTGTTGATGGTGCTCTTCAGTTCCAGCACCTCGCCCTTGGCGTCGACGGTAATCTTGCGAGACAGGTCACCCTTGGCCACGGCCGTGGTGACTTCGGCGATGTTGCGGACCTGGTCGGTGAGGTTGTTGGCGAGCAGGTTCACGTTGTTGGTGAGGTCCTTCCACGTGCCCGCCACGCCCGGCACCACCGCCTGGGCGCCCAGCTTGCCCTCCACGCCCACCGTGCGCGCCACGTCCGTCACCTGCTGCGCGAAGATGGACAGCGTCTGCGTCATCGCGTTGATGGTGTCGGCCAGCTCGGCCACCTCGCCCTTGGCCTCCATCTTCAGGCGCTGGGTGAGGTCACCGTTGGCCACCGCCGTCACCACCTTGGCGATGCCGCGCACCTGCGTGGTGAGGTTCACGGCCATGACGTTCACGTTGTCCGTGAGGTCCTTCCAGGTGCCGGACACACCGCGCACCTCGGCCTGGCCACCCAGCTTGCCGTGGGTGCCGACCTCGCGCGCCACGCGCGTCACTTCGGAGGCGAAGCTGTTGAGCTGGTCCACCATGGTGTTGATGGTGTTCTTCAGCTCCAGGATTTCGCCGCGCGCGTCGACCGTAATCTTCTTGGACAGGTCGCCATTGGCCACCGACGTCGTCACCAGCGCGATGTTGCGCACCTGCGTGGTGAGGTTGGAGGCCATGTAGTTCACGTTGTCCGTGAGGTCCTTCCACACGCCGCCCACGCCCTTCACGTCGGCCTGACCGCCCAGCTTGCCGTCGGTGCCCACCTCGCGGGCCACGCGCGTCACCTCGGAGGCGAAGGCGCGGAGCTGGTCCACCATGGTGTTGATGGTGTCCTTGAGCTCCAGCACCTCGCCGCGCACGTCGACGGTGATTTTCTTGGACAGGTCGCCCTTGGCGACGGCCGTCGTCACCTCGCCGATGTTGCGCACCTGGGCCGTGAGGTTGTTGGCCATCAGGTTCACGTTGTCCGTGAGGTCCTTCCACGTCCCGGCGGCGCCGGGCACCTGGGCCTGGGCGCCCAGCTTGCCTTCCACACCCACCGTGCGCGCGACGCTGGTCACCTGCTGCGCGAAGACGTTGAGGGTGTCCGTCATCGCGTTGAGCGTGGCGCCCAGCGCGGCAATCTCCCCTTGCGACGGCACCATCAGCTTCTGGGTGAGGTCGCCGTTGGCGACGGCCGTCACCACCTTCACGATGCCCCGCACCTGCGTGGTGAGGTTGGAGGCCATGAAGTTCACGTTGTCCGTGAGGTCCTTCCAGGTGCCGGACACGCCGGGCACCGCGGCCTGACCGCCCAGCTTGCCCTCGGTGCCGACTTCACGCGCCACGCGCGTCACCTCGGAGGCGAAGCCGTTGAGCTGGTCCACCATGGTGTTGATGGTGCTCTTGAGCTCGAAGACCTCGCCGCGCGCGTCCACGGTGATTTTCTTGGACAGGTCGCCGTTGGCCACCGCCGTGGACACCTCGGCGATGTTGCGCACCTGGGCCGTGAGGTTGTTGGCCATCAGGTTCACGTTGTCCGTGAGGTCCTTCCACACGCCGGACACGCCGCGCACTTCGGCCTGACCGCCCAGCTTGCCGTCGCTGCCCACCTCGCGCGCCACGCGCGTCACCTCGGCGGCGAACGAGTTGAGCTGGTCCAGCATCGCGTTGACGGTGGTGCCGATTCGGAGGAACTCGCCCTTGACGGGCTGGCCATCAATCTCCAACGCCATCTTCTGGGTGAGGTCGCCCTGCGCCACGGCCACCAGCACGCGCGCCACCTCCGTGGTGGGCTGCACCAGGTCGCCGATGAGCGAATTGATGGAGTTGATGCTGTGGGCCCAGTCGCCGCGCACGTCGCCCAGCGACACGCGCTCGCCCATGCGGCCCTCGCGGCCGACCACGCGCTCCACGCGGACCACTTCCTGCGTCAGGGTGGCGTTGAGCGACACCACGGCGTTGAAGGCACTGGCGATCTCCTCCATCACCGGGTCGGCGTCGCCGCCAGGGAGCCGCACGGAGAAGTCTCCGCCGTGCACCGAGCGCAGAGCGGCGAGCAGGGGCTGCAGCGGATGGCCGCCGCGTCCCTGGCCACGCGGGGTGGACGCGCGAGCGCCACGGCCCCGGCCGTTGCGGCGGGCGGGCTTCGGCGCCCCCACTTCGAGGTCCGCTGGAGAGGTGGAGCGGGTTCGTCCTCGGTCACCGCGCAAGCGGTTGGCCGCGGGGTGCTCGGAAGGGGCCACCTCGCGGGTGGGCGCCTCCGGTCGGGAAGTGCCGTTCCCCGAAGGCTTGCGCGCGGAGGCACGCTTACGGCCGTTGGAAGGAGACTGGGGAACCTTGGTGTCGTCCACGCGAGAAACCTCTGATCGGGATGAACGCTGCTGGCTGCGCTGAGCGGCGCCCGGGCTGGGGCGAATCTCCAGGGAGTTCGCGGGCTTGTCGATTCAATGCAGGCCCCGCGGAACCCTGAACGTTCGCCAATGAACGCAGCGGTTCGGAGGCCCGGACCGCCCGTGAAAGGCACCCGGCGCCGCACCTCCTACCAACATCTCAGGGGGCAGGGGCCGTGCACGGAAATCCGTCGCAGCCGTGCACATAGAGGGGCCGCCCGAGGAGCCTCCGGGCAGGCGCTCCTGGCGGGCGCTGCGCCGGCTCGTACCGGGCGGTCTGGAGATCCACCGCGAAAGCCTGCTCGGCCCCCTGGGCGCAGGCGATCAGGACGCGCTCGGGGCGCTCGAGCCACCACAAATCCGCTGCTTCACACGGCAACTCCACGGGGAGTGGAGTGAGGGTTCGCGCTTCGTAGAATCGGAGCGAGGCCTCGTCGAGCACGGCGGCGAAGGTGCCCTCCGCGCCCACGGACAGCCGTGCTTCCGCCCCGGATACCGGCACCTGTCCCAGCACCGCTCCGTCAGGCGCCACCGAGACGAGCTGCCCCTCCGCGTCGAGCGCCAGCACCCCGGCCCCGTGGCTGACGAGTGATACGGGGGAGAAGTCGCCCATGCGCATGGGCTCGGCCCCGTCGTCGCGCCAGAGCTGTCCGGCCTGCGACCACCAGAGGCGATTCTCCCGGTCGAAGGTGACGGCGCGTACGCCCGCCAGGGGGAGCCGCCGGGAGCCCTCCGGCAGGGTGCAGACCGCCATGGCCTGGGCGCCGTAGACGGCGGCACGCGATGCATCCGGCGAGACGGCCCAGCCCAGCAGGGGGCGTTGCAGGAGACGGGCGAGACAGTGGTTCAGCGCGCCGAAGTGCGGATCCGAGGTGGGCGCGGAGATGAGGTAGGGCAGGCTGGTGGTGGCGACGTAGACGAGCAACCCGAGCGCGGCGGCGGTGGCCACGGTGAGCGGCCATGGGCCGGCTCGGCGCAGGCGAGCCTCCTTCGCGGAAGCGCGCGCCGCCTTGCCTCCTGACACCGGACTCTCGCGTCCACTCACGGCGGCTCCTCGCGGCGGTGTTCCTGACCTTGCCGGGTGGTGGTGTCAACAGCGGCCCGGCGCCACGTCCCAGTTCGTTTCCCCACGACAGCACAGAACGGGACCGAAGGGTGGCCGTGCCATGCTGTTCTGGAGGGGAGACAACGCACGCATGGTGGGGGAGAAGGCGCCGCGAATCGTGGGAGTCGCCCTGGCCGCGCTGCTGACGGCCGGTGCGGCGGAGAATCCACGGAGTGCCATTCTGGGCACGGTCATCGATGCCCAGTCCCGGCAGCCCGTCGCGGACGTCGTCGTGACAGCGAGCCCGTCCGCGTCGGGCGAGGCTGAGCGCGTTGCCGTGAGCCAACCCGACGGAAGGTATCGGATTCCCGACCTGCCCCCGGGCGACTACACGCTCCGCTTTGAACGCGAGCTGTTCGAGCCCTCCTCCCTCCCCCTCTCCGTCAGTGAAGGGCGCGCCTTACGCGTCAACGTCGAGCTCCAGCCGACGGAGCCAGGAGAGGCCGTTGGATTGTTCTGCGGAGGCCCGACTGTCGACACGAGCAGCTCGACACTTCGGTTCATCCAGTGGCGAGAGGACGTCTCGCGCGTTCCGGCCAGCCGCCCAACGAAGTGGGCTGGCGCCATGCGCACCTCGGACAGCCTCGCGGAGTGGGTCCCCGGCACGGAGGACAGCGTGGACGGACGGTCCTTCAGCGGTGCCACGCCCTTTGAAAACGAATACCTGCTGGATGGGCTTTCGACTCGCGACCCGACCACGGGCCGCAACCTGCTCCCGCTGAGCCAGGAACTGGTCAGCGACATCAGCGTGCTCACCGGCGGATACATGCCGGAGTACGGACGTACCACGGGTGGCATCATCGACCTGAAGCCAGTGGCCGTCTCCAATGAGCTGCAGGGTGAGGTCTTCGCGAACTGGGCACCGGGCGCGCTGGAAGGGGCATGGAGGTCCGCGACAGGCCCCCATCCCGCCTTCTCCTCGGACGGCGCGCTCCGTCACCTGGGGGATTTCGGCGGGACACTGGGCGGACCGCTGCTCAAGGACCGGCTCTGGTTCTTCGCGGGCATCGTCCCCGCGCTCAGCCGCGTCGAACAGGATGCCGGCTTCATGGACCAGCGCAGCCTCCAGGCACTGGCCAGGTTGACGTATGCCCTCAAACACAGACATTGGACATCGCTGACGGTTGTCACCGCTCCCGCGTTGATGCGGGGGATGGAAGGCGCGCAGGCTCCGTGGGCGGTGGACAGCGACACGGTCATGACCGTGCTCGCCTACAACGCCATGGTCCTCGACGGGCGCGTCACGCTCGATGCCAAGGCGAGTTGGCTGGGCCACGATGTCACCCGGCTGTCGCCTGCTGGCCCTGCGAGCATCGACACGGACCGATTCCAGGCGAAGACGCAGGCTTCCTATTGGCTGAAGGGCCTGGGACACCATGCGCTGGCAACGGGACTGGAGCTCGAACATGTCGTCCAACGCCCATCGCAGGTCGCCGACATCACCAGCAGCAGCTTGAGCGGGTTCGTGCAGGACCGATGGACCTTGAACGACCGGCTCACGCTGAATGGAGGTCTTCGCTACGACGCGCAGTTCCTCGATGCGGACGTGCGTGGGAACATGACGCATCACCAGCTCTCCCCACGAGTCGGGCTCGCCTTCGACCCCGGTGGGAACGGCCGGATGAGGCTGTTCGCGCACGCCGCGAAGTATCAGGGGATGGTTCCCCTGGGGTTGCTCACGCCGGACGCGCGCATCGCTTCGCGGCTCGGCCCGACGTCGTCTTCCGAGTTTGTCGCGGGCGCGGAGCATGAGCTCTCGCTGTTCGCGAAGGCGGGTGTGACCTACACGCGCCGCCGCCTGGATGATGCGCTCGCGACCCTTGCGGACGACGGTGCGGGCGGGTTCCTCATCGTCAATCCCGGCGCGGGCCCTGCTGCCAGCTTGCCGAAGGCAGCGCGCACCTATGATGCCGTCACGGTGGAGCTTGGCCGCAGCTTCTGGGACGGCTGGCAGGCCCAGCTCCGTTACACATGGTCTCGGCTCCAAGGGAACTACACAGGCCCCTTCGGCACGGATGGCGGACGGCCGCTGTCACAGTCGCGATTGCTCGCATCGGACCGGCCCCATGTCTTCAAGGCCTTTGCATCCAAGGAGTTCACGCTCACACGGAAGCTCACGCTCAACGCGGGCCTCGCCTACCTGGGCGCGGCTGGGGCACCGCGCGAAGCGGGCAACTCGCGGACGCCGTGGGTACACACCATCGATGCCCAGCTGAGCGCGCGCTACGGCACTTCCGACCAGCACATCGTGACGCTGAGCATCGACGCGTTCAATGTGCTCAATGCACAAGCTGTTCTCCGTGAGGAGACGTTGCTGCCCTTGCAGTACCAGACGCCACGACAGCTCCGCCTCGGGGTTCGCTACGCCTTCTGAGGCAGACCTCCTCCGGCCGAGGGTGCCGGCTGCTGTTCGGAAATGTCGGGACTTTTGAGGGCGGTCTCAGCCGGTCATCGCAACACTTTGAGCGAATACCTCTGCGGGGGTACGCCAGTCGAGTGTCTGGCGGGGGCGGGTGTTGAGTTGATGGGCGACGGCGTCGAGTTGGGCGCGCGACAGGCCGCTCAAGTCCAGGCCCTTGGGGAAGTACTGGCGCAGTAGTCCGTTGGTGTTCTCGTTGCTGCCGCGTTGCCACGGGCTGTGGGGGTCGCAGAAATAGACTTGGACGTCGGTGTCGATGGTGAAGCGCGCGTGCTCGGCCATCTCCTTTCCCTGGTCCCAGGTGAGGCTGCGGCGCAGGGCCTGCGGCAGCTGGCCAATCTGCTGGGTGAGAGCCTCGCGCACGTGGGGGGCGGTACGCCCCTCGGGCAGGTGCAACAGCATGACGTAGCGGCTACGGCGCTCCACCAGCGTGCCGATGGCGCTCTTACCCTGCTTGCCCATCAGCAAATCGCCCTCCCAGTGGCCTGGCACGGCTTTCGGCGTCAGGCGGGCGCTCACTGAGCATCACCCGGCCCGGTAGCTGGCCGGACAGGACGCTGGCGCGGCCTCGGGGCCGGCGCTGGGGGCGGCCCGTGCGCAGGCTCGCGGCGAGCTCCTTGCGCAGGCTGCCCCGCGTCTGCACGTAGAGGCTGCGGTAAATGGTTTCGTGGGAGACGTGCATCTGGGGCTGGTGCGCAAAGTCGCGCTTGAGCGTGGCGGCAATCTGCTGGGGACTCCAGCACTTCAGCAGCCGCCGCTCCACCTCCTGGCGCAGCTGGGGCTGGGCCAACAGCTTCGTCCGCTTGGGCCGGCGCGCCGCCCGCACGGCCGCGGCCTCGCCCACCCACGCCCGGTAGCCCTCGCGTCCCTTGCCGGCACGCTTCACCTCGCGGCTGATGGTGGACGGGGCGCGCCCCAGCCGCCGCGCGATGGCGCGCATGGACTCTTCCGCCTGCACGCCACGAGACACCTCCTCGCGCTCGGCCACGCTCAAACGCAAGGCAGAGCGCACGCGCGGCGGCCGCCGGATGCCGCCCGCACGCCGCAACAGGCGCTGCAGCGTGCGCTCATTCACCCCGACCGCCCGCGCTGCCGCCTCCTGCGTCTGCCCGGCGGCCACCGCACGCTGCACCTCCAGCCAGTCCTCTCCACTCATCCTGCCGAGCTTGCCTCGACTCTCCACCGGGCACCTCTCCCGGATGCGCTCGCCTTCAGCGCATCCTGACTGGTGCGTTCACCGGTTGAGACAGCCGAGCGGCGAAATGTCCCGACATTTCCGAACAGCAAGCTCTGAAGCCCGTCCAGGGCCGGGCTCGCCACGCGCTCATTCGTTTGGGCGCCGGAGTCCCCATGTGAATGCGGCCAGGACAAAGGCAGCGGTGCTCACGGGTGGCATCGCTGGCCTGAAGGTTGCTCATGCGCCTGGGCCATGCGCTGGAAACGGGCTTTCAAGGTGATGATGTGGCTGTTGAGCCTCGGGCTTGTGGTGCCGCTGGCCACTGTGGAGTGCGTCTATCAGGCCATGCTCGCGCGGGTACCCTCCCTTCCCCAGAAGATGGAGGGCCCGTCGCCCCCAGCATCCTGGAATCAGGTGCGGTGGGCGCAGAGCGAACACACGCCGGCGCTTCGCGTGCAACCGGTCTGGCCGACCACCCTCCTCTTCACCCTGATGAAGGTCACGCTGAGTCGCCCCGCGGCAGGAGGAATGCGCGGCACGATGCCTCACGGGTTCAGGCTTGCCGGCAGTGTGGCTCACACATGGTCACGCCTTCAGGACGGGACTGGCGAAAGGCGGATACGCGTTTTTGAAACACTTGCCCTGACCATCTGGCTCACCCGAACCTGGACCGCGGAGGAGTTGCTCGCTTTCGAAGCGAGGCACCTCTGGTTGGGTCGTGACCTTATCGGCGCACATGCCGCCGCGCCCGTGCTGCTGCGCAAGGAGTGGGTACGGCTTGATGCGACAGACGCAGCGCTGCTCCTCGCCATTGCCGAGAACCCTCGCGACGTCGGCTGCGCTCCAAACCGAGTTCGACAGCGGCGAGACAGGCTGCTGGGGCACCTGTCCGACGCAGGCGTCGTCAGTGCGGCTGAAGCGGAAGCAGCGCGCACGTCGCCACCGGCACTGAGCTCCCCCGCTCGTGAGCCGTCATGTCCCCGGCGCTGAGAGGCCCGTAGGGCGGACTCGACAGTGGCTTCCTGACGCCACCGCTCCCAACATTCGGCCATCCTCTTGGCTGTTCGCCTGTTCCCGTGCTTGCCGCCTCGCTCCCGGACCTCACCTTTGCGAGGCAAAGGGAAAGGAACCGACCATGCGACGCGCCATCACCCATGCCGCCCTGACCTTCAGCCTTCTCACGTCATCGGCCGGTCTCGCCCAGCCAGCAAGCGGTGGCTCGGCCGGAGGCGCGGCGTCCGGCGGAACGCCGGGCGTCGTCCAGCCACAGGACGCCTACGACCCAGGCAACTTCTCGCCTCCGCCGCAGTTGGCTCCTGACGGTTCGGAAAGAAACTCGATGGACACGATTGAGACCAACACCGGCGCGGAGCCCGTCGCCGCACCACCCGCAGGCGCGACACGCGGGTACGCCCCCCAGCCGGGTATCGGCGGCAGCTGGGAACCCGAGGCACCCGCGAACGCCGACGGCGGCACCTGGGGAACTGGAATGAACGTTCCTTCCACGGGCACGGCCGGCACAGGTGGGTCGGGATTGAGCGGCACCGCAGGAACGGGCACGACTGGCGGAGGCACGAACACGGCAGGTGCGAACTCCGGCGGCAGTGACATGTCGGCAGGCTCCGCCTCTGAAGGTAGCAGTACGGCGGCCGGCGGCAGCAACATGTCGGCAGGCTCCGCCTCTGAAGGCAGCAGTACGGCGGCCGGCGGCAGCAACATGTCAGTAGGCTCCGCTTCTGAAGGCAGCAGTACGGCGGTCGGCGGCAGCGGCATGTCGGCAGCCCCCGCATCTGAAGGCAGCAGTACGGCAGCCGGAGGCAGCGGCATATCGGCAGGCCCCGCCTCTGAAGGCAGCAGTACGGCAGCCGGAGGCAGCGGCATGTCGACAGACTCCAGCTCCGATGTCGGCGGTACGGCGACGGGCGGCAGTGGCATGTCGACAGACTCCAGCTCCGATGTCGGCGGTACGGCGACCGGCGGCAGTGGCATGACGACCGGCTCCGCGACGGACGGCGCGGCCGGCAGCAACACGATGGGAACCCAGCCCCCTGCGACGAGGCAGGGCAGTTCGACTGATGGCCGTGAATCACCGGCTGGCGCGCCCACGGGCGGCGCGGTCAGCGGCGGCGCAGCAGAGACTCAGGCAGCCAGCGGCGCGGGGCACGAGAACCTCGAGCAAGAGGTCGCGCGGCTTCGCGACCAGGTCCAGCGGCTCGAAGCCGAGGTGAACACATTGCGGCGCGAGGGTACGGGGACGGGCGGCTCAGGGACACAGGCCACGGCGTCTGACGCGGACACGGGGACCACGGTGCTGGCCAGCGTCGTCATGCAAGGGCGGGTGGCCTCCGTCGGAAAGGACCACGTCGTGGTCCGCGACGCCGAGTCCGGAGACACCTTCAACCTCTTTGTGACCAACACCACCCGCATCAGCGCCAACGGCAAGCGCGTCTCACCGCAGCAACTCTCCGAGGGCACGCCCGTGCAAGCCGCGTTCAACTACATCGCGGATGGTGACACCTACGCCACGCAGATTCGGGCCTATCCCGGCCGCAGGCGCTGAAGCCCCACCCTTCACCTGGGGACGAGCTCAACCAGCCTGCCCATCCTGGACGAAGCGCTCGATGCGGGCGATGGCCAGCATCATCTTCTGTCGCGCGGAGCTGTTCGCCGAATGCACCTGGACCCGTGGCGGCACGAAGCCACGGGTCGCCACGGCCTCTTCCAGCCACAGCAAGACGTCGTATCCGGTGCCATGCGTGTCGTCGCCCAGGTCGTGGTCCAGACTCAACTCCGTCACCTGCCCGGATGCCAGCAGCGCAATCGCTTCTTCGGGCCACCACACACGCACCCAGCCGTAGGGAGTGGCCCGTTCGTCATCCAGATAGACCTTCATGGCATCCACGCCTCGCGTTCGGTGACACAGGGCCCCAGGGACGCGCCTGGAGCGCCGTGACTGAATCCAGCGAAGACGACTCACCACGGCTACGCCTGCTGCTCCAGACTGGCCATCGCCTTGCCGATGTAAGCGAAGAGCGAGGGGTCCAACCCATGCTTCGACGCGACCTCGGGCTCCTGCTGATGCGTCGCATTCAGCGCCCCTTCGATGCCAGGGTCGCCCCCCGTGAACGCCTTCAACAGCTCCCGCCAGCGCATGGCCAGCGAGCGCACCGGCTCGCTCGTGGGGTCCGTGCCCTGGTCCATCTCCGCGCGGACGCGAGCGATGAGTTGGGGCCACTCGGCCTCGACCTGGCGGATGGCTTCCTCCCCCAGGGCCTCGCGGCGGGCCTTCAACTGATGGAGCTGCGCCGGCGTGTAGTGCTTCTCGAACATGATTCACACCTCATCCCGCCACGGCAGTGTGGCGTGATGAGATGGGTACGGCCTCACGCGGCGTGAGGCTCAAGCGGATTCAACGCTCGTCATCCGAAGCGCCGCCCGCGAGCTTCCGCAGCTTCGCGGCGAACGGGCTCTCCTCCCCCGCCCGCAGCGTCCCGCCCGCCATCCGCTGCCGCCGCGCCAGCGCGAGGCCTCCCTCGGCGGGCCCTTCCAGCGCCTCCTTCTCGAAGCGGTCCTGCCCACCGAGCGCGCGCCCCACGGGGCGCGAAGCAATGACACGGCGGTTCGTATCCACGGACATGAAGGCCCCTTTCGAAGCAGCGGCCCGATGCTACCCCACCTCCGCACCGCTCGCAGCCCTGCCCCCATCTGGCGAAGCCGAGCCCCACGTCCCCTCCGGCGCCTCCAGCGCGGCGCCGATGTCGCGCAAGACACGCGCGACGTCCTCCACGCCGATGAGCCGGGCGTCCCAGGTGCAAGTGAGCGTCATCACCTGCCCAGGCACCAGCGCGCCCGCATCCACCACGGGCTCCGTCCGCACCGCGCCCGGCGCCAGCAGGAGGGGCACGCGCGTGTACGGCACCAGGGCCACATAGCCCCGTTCCAGCCCCAACGAGCCCAGGCTCGTCACCGCCACCGAGCCGAACGGGTCCCACGGCATGCCCACCCAGCGCAGGTCCACGTTCAACGTGAACCAGACGAAGGACAACATCCGCAGCGCCCATCCCATCAGGAAGCCAGGGATGAGCGAGGAGCGCCGCTTGCCACGCTCGATGACGGCATCCCGGCGCGCTCGGACCGCTGCGATGCGCGCGGCCATCGTCTCCGCGAAAGCCCCCAGCGACAGCGAGTCCGCGCGATGCACCGTGGCCGTCGTCAGGTCCGCGCGCCCCGTCTCCGCGGGCTGCACCACCAACACGCAGACGCCGACCGCCTTGCGCCGCCAGGGGCGATTCCAGCGCATCAGAACATTCGCTTCGGGATGGCGGCGCAGCGCATCCGCGGCGGCCTTGGCCACCAGGTGCGTCACCGTGAGGCGCTGTCCCGTCCGGGCGCGGAAGGCTTCGAGGAAGGCCACCGCTCGCTCCATGCGCACCTCCACCGCCGCATAGGCGCTGGGATCTCCTGGCGAACGCCATGTCCCCAGGGCGAGCTTGCGGAAGGCACCGGCTGGCGGGGCGGGCTGAAGGTCGAGGTGCACGGGCAGCGTCCGCCTTCGCACGGAGCCCGGTCCCCTGCAACCATGGCCCCTGTGCGGAGCCCTGCGCCTGGCCCGCCGCCCTGTTAGACAGGGGCTTCCCACCCCCGAGGCCCCGACATGACGCCCATCGCCCTGGCCCTGTCTCTCGCCCTCCAAGCCTCGCCAGCCCCTCAGAACATGTCCCAGACCACCGCGCCCACCACCGATGACTTGCAGACGTCCACCCGCGCCTGGCACGAGCAGCGCCTCCAGCGACTCCAGGCGGAGGACGGCTGGCTCACCCTCGTGGGCCTGTTCTGGCTCAAGGAGGGCGAGCAGACAGCGGGCTCCGCTCCCGAGAGCGACCTGGACTTCCCCGCGGGAACACCCGCGAAGCTGGGCACCTTCACGCGGCAGGGAAACACCGCGCGCTTCCAGCCCGCGCCCGGCGTCACTTTCACCCGCGACGGCCAGCCCTTCACGGGCGGCGCGCTCCAGTCGGACGAGAAGGGCACGCCGGACGTGCTCAAGCTCGGCAACGTCAGCTTCCAGCTCATCCTCCGAGGCGACAAGCTGGGCGTCCGCGTGAGGGACTCCGGCGCGGCGGCGCGCAAGCAGTTCCAGGGCATCCCCACGTACCCGGCGAGCAACGACTGGCGCGTCGAGGCGCGCTTCGAGCCCGCACAGACGCCTCGGATGCTCCAGGTCCCCAACGTGCTGGGGACCATCGACGAGATGAAGGCCCCCGGCACGCTCGTGTTCACGGTGGCGGGCAAGGAGCACCGGCTGACGCCCGTGGAGGACGGCTCGGGCAAGCTCTTCATCATCTTCGCGGATGAGACCAACCGCGACGCGACCTACGGCTCGGGCCGCTTCCTCTCCGCGGACATGCCCACCGACGGACGCGTCGTGCTCGACTTCAACCAGGCCTACAATCCGCCCTGCGCATTCACGAAGTTCGCCACCTGCCCGCTGCCTCCGCGCGGCAACCGGCTCGCCACGCGTGTGGAGGCCGGCGAGAAACGCTACGCGGACCACTGACACCGGGCCTGCCCTCAGGCCTTGGGCAAGCAGCCCGGCACGCGCGTCCGTCCCTGGACGCTCCGTGCCCGGGAGGCTGGCGCATCCCCGCGGGCGCGGACATTAATGCGCTCATGCGCGCCTCTTTGACGCTCCTCCCCGCTCTCGTGGTGCTCGCCCTGTCCGCCTCCGCCTGCCGCAAGAGCCAGGCGCAAGGCACCGCGTCTGCCCAGGACTGCATCCTCGTAAAGAAGGGCTGGGGCGCCGACGGCACCGTGCCCTTCAACGTCGAGGTGGTAGCGCGGGGCCTGGAGACGCCGTGGGGCATCGCGTGGCTCCCCGGAGGTGACGCGCTCGTCACCGAGCGCCCGGGCCGCATCCGCCTGCTCAAGGACGGCGTCCTCCAGCCGCGGCCCGTGGCGACGGTGCCCGTCGCGGACGCCGCGGAGGGCGGCCTGCTCGGCATCGCGGCCCACCCGGACTTCGCGAGCAACCGCCAGTTCTACATCTACGTCACCACGGACGCGGGCGGCACCGAGGAGAACCGCATCGAGCGGTGGACGCTGTCGGAGGACCACACCACGGCGACGCACGAGCGCGTCATCTTCGGCGGCATCGCCTCCGCCACGTATCACGACGGTGGGCGCCTGCGCTTCGGCCCGGATGGCATGTTGTACGCGGGCACGGGTGACGCGAGAGACCCGGACCGCTCGCAGAACGCGAACGACCCGGCCGGGAAGCTGCTGCGCCTCACGCCGGAGGGAGCGGTGCCCCAGGACAACCCCATCCCTGGCTCGCCCGCGTTCCTCACCGGCATCCGCAACCTCCAGGCCTTCGACTGGCGCGACGCCTCCACGCTGTACATCGCGGACCACGGCCCCAGCGGCGAGACGCTGCGCCGGGGGCACGACGAGGTCAGCGTCGCCCGCCGCGGTGACAACCTGGGATGGCCCGGCATCTATTCGTGCGAGACGCGCGAGGGGCAAATCACACCGTCCATCACCTACAAGGACGCCATGCCCCCAGGCGGCGCCGCCATCTACACCGGAACGACCATCCCCGAATGGAAGGGCTCGCTGCTCATCGGCACGCTGGGCTCACGCCACCTCCAGCGCGTGGAGTTCGCGCCGGACTCGAGCCGCGTGGCCAGGCACGAAGTGTACCTGCGCAACACCCACGGCCGGCTGCGCGAGGTCATCATGGGGCCGGATGGCCACCTCTACGTCACCACCAGCAACTGCGACGGACGCGGCGACTGCGGCCCGGACAAGGACGTCATCCTCCGCCTGAAGCGCTGAGCACGGGCCTTCAGCGCTCCAGCCTTGCCCAAGGACGCTGGAGCGCGCGCCGTCAGAGCATCATCCTGCCCGAGGCCGCGATGCGCTGGCCCGCCACCCACGCGCGCTCCGGCGACAGCAGCATGGCGACCGCATCCCCGATGTCATCGGGCTGACCCACACGGCCGAGCGCGACCGGGACGGCCAGCGTCTTGTTCAGCTCCGGGTTGTCACGCACGACGCCGCCCCCTCGGCACGCTGTTCCAGGCGGCCAGGGGCTCGCGCGGGCGCATGGGCCTGCCCGTCAACGTCGCGCGAGAACCCATCCTCCCGCGCCTGTACTGCGAGCCGCACGAGGAAGGCTGACGCCCTCCCGCCGGCGCGTCAGGCGCCGAGCTGCTTCAACAGCTGCTCGGCCTGCGCGCGCACGTCCTCGGCGCCCAGCGCCAGCGCCTGCTTCGCGTGGCGCGCTGAGAGCTCCTTGTCCGCGGGGAAGGTCCCCAGGGCCATGTTGAGGTGCGTGCCCGCGTCATTCGGGTGCGCGCCCAGCACGGGCGCCAGCAACGCCGCGACCCGCGAGTGCCCGTTGTCCTGCATCAGCACCACCGCGAGGTCGTTGGTGGGACCGGGGTCCGTCGGCACCGTGGCCACGGCCGCCTCCAGCAGCTTCACCGCCTCGGCGCGCTCGCCCAGGGCCAGGTGCATCTGCGCCAGCGCGTGCTGGGCCTGCCAGCTCCCGGGCGCCTGCCGGAGCACCTCCGCGAAGACGTCCTTGGCCTCGGCGAAGGCGCCAGCGCTCATCGTCGCCAGGCCGAGCAGGTAGAGATAGGTGATGCTGGAAGGGTCCAGCTCGCGCAACTCCTGCGCCACGCGCTTGGCGCCATCCGAGCTGCCGGCGGACAGGTACAGCCTGAAGAGGTCCTCCAGCACCGCGCGCTGGAGCCCACCCCGCGCCTTCTCCAGCGCCTGCGTGGCGGCCTGGATGGCCAGCCCCAACTGGCCGCACGCGGCATGGGCCCGCGACAGCATCAGCAGCGGCATGGCCTCCTGTGGCGCGCCCTCGGCGGCCCGCAGGAAGTGCGACACCGCGCCATCCGGCTCGTTCTGCTGAAGGCGGATGCGCCCCAGCTCGAAATGAACGTGGGTGCTGCCGGGGGAAATCTGGAGCACGGATTCGAAGGCGGCGCGCGCCCCCGACAGGTCCCCGCGCTCGAACAGCAGCGAGCCCAGGTTGAAGCGCTCGAAGTAGCCCGCGGTGGGCGCGGCGGCCAGCGCCTTGAGGGACTCCAGCGCCTCCGGGTTGCCCGCCTGGGCGCGCAGCATGGCGAGGTGCGCCTGCCCCTCCGTGTGGTCCGGCTTCGCCTTCAGCAGGCGGAGCACGGCGGCCTCCGCATCCGCCGCCGCGCCGGTGCTCAGGTGCACACGGACCAGGCCCAGGAGGCACTCCACGTCATTCGGATCAATGGAGAGCCCCTTCTGGAAGCTCTTCACCGCGTCCTGGGTCTGTCCCATTTGAAGGAGGCGACCCCCTTCCTGAGCATGCGTCGAAGCCATGCATCAGCATCTACCACGGGGTGTCGAGTCCCGGCAGTTCACGGAGCCACTTGCCCGTGCCGTCCGCGCCCGCGGGACCGAGCCCCGCCCATACTCGCAGCGGCATCCGCCTTCGCCTCGAAGTGCGGGGGCGCGGCCGCCATTCCGGCGGGAGGTATCGAGGACCCACCCTAGGGAGCGCATGGATGACGCGCTCCCCAGCCCCTCGAGCCCCCCGGGTGTCTCAGGTGGGCATCGGCTGGCCCAAGCCCTTGCGCAGCGCCTCGTCGATGAGGTCCTGCACCTTCGCCTCCGCTTCCTTCGCGCGGGACTGGTGCTGCTCGCTCAACTTGAACTGCTCCAGGTGCAGGGCGTGCTGCTTCTCGCTGAGCAGGTGCTGCTCCTTGCTCAGGATGGACTGCTTCTCGGCCAGGCCCGCCATCTTCGTCTCCAGGGCCTTCATCTCCTCTTCCAGTTCGCGGTCCTGCTTCTTCAGCTCGGAGCGGCGGCGCTCGCGCTCGGCTTCGGGCAGGGCGTCCAGACGCGACTCCTCCAGATGGAGCCCGGACTGCCTGTAGGCCAGGTCACCCAGCTTGCGTCCCAGCCCGCCCTGCTCGTGGCCCAGGGCGACCTGCTTCTGACCGAGCACCGCCTGCTGCTGCCCCAGAGCGCCCTGCTTCTCTCCCAGCGCGCGTTGCGCCTCGCCCAGCTCGCGGGTGACGGAGTGCGCTTCGCGAATGGACTTCAGCGTGGCCGCGTCGCGGATGATGAACGCCTCGCCCTTGCGGCGGACGAACAGGAGTTCCTTGTCCTTCTGCTTGAAGGTGCGCGCCAGCTCCAGGTCGACCGTGCTGCCGTTCATCATCGCCATACCGCCCGTCAGCAGCACGTAACCGCGGTCCGGGTCGCCGGGCGCGGGCGGCGAGGGCGGCGCGGGTGGCGAGGGTGGCGACGGAGGAGTCGGCGGAACGGTCGCGATGTGCGGCGTGCCCCCCACGATGTGCCGCTGCGTGACGACAGCGAGACGCGGAGCAGAAGGCGCCGGCGGCGTTCTGGGAACGGATGGCGACAAGGCAACGCTGGGCGGGACTGGCGGCACCGGAGCGGGCGGCACCGGAGCGGGCTCGGAGGTCGTCACGCCCGTGGAGTACGACACGACCACGCCCTGCTTGATGACGGTGCGCTCAGCCTGTGCGTCCGACGGGGGCGCAGCGGGGGCGGGCCGGGCCTTCGGCGCGGATGCGGGTGCCGTCGAGGGCCGAGCACTCGGTGACGGCGCGCTCTTGGCAACGGGGGACACGGATTGTGTGCTCGGTGTTGGCGCGTTCTGGGCCGCGGTGGACGCAGGCTTCGACGACGCGGTGCCACTCTGTCCAGACGCCGCCGACTCGGGCGCCAGGCGAGGTGCACCACCCGCTTCCCGTGCGACGACCTGGAAGGGCACCAGCGCGGCAACACCCATGGCGGAGAGCGCCACCCTCAACAGGCGCCGGATTCGAGGGGGGACGGCATCGACGTGCTCCAGCATGCTCAACCTCCTGTGCAACGCGTCAACGTGAGAGGACGCCCCCAGCGCAGCAGCCGTGCCGGGAGTTCTGGCGATTCCAAAGGCGAGAATCAGCTCGCCGTAGTCCGCGAGCTCCGCATCCGTGAGCCGGATGGCCTCGGCATCACACGCCTCCTCACGGGCCAGCGCGTACTCGCGAGCCGCCCGCCGCGCGAGCGGATGGAAGAAGAAGAGCGACTCCGCCAGCGCCGGCACCCAGCCGAGCCACAAGTCACCGCGACGCAGGTGCGCCAGCTCGTGCGCCAACGCCATGCGCAGGGCCGTCACGGGCAACCGTCGCACCGCCCTCCCGGGCAGCACCACGACGGGAGACAGCAGTCCCGTGGCCAGCGGGCTGGCCACCGATTCGGAGACAAGGAGTCCCGGCACGCGCCGCAGTCCCGCGGCAGCGGACAGCGCCCGCACCTCCGCCTCCAATCCGGCGTGAATCAACGGGCGTGCGGACTTGCGAAGGCGACGCACCGCGAGCCCGCCCTTCACATGGCCATACACCTGCCACAGCACGCCGGCCCCCCACACCGCCAGAAGCAGCCCCACCATGGCGCGGCCCCACGGAAAGGGAGCACCAGGCTCGGCCACCGTGCCCGCATCGACAGCACCGGGCTGAAGGGCGCCACGCCGCGAGGCCTCCGCCCCGGACGTCGCGAAGCCCGTGCGCTCCCACGATGAGCCATCCCGCTGCGGAGAGAGCACGGGCCCGTGTGTGGCTGCTTCGGCCACGGACCTCTCGGAGTCAAAGCCCTCCCCCGGAGACACGTGTCGCTGAGCGTCCGTCACCACGGGCTCCGAGACACGAGGCACCATCTCCCGCGCGGAACTCCCGCCCCACCAGGACTCCACCCGCGCCACGTCAGCGGCCACCGACGCGGGCAGCACCGGCAACGCGAGGGAGGGCAGCCACCCCAGCGCCACCACGAACTTCAACGCCACCAGCCACCAGAGCCCCGCGCGCAGCGACGCAGGCAGCTTCGGCCACGCCCTCGCCACCGCCCACACCAGCACGGCGCAAAGCGCCCCCTGCCACGACGCCCGCCACAGACCCGACGACGCCCACGTCCCTACGTGCGACAGCCAGTCCGTGCCCATGTCGCTATCCCTTCCGCTTCTTCGAGCGCAGCCGCGCCACGACGTCCTGGAGCTGCGCCAGGTCCTCGTCGGACACGCCCTCCGCCTCGGACAGGTACGCGGCGAACGGCGACAGCGAGCCCGACAGCGAGCGCTGCACGAAGTCCCCCACCACGTCCCGCAGCAGCTCCGACGCCGGCACGGGCGAGGCGTACTGGAACACGCCCTCCACCTTGCGCCGCGTCAGGTAGCCCTTGAGCCGCAGTCGCTCCATGACGGTGAGGATGGTGGAGCGCGCCAGCCCCTGCGCCTCGCCGAAGCGCTCGGCCACTTCGCCCACGGTCGCCGGACCGTGTTCGGCCACGTACCGCAGCACCAACAGCTCCTGCTCTCCCACCGGCTTCTTCATGGACCGCCCCGTGACGACAACTGTAGTCACGAGGAAGGTACGACTGACTACAACCGTAGTCAAGCCGGGCAAAAAGACAGCGGCGGCAGGCCCCTGAAGGCCCACTCGCCGCTCGAGTCACCGCCGTTCAGCGCTGAAAGTCCACGCCGACGCCGGCGCCCGCGGTGACACCTCGCACGAGCGTGCCGTCCGGCTGTGGGAAATGAACGGTTCCGCCAGAGCCCCAGGCATAGACGTGGTTGAGGATGCGCTGGCGCAGTTCCACGCCCGCCGAGTAGCGCGGCCGGTCTCCCAGGCCCGTCAGCACCACGCGCGCCAGCGCCCGCGTCCTGCCGCCCGGCAGCTCAAAGCCAGCGGACACATCCGTGTCCGTCCTGCCAAAGCCGAAGTACTGCGCCGCCACGCTGCCCAGCAGGAGCAGCTCGTTGGGATTCCCCTTCGCGACGCTCAACTCCACGTAGCCAGCGAAGCCCGACGGAAGCACCTCGTCCGCGATGGGCGTCTCCGACAGACCGACACCGGAGAAGCGGCCCAGCTCATAGTCGGGGCCGAACATGCCGAAGCGGAAGCGGCCCCCCTGCTTGCGGCCCTGGAGCGTCACGCTCACCTGCGTGCCACTGGCCATCTGTCCTTCCAAGGCCACGCCCAGCAATCCGCCGAAGGCCGGCGTGTAGGCCCGCGTGAAGCGCGCGCCGCCGCCCAGCAGGGCCCACGCGCGCAGGCGCTCCCCCTTGTACAGGGCAACGTCTCCGCCCACGGACGCGAGGGTGAGGTCGGGCGAAGTGCCGCCCGCGCGGCCCGCGTCATGCGCCGCGGACAGCCGGATGAGGTAGCGGTCGAAACGATTGGCGTCGTCGCTGGCCATGCGGCCGATGTCCAGCAGCGCCTCGCCCGCGAAGATGCGCGCGGCGAGCACGTCACTGGCCAGAATCTCCGCGCGAACCGCGCCCTTCACGAAGGTGAGCGAGCCACCCGCGGGGTGATAGTCCGGCGCCAGCGCGTTGCTGTAGCGGCCCACGAGGTAGCCGCGGCCCAGCGTCTCTTCGGAGAAGGGCTCGACGCGGAGGAAGAAGGGGCGACCCTCCTGGCCGATGCGCAGCATGCGCACCACCTGCCCGAGGTCACTCAGCTCATCCCAGTCCTCACGGCGAATGCCGCCGCTGTAGTCCTCCGTGGTCGTGGGCGCTTCGTCCACGACCCGCAGCCGCAGGTTCGCCCCCAGCCGCAGCACGAAGGTCTCCCCGTGCGTCAGCCCCAACGAGGGGTAGATGCGCGCGAAGAAGTCCTGCCCCCCGCCGCGAGGCCCTGAGGGAAGGCTCAGGCCACCGACCTCCAACTGACCGCTGAAGCCGAAGCCCACGCCGCCCGTGCGGGTACTGCCCGGAGGCGCGGGCTCATCCAGCCGCGCGGCGGAGACGGGGGCACCTTCCCTCCGCGATGTCGAGGAGACCTCCTCCGAAGAGACCTCCTCCACGGTGGAGCTGCCGTCGTACTGCGTGGACACCAGGGCGAGGAGAGCGAAGAGGGGGGCGCCAGTCATCGTCCCCCGACTCTACCTGTCCATGGCGCGAGACGAAGCAGGTGACTGCATCCGCGTGTGGGTGCCACTGCGGACCGTCGGTACACGCGCCCCCGCCTGGCGTCAGCGGGCGACGTGCGACCTTCACGCCGCGTCAACGGCTGCCATCGACTTCAACCTCGTCGGCTTCCACTTCCCGCGTCTGCACGTCGCTGGCGTCGAGCTCCTCGACGTCGGACTTGCCGCCCACCGGCTCACGCTGGATGTCGCCGGAGCCGCCCACGCCATCCTTGCGGGCTTCCTCACGCTGCTGGCCACCCAGGAGCGGGCCGTCCTGCACGTCGTACTTCTCGCCCTCCGGCGTCGTCACCGAGGTGCCCGCGCCCATGCCGGGGCCACTGCCACCGGTGGCCTCGCCGTCGTAGACGGTGGGCGCGTCCTGCCTGTCCCGGCGCTCGTTTTTCGTCACGTCCGCGGCCTCACCGGCGCTGCGGTCATCCCACTCAGAAGACGTGTCCACGGATTCGGGCGCCGTCGTCTCCGTGCCCGAACCACCGATGGCGCTGTCATCCGCGCGCGTGTTCGCCGAGTCGCTCGAACAACCCCAGAAGGCCAGCGCCGCCGCTGCGGCCATGAGAGGAAGCTTCATGGTGAATCCCCTTGCGTGAGAGAAGTTGTGCTCACGACAAGGTGGCGTCCCGCGCGGCAGGGACAACCCGCCGGCCGTGCCCGTGCCCCCGGGCCCGTCCCAAGGCAGGCGGGCGGGCAGCCCCTGGGCGGCCTCCCACCTCCGGGCGCGGCTACCCGTCGTCCTGCGCGCAGGGGAGGATGGCGCGGTGCGGGCGCTCGGTGCCCGTGCCCACCAGCCAGCGCGACAGCAGGCGGACACCGGAGGCGAACAGCCCATCCTCGGCGCGGTGGAGCGCCTCGAAGAGGGACTCGTCCAGCACCGACTGCTCCGGATCGATGATGAGCTCCTCGGGCTCCAGCGATTTGAGCAGCGGACTCTGGTCGAACACCGTCGACATCGGGTGGACGCGCAGGCGCCGCAGCCCCATGACGGCCACGTCGTCCAGCCACTCCACCAGTCCGCTGTCCGCGGCCGCCAGCAGGCGCAGGGCCGCCATGCCCTCCAGCCCCGCGTGCTCGGCCATCAGCGACACGCGGATGCGGCGGATGGCGCGCGTCGTCGCGTCGTTCGGCGCCTCCGCCTCCCAGCTCAGGTTCAGCTCCGAATCCAACCCGAGGCTTCGGTTGGTGGTGTTCGCGGAGCCCAGCGTGAGGAAGCGGTCATCCACCACCATCACCTTCGAGTGGATGTACGTGTAGATATCCTCGCCGGTGCGCGCGTCGTACCCCGCGGAGCAGTACACGCCAAAGGCATGTCCCGTCTCGTGCGCCACGCGCTCCAGCGCGCGCAGCAGCCGCACCTGGGCGATGCCCATGGCCAGTTGTTCGCGCAGCGCCTCCGGCTGCTGCGGCAGCACCAGGACAATCTGCAACCGTCCCCGCCAGGAGGACCGCATGCGCTTCACCAGCGCCTGGAAGATGGCCCGCGAGGAGAAGTACTGGTTTTCGATGTAGATGAAGCGCTCGGCCGAGGCGATGGCGTCCAGATACAGCATGGCCACCTCCTGCACCGCGGGCTGCGGCGGGAGGAGCGTCTTGCCGAAGGTGCGGCTGATGGCCACCGGCCCCGGCGGCGCTGGCAGGCTCGGCGTGAAGTCCACGTCATCGCGAGACACCCTGGGCAGCCGCAGCTCACCGCCGCCCGAGTGCGCCCAACGCGCCTCGAACAGCTCCGCCAGGCGGTCCACCACCGGCCCCGTCAGCACGGACTGCACGTCATGGTAGGGGCCGTGCGGCTCCCTCCCACTGTCACAGCGCAGCTCCGAGTGCACCCGGTGCTCCCGGTCATCCCACCGGCAATCACAGACATCCATGCCACCGGTGAAGGCCACCGCGCCGTCGATGACCACCAGCTTCTGGTGATGCGCGCCATACAACGGACTGGAGGCGTCGAAGCGGAAGCGCACCTGCCCGTTCGCCGTCCAATTGAAGATGAGCCGCTGCATCCACTCGCGCTCCATGGCGAGCAGCAGGCTGAAGTCCCACGCCAGCACGTAGACGCGCAGCTCCGGGTTGGCCCGGCACAGCGCGTCCAGCATCGGCAGCAGCCTCGACTCGCCGCGCGCCTCGCGGAGGTCCTCACCTCGCAGCAGCGCCACGTCGCTGTCGAACTGCCAGCCGGTAATCGCGATGTAACGACGGGCCTTCTGCGCGGCCCGGTACAGCTCCCGGTAGTAGTCGCGCGCGTCCACCAGCACGCCCGCGTCGCTCGCCTCCTCCACCGTCCAGCAATTCCGTCCGGGCCTGATGATGCGTCTCACAGGTGCGTCCCTTCCCGTCCCCGCCTCGGCCGCCCTCACCTGGCGCCACCGCCAGGTCCTCCTGCACCGCACACGCCCCGGATTGGCGTGTGTCAGCCGACGAAGACGATGTGCTTGCCCGTGGCGACCGCCATGTCCTTGGAGGACATCACCTGCGCCACCTTCTTCACCTCGCCGCCCACCGTGTCGAAGGCCGCCGCGATGAGGTCGCCCAGCGTCACCTGCACCTGGCGGGCGCCCCGGCCAGCCCCCTTCACCGCGCTCGCTGTCGACACCTTCATCTGCTGGGCCTCACGACGGATGACCTGTCCACGCTTCTGAGCCTTCGCCATGATTTCGTCTCCAAGGGTGAAAGGGTTGCTCGTGCTGCTCCCTTCAGCAACCGGCGTGCCGAGCGCCAACCCCGCGATTTTTCGAAGGCCGGCTGCCTGCTCCCCCGCCCCGGAGACCGGACTTCTGACTTTTTTTCAGCCCTGTCCCGGCAGGCTTCCGACGGAAGTTCTTCCCTGCAGCCTGATGACGGCGTCCGGCCGCCGGGGCACCCCGCCGGGGCAGGCTGCCCCGCTGGGGCATCTCGCCCCACACGGCCACGGATGCTCGCCCCTACTCGCCGCATGGGAATACGCCCACTCACAGCGAAACCCAGGTCACCTGGCTTCATACCGACCGCGCGGGTCGCTGTTGCCCACGGGGAATCCCATATCGAATCTTCCGGAAAATTACAGACATGTAAGTCTATTTGAAAATATAGGAAAAAGCCGCTTCAATACGTGTCACTCCTCACGAGGGCGTAACCCGTATGGAATTGAAGACTCCCATCAGCGCCACCGCACCGTCCCTTCAGCCCATGTCGTTCCAGGGCATCGAAGTCATCGGCCAGTCGATTCTCGCCATCGTCAACGGTATGGAGCTCGCCCAGTCACGCGCGTTGCGCATCCTGGGGGAGAACGGCATCGCGCCGCTGAAGGCGGATGCCTGGTACCCCATGCCCGCCCTGCTGAAGTCGTTCCGGCTGGTGTTCGACAAGATTGGTCCCAGCACGGTGAGGACCATTGGCCGGAAGATTCCGGACAGCGCGCACTTCCCGCCGGACATCGACACGCTGGAGAAGGGGCTGCGCGCGGTGGACATGGCGTACCGGATGAACCACCGCGGCAAGGGCGCCATCGGCGGCTACCGATTCGAGCCGGTGGATAAGCGAAACGCTCGCATGGTGTGTGACAACCCCTATCCGTGTGACTTGGACCTGGGGCTCATCGAAGCCATTGGCGACCGGTTCCGTCCCAAGGATTCGCTTTGGGTGCGTATTGAACATGAGGCCAAGAGTTGCCGGCGGCGCGGCGACAGCGCCTGCACATACAGCATCAATTGGTAGCGGAGTCCCGCCAGCGGGCCGGGGGCGGCGCATCACCAGACACCCCAGGAGGTCCATCATGAAGGAAGTGCTCCAACACATCGCCGTGCGCGAGGCGCGCTTCGCAGCGCACCCCTTCTTCTCCGACATGCGGATGGACCGCCCCATTGAACAGGTGATGGCGTTCGCGCCGCGCCTGACCTTCTGGGTGATGACGTTCCAGGACGTGCTGCGCCTCAACGCACACTTCATCCAGGACGCGCACCTCAAGGCGCTGGCCACGCGGCACCATGCCGAGGAGGGCGGGCATGACCAGTGGTTCGAGGACGACATCTCCGCGCTCACGGGCGGCTCGCTGAGCATCGGCACCATGTACGGCCGCGCGCACGTGAAGACGCGTGACGCGGCCTACGCCATCATCAGCGAGGTGTACCGCCCAGTGGATGACCGGCTGCGCATCGTCCTGCTGTGGGCGCTGGAGTCCACCAGCCATGTCTTCTTCAGCCGCACCGCCGTCGTCAGCGCGGCGCAGGGCGCGGACGACCGGCTGAAGTACTTCTCCGACCACCACATGCAGGCCGAAGCGCAGCACGCCATGTTCGAACAGGAGCTGGCGGCGGAGCTGGAGGCCATGCAGCTGTCCCCGGAGGTGCGCGCGGACGCCCTGGCCATGGTGGACCGCATCTACGCGGCGTTCGACACCATGTTCGACGGGCTGCGCGTCAACCTGGAGCGGGAGCACGCCGAGGCCCCCGCTCCGGGCCTCCAGGCGCACACCGCCACCGCCGAAGTCCTCCCCCTGGAGATGGAAGAGGACCTGGAAATCATCGTCCTGGAGGAGGACGGGGAAGCCCGCGCCGCCTGAGGCGGCCGCGGGGGGAACTACCGCGCGGGAGGGGAGAGCACGAGGATGAGCTCCCCGCCCACGTACCTGCCGGCCTTCTGGTAGACGGCGCCCTGGCGGCCCAGCTCTACGTCCAGCGTGGGCTGACGGGGAATGGCCACGCGCACCGTGGCCGTGCCGTCCTTGATGCCCTGCAGCTGCAGCGTCGCGTTGGCGCCGTTGGGCAGCTTCACCTCGGAGGCGCTCTTCGCGCTCACCGTCAGCACCTCATTCGAGAGGCGCTTGAACGAGGTGAAGCTGAAGTTCTGCTTCTGGAACTGCTCCTTCATCTTCTCCAGCTCGGGCGGGTCAACCTCGGTGCCCTTCTTCGAGGCGAGCACCACTTCGACCTGGACCTGGACTTTCGCGTCTTGTGCGCTGGCGGCCATGGGCAGCAGCAGGCCCAGCCCCAGCAGCGCCCACAGCATCCGGCCCGACGACACGTGTCTTCTCACAAGGAACCTCCCGACGGCCTGGGAGCGTCGGGGGCCGGGCGCGCGGGCACGTTGCGCCCGCTTGCGTCTGGCTGACCGACACCCGTCTGGTCCTGCCGCTCACCCTTCTCCGCGCCGGGAGACAGGACGTCCGAGTCCTCGTCCACCAGCCAGATGATGGTGCCCCCATTGTCCGTCTCCATCACCACCGGCGCCACCTCGGCGTTGCGGTAGGGCTGGATGGACTTCACCGTCATGCGCTCGGAGGCGTACCCCACCGGCGCCCGGTCGCGCGCCAGCAGGGGGACCCCCACCAGTACCAGCACCGCCGCGGTGGCCAGCGACGAAATCATCGCGGTGCGCTGGTAGAGGAACATTTCGGACACTGCCAGCTTCAGCCGCTCCATGAGAGGCGGCTTGTCCGGCGTCACCCGCGCCATGACGCGCTGGGTGAAGTCCTTGAAGTCCACGTCGTCCACGGCCATGTCCAGGCCCACCCGCAGCAACCCGGACTCCGCGCGAAGGTCCGCCGCCCGCCCGGTGCAGTCCCGGCAGGCCGCCAGGTGCCGCTCCACGTTGACGCGCTCGCCGGAGCTCAGCTCTCCGTCGACGTACGGGGACAGCATGGGTACGAAACGCTCACACGCGGGATTACCGGCCATTGGTTCCACCTGCTTGCAGGAAGGGGCTGCGAAAATTGGGACGGGCAGGTCCCTCAGATATTCGAGGCCCGCTCAATCACTGCCCACGCCGCTCTTCGCTTCGTCCAACTCCAGGTATTCACTGAGGATTTTCTGGACCTTCGCCCGGGCATGGAAAAGCCGGCTCATCACCGTGCCCTTGGGGATGTCCAGGGTGCGTGCGAGGTCGTCGTAGGACATGCCCTCGATTTCCCGCAGCAGGAGGATGGCCCGGTGCTTCTCCGGTACCGTGGCCAGGGCCTCCTGGATCTTCTCCGCCAGTTCGCGGCGCAGGGCGCTCTTCTGGGGGTTGGTGCCCAGGCGGCTGCCCAGGGCGCCGATTCGGGCCTCGGACAGGTCCATGGCCTGGCTCTCGTCGAACTCCACGGCCTCGCCGCCCCCGCCACGCTTGCGGATGACGTCGATGCAGATGTTGACGGTGATGCGGTAGAGCCACGTGTAGAAGGACGAGTCGCCCTTGAAGTGGTCCAGGTACTTGTAGACCTTGACGAACGCCTCCTGGGAGACGTCCATCGCTTCCTCCTTGTCCTTCAGCATGCCCAACGCAACGGCGTACACCTTGCGCTGGTAACGCTCGACGAGGAGTTTGAATGCGCGCTGGTCGCCGGTCCGGACGCGCTTGACGAGAGTGAGGTCGTCGGTTGCCAAGTAGGTGCGGCAACCTAGCACAAGCGGACACAATCCAAGGAGATTCGCGCCGGCGAAGGCGCCGCCGACGGGCCGACGGGCCTAGAGGCTGACGAGCGCCGCCACGACCAGCGCGATGGCCAGCAGCACCAGCAGTGCGCCAAACGTCACCCGGTCCCACTGCCCCTCCGCCACCGCCCCATCGTCCGGCCCCGCGCGAAAGCGGTGCAGCACGTTCCACAGCATCCGCGCGCCCAGGCGGCGGCTCGTCCCGCGTCGGCGCGGGGCGTCCCCGGCCTGCCGTTCGTCCTCCAATGAAGACGCCTCGTCGCGCGGACGCAGCGCGGGCATGACCGGGCCGTGAAAGGCAGTGGCCGCGCGGGCGCCGGCCGCCTGGACAAGCGGCTGCTCGGCCGGCCGGGCCGCGGCTGCCTCGGAGTGGCGCACCTCAGGAGGCGGCTCCAGCCGCACCTCGGCGGCTCGCGTCCGGGCTTCGGCGGGGGTGCGGGCCTCCATCACCCACAGCCCCCGCGTCACGCCGTCCTCGCCAGTGTGCGCGTCCCGCAGCTCGGCGAAGCCCTGCCCCTCCAGCGCCTCGCGGAAGGACTGGCGCGCCTCGGGCTGGGGCGGGTGCCGCGCCGCCGCCGTGGCGTAGGCCGTGTAGAACGCCCACAGCCGCGTGGCCCGCTCCGAGCCCGACACCTGCGGCGGCGACAGATGCGAGGCCAGCAGCGCCGCGTCCGCCCCGAAGCGCTGCCCCAAGGCCTCCTGCCCCGGCGTGTCCTCCAGGCCCGGGGGCACCAGCTCTGCCACCGACCTCACCGGCGCGCGCTCCTGGCCGCCCATGGGTGGGTGCAAGGGCGGCGGCAATCGCGGGCGGAAGTTGTCCCCCGGCCGGGGCGGCTGCGCCGACGGGCCCCAGTCCTGGAGCCGAGGCCCCGGTGCGCCCGGACCTTCGGGGCGTCTGGCGCCACCACCGCCCCCCAGCGAGCGGAGGGCGCGGTCAATCACGTTGGGGATGCGGAAGGAGGACATGGGCAATGCCTCACTCTGGCTTGGGGGGCCCGGCCTCCTGATTTTCGGCGGACGGAAGCGCGGGGTTGCGCGCCGGACTATTCGCCCTCGCGCTCCACCTCGATGGGCGTCGTCATTCCGTTGGCATCCAGACGAACGCGGTAGAGGGAGTTCAGCCCGTCGCCGTCGAAGTCACTCCGCGCGATGCAGGACACCTCCGGCTCGCCCACGGGGCTCTCCTGCACCACCACCTGGTACTGGAAGTGGACCTTTCCGTCGGGCTCGAAACCAATCCGGTGAAAGGTCTCGTCCTGGGGGAAGGCCACGGCCCTGCCGCCGCGCGGAACCTCCTTCGGCGTGGGGCCCGCGGTGACGTAGACGCCGTGCTCGTCGCGGTAGGCCTGGACGGCGTCACACAGCGCGAGCACGTTGACGCGGGCCTCGGCGTCGCTGGGGGGCGCCGCCTGTGTGGCGGGGCTCCTTCCCGAACACTGCGTCACCAGCAAGTGGCCCGCGGCCACCGCGAGCACGACGGCGACGAGGATGGAGTGGACCGGCCTCCTCCGGACCGGCGCATTCCAAGCCATCTCAGCCGCCTCCCGCCCAGTCGCGTGGCTGGCGCAGCACCTCCACCAACCGCGCCTCCGGCGTGCCGGGCTCGGGGTGGTAGTCGTAGCGCCAGCGGACCTGCGGCGGCAAAGACATGAGGATGGACTCGGTGCGCCCGCGCGTCTCCAGTCCGAAGACGGTGCCCCGGTCATAGACGAGGTTGAACTCCACGTAGCGCCCGCGCCGCACCTCCTGCCAGAAGCGCTGCCCCTCCGTCACCGGCGTGTCCTTGCGCCGCTCGGCGATGGGCAGGTACGCGTCCAGGAAGGCCCGGCCGCAGTCCTGGATGAAGGCGAACTCCTTCTCCAGCTCCCCGCCCATGTTCTCGAAGAAGATGCCGCCCACCCCACGCGTCTCCTCGCGGTGGCGCAGGTAGAAGTACTTGTCGCAGGCGCTCTTGAAGCGCGCGTAGTAGCCGGCGTCGTGCTTGTCACAGGCCGCCTGGTGCACGCGGTGGAAGTGCGCCGCGTCCTCTTCATAGAGGTAGTAGGGCGTCAGGTCCGCGCCGCCGCCGAACCACGCCTTCCCGCCCTGATGGATGAAGCGGTAGTTGGCGTGCACGGTGGGCACATGCGGGTTGCGCGGGTGCAGCACCAGGGAGATGCCACCCGCCCAGAAGTGGCGGCCCTCGCCCTGGAGCTTCTGCGCGAACTGCTCCTCCAGTTCGCCGTACACCACGGACGTGTTGACGCCGGCCTTCTCCAGCACGGCGCCGTCCTCCAGCACCCGGCTGCGTCCACCGCCGCCGCCCGGCCGGGTCCATGAGTCCTCGCGGAAGCGCGCCGAGCCGTCCAGCCGCTCCAGGCCGCCGCAGATGTCGTCCTGCAGCGACCGGATGAAGCCCGTCATCCGCTCCTTGAGGTTCTCAACGTTCACCGTCGTCATTCGCTCTCCCGAAGGCTCGGCGCGCGGGGGCGCCCGCGTCAGGCCTACACCAACTTCCCGGCCCCGGGGAGAACTCCCGCGCACTACTGCTGCATCGAGTATTCGTCCGGGGCCTCGAAGTCCACGGGCGGGACCGCCGGCGCCATCTGTCCCGCCGCGTCGAAGGCCTGGATGCGGGCCCGGTAGCTGCGGCCGTCCTCCATGGCGAAGGTGCCGCTGCAGGCCTCATGGCCGATGAAGGCGGTGTTGTTGCTCACCGGCACCACGTACTGCTGCACGCTGGGGCCAGGACGGCGCGGCTCCAGCTTCACCACCAGGTACGCCGGGCTGTCCTCCTTGAGCGACAGGTTGAGCCGCACGAAGCGGGCGGTGCCCTGCGCGGTGCGGCGAAGGAAGCCCTCGGAGACGGCGGGCCGCTTGAGCCAGCGAGGCGCCTGCTTGTCCGGCCCCTTGCCCGTGCGCCACTCGGGCAGCATGGTGCCCCGGCCGTTGAGGAGCGCCACGTTGGGCAGCGCCTCGTCCACGCGCAGCGTGTAGCGCTTGTCCGCCTCCATGGCCCCGGCGGGCTTGAGGATGACGGTGACGCGGCCCAGGCTGCTCTCCCAGCCGCGCTGCACCGCCACCTCGACGACGTGGCTGTCCGACACCAGCCGCAGCTTCTTCCCCACCAGCGCGGCCACCTGGGGGCGCGCCGTCCCGACGCCTTCCAGCAGGAAGCGGGAGTTGGTGGGGATGATGGAGCCCGGTGTGGGGAAGAGCTGCACGCCATCCCCCAGGCACTGGGCCACGGCGGAAGAGGCGTAGAGCGATACGAGCAAGGGGACCAGGAGTCTCAGCACCATGGCCCCGAGTCTGCGCGCCAGCGGGCCCGAAGGCCAGCGAAGCGCCCGAGGAAACACGCGACGTGCGGGCTCCCCCGGCGAAAACGGCGCTCAGTGCATGCCGCCGTCTTCCTCTGGAATCGCGATGGGGCCGAACTTCGCCTCGTAGCGCTGGATGTTGTCCTGCATCGCCGCCACCAGGCGCTTCATGTGCTTGGGGTTGGTGATGATGCGCGAACGCACCCGGGCCTTGGGCTGCTGGGGCTGGACGTAGATGAAGTCCAGGGTGAACTCGGTGTCGGAGTGGTTCACCAGGGCCATGTTGACGTACTGACCATTGGCCACGTCTTCGTCCATCTGAATCTGCAACTGCATGTCCGGGGGCTTCGGAGTGTCCGCCATGAGGCAGGGGGCATAGCGCCTGCGCTCGCGCGTGGCCAGTGTCACGGCGTGAGCCCGTTCCCAGAAGCCGCTCCCATGGACCCGCGAAAGACGGCGCCCTTCGAGCTGGGCCGGGGCGAGGAGGTGTGCCTGCTCCTGCACGGCTTCACGGGGAGCCCCTGGGACGTACGCCCCCTGGGCGAGGCCCTGGCGGTCCGTGGCCTGCGCGTGGTGGCGCCGCGCCTGCCCGGCCATGGCACCACCCCGCGGGCCCTGCTCGACGTCACCTGGCGTGACTGGTTGGCGGCGGCGGAGCACGCCCTGCACGCGCTCCGGGGCCACCGGAGCGTATTCGTGGCGGGCCTGTCCATGGGCGCGCTGCTGGCGCTCCAACTGGCCGCGCGGCATCCGGAGGAGATACGCGCGCTGACGCTGATGGCGCCGGCCGTGCGCTTCCGGGGGCCGCGCATGTTCCTGGTCCGGCAACTGGCGCGCACGCCCGTCCTGGAGTGGACGCGTCCGTGGGTGGAGAAGACGGGCACCGACATCTCGGACCCGGAGGCGCTGGCGGAAGCGCCCGTGCTGCCCGCCTTTCCCGTGGCCCGGCTGCGGGACTTGTGCACGTTGCAGACGCTGGCCATCCGGGACGCGGCCCGCGTGCGCTGCCCCACCCTGGTGGCGGTGGCGGAGCAGGACCACGTCGTGGACCCGGAGGGCGGACGGTGGCTCGCACAGCGCCTCACCGCGGCGCCGTCGGTGCGCGTCCTGTCGCTGCGGCAGGGGTATCACGTCATCCCCCGGGACACGGCGGGACCCTTGCTGGCGGCGGAGGTCGGAGACTTCCTGGCGCAGCAGCGGAGCGCCTCGTGGTGGGAGCCCGCGTCGCCCGCCGCTGGCGCCTGAGTGGGGTGCGGGCATGCGCTGAAGGTCGAGCGACGGACAGGGCATCCGTGTATGGAGAAGCCCCCATGTCCCCGCCCGACTCCCCTCCCCTGGTCGAACTGCGCGACGTCACGAAGGTCTACGCCGAAGGCGACACCACGCGCGAGGTGCTCTCCGGCGTGCGGCTCTCCTTGCGTCGCGGCGAGTTCGTGGTGCTGCTGGGGCGCAGCGGCTCGGGCAAGTCCACGCTGCTCAACCTCATCAGCGGCATCGACCTGGCCAGTCAGGGCGAGGTCCGCGTGGATGGCCGCGACCTGGGACGGATGAATGAGCGCGAGCGCACGCTGCTGCGGCGCGAGCGCATCGGCTTCATCTTCCAGGCCTTCAACCTGCTCCCCACGCTGACGGTGGAGGAGAACGTGCGGCTGCCGCTGGAGCTCAACGGCCATGGCGGCGCGGAGGCCAGTGCGCGGGCGCGGGCACTGCTCGAGCAGGTGGGGCTCGGCACCCGCGCCAGCAGCTTCCCGGATCGGCTGTCCGGCGGCGAGCAGCAGCGCGTCGCGGTGGCCCGCGCGCTGGCCCATGAGCCACCGCTGCTGCTGGCGGACGAGCCCACCGGCAACCTCGACGAGGCCACGGGACGGCAGGTGCTGGACCTGCTGGAGGCGCTGACCCGGAAGGGCAACACCTGCGCGCTCGTCGTCACCCACGAGCCCGGCCTGGTGGCCCGCGCTCACCGCGTCCTGACGATGGAGGGCGGCCGGCTGGTGGAGGTGGAGCACACGCGCAGCCGCGCGATGAAGGAGGCGCTGTGAAGGGGCTGCTGGTCCGCTCCAGCCTGCGCCACCTGGGCCGCCACCCGTGGCTGACGGCCCTGTCGCTGCTGGGCATCGCGCTGGGCGTGGCGGTGGTGGTGTCCATCGACCTGGCCAGCGGCAGCGCCCTGCGCGCCTTCGAGCGCTCCACCGACGCGGTGGCCGGACGCGCCACGCACCAGCTCCTGGGCGGCGCCACGGGCGTGCCGGAGGCGGTGTACCAGGCGCTGCGCGTGCGCCCCGGCGCCCCCGTGGCCGCGCCCGTGGTGGAGGGCCACGTCCAGGCGGCGGTGGGCGACAAGCGCACGCTCACCGTGCTGGGCGTGGACCCCTTCGCGGAGGGGCCTTTCCGCGACTACGCCCGGGGCGAGGCGGTGGGGAACGTGAGCGCGCTGCTCACCGAGCCGGGCGCGGTGATGCTGAGCGCCCGCGCCGCGCGCGCCCTGGGCCTGTCCACCGGCGACACGCTGCCGGTGCACCTGGAAGGACTGGAGAAGCCGCTGCGCGTGGTGGGCCTGCTGGAGCCCGCGGACGAGGACACCGCGCGGGCCCTGGAGGCCCTGGTGCTCACCGACGTGTCCACCGCGCAGGAGCTGCTGGGGCACACCGGCCGGCTGACGCGCGTGGACCTGCGGCTGACCGGCGGCGACGCGCAGGAGCGCGAAGTGGCGGCCACGCTGCCGCAAGGCCTGGAGCTGGTGCGCGCCGCCGCGCGGGCGGGCACGGTGGAGCAGATGACGCGGGCCTTCCGCACCAACCTCACCGCGCTGTCGCTGCTGGCGCTCGTGGTGGGGATGTTCCTCATCTACAACACCATGACGTTCTCCGTCGTGCAGCGGCGCGGGCTGCTGGGCCGCCTGCGCGCGGTGGGCATCACCCGGCGCGAGCTCTTCGCGCTGGTGCTGGGAGAAGCGGCCGTGCTGGGCGCGGTGGGGACGGTGGCGGGGCTGCTCCTGGGCGTGTTGCTGGCGCGAGGGCTGGTGGAGCTCGTCACCCAGACGCTCAATGACTTGTATTTCGTGGTGAGCGTGCGGCGGCTGGCGCTGGAGCCCTTCACCCTGTTCAAGGGGCTGGCGCTGGGACTGGGCGCCACGCTGCTGGCGGCGCTGGTGCCCGCGTGGGAGGCCGCGCGCTCGCCGCCGGTGACGACGATGCGCAGGTCCACGCTGGAGGACGTGTCGCGGGGACGGGCGCCCCGGCTGGCGCTGCTGGGCCTCGGGGTGCTGGCCGCGAGCACCGTGCTGCTGCGGTGGCCCACCCAGGCGCTGCTTCCCGCGTATGGCGGCCTCTTCTCGGTGCTGCTGGGCGCGGCGCTGCTGGTGCCCTGGGCCACGCAGACGGTGTCCTCACTGGCGGCGCGGCCGCTGGGCATGGCCTTTGGTTTGCTGGGGCGCATGGCCGCGCGTGGCGTGCACACCAGCCTCAGCCGCACGTCCGTGGCGCTGGCGGCGCTGATGGTGGCGGTGGCCACCACGGTGGGCGTGGGCCTCATGGTGTCCAGCTTCCGGGGCACGGTAGTGTCATGGCTGGACACCTCGCTCCAGGCGGACGTGTTCATCTCGCCGCCCTCGCTCGTGGCGCGGCGCGGAGGCGCGACGCTGCTCCCCGGTCTGGCGGAGACGCTGCGCGCCACGCCGGGCATCGCGGGCAGCAGCACCCTTCGCGTGGCGAACGTGCGCGTGGACGGCGTGCCCACGGACCTGATGGCCGTCGACTTCTCGCGCACGCCGGTGCGCCCCTACACCTTCAAGCAGGGCGACGCGGAGACGGCGTGGCGTGAGCTGGAGTCCTCGCCCGACACGATTCTCGTCTCGGAGCCCTTCGGCTTCCACCGGGGCGTGGGGCTGGGGGACTCCGTGCGGCTGGCCACGGACAGGGGCCCCCGCGACTTCCGCGTGGTGGGCGTGTACTTCGACTACGGCTCCGACGTGGGCACGCTGCTGATGCCACGCACCACCTACGAGCACTGGTACGACGACCGGGGCATCAGCGGCGTGGCGCTGTACGCGGCGCCCGGCCAGGACGTGGACGCGCTGGTGGCCTCGGTGCGCGAGCGCGCCGGAGACGCCCAGGCGCTGCTGGTGCGCGCCAACCGCTCGCTGCGGCAGGCGTCCCTGGACGTCTTCGACCGCACCTTCACGATTACGCAGGTGCTGCGGCTGCTCGCCATTGGCGTGGCGTTCGTCGGAGTGCTGAGCGCGCTGATGGCGCTGCAACTGGAGCGGGCACGCGAGTTCGCCGTGCTGCGCGCCACCGGCCTGACGCCGGAGCAACTCTGGGGCCTGGTGTCACTGCAGACAGGTCTGCTGGGACTGCTGGCGGGGCTGTTCTCCGTGCCGTTGGGCGTGGGGCTGGCCTACGTGCTGGTGCACGTCATCAACCAGCGCTCCTTCGGATGGACGCTGCAACTGGCCCTGACGCCCCAGACGCTGGTGCAGGCCGTGGTGCTCGCGCTGGTGGCGGCGGCGCTGGCGGGCCTCTACCCCGCCTGGAAGATGGCGCGCGCCCACCCCGCGCTGGCGCTGCGGGAGGAGTGACACATGAGCAACGGCCGGGGACTCGTCGTGGGAACGGCGGTGGTGTTGGTGGGACTGGCGGCGGCGGTGGTGGCCATCACCCGCGAGCCACCACTGCCCGCGCTGCGCCAGGGCGGCACGCTGACCGTGGCCAGCGCCATGAGCGGCAGCACGGAGGGTTACGCGCGCGCGGTGGAGCCTCGGGACTTCCACTTCCCCGAGGACCACGGCCCGCATCCGGAGTACCGCACGGAGTGGTGGTACTGGACGGGCAACCTGGAGACGGAGGACGGGCGCGCCTTCGGCTATCAGTTCACCCTGTTCCGCAACGCGCTGGCCCCCGAGGCCGCGCCGCGTGACTCCGCCTGGGGCTCAAGCCAGGTCTACATGGGGCACTTCGCGGTGACGGACGTGGCCCGTGGCGGCTTCCACGCCTCGGAGCGCTTCAGCCGCGTGGCGCTGGGCCTGTCCGGCGCCACCGCGCAACCCTTCAAGGTGTGGCTGGAGGACTGGGAGGCGGCCAGCGCGGGCCCGTCCACCTGGCCCATGCGGCTGCGCGCGCGGACCGACGCGGTGACACTGGAGCTGCTCCTGGAGCCGGGCAAGCCACCGGTGCGCCAGGGCGACCGGGGCCTGAGCCAGAAGAGCGCGGAGCGCGGCAACGCGTCCTATTACTACTCCATGACGCGCATGCCCTCGCGCGGCACGGTGCGGGTGGACGGGCGCACGTACGCGGTGAAGGGCCACAGCTGGATGGACCGCGAGTGGAGCACCAGCGCGCTCGGCGCGGACCAGGTGGGCTGGGATTGGTTCTCGCTCCAGCTCTCCGATGGCAGCGAGCTGATGTACTACCAGCTCCGTCACCGGGACGGCTCGCCGGACGCGTTCAGCACCGGCCTGTGGGTGCCGCCCGAAGGCACGGGTGAAGCGGTGCGCGTCGGCCGCGACGACATGAAGCTCACGGTGCTGGACACCTGGAAGAGCCCACGCAGCGGCGGCGAGTACCCGTCACGCTGGCGCATGCAGGTGGATTCGCTGGGCCTGGACCTCACCGTGACTCCGCGCCTGGCGGACCAGGAGCTCCCCGTCAGCGTGCTGTACTGGGAAGGAACGGTAGGCCTGGAGGGGACGCGCGCGGGCCAACCCCTCACGGGGCGCGGGTATGTGGAGCTGACGGGCTACGCGGACACGCAGGGGCCTCGGCGCAGGGAGTCCCAGGCGCGAGGCGCGCCGGATGCGCAACCCCCGCGGAACATCCGGTAGCGCATCCTCGCCTCCAACCCGGGGGCATCCCGTTCGCCAACTCCAGACAGCCGGAATCGCCGAACGGCCAGGGCAAACGCTTTGCCGCCTGCCTGGATTGCCCGGGCCTTTGCTCCAGTGGCACGAAGCAGGTGCCAGGGCCTTCACCGGCGCATGCCCGGTGAGAATGGGAGCGGACCATGCAACGGATGCGAGCGAGCTTTCTGATTCGGGGCGTGGACGGAAGATTGCGACATGGCAAGGCGCTCTTCTCGGGTCTGGCGTACTCCTTGAGACACGACGGCACGCTGGATTCGCTGATGGCGGCGTCGGAAGGTGTCATCACCGGCCCCTCCCCCGACTGGCTCCCGCTGCCCGAAGGCGGGCTGCGCGTGAACAGCGCGCTGCTGGAGATGCCCGAGGACTACGGCCCTCGCCTCTTCCAGGGCCGGCCCTTCACGGGCGTCGCCTATGCCTTCACGCGCAACGGCTACTGTACCTCCGAGGTGGAATACGCGGGCGGCTTCGCCACCGAGGTGTCCGAGCGGCGCTGGTACGTGTCGGGACAACCCAAGATGCACGTGGACGGCGGTGAGTACACGTCCTGGTTCCCCGATGGACGCATCCAGCGCCGGGGCTTGAAGGGCGAGCTCGTCTACGGCCTCAACACGCGGGACGACGGCCACCTGCGAGAGCTGGTGCTGCGGGACGCGAGCTTCCTGGACATGGAGATTTTGAGCGCGCTGACGCCGACGGAGGAGTTCCAGATGCTCGGCGGCGCGGTCGACACGGCGATGCTGCACACGCTGCGGGAGCAGACGGACATCGGCGCCGTCCCAAGACTCCGGCTGGTGCAGACCCGCGTGGGCGCGGAGGGCGTCGAAGTCCTGGCCGCCTTCAAGAACCTGCGGGAGGTCTGGTTCGACGGCAACCCGGGCCTGGGGCTCCAGGAGGCCCGGAAGCTTGAGCGGCTCCGGCCCGGCTGCGTGGCGCACCACGTGGCCCCCGACGCGCTCCCGCCCATGCGCAGGCCTCGCGTCCTGTCCTCCGCCGCCAACGGACACACGGCACGTCCCCGAGGGTGAGGCGTCCGGGTTCCCCGTGAGGGCAACGCGGAGCCCTGCCGATTCCTCGACCATCCCCCTGCCCC